>JBKDAN010000032.1:0-11988 GCA_046316615.1 Phycisphaerae bacterium
GTGCCTTCCCCCCAAGGTCCAATCACACGTGATCTGTCACAGATCACGCCCGCAACATGACAGATCACGCCTTGAAGATGACAGATCACGCCCGCAACGTGACAGATCACGCCTTGAAGATGACAGATCACGCCCGCAACGCGACAGATCACGCCTTGAAGATGACAGATCACGCCTGCAACGCGACAGATCACGCCTTGAAGATGACAGATCACGCCCGCAACGTGACAGATCACGCCTGCAACACGACCTCTCACGCTCTCATCACCGCACCCCACCCACGAACACTACCACAACACCCGCGCAAACTCGACCACAACTCCTGTCTTCTCTCCGCGTCCTCCGCGCTCTCCGCGGTGAATATGCCTTTCCTTCCGCGTGACGCGTTCAAGTCGCGCACGTCCACCGCCGATCCTGCATCATCACTGCAACGGCCGCAGCGCAGCCCGCACCGGGCTGCCGTCAAAGCCCATCAGCTTCAGCGGCGGCGCGATGAGTTCATACTCGCCCGGCGCAATGTCGCGCAGCATCAGTCCTTCGAGAATCGCGATGCCGCGCTGGAAGATCGCCGTGTGCGCGAGCAGCTTCTTGTCATCAAACAGATCCACGCTGGGCGTATCCACACCAATCGTCGTGACGCCTCGATCCGCCAACGCATCAACCAGCGCGGGCGACAACGCCGCAAAGTCCGTCGCGAACGCATCTGCATCTGGAAACGTCGAAGACTTGAGCAGCACCCGCGGATGCTTGATCGCTTCCAGCGGCGTCAGCAGATCCGCCGGCTGCATGCGCTCGCCTCGCCGCGCGTTCACCGCGATAACGTGACACGGGCCGATATAATGCGTCAGTGGCATCTCGCCCACGCCCTGTGCATCCTGCGCGTAGTGGTTGGGCCCGTCGGCGTGGCTGCCCAGGTGCACCGTGCTGCGCAGCGTGCTCAGCGTCACGCTGTCACCCTTCTTGATCTCGCACAGCACCTCGCGCGTCAGCGGCGAATCGCCGGGCCACACGCCGATTTTCTCCGTGAGCGGAGGCGAAATATCCATGATGGCCCGCTCCGTGGCCTTCCCCGCGGCCAGCCGCGTGAGCAGCGGGCCCGCTTCGTCCAGCACGCGCGCCTTCCACGCCGCCGCATCGCTCGCCAGCAGCGATGCAGGCACCCGCGCCACCAGAGCATCCAGCACGCCGTCCAGCTCGCGCCCGCGCTGCTGCGCCGTCGCGTAAGGCACCGTCGAGAAACTCACGAGGTTGTACTGCGGCGTGACCTTGCCCGGGAACGCCGCATGAATCGTTTGCTCGATCTTCTTGCGATACAGAAACGCCGGTTGCCCGACCTTGTCGCGCATCTCGATGAAGTTGGCCAGCGCCATGTCCGCGATCGCATCCGCGTTCGGTTTGCGCTGCGCCTCAAACGCCTCCAACGCCGCGACGCGATCGGTCTTGTGCGCGCGCAGACACGTCGCCAGCGCCAGGCAATCTTCAAACGCCGCGTTCATGCCTTGCCCATAAAACGGCACGATCGCGTGCGCACTGTCGCCCAGCACGCACACCTTGCCGCTGTATTGCCAGGGCCAGCACCGCACCGTGACGAGCGAACTCGTCGGGTTCTTCGCGTAGTCATCCGCCAGCGTCGGCATCAGCGGCACCGCGTCGCTGTATTGCTGGCTGAAGAACGACAGCACGTGCTCCCGCGTCTGCAAGTTCGCAAAACTGTGCTCGCCGCGGAACGGCCAGAAAAGCGTGCACGTGAAGCTCTTGTCGCGATTGGGCAGCGCGATCATCATCGAGCCCCCGCGCGGCCAGATGTGCAGCGCATGCGGCTCCATCGCGTACTCGCCGCTCGCCGTCGCCGGAATGTGCAGTTCCTTATAGCCGTGCTGCAAGTACGTCTGGCTGTACTCAAAGCGGTCCGTCTTCTGCAAGCGCCCACGCACAGGCGAGAACGCGCCATCCGCGCCCAGAATCAGCGATGCCTTCGCCGTCACCGTGCCGCCCGCGGTCGCAAACGTCGCTGACGGCGCATCGATATCGATATCAAGACACGTGTGGTCAAAGAAGAACGCGATGTTCTTGTACGCACTCGCCGCGTTGAGCAGCGCAATGTTCAGCCCGCCGCGCGAAACCGAGTTGATCGCGTCATTCGCGTCGTGGCTGTACGGCTGATAGACCGGCGCGCCGCCCGCCAGCGGGTGAATCATCCGTCCCGGCATGCGAATGGCTTCATCACGCATCACCAGCGTGTCCAGCCCGGCCCCCGCAAGCCCCGTGATGCCGCGCACGCTGAGCGCGAGGTTGATCGACCTGCCGCCCGCGTACCCCGCGCGCCGCGGATCGCTCCGCCGCTCGTACACGCTCACGCTGTAGCCATCTTGCGCCAGGTAACACGCCAGCAGCGAGCCCGCCAGCCCCGCGCCGATGATAATGACATGCTTCGAATCACTGCTCATGAGATTCCTTCCGGGCCGTTCTTCGCGGGGCCAAACCATCAAGCATCACACACAGCGCATTCAGCGGAACACGTCATTCATCACGTGCACCAGCCGCCACACATCATGAAACGAGTTGTACAAGGGTGCCGGCGCCACGCGAATGACATTGGGCTCGCGGAAGTCGCAGTACACGCCGCGTTCCAGCAGTGCGTGCGACGTTTGCCGCGTCGCGCCCTCAATCACCAGTGACAGTTGCGCCCCGCGCTGCACGGGATCCGTGGGTGTCAGCACGCGCAGCCGCTTCGCGACAGGCGTGGCATGCAGCAACTGCTCCATGTAGCCGGTGAGCGTGACCGACTTTGCCCGCAGCTTGGCGATCGTCGCCTGATCAAACAGCGCCAACGACTCGCGCAGCGGTGCAAGCGCCAGCACGGGCGGATTGCTCAGTTGCCACGCATCGGCACTCTGCACAGGCGAAAAATCCGGGCCCATCTTGAACCGCGTCGCAGGGTCATTACCCCACCAACCCGCAAACCGCGGCAGTGCCGCGTTCGCCTTCGCGTCCTGCGTGTGCCGCTCATGCACAAATGCACCAGCCACCGCGCCCGGCCCGCTGTTGAGATACTTATACGAACACCACGCCGCAAAGTCGCAGTTCCAGTCATGCAGCTTGAGGTGCGCGTTGCCCGCGGCATGCGCCAAGTCCCACCCCGCCACAATGCCGCGCTCTTGTGCAAACTTCGTGATCGCCGCGATATCAAACAACTGCCCCGTGAGATAGTTCACCCCGCCCAGCATGATCAGCGCAATGCTGTCGCGCTCGCGATCAATCGCCACGAGAATGTCCTCCGTCCGCAGCGTCGCTTCACCCTCGCGCGGCTTGAGACGAATGAGCCCCTTCGCCCTGTCAAACCCCGCGAACTTCGCGTGATAGTCAATCTGGCTTTGCACCGCATACGAGTCCGATGGAAACGCGGTGTCCTCGATCACGATCTTGTAGCGCGAAGCGGTGGGGCGGTAGAACGACACCATCAGCAGATGCAGATTCGTCGTCAGCGAGTTCATCGCCACCACTTCGTTGGGCTTCGCTCCCACCAGTCGAGCCAGCGGCTCACGAACTTCCTCGTGATAAGGCAGCCACGGGTGCTTGGCAGCAAAGTGCCCCTCCACGCCCAGTCGCGCCCAGTCATCCAGTTCCTGCTCCAGCGCGTTGCGCACGCTCTTGGGTTGCAACCCCAGCGAGTTGCCCACAAAGTACAGCGTCGTGCCGGTCTTGCTTGCCGGAAAGTGAAATTGCTGCCGCAATGAAGCCAGCTCATCACGCGAGTCCTGCGCCAGCGCAAACGCCTCGCTCATGTCCACCGCCTGCCCCACGCCGCGTGCCGTGTCATTCATGCCCGACGGTAGGTTTCCCCCCGCGCGAGTAAACTTGCGCATGGACCAGTCGACTATCGACCGCCTCGCCCTCGACGCCGCCTACGAGCAGGCCCGCAAAAGCAAACGCGAAGGCGGCATCCCCATCGGCAGCGCCCTCGTCAATCGTGATGGCATCATCGTCGCCCTGGGCCACAACCTCCGCGTGCAAACCGGCGACAGCACGGCCCACGCCGAGACAGTCTGCATTCGCAACGCCGGCCGCCGCCGCGACTGGCACACCCTCACACTTGCCAGCACCCTCAGCCCCTGCGCCATGTGCAGCGGCACCGCCGTGCTGCACCGCATCCCGCGCGTCGTCATTGGCGAGAACACGACGTTCCAAGGCCGCGAAGACTGGCTCCGCGCCGCAGGCATCGAAGTCGTCAACCTGCACGATCAGCGCTGCATCGCCATCATGCGAGAGCTGATTGCGACCAAGCCCGACCTGTGGAACGAAGACATCGGCATCCCCGAGTGACGACGCAGCGCGACTGCACGCTCACACCGGAAATACGCTGCTACCAGCACGCTCTTTGCCGCAGTACAGGCACTTGGCATGCTTGGGTGCATTCGGCCGCTGACACGACGGGCAGTTCCAAGGGCCCACGCGCACTTTGCCATCAAGCTGCCCGTCAGACAAGTCAATGTCCTGCACGCGCCGCTCCAGCTCCTCATCCGTCACGCCAAGCTTTTCACGCATCAGCGTCCACATCGCGAGGTTCGCCAGCACCAGCGCGTCCACACGCTGCTGTAGCCGCTCCACATCGCTGCTGCGCTCGCGCATCGCTCCCTGCAGATCCGTCGCCCGCTGATTGGCTTCATTGATCCGGGTGTGCTGATGCAGATCCCAAAGAAATCCAAGCATGGCGATCCCTCCTCGTGACAAAGCAGCCCGGGCAGGTTCACATCGCGCATCGCGACATGGCCCGCGCTCGGCACGCCACGGTATCACCCGTCATTCGGCAAACCCGCTCAGCCCTTGCAGCCCAGCACGGCTCACTTCGTCGGTGCCGGCACATGCTGATCGATCAAAATCGGGTTGCCATCCGGATCCGTCAGCACGATGTACGCCGGCCCTGTGCCCGCTTCGTCCGTGGTCGCTGTGATCGCCACGCCGCGAGCCTTCAGTTCCTTCTGCAGTTCACGCACATCCGTAAACGGCCCCGCCGCCGCGTCCGCCGGCTTCGAGTCGCGCGTCCAGCCCGGGTTGTACGTCAACATGTTCTTCTCAAACATCCCCTGAAACAGCCCGACCGTGCTCTGGTCGTTCTGCATCACCAGCCACTTCTGCTCCTGCTTGCCACCCACGACCTTGAACCCCAGCTTCTCATAAAACTCGCGCGACGCCGCGATGTCCTTGACCGTGAGACTCACAGAAAAGTTCCCAAGTTGCATCGGTGCATACTCCTTTGTCGTGCTCGCGTCCTTCGCAGGTTCGTTCTTCACCGGTTCGTCCGCCGCCAGCCGCCCCGCTGCATCGTGCCGCAAAGGCATCACCACGATCGCGCCGAGCGCCGCCGCACAAGCCAAGCCAACAATCTGCCGATTCATACCGCCTCCTTCGTGCATCCCCGCATGCCGTGAACGAAAGCATGATACCAAAATCCGTCCCCAGGACTTGCCAAATCTTGCGAACTGCACGCACAACTCGTCGCGATACCCACCTTACCTACATCGAGCGCGTCAATCTCGCCATCGACTTCATGGTGCCCCGACTCGGCGAGCCGCTCAACCTCCATCGCGTCGCGAAGAAGGCGATGCTCTCGCCTTATCACTTTCACCGCGTCTTTCAAGCCATCACGGGCGAAACGCCCGCCGACTTCGTCAAGCGTCTCCGCCTTGAGAAAGCCATCGCGCTCCTGGCATTCTCACGGCGAACATCGATCACGTCTGTCGCCTTGACTTGCGGCTTCGCCAGTCCTTCAGACTTCTCCCGCAGCTTCAAGCTCAAGTACGGCGTCGCGCCGCGGTCGTTTGACATCCAAGCCTGGCGAGCCGCCCACGGCGAGCACATCCAACGCATCGCCGAACCTGCAGCGACCGATCTCCACGTCCGCCGGCTCGCCGCGACAACCAACCCCGATCGTTTCCGCGTGCGCATCCGCGAGTTGCCCGCCAAAACCGTCGCGTACATCCGCGTGCTCAACCCGTACCAAGGCGACGCCGTGCTGCGTGCTTACGACCGCCTCATGACGTGGGCCACGCGTCACAATATCGCCAACAACCAGTGGTACGGCTACCAGTGGGAAAACCCCGAAGTCACCGCCCTCGCTGATTGCCACTACCACGTCGCCGTCGAAGCTCCCGCCGTCATCGCTCGCGGCGAAATCGGCCGCTCCCGCTTCCCCGCCATGCTCATCGCCGAAATCGAACTCGACGGCGGCATCGACCTCGAACTCCGCGCGTTGCAATACCTCTACGGCAGCTGGCTCCCGCGCAGTCGCTACGTCCCCGCAGATCAGCCCTGCTTCGAAGCATGGATCGGAAGACCCTTCGCACACGGCATGGAACGATTCACGTTGCGAGCACAGTTGCCCGTGAAGCACCTACCTGCGTGAAGAAGTCCATCGCGACTAGGTTGCCACTTCACATACGCTCCCCACGTGAAATCCACCGCAGCCACCGCACTGGATTACCTCGCATCGCTCCCGGCAGATCGTCGCGCCGCCCTGTCTGTCGTCCGCAAATGCATCCTCGAAAACCTCGACAAGTCGCTCGAAGAACGCATGCAATACGGCGTCATCGCCTACTGCGTCCCACATCGCGTCTGGCCCCAAGGTCACCACACCCGCCCCGAACTGCCGCTCATGTATCTGGGCCTCTCCTCGCAGAAGAACGACATGGTCGTCTACATGCTGTGTCTCTATCAGAATCAGCCCACGCGCGAGTGGTTTGAGAAGGCATGGAACGCGACTGGCAAAAAGCTCAAGCTCGACATCTCCAGCGCGGGCTGCTGCGTGCGATTCAAAGAGCTCGATGACCTCGCGCTCGATGTGATCGCCGCAACGCTGCGCCGCATCACCGTCAGGAAGTACCTCGCCCACCACACCGCACAATTGAAGAAGATCGGCAAGGCGCCGGAAGGCAAGACGCTCAAGGACGCTACACGTGCAAAGCTTACGGCAGGCACGCGACGCGCCAAGCGATCGAAGTCCGTGAAGAAACCCGCTAGCAAGCGAAAGGCGTAACGACGAGCACTTTCGACACTCGGAACCAACACGAATCAACCGCCAGCGCCGCTGGCTTGCAACTGCTTCAACACGTTCGCCACGCGCTCGGCGTGCGCTCGTGGTACCACGCGAAGCACCCGCCGAGGCGGCAGCATCAATGAAGTTTCGGGCTGCTCCACAACCCATGCGTCATCGTCGCCGTTCACGCCGCGCAGCTGTGTCCCAACGCTCAACTCCTGCCCACTGTGCATCACATGGCGCGTGATCCCGCGCAGAAACGAAGCGATATCGCTCGGCTGGTGCTCGCTCGGCGAAAACACCGCTTCAATGTCGGGCACATCGAGTTGGCCGTTACCCACGGTGTCGAGCAGGGCGTACTCACCATCAATGTTGCAATACCGCAGGTTGCACCAAAGGTCCAACGATTCCGTCTTCTGCTGTTCACACTCATCAAGCGTTGCACGGATGCCATCCATGCTCTGGAGCGTCTCGCCGTTTGGGTTGAAGTAGCAAATCACACCCCGACACGCGCCGATGGTCAGTACCAGTCGAGTCAGAAAGTTCAGTTCATCCGTGGCGCTGCGATCCTTCGGTGCAACTGGTGCATCAGGCCCGCTGCCGCCAACATAGGTCATTCGCACGCGAATCACAGCGGTATGTCGTGCCGCCGCTTTGCTGCCATCCTCCCACATCCAGCAATAGTGACGAGCCCGAGCAAATCCTTGTGGATACGTGAAAGGTCCGAACTGCCCAAGACTCCACGCGCCGAAGAGAGTCAGATCCGACTTGGTATCTCCCATGCTGTCCGGCCACGCCTGCGGCATCACATCGATAACCACCGTGCCGTTCGTTTCAGCACGATAGAGAACAATCAACGACGGCCCGCCAAACTGCGACTCCTTCTGACCAGTTGTTTGCCGCAGCACGACAAACTCACTACCTCGCAACGACGCATGAACTTCGTCTAGTGTTGTCGTGCCATCCGTCAGCAGACACACTGTCTGGCGGAACAATCCCTTTGGCATGAGTGAATCCCCTATCAGCGTAACGAGACGCTACTGCGGTCAGTCGTCAGCATCGTGGTTGAAGAAGGTAGCTCACACGCCAACGCCTCGCATTACACAACGCGCCGGCGCGCAAGCCATCAACATCACGTGTCGTAAATGCCGCTATCCCAAGGCTCGAAGAAAGCCATGTAGTTCCCCGGCTGCGCTTCCACTACCCACTCATCCTCATCCGTTTCGGGCGTACGCGGCACAAGACCAAACGTCGTGCCAAAACGCTCGACCGCAAACGGTGCGATCTCGATACGTCCGAAGTGCACAGTCCCCAAGCCCAGCAGCCACTCGTCCCTCAGCGCAGTGCGTCGCTGCCGATCCATCGTCGCTCGCGGCCCCAGGTTTTCGATACGCGCTTCTAGCAACTGGCCACCCGCGCTGAAGATATAAAGTGCAACAAACTCACATCCCGCCGAGTCACCAGTCGCGGGCTCGAAAGGCGTCGTGAGAAAGCACTGCCGTCCGTCTTCCAGCATGCCCACAAATTCCGCGTGATAGTCGTCATGATCGATGGCAATGAGTGGCGGCGGTCCAAATCGCATGTCAATTCTCCGTCACAACACGAGGTGTGCATCTGTGTCTATCCAAGGATCATCATTGTGCTGCAAGTGCAGTCCCGCTCTATCCCGGCTCATCTTCTTCCGGCCACTCCCACCCACCCAGCCGCCCGATGTAGTCTCCATGCAGACCCATGCCACTCAATTCGAAGGGCATGGGCTCGCCGCGAAACGTCAAGCCGACGTCGCGACACAGCAACCACCACGTGAGTTCGGCTAGAACATCGTGGGTCGCCCCGATTCGCTCCTCGCGGAGCATCATGGCCAGCAACTCACGCTGCTCTTGAGTGAGCGATGCGACGAACGCATTGAACTTTTCACTGTCCACGGCATTCGAGTACTTCCCGGATTCACGCACGAGCCGCTCGGTCAGGCCGTTGGTGGTCTGATCGACGAAGTGATCGATTATCGCCTTGTACGCGTCAATGGCGGTCTTTGGTTCAGGTCTCGTAGACATCGTATAGACTCCATGTGTCAGGCTCTCTGCCACTCACCGCAGTTGCTGATACCGATCATTCCACCACTTCACCAACTCCACATGCTGGTCAAGTGTCACCCAGATAGCGTTGCTTTCATCAGTCGCGCTGCCACCAAGCACCAGAGGCTTCGTGTACCACTTCACCTTGCCGCGCAGGCGATCATCGGCGACCATGCGCTCAGCATCGATCGCGAGCTTCAGCGGTGCGAGGTGCTTTGCGCTGCACGGCAAAGTCGGCACAGTCCAGTAGCGACCATCGTTGCTCTTGGCGATGAAGTCATCCCAGCCAAGCAGGCCAGCGATCGTGTATCCAGCGAGATGCTTGCCAATGCCATACCGAGCTGACAAAGCAGTTGCCTCTGCCGCATCGAAGAGCACGACATAATCGTTGCCGTGCCAGCCATCGATCAAAGCACACGCTCCCCTCTACCACGCATGGCGCCCATGCAGCGAAGTCATACCAACTGGACCCTCGTTGAGATCTTCCTGCGGAGTATTCGAAACTTCTGCTTGCGGTCAATTGCTTTCATCGACCCAGCAATCGCTACCAATTGACTTCAAGCGTCATCTTTGCGACACCACAGCTCATCACAAATTCGGCAATCGCGGCGACATCCGCGAGATCTTGAGCAAACTCTTGCTCAACGTCATCGAATCCGTTCGCACACTGTGCATACACCTGCACGAGCGGCTTTACACGAGGGTCGTGTGCCAGGATCAATTCTCGAAGCTGATTGGCAGCCGACAGAAGAACATGTGGTTCTACCCAATCCACATCGCTCGGCTTCATCCCTTCCGTCGTATGTGACAGCAGCGGCTCGAGCCCAAGCGATCTGTGAAGTGCAACGATGTGCGGATGGTCGTAGCGAACCGCCATCCACTCACCCCACGCTTTGCAGTCGTTGTAAAAGCCGGGTTGATCGGCCAGTTGTTCTTCGGTGATTCCAGGCCAATACCCGACAACAGACGCACCCATGAAATCTCTCCCAACGCAGTGATCGAGTTCGGTTGAAAGTAAGGCTGACGAATCACGGCAAAAGTACTCCAAGAGAACTATTTGCAGAACAGGTTCGAGCTTGACCGTATGAAATCGCGGTGCTCCTAGCCAGCAGGGAATGAACGCCGCTCAGGTACAATGACCGTCATGAGACGGACGTACGCCGAGTCATGCGAGGCACTGCAAAAACGTGGGCTGCTCGACCCCGGTGACATCCCGCCAATGCCTGACCGCCAACCGCGATTCGACGATCCGGAGCCCCTTGGAGTTAACTTCTTTCGTACGCGAGTGGAAGGCGATCTCGCGAGGATGACACTCCCGCGTACATTCTTTGGCCGGTCGGAAGTTTGCGACGCTTCATTCCGCGACACCGACCTGTCCGAATCCACTCTGTGCTGGTGCGAATTCGTCGGCGTTGATTTCACCGACGCAAACCGCAGCGTGGCCGGATGCCAACGAAACGGTCTCGGTTGCTCTCGACAGTCCGCTTGCTACTGACGCGAAGCGTTCAATCCCGATTCCTTGATTGCCGTGAGCGCCTGCACGGCAAGCTGAATCTCCAATTCGCTGGCAACTTTGCTGATGTCAACGCCGCACATCTGCACGACCCTTTCACAGATCAGGCTACGCGGAACGCGATACTTCTGTCCCATCAGCATGGCGCATGAGCGAAGATGCGACATGCGGTGGTCGACCGGCAGTTGTCTATCGAGTGCATCGCGCTTGTGTGCAGAAAAGGACATGAATTCCGTAACTTCGTGATGGACCTCGGGCCAATGCCTTCAAGCAGTTACTCTGTTCCTCCATCGGGCCGAGGATGACCGGTCATTACGTCTGAAAGCCCCGGAACACACCGTCATCGTCAGCGTTGTCGGCGAAATCGGCGAAGTCCATGTTTGCGATCGAGAGATTGTTCTCGACGCCCCACATCTCGCGCGGGACGACGCGAAAACTCCGCCCTAGGTCGGTAAATAGGTCAACCACAACGATCGGATGTTCCTGGTCTGCAATAGTCACTTCGTCGACCAGAAACACGAACGGACGATCCTGATCCTTCGCCGCAAGTTCAACCAATTTCTCGATGCTGAGCCCGGCAAAGCTGGCGTCGCTCACACAATCCACATATGCTCGAAACTCACCAACCGGCTTACGGATTTCGGAGCAGACTGCCTCCCAGACGGCATCACTTGAGAAGTCCGTACGCAGCACCAATGCGTTCTTTGTTCGCGGCAACGCTTTCACGCGGTATGCTTCCAACAAGCAAATCAGGGTGACAGGATTCGAACCTGCGACCTCCTGGACCCAAACCAGGCGCTCTACCAAGCTGAGCTACACCCTGCTCGCGACAACTATAGGTCACATCCGCACGCCGTCCGAGTGCGTCTCGCGGTACACGCACGCCACGCGTTCACACGCGCAGTACCCCCGCAATCGCCGCGTGGTGCAGCGCCGCCACGACCAAACTGTGATGAATCACGCCGCGCTGCACCAGCCCCGGCAGTTCGCTCGCATCGACGAGTCGCACGCGGATCTCTTCATTGCCGTCCAGTTGCTGCGCGTGCCGCAGTTCGCAGTTCTCAATCAGAATCGTGTGCACCCAGTTGTTCATGATCGCCGGGTTCGCACTCACGCGGCCAATCACCCGCGCCGTGCCGCCGACATACCCGGTTTCTTCAAGCAGTTCGCGTGCGCCAGCCGCCGCGACATCTTCGCCCTTGTCCACCATGCCGCCCGCAAGCTCAAGCGTCACCGCGTGCAACCCCGCGCGATACTGCTCGATCATCACCACCTTGCGATCGCGCGTCAGCGCAACGACGTTGATCCAGTCCGTCGTGTCAAGAAAGTAGTAAGTACCTGCCTTGGTCGGCGTCACGGGCGATGCG
>JBKDAN010000033.1:0-15969 GCA_046316615.1 Phycisphaerae bacterium
CCCTTACCCCCAGAAAGTGTTCGCTGGGGGGTACGGAAGGGGACTCAGCTGCGAGTTTCCGCCAACTAGGCGGGTCACTTCGGCCACTACTCGGCTCACGCTCAAAAGCAATCGTTACTTATTCCCTGCGCCGATCATCAATAGCGGCTGCCGCATTGCCAAGCACGTCTTCAAGCCCCCTGGCGATGATGAACTGCACTGGATTGGCATCAGTCGCGATCGCCTTGAAGTGGGCCTTCCCGCATTGAGTCTTCGCGGTCTCTGACACTCTGCGAGCATCGTCAAACAGCAGCGCAGAGGACTTGGTTTCCACAACGAAGTAAAGTCGCTCCTCGAGGTCAAGCTCCACAAGCACTGCCCAGTCAGGGTTGTATGGTCCTAGCGGTGTTGGCACGGTAAACCAACCTGGAAGCTTCGCATAGACCTTGATGGCGGTGTTCCGTTCGAGCTCTTCAGCAAAGGTTCTCTCGACACCCGAGTCGCACACGACGTGCTCGTATGGGGCCTTTGAGGTGGCCAGCATGTTGCGCAAGTATCCGGTCAGTTCCTCGTTGTCGTACAGCTCCTGGGCGTAGTAGAACTCATCGCCCAGACGTTGATACTTGATTCCATCCACAAGTGCCAAACGTTTGCAGCGATTGATCGAGTCGGCAGCCAGCTCGATGAAATCCTGCGGATTACGAGAGAAGTCGTCCAATCGTCCGCTGTCAATCAGGATTCTGGCGATGCTCTTTCGGGTGAGCCGTGTGCGATCCTGCAAGTCCGTCAAGATGTCGGGCAGCTCAATGTCCGCCTCGCGCAGCTGGATGGGTGCGGAACTCTCCGACTCGGTGGCTTGCACGCCGCCGCGACCAATCGCGACATCAGCTTTCCGCCATTGCAACCGAGTCCGAGCGATCGGCGGTGCGTCCGTGATCGCCTTACTGGCATCGGTAATCAGCTTCTCGTTGTCGAAGTTGACTCGGTATGTGGTCTTGTCCCGGATACGGGACCACAGCTGCTTGAACTGCTCGCTGTCCAACACGGCTCGACGGGCCTTGATCGTCTGCCGCTCATCGGCGTTCTTGATCTCCAGCTTGCCCGCGAGCTTGCGGAGGATCTCTACGACCTGGTCCTTCTGCCCGGTCTCGCCCACAAGGGCAGGCAGCTCAACCGTCTTGTTCTTGATCGCTAGACGCAGTGCGTCCTGCACCTTGCCGCGAGCGTCGATGTACCCCTTGGCCTTGAGGTGCTCCCAGACCAATTTTGACTGCTCGACGCCAAGCACCGTGACCTTGCCGTCAGCGCCCGCGCTTGCGACCTGCGAGAACTGGTGCTGCTCGACAATGCCAAACCGAATGCCCGTATCTTCTTCCATCTCCTTCTGGAGGTTGTCGGCGAAGGCCTCGTAGCTCTCGTTGGCCACCACGGTCAACGTGTTGACCTCGAACCCCCGGACGCGATGCCCGTCTTGGTTCACGCACAGGCGGAGTCCGCGTCCGATTGACTGACGACGCTCCCGCTCGGTACGTATGTCGCGGAGAGAACAAATCTGGAACACGTTGGGGTTGTCCCAGCCTTCCTTCAACGCCGAGTGTGAGAAGATGAACTTCAGCGGCGTGGAGAATCTCAGCAACTTCTCCTTCTCCTTCATGATCAGGTTGTATGCCTTCTCAGCCGCGTCGCGACCGTTCTGGTTGCCCTCCTCCGTATCCACGACTCGGCCAGTGCGCTTGTCGATCGAGAAATATCCGTCGTGCACCTCGTCCGCGGCCTTCGACAGATCAACCTCTTTGAAGAGCGTGTCGTAGTCCGGGTGGCGGGCCCAGCGCTTGTACTCCTCCTCGAAGATCTTTGCGTACTCGCCCTTCACGGGGTTGCCTTCTGCGTCGTACTGACGGTACTTGGCCACCTCGTCGATGAAGAACAGACTGAGGACTTTGATCCCGAGCGGCCGGAGACGCTTTTCCTTGTCCAGGTGCTCCTTGATCGTCCGCTTGATCATCTCTCTCTGGATGCTCGCACCATCAACGTCGCCCCACGACTCGCCAGGCTTGAGGTACTTCTCGCCACCCGGGTAACGCAGTTCCATGTGCTCGCGCCCTGCTGCCACACGGATCTCACCGACGCGGCAGTTGGCGTACATCGCACGGCGCGTGGTTTGTTCGAGGTCGTCGCCGTCCTGGACCAAGACCTCCTTCCGCTCGACGCCATGGAGGGTCTCGATGTCCAACTCCACTTTCGCGGAGATGACGTTTCGCTTGTTCTGTACGCCGATCAGCCGCACGAACGGTCGGTTGTGAGCGCTCTCTACGGTGGCGGAGGCCACCTCGATCTGCTTGACCAGCTTCCGCTCGTACGCATCCACCGCATCCAGGCGGTACACCATGTGATGCTTGTTCGCATGCGTCGCCGAGTAGCGCAGCGTGCACAGCGGGTTCATCGCCCCGAGAGCTTCCTTTCCGCGCCCCTCAAGGCCGCCGTCCACGCTCTGGGGCTCGTCCACGATGAGGATCGGGCGGGTCGCCTTGATTAAGTCGATTGGCTTCTCGCCGCCGGTCTTCTCGCTGTCCTTGTAAAGGTTGTTGATGTCCTTCTTGTTGATCGCGCCGACGGTCGTCACCATGATCTGGATGTGCGGGCTGGTGGCGAAGTTCCGCACCTGGCCCATGCGGGACGAGTCATATAGGAAGTAGTCGAACGGCACGCCGGCGTACAGCCCACGGAAGTGCTCGGCCATCGAGTCAATGGAGTGGTAGACGCCCTCCTTGATGGCGACTGAGGGCACGATGATGACGAACTTGGTGAAGCCGAACCGCTTGTTGAGCTCGAAGATCGTCCGCAGGTAGACGTACGTCTTTCCAGTGCCCGTCTCCATCTCGACGGTGAAATCGCCCGACGCGAGCACGCTCGCGGGCGCGAGCCCGTTGCGGAGCTGGACATCCTTCAGGTTCTCCAGTAGCTCGTCATCGAGCAGGGTGAGACGGTTGCCCACTCCCAGGTCGCTCTCGGCAAAGCCCATCCGCATCTGTGGGTTGGACACGTCGCGGACGACCGTGAACTCCGTGCGGCACAGTTCCTGGCCGCGAAACAGGTCGCAGACGGACTCGATGGCCGCCTTTTGGAAGTCAAGGTCTGGTTCGAAGTGGAGCTTCATGGTCTTGGTGTCAGTTTCGGGAGTCGGGGAACCTGGAGGAACGGAGTGGGCGGTGGCCGACAGGGAAGGTGGGGCCGCCGGTGGAGGCGTGGCTTTCGCGGGCTGCCTCGCTTTGCTACCCGCCTTGCGGCGGGAACTCCCGCGTCGCCTAGGCGGGGCGAGCTTTTCGGTCCGCTTGGCCCGTTTCGCCTTGTTGGCCGGTGCCTTGACGGCCTTCAGCTCACTCTTGGCTGCGGGCCTCGCGGAGGTTGCTCTGCGCCTGGCTTTTGCGGCGGGCTCTCCAGCGGCGCGCAGGAGCACCTCGCCTGCCTTGCGGACCAGGGCTTTGGCGCGGGCCGTGAGCGACTTGGGGGCCTTGCGCTTCGCCACGCGTTACAGGCTCCTCACGTTCTTCAGGCCGTGCTGTTCCAGGATCGCGGCGACGTTGGTCTTCACCACGTCGTCGACGAAGGCGTCGTCGCGGAAGACAATCGCTGTCTCACCCGCCGGGTTCAGTTCCTTGTGCCACTTGGCAATACCGAGAGCGACGGCTTCGCCGTCAGCGCGGGTGATCTTTGTGTCCAGACATGCGATGAGGGAGCCAGCACCCACCGAATGCACCTTCTTCCCTGTGATGGTCTTTGATTCGATGGGGACGCAGAGATCGAGACCGCGCTTGAGTAACAACTCGCAAAGAAGGTCCTCTTCGGTGCTTGCTCTCTCGAGGTGTTCAACTGCTGACTCGATCGAACTAGCCAAGTTCTCACGGCTCGCAATCCATGAGCGAATGTTTGACGACGCCATCTTATAAATGCGGATGCCAAGATCCAACTCAGTCGCACCAAGCTGCGGAGTGTCCCTTCTGAGGCCCTCTATTACAGAGCGCAGGCGAGCCATGCCAATATCAAAGATCGACTGCATTGCCTTGGTGGGGCTTGGCAGCGGCTCGTGCATCTGGACGAGGATGAATCGCCGATTCCCGCCATCCTCTTTGTTCTGCTGAAGTACGGCGTGGCCGGTCGGAGCGCTGCCAGCAAAGAAGTCAATGACCAGGTCTCCGCCATCCTTCGTCGTGCCGATCTGGAGGATTCGCTGCAAGAGCCGAGTAGGCTTCACGGAGTTCAGCACGTTGTCATTGCTCTCAAACTTGACGTGTTCGAGCAACTCTTTCTTCGCTTCCTGCGTGTGCCCGACATCTTTGTAGAACCACATGGTTTGAGGCACGATCCCCTGCTGCACTTCAGATAGGAACCGCTTCTGAGCAGGCATTGCATTCCCGTCGGGGCCCCACCAGATGCGATTGTCTCGCACCATATCGTCGAAGGCTTCGCGCGATTGACGCCAGTAGCGACCCGTGCCTGACGTAAAGGTCCGGCCAGTGGGCCCGGTCACTTCGTACAGCCCCTTGCTGTAGTAGTTGCGGGCGGTCAGGTCGCTGGGTTTCCATGGGCCGCGAGGGTCATCGTCGATGTTTTCGTATCGAGCGTCAGCCTCTTCGGAGCGCGGCAGGAGCGTCGGCCTCCACACAGAGGCATCTTTCGCGTACACGATAATGTAGTCGTGATCCTCCGAGAAGTGCTTAGCGCTGTTCTTCGGGGAGTACACCTTCTGCCACAGAACCGTCGCGACAAAATTCTCTTCTCCAAAAATCTCCGAGCACAACTTTCTGAGGTTGTCCACCTCGCAATCATCGATCGATATGAAGATCGCTCCGTCCGGGCGAAGTAGTGAATGAGCTAGCTTCAGACGCGGATACATCATGGTCAGCCAGGCAGTGTGGTATCGGCCCGACGAGTCACTGTTCGTTGTCATTCTGCGGCCATCCGACTCCCGCTGGCTGGTCAGCATCTCGTAGTTGCGAATGCTGTCGCTGAAATCATCGGGGTAGATGAACTCGTTCCCCGTGTTATACGGTGGATCGATGTAGATCAACTTCACCTGACCCGCATAGCTTTTCTGGAGCTGCTTCAGGACCTCCAGATTGTCTCCCTCGATGAAGATGTTTTGCGTCGTGCTCCACTCCACGCTCTCCGCCGGGCAGGGGCGAAGCGTGCCGGTGGTGGGCGTGAGGGCGAGCTGGCGGGCCTGGCGCTTGCCGTGCCAGTTGAGGCCGAACTTCTCATCCCTTGATTCGACTGCATCGCCGAGGATCTGGCGAAGGACGTCAAAATTGATCTTGCCTTCCACGACTACTTCCGGGAAGAGCCGCTTGAGCTGCTCGATGTTCTGCGCCACAACATCCAGCGACTTGGCCTCCGGGTGGTCCGCAGTGACGCGTTGCATTGGCATGCTTCAGACACTCCTCACGTTCGTCAAGCCCTGTTGCTCAAGAATGGCCAATGCGTTGAATTTGGTCACATCGCTGTCAAACGCACCGTCGCGGAACACGATAGTCGCTGGACGCGCCGGTGCAAGCTCTACATGCCACGTCGCCAGGGCGTGAGCGACATGCTCCACATCAACTTGAGGTAGCGAGGTAGCGAGACACCCCATGATTGTGCCCGCACCGAGAGAGAACAACTTCTTGCCCCCGATTTCGCGATACTCGACGTCGACGCACAGGTCGATACCGAGACGCAGAGTGAGCTCCGTGAGCAAATCTTCGTCCGTTCGCTCGGCTCGAATGTGCTCGACGCCCGCGTGAATTGAAGATGTGACATTGTCGGGCGTGAGCGACCACGTTTTGAAGTTGGATTCAGCGAGGCTGTACACTCGGAAGCCAACGTCGCGGTGGTTCATCGGGGCTTGCTTGAGCACATGCGATCCAGCGCGACGAAGCCGCTCCTTCGCGACCTCGGCAATGTTGGCTGGCCGCTTGAGCGACCGGCACAGTTCGACCGCAGGCGCTGTCTCGGGGCGATCTGCCTCGAGCGGCAGCGGAAGCTGGATCAAAATGAACCGCCGAGTACCGCCATCGACCGCGTTTTGTGCCATGACGGCATGTCCCGTCGAAGCGGAGCCGGCGAAAAAATCAACTACTGTCGCATCCTTCGGAGCCGATGACGCGATGAGGACTCGCAGTAAGTCAATCGGCTTCACCGTGTCGAAAGTGCGTGACATCTGAAGGGACTCGAGATCCTCTTGCCCTGTCACGGTTGATGGACCAATGATGAGGTCCTTGATAGCCATTCCGTCTACGTCGCGAATTTTGGTATAGATTCTGGCCGTATCACCGTATCGCTCGAACTTGAGATCATCGGCATCCGCCAACACCTTGGCACGACTCCATCGCCACGCGTGGTACTTGACATCGGATCGAGCATTGCGATGCGGCATGATGGTCGTAAAGCCATCGTACCGAGTGGTGTCGTCTACATCAGTAACACGTGTCTCACCTGATGAAAAGTTGTGGTGAATGCGGAACACCATTGTCGGCGCGGTTCGCTCGTTGAACTTGGAATTCGTGTTGTACAGCTCGTTCTTGACGACAAATGCCCCCTTGGCATCATGTTCTACGTCGTAAGCGGTTCCCTTGTAGACAGCGGGCATCAAGTTGCGAAGCTCACTTCCGCTTCCACGAAATTGCTGGAGTTGGCTAGCGTCCTTGGCAAAGCACAAGATGTACTCGTGAGTTCCAACGGGCCCACCATCGGCGATCTGTCGCCCCTTTAGGTTTGAAGCCCATGCAAAGGTCGCGACGACATTTTCTTCACCGAACAGATCCCCGAGAATGGTTCGGCAGTTCGCCATCTCGTTGCCATCCAAACTGACAAATCCGACTCCAGTCGGCTTGAGCAGATCACGGGCAAGTCGGAGACGCGGGTACATCATATTGAGCCAGTTGGTGTGAAAGCGCCCGCTCGAGTCAGGGTTGGTCGAAGCATGTACCCCATTCTCGACTTGTCCAGTCAGCTCGAGATAGTGTCGGATGCGATCCGAGAAGTCATCGGGATAGACAAAGTCGTTTCCGGTGTTGTACGGTGGATCGATGTAGATGACATCAACTTGCTTGCTCAAAGAGCTCTTCAGGACTTTCAGGCACTCAAGATTGTCGCCTTCAATGAACAGGTTCCGGGTCGTACGCCACTCCACACTTTGGTCCGGCCGTGGCAGAAGTGTCGCGGCGCTTGGCGTAAGGGATAGCTGGCGAGCCGCACGCTTTCCGTGCCAGTTGAGGCCGAACTTCTCCTCGGCATCGGTAAGCGTCTGGTCCCCGACGAGCTGTTTCAGCACGTCGACGTTGACGGATGTCGCCTTCTCGCCCTCAGTGAGGAGCTCTGGGAAGAGGGCCTTGAGCTTCGCGATGTTCTCCGCGACAACGTCGGCAGATGCGGAGAGCGGGTCCGCGGCGGTGATCCTGCGGATGGTTGGGGTGCTCATGCGGTGGTGCCTCCGGGTGCGGTCAGCAGTTGGGCGAACTTGTCGCGAATCAGGTCCTTGCGGGCGGCGATGAAGTCGTCGAAGTGGTCGAGGTTCCACAGCTTCTTGTTGCGAGGGATCAGGTGACGCTCAAGATATGCGTCGCTCTTGTCGGCGAACCAGACCTCGGGCATGGTGTCGCCCTTGCCGCCGGCCCCGTTCTCCTCCCGCGTCAGCAGCATGCAGTTGGCGAGCTGATCGCGGACGGGCTTTCGGTAGCGCATCACGTTGCGCTTGCCGGTCTCGGGATTGGGGTCTCGGATTGCCTCCAGCACGGACTGCGGGAAGATGTGGTCGATCTGCGGCAGGTTGTTCTCGTACGCGGGCGTGTGGTTGAAATCCCGGTACCAGAGGTTGAACAGCAAATGGATCGAATCCGAGCCGTAGCCCAGTTGCCAGAGGCGCTCTTCGGTGAGTTCCAGCGGGCGGTTGGCGGTGCGGATGACCTTGAACGCTTCCGCAAGGTCAAACTTGCCGACCTCCTTGAATCGCCGGCAGAGGCCGTCGATGACCGTGTCCGGCTGGCCGGTGAATGAGGCGGCCAGGGAGCAGCGAAGCAGGTATTCATCGCGGCCGGAGGCATGCTTCCACTCGTCTGGGTAATGGAACCGCACGTAAACCAGGGGGATGAGCACCAGATAGCTGGGCAGCGCTTTGTCGCACTGAATGAACGTTTTGCACCGCACAAAATCGAGCACATCCTGGACCGCGCCGGCAATCTCGTACCAGCGGCGCTCGATATCTTCACGCACGCCGGGCTTGCGGAACTTCTCGACCTCGTAGCGAGCGCCCTGCCCGAGCAAAACCAGGCATGTCTTCAGGATGAAGTCACGGTCGAAGGCGAAGCCGTGGGCGTTGAGGGAGCCAAGCAGCTCCTCCATGCGATCGTCAGCGACCTCCCACGTGGCGCTGAGCAGGGAGAAGAGCAGGTCGGACTTGCCGAGCTTCGTGCCGCCGGAGTTGGCGCGGATGAACACCTCGACGACGTCATCCTCGGAGTAAAGCTGCGGATTGTCGATGCTGTCGAGCTCCTGATACGTAATCGCCTCGTCTCCAATGAATGTTCGGTAGACAAGGTCCAGATGGTCGTCGATCTTGGAAAGCTCGCTGTAAGGTACTTCATAGGTGTTGCGCAGATTCTCCGCAATCTCTCGTTTCTTCCTTGAAGTGAAAACCAAGTCTTTGAACTTCACCCATGGGAATGGCGGCTCTGGCGGCAAGAACTTGAAACGAAACTTCACATCGTCCGGCGCAGCTAGCTGGCCACTAAGGATGTCGAAGTAGAGCTCCCTGCCGTCGTAGCTGCCGCAGAGTCCGATGAACAGGCTTTGCAGTCGCTGCTGCCCATCGAGTACAAGGCACTTCTTCTTGGAGTCTTCCGGGACATAAAAGTCGCTCAGACGAAGCGAATCCTTCCAGTTGTCGATGAACTTGCGCCGCCGGATGCCACTGGTAGTCTTCCAGATGAGCAGGGTGCTGATCGGGTATTCGCGCAGGATCGAGTCGAACAGGCGGCAGATCTGCTCCTCGCTCCAGACGAACGGGCGCTGGATGTTCGGCAACCAGAAGCCGCCATCTTCATCTGGGTTGTTGAGGAACCCAACGATCTTTCGGATTGTTTGCTTTTGGTTCTTCATGTTGGGTCCTGCGTCACAGCAACTTGCGAGCCTCTTCGTAGCGTATCTGCAGCTGCCGGGCTTGAAGGTTTAGCTCAACCTGCCGCGACATCTGCCGCTCTTTCGCGGCGGCCACGCGGATCGCGTTGATCCTCTTCTCAAGTTCCGCACATTCTGCGAGCGCAGCGTGCCTTGCAGCAAAACGTTCGGTCGAATCAGATTCGACGAAGGCCCCGGTCTTGCGAGAGGCTTCAACGGCTAGCATGGCATCCAACCAAGTGCGATACAGCGAGTAGAGGTTTGTGTAAGGGCGTCGCGATACGGCAAGCGTGCCGAGCAGCGCGTCAAAGGTGGGCCGATCGGTGGTAGTCAGGTCGGTGGACACTACC
Source organism: Phycisphaerae bacterium (assembly GCA_046316615.1). Lineage (GTDB taxonomy): Bacteria > Planctomycetota > Phycisphaerae > Phycisphaerales > UBA1924 > BJHL01. Next base: position 9,480 of record JBKDAN010000033.1, read on the forward strand.
TCGCCATCAAGGACGACTCGCCCGGACTCAACTTGTGACCATCGCTTGTCTGCGAGACTACCGATGCATTTGCCGTTTGGTTCGCTCGCGAGGAGTAATGTGTGGTATGGAATCGCTCGATGTACAAGCTCAAGCAGACGAGTTGGCTTGGAATCTGGCCGCATGCTGAGGGTGAGGACAATTAGTTCGACACATTGGCGAGCAGAATCTTCGAACGCAGCGATACCGACAGTGGCAGGCTTGAGGCTAGCGATCCAACGGAGCTCATCGACCCCGGCCTCAATCAAACGTTTGTCGCTGGCCGTAGACGCTCCGTGCTCGATGAGCAAACTCTTCGGAACGCGCTGTTGGACACTTGCCGCATCGGGTAGGCGAAGGGCTCCGATGAGCCGCTGGACATCCGGGATCGTCACGACTCATCTCCGGAAGACGGACAATCGGTTCGGCTATCGATTGGCGGCATCACGACAAGGAACGCAATGACCTCGAAGTCGTTGACGCCCGCAAAATCACCTTTGCGAACATGCGTGCCACCCGGCTTAAACAGACTAGCAATGGCGCGCTCATCGTTCTTTCCAAGGACTGAGCGAATAGCGGCGGCTAGAAGTTCGCGGGCATAAGTCATGTCCTTGCAATGTTTGGTCTGACGATCAAAACGGGCACATGCGTCCGCATCGGGAAGGGCTTTGCCGACACAAAGACGCTTGAGACGGTCAAGGATTTGCTTTGCTCGTGTGAATGGCACAAGTACCGTGCCTTCGTCTCCAACATGAACCAGATAGTGCGGAGCGAGCGGATAGCCCGGTTCAGCTGCAAGTTTGGCGGCGTCTCCCTCGGCTCGGAGACAGAAGATGATCCCGGGCTCGATGTCGACATCGGAGGTCATCGTTACCGCGAAAACTCCGAGTGGCTCAGACTCAAGGCGGCCGGGGTGTTCGCGGTTGTACTCAGCAAGATCGATGCGGAAGTCGGTGAGGGTGAGATCAGCGATGGACACACCAGTCGAGAGATCCTCGAGATCAATCACAGCGTCCTGCAGCTTGAGGAGTTGCGCGCGGCGATACTCAAGATCACGCATCATGTTGCCGGAGTCCGCTTCAATCAAGTTCTCTTCGCCGGTCGCTGAAACATCGAGCAGGACCATGCGTCCGCTGACCCGCTGCTCGAGGTTGATGTATTCCTCCAGCTGCATGTTGGGCCAGAAGTTAACGAGCTGGATTTGCGTATTCGGAGAGCCAAGTCGATCAATACGACCAAAGCGCTGAATGATGCGGACTGGGTTCCAGTGGATGTCGTAATTGATGACACAATCACAATCCTGAAGGTTCTGTCCCTCCGAGATGCAGTCTGTACCGATGAGTAGATCGATATTGCCTTCTTCACCAAGGTCTGCAGGTCGCTCCTTGGATCGCGGCGAGAATGCTGTAAGAATCGAGACGAAGTCCTTGCGCGGTAGTGGAAGCGTCGATTGGTTGCGACCGGAGCCTGTGACGAGGGCAGAGTCGATCCCAAGTTCTCGCTTCGCCCACGAGGCGAGATTCTCGTAAAGATACTCAGCAGTGTCGGCGAATGCGGTGAATAGAAGCACTTTCCGGTTCTCAGGGTTGAATGGCTGCCGGCACTTGGCTGCGATGAACTCCTTGAGCTTGACGAGCTTCGCGTCACGATGGGATTCCACTAGCCGGGCGGCCGACGCAAGCGTGGCGAGACGATTGCGATCCTCAATGAGGTCCTGCCGCCAACGGACAAGATCGACATCAGACAGAAGCACCTTCACCTTCCGTCCTACCAACATGGCTTCGAACGCTGCATCGTCTATGTCGACATCCTCGATGCTGATATCCTCAAGTTCGTCGCCAGCCGCGTCAATACGGGCTAGCGTGGCCTCGACATCCTTAAGCTGGCGATGAACAGTCAGCGCGAATGAATTCACCGAACTCTCAAGTCGTTTGAGCACATTGACACGGAGCAGGTGAATTAGACTTTCTTCTCGATCCACCTGACGCCAGTAGCCGCGTCCGCCCGAAACCTCAGTGCTGTACTTCCGGTCGTACGCATCCTGCTTGTGAGGCAGGATGTACCGCAGCGGCGCATAAGCGGACAAATTGAGTCGACGGATTTCTTGGTTGAGCTCGCGAATTGATCGAAACTCCGAAGCAGTGTCGATATCAGCTTTAACGTTGATGGGCTTGCGTCGCTCAGGGAATCGACCCGTCTCACTCGTGCCATAATACTTCTCGATATGCTTGCGGGAACGGGCGATGGTGAGGATGTCAAGGAGCTTGAAATAGTCGAATCCGAGCATCTCTACGAGCCGGCCGGGGGTGCGATCCATTGCGTCGAGTTCGAGCCAGCGATTGAACTGCTTCTGCGCAACGCGAGTGGTCGCATCGATGCTGGAGATGCCCTCGTCAGCGAGAGCAGCGTCCTGACCCTCGGTAGCGAACGCAATCTGGTTTCGGAGGTCCGTCAGACGGTTGTTTACCGGCGTGGCTGACAGCATGAGTACTCTGGTACGAACTCCATCCTTGATGATCTGCTTCATCAATCTGTCGTAGCGTGTCATGCCGCCTTGGCGGGGACTTTTTTTATTCCTAAAGTTGTGTGACTCGTCAATCACGACGAGGTCATAATTGCCCCAGTTGACATTTTTGAGGTCTATATCTCCGGAAGTTCCATTCTCACGAGAAAGATCGGTATGGTTCAGGACATCGTAGTTGAACCGATCGGCGGCTAGCACGTTTCTTCGATCGTTGGTCGCGTACAGAGTCCAGTTGTCCCGGAGCCGCTTTGGGCAGAGAACGAGGACGCGATCGTTGCGAAGCTCGTGGTATTTGATGACCGCAAGGGCCTCAAAGGTTTTTCCTAGACCGACGCTATCGGCGATGATGCAGCCGCCGAAACGGTTGAGCTTATCGATCGCTCCCACCACACCGTCGCGTTGAAACTTGTAAAGCTTCTGCCAAATCACAGTCTTACGAATTCCTGTCGCCGCGTTTACGACCTGGTCCTCGTCCAGTGCATCGCCGCGTATGCCGAGCAGATGGTGCAGTATGCCCGCGTAAACGCTAAATGGGTCCGGGTGCTGACAGAGGCGGCGAAGACTACCGATGAGCTCAGCCTTAGCACTAGAGTTAGGCCCCAGCGCAGACCATTGCAAGTCGAACCACTGCGAGATAGTCCCGGCCTCGGACTGACTTTCCGATGCTTGGATCAAGCTCAGTGGGTTGCCGGGAGATAAGCCGAGCCCTGCGGTGGTGATAGAAAACGCTCCCAGAACCGCTTGGCTTGGTTGGCCACTGCTATTACGGGCGACTAGTGCGCCTTGGGGAACGCCATTAGGCGCGTGGCGCACCGCGGCAAACTGATCGATCGTCTCCGAGAGCGACTTGGCAAGCCAGCGCGCCTCGAAACGGTTGCGTCTGGCTCGATCTGTGCTGTCACCCAAGAGGGCTGTATGAGCGTGGTCCGCAGGGAGGATGGCCCGCAGACTGCGCACCTCGGGCATTGCGGTAACGAGGTCATTAAGACCGAATAGTGACATGTGCGACGAGGCTAGGTCCAGTGCTGCAGCGTGTGCCGCGCATCTCTGTACCACATCGAATACGCGGTCGTTCCCAGTGTTTGGGATTACCCTCATCGGCGTACTCCTCTGACCAATTGCGACAGCAAGGCGTCAACTGCTGGCACACAAAGCGGGCACCTTGCGATAACTCTCAGTCCATCGCCGGCGCTTTCCGGCAGATGGGTGTAGCGGCAGGATGTGGATAGACGTATGCGGCACATCAATCGAGTGTAGCAGATTTGGTTCATTCGTGGCCGCCGCGACGCACACGCTTCGATGTGTCTCCGTCAGCAGACTGTCTGGAAGTAGGTGACCCTGGTTGATCCCAGGCGTAGTCTTTCAAGGTCTCGCGCTGACACGACGGGAGGTTCACCAACGTGCGACCGCAGTTGTCGTTGCCGACCATTATGTACGGTCGTGTGTGAGCGGAATGCCCGAAGCCTGGAAGTGGAACGTCACGGTGCCAGTCGAGCACCTTGCTGTGACGTACTGCGAACTCCGCGATGCAGTCCTGGCGTATCTCTCACGCAAGCACATCGAGTGCGACGCGATCACTGATGCCACAGCCGCGCGTTACGTGCAGTCGTTGCTACACAGCGCAGCGAAGTCACGACGCGGTGGTCAGCGTGACGATGCAATCGCATACGCGGTGCGTGGTAGTATTGCGGCGTTCCTGTTGGTTGAGCGCGGCGAGCAGCGTCGTGAGCGTGGGTCGGATACTCGTAGCGCGTTCCACGCCATCACCTGTCGGCGCGGCAGCGAGCGCAACTGTCACGCCATCACGCAGGCGTACGAGCGAGCCAGCGCTAGTGCGAGTATGTTGGGTGTGCCAGCGAGCGATGCGAGGAGCGATCACGCTGTCGCGCAGCACGTCCTCGGTCAAGTGTGCTTGTGTCTGTACTGGGATGACGTACACATTCTCGAACGCTTGCGGCAAGCGGCGTGCGAGCCAGGCGGTGGTGCAAGGACGTAGCCTGGAGGGGGGTAGGGGGTCATTTCCTTCCCACCCTTTGAGTCGGGACGGCTCGTTGCGTGTTTCACGAATCGCCGCAGATTTCAGGGGGGTATTTTCCCCCGCCAAAACTGCCCCGACATTCGCCAAGGTGGCCTGTCTCTGCGATTCACCACGACAATCCGCGATGCACGGCTGCGAAGTGCGTGCTCATCGCGACGAAACTGGGTACGACAAACGCTACACGTGCGAGACATGTTGTCTCGTCGCGTGTTGTCGAAATCTGTAGCGAGTTGCGTCGCGATGGAGCGTCAACCGGCGTTGCACGCGTCCACACTACGTCGTAACGTCGCTCGCGGAACGGATGGCCTGCCATCTGGATGCCGCAAGACCGTTGCCCTCTACGCGAATGTGCGCAGGTAGGGTTTGGGTGGCGGTGCGGGCGCAGCGTGCCCACACAGCACGCATCACGTCTGCGGCGCGTCCGCGCGTGGAGCACTCGTCGTAGTGGGGCTGCTGTCGCTCACTGGCGTGCTGACGACTGCGTCGTTGACCACGCGCTTGGGCTTGCTGGCGACCTCGCCTTCCAGCTGCTCAATGCGCTCAACTAGTGAGTCGATCTCCAAAGACTCTCTGCTGAACTTGAGCAACGCTGTCGCTGCCGCCACGCGAGCTTGCGGGTTGGCGTTCGCGTCAGTCATCACTTTCGCCAACGAATGAACCGCCATGCCCGCGTAACGCTGCGTGGTCGACATGGCTTGCGCAAAGGCCTCGCGCCGGGTACGACGAAACGCAGCGGCGAAGGTGGGGTCTTCCAACCATCTATAAATACTTCGGGCATCGACACCGACCGTCTCGGCCGCACGGAGAACAGTGGATTCGCTCATCAGCGCGAGGATCGCTTGCTCTTGTTTGGGCGAAAGGCCGTCGTGGGCTAGGGGTGTGCTCATCGCGTAACTCCTTGGGTTTCTTTCGATCTCGCGACACGGGCCAACGTGGGGCAACAGGCGCGAAGTGGTGGGGGTGATGGGCGCACGTGAGCCGCTTGTCCGCCAGTGTGTACGGGCACGTTGGACATGTTTTCCCCTTGGTTTCCGCTGTTGTTGCGCAAGGTCCGCGATGACGCGGGGTGGTGTCGAATTGTCATGGAATCTCGCTCACATTCCGCGCCCACGACTTGAAGGTGCCCATGTGGGAGGCCGTCATGTGTGACGCGAGTTTGGCAACCACGCCAACCGCAACGGAGACCACGACGATGGCCAAGCGACCCACCAACCCCACCAAGCGAAGCACCACCAAGCCCACCACCGACAAGCACGCCGCCCACCGCGAAGCCCTGCACGAGCAGGTCCGCCAACTGCTCGACCTCGAAACGCTGGCCGACCGCAAACGCGACAGCTTGGACTACCACGAAATAGGCGTCAGCAGCATTCGCGAGATCATCGCCTTGGCTTTCGACGCTGGGGTCAACGCCGCGAGTGGCAAGCCCGCCCCGGTGATGAGCACCGACCCAGCCGCGATCATCGCAAGCTTGCACATCACCAAGCGCGACGGTCGAGCGACGGGCGGTACTTGGGTAAGCGGCACGATCGCAGGCCACGCCTTTGAAGCCCTGGTGTTTCCACAGCACGCAGAAAGCGCGAGCTTCGAACTCGCCAACAGCCGCATCAGCAAGCTTCACCTCACCCACCAGATCACGAAGCGCACTGCCGCAGCGTTTGACAGAGGATGGGACATCACGCCCACCAGCGACTTGGCCAAAGCCGTCGTCGATGTGCTGGCCAGTGGGCTGGCCGAGACGGTGTTCGGAAAGTAAACCACCACCGGGCACCACGCGGGAGACCGCTTGGCTGCTCATTTCCCAACGCGATGTGCGCTGGGGTGTCGAGTCCACGTTCAGGAGAGTTTCAACATGCCCGGCACCCAGAGAACCAAGAAAACGAAGACCGCGACTGCGACGCCGACGAAGAGCA
>JBKDAN010000034.1:0-136297 GCA_046316615.1 Phycisphaerae bacterium
TGAATGACCTGCCGCGCCGCCTGCTCCTTGAACTCCGCCGTGAACGATCGCCTTCCCATGATGAACCTCGCTTCCTGACGGCCGTTATAGCCGCCTCCGCGAGTGTCCACTATTGGTGGGCAAGGTCACAGCCTGTGGCACTTGATCATGTCGTTCGCGAAGTCGTGCCACCTGCCATGAAAAGATCAAGACATCTCGTGATACACGAAGGCATGGAGTTAATCACAACGCATCACTCGATACGCAATATCCTTAGAGTCGGCAGAATTCCATAAGCTGTTGCGATTGGGCCTCCATCTCCGACTCTGTCGGGCCGTTCAAATCGATAAAGCGTCTTGCCGTCCACCCCGGGTGTAATGTATACCGGAGCGTCAACCAAGCCCGCAAGCGTCAATTTGTCGACAGTGAGCTGCTCTTTTGTCCATGCAACTTCACGCACGTAAATAACTCGCTTGTCATCAAGCTGCAGCAACGCATTGCTGCCATCCATCATCGGCTTCCCCCGAACGGTCACCGTGGTCCCTTCGAGCGACTTCCACGATTGTGGAGACGAAGTAATCGGGGAAGATCTCATCGCAATAGACCAAACAGCCGTTAAGGCTGCTCCTACGAGTACTAAGCAAAATAGACCTACTTGTAGTTTCCGTCTGCACATGAGACGCACCAAACCTCCTCGTTGAAGTCAACGTAAGACTTTTGCCATTATTGGCAGATGGCACAACTTGACAAGCTGACTCGATTCGTGCCATAGGCTGCGGGCTTTGCGGATGCCCGTGCGTCTTTGGGCACCATTCTCGCAATCATGCTGGCGAGTGGCTTGGCATTGCACTAAGCGTCTCACGCTACCTCTGAAGATGGTGATGGGTGGGGCTTGAGATTCGCGCGCCCCTGCCGGGGCGATGGTGAATTGGGGGGCTGGACCAGACGCAGGCGCGTCTGGCAACGGACGCTCGCCGCGTTGCGGCGAAGAGGCCATTGTGAGAAGGGGCGTATTGTGGATCGAGGGGGCGTGGGTTGGTGGCTGGTGCAGGGCGGACGTTGTGCGGTTGGGTGAGATTCCTCTGCCCCTTTGCGGCAGGAGGGAGCGGGCAATGTCATTTCCACGGGTTGCGCTTCGCCCGCATTTGCAGCGGCGTTGCCGCTTCTTGGGCGGGCTGCGCTGCACCGCGTGGCTCCGGGCCTGCGCCCCTTCGGAGCGGGGAGCGTGGGGGGAGTTGGGGTGAGGTGCTGAGTGCGCACGGTTCTTGGCGTGGTGTTCGTGGGACTTCTCACTGCATGGCGTGAGTTTTGTGATGGCTTGTCCCGCGCGTGTGGGTCGTCGGATTAGGGCGGGGGAGCGTACAGGCCGTAGCCAATTGCATCGTTAAAAGAGGAATGGGTGTTGCGCGGGTGGGTCGTGAAGTTGTTGGGCGCAGCCGACGATGTAGGCAGGGGTAACCAGTGGGAGGAAGCGATGAACAACAGCAAGACCGAAGCGCGCGAGGGGCGGGGTAGCCGCGCGACGACCATCGACACCAATGTGCTTTTCACCGCGATTGAAGCGTCGGGCACGGGCATTGTGATCAGCGATTGCGGATTGCCTGACAATCCGTTGATTTATGTGAATGATGGATTCTGCCAGATCTCCGGGTATTCGCGCGATGAAGTGGTGGGGCGCAACTGCCGATTCCTGCAGGGGAAGTTCACGGACCAGGCGGCGGTTGCGCGACTTCGCGAGGCGATTGCGAAGAAGCAGTCGATTTCGGTTCGGCTGGTGAACCACCGCAAGGACGGGACGATCTTTCACAACGAACTGCACATGAGTCCGGTGCTGGATGCGACTGGCAAGGCGACGCACTTTGTGGGCGTGCAGCATGATGTCAGTGCGCAGGTTGCGGCGGAAGAGCAGGTTCGCGAACTGACGGCGCGGCTGACGAGCGCGAACGAACAACTGCAGGCCTTTGCGGATACGACGGGGCGGGAACTGCTGGCCGCGCTGCGACCGATTCTGATGTATGCGAAGGAACTGGAATCGCAGGCGACGGGGAGTGACGCGGAGGCTCTGGGGATCATTCACGCGTCGGCGGCGCGGGCGAGAGAGTTTGTGACGCAGATGCTTGAGTACTCGAGCGTGCAGTCGACGAAACTGGAATGCACGACGGTGAAGTGGGAGAGCATGCTGGAGACGATTTGCAGGGGCGTACGCGGCGTCACACTGCACCGGGAGGGACTGGAGCGGGGACCGAGTGGTGATGAGACGCTGCTGAAGCATGCGATTGGCGCGCTGGTGGGGAACGCCGCGAAGTTTGTGAAGCATGGGACGCATCCGCAGGTTGATGTGCGGGCGTTGACGATGGGTGAAGAGTTTGTGTTGGAGGTTGCGGATCGGGGGATCGGCATTGATGGCGAGCGAGCAAAGAAGCTCAGCGAACCGTTTGTGCGCATGCATGCGTCGTCGAAGTACCCGGGCTTTGGACTGGGACTGGCGCTGGCGTCACGAGTGGCGGAGCGTCATGGTGGACGGGTGGAGCTTTCGCCTCGAGAGGGCGGGGGCACAGTTGCGCGGTTGTATCTTGCCCGGGCGGCGGGCGAGTCGCAACGCAGAAAGAACGCCGCATGAAAATCGATGTGTCGGACACACTGGCCGCGGCGGGCGAAGCGATCCGGATCATTGTCGCCGACGAACAGGCGACGGATCGCGCGCTGGTGCAGCAGGCTCTGCGGCGCGTGGGTTTTGCGTATGAGATACGCGAGGCGTGCGACGCGGCGGACCTGGACCGGCTGCTTGCTGAAGTCGACGGGCATGGCGCGCACCTGATCATGACGTGTTTGGATTTGCCGGGCTTTGGCGGGCTTGAGGGCATTCGCCGACTCAAGCAGGATCCGCGCACGCGGTTGACGCCGTTGATTGCGTTCTTTACGCCGGCGGCGAGGGCCGTGCAACAGAAGAAGCTGGTGCGCGATGTGTACGAAGCGGGGGCGAATTCGGCGATTGAGAAGTCGGATTCGATTGAGGTGTACGCGGCGCGGTTGCAGGAGGCGGGGTTGTACTGGGGCCGGACGGTTCGGCTGCCGGTGTGAAGGAAAGCAGATGCCACAAACACGCATCATGATTCTGTCTGGCGAAGCACAGGTTGCGCAGGAACTGTTCAACGCGGCGGAGGATGCGGGCTGCATGGCGTCGGTCATTACGCCGGCGTGGGAGTTGGGGGCAGCGCTGGCGGGGTTCAATCCTGAGTTGGTAGTGATTGATGCGGACTCGCTGGGTACTGATCCGGTGACGATTCTGGATCGCTCGGCGCACCATTTGGGGAAGACGCCGCTGATTGTGCGGTCGATGCGTGAGGAGCGACTGATACGCAAGTTGTGCGCGCACCTGACGAGCATGGGGTTTGTGATTGAGCAGCGGCTGGGCGACGGGGAGGCCCGAACGGATCTCGCGGCGGCGTTGATGCGATTTCAGATGCGGTGCACGCGGATTACGGCGGCGGAGTTTGTGCATGCGATGGAGCACAACGAGTTGGTCGTGAACTACCAGCCCAAAGTGAGTCTGGTTGAAGGTCGGCCGGTGGTTGGGGCGGAGGCGCTGATTCGCTGGAGGCATCCGGTGCTGGGTGTGCTGGGGGCGGGGCCTGTCATCAACTTGGCGGAGCGGAGCCGACTGCACTGGAAACTGACGGACTGGGTGATTGAGAAGGCACTGGACATGATCGGGCTGACGGAAGAGATGGGCTTGAAGCTGCGCGTGTCGGTGAACGCGCCGGCGGATTATGTGGCTGAGCCGCACTTTGGTCCCAAGGTGCTTGGATCGCTGGAAAAGCTGGGGATTGATCCGTCGCTGCTGTGCCTGGAGATTACGGAAACAAAGGCGATGCGCGAGGGCCCGGCGATTACGGGGGCGCTCACGGCGCTGCGGTTCCGCGGCGTGCATCTTTCCATTGATGACTTCGGTACGGGATACTCGTCACTGATTCAGTTGCACAAGCTGCCGTTTGATGAGGTGAAGATTGATCAATCGTTCGTGCGCGAGTTTCCGGCGGACGAGGGATCGGCGGCGATTGTGGCGTCGATCTTGGGGCTGTGCGAGCGGCTGGGGATGGAAGCGTGCGCGGAGGGCGTGGAGACGGCGGAGGCGGCGGATGAACTGCAACGGCTAGGCTGCGAAGTTGGACAGGGGTACTTCTTTGGCAAGCCGATGCCGGCGAGAGAGTTTTTGCAGAGCTTGAAGCCGGCGACGAAGGGGGACGCGGCACGGGAAGCCGGCAAGCAGGTGCGGGAGGCGGCGTAGACGGGGTGATGCGACGGTCAACGGCGCGACTCGAATGATCAGACAGGTGGATACACGACTGCACGTTGCTGCGAGGGCGGGTGGTGCGAGGGCGGGCACGTGCGAGGCGCGGTCGAATCGGGAGGCGGCGCCAGCAGCGCGAGGCGTGTCTTCTGGCGCAGCGCTTTCGCCTTCCCTTTGTTACTTTTATCGCTTTGCCTTGATCGCTTTGCCCTTCTCACTTTTTTGGGGGCTGGCATGCAAATGGGGCCAGCTGGATTCGAACCAGCGACCGCACCGATTATGAGTCGGGCGCTCTAACCGCTGAGCTATGGCCCCCAGGGTGCCTCAGCGTAGGTGCGAGCATCCTTGTGCGCGCCCGGGTCCGCGCCCTCGTACGCTCTTGCATGCGTTCCGCTGCTCTTGCCATACTGGTCGTTTCGCTCTGTGCACTTACCGGCTGCCAACTTGCGGGCGGCATGGCGGAGGCGTATCGCCGTAACTCGACGCACTCTGTCGACGCCGAGTACGTTGGCCTGGCTGACAAGTCGTTTGCTCTGATCGCATCTGCCGATCGCGCGATTCAATCGGAGCATCCGCAGCTTGTCGAGGAAACGATGCGCCGGGCCGCCCGGGCTCTCGCCAATCCCGCCAACATACCCAAGCCTGCGGGCTTTGTTGATGCGGAAGAAGTCATCCGCTACACGTATCGCACGCCTTCGTGGGCGGCTCGCGATGCGAGCAAGATCGCCGAAGATCTGGGCGGCGTGCAGCGCGTCATCATCGTTGAGATTCTGGAGTATCGCCTCAACGAGCCCGGCAATACGTATGAATGGGCCGGCATCGCCAGCGGCACCGTGTCGGTGTATGAAATCGACGGCAACGATCCGAACGCTCCTGCATTTACCACCACCTTCAACGTCGACTTTCCCGACAACAAGGGCTTCGGTCCTGATGAGATCGCTCGCTCGGCTGTCACCACCATGCTGCTGACGCGCATGGTAGATCGGACGACGTGGCCCTTCTTCAAGCACGAGGAGCCGTACTACCCCGAGTATTGATCGCTCGCGCCCGGCGCTTCTGCAAGACGCGTCGCTGAAGGGAAAGGCTCACCGTTGCACCAAGGGGAACAACCACCGCCTGTCCTGCCTCAGATGCCCGACATCCCGGCGCCTGCGATCATTACGGACACACCGTGCATCGGCTGCGGGTACAACATCCGCTCGCTTGAACTTGCCACCCGGTGCCCCGAATGCGGCACGCCGGTTGACGCCACGCTTCGCGGCGGTCTGCGGTACTCGCCCGAGCCTTTTCTTCGCCGCCTGCTGCTCGCTACCCGCTGCCTGAGCTACGGCATGCTTGCGTATGCCGTCGCGCTCATCGTCATTTACGTGGGTGCTGCGCTGCTTGAAGGCATCGTGAGCAATCCCAGCCTGCTTGCCAACCCTGCAAGCGCAATCGGTGGCCGCATCATGCTTGCCACGCTCGTCATGACGCTGCCCATCGTTGCGATGCTGGCGGGCTACTGGTTTCTTACAACGCCGCACCCGGGGATACACGACGCGCAGCAACCTATCAAGGCGCGCGTGTTGACGCGGATCGCTGTCGGTCTGGCTGCTGTCGTGTCGCTCACGGGCGCTGTTTCCACCATCGTTTCGGCGACGCGTACTGGCGTGACCGCGAACGCGTTTGCGGCGACGGGCATGTTCTGGACGTGTGCCGGTTGTCTGGGGTTCCCGCTGCTGCTGGGGCTGGTGCTGCCGCCTGTGCACATCGTCAAGTGGCTCTGCACGCTTGATCGCTCAGAAGAGAGCAAGCTGCTCTCGCGGCGCGCGGTGCGTTCGTACTGGCTACTGCCTTTGCTGGTGTTTGTGGGGCCACTGCTGGGCTATATGACATTCATGGTGGCGCTATTCACGGGTATGGCGGCGACTGGAGCGGGCTTGGGTGGTGCTGGCCCCAACGCGGCGAGGCCCGCCCCCGACGACACTGTCATGATCATCGCGACCATCACCGGGTGTGGCATGACGTTTGGCAGTTTGCTGGCGGCGATGATTTATACGTGGTACATCGTGCACGCCACGCGCAGATTGATTGTCCGTAGTCTTGATGAGCAATTGAGCGCACGCATGGAAACCCCACATGCCTAATTGGGCCACCGATGCCGCCTTGGGCCCTCAGGGCCGCGCCCGCAAACCCCGCGCCGCCGTCATCTGCGGCCAGTGCGGCTACGACCTCCAAGGCGTCGATGCGTCGACCTGCCCCGAGTGCGGCACGCCCCGCCATGATGCCGTCGCAGGTGGGCTGCTGGAAGAAGCCGCTAAGCCCTATCTGCTTCGTCTGCGTCGCGGGCTGCGCTTCATCTTCTGGGGCCTTGTCGCTGAGCTTACGTTCGCCATCCTTTGGCTCGCCGGTGCCATTACGTACGCCGTCGCGATGTCTGACCCGGCGGCACAGAGCACGACGGGCACGCAACTGGCATCGCAGGCGTTGTTTGAGGGTCTGGGCCTCTTCCTCATGCAGATTCCCCTTGCGCTGCAACTCACAGGGGCTTGGTGGTACACCAAACCCGAGCTTGAACACATCCGCGAGCCCCGCCAGACCATGTGGCGCTGGTTCACACTTGCTGGTTTCATGCTTGCGATTCTGGGGAAGCTCATCGCCTCAGTGCTCGTCTGGAACGGTTTTCCGACCGATCCCTTCGACGACGCGCTGACTAGCACGCAGGTGTGGCAGGGCATTGCGGTGCTGGGGAGCGAGCTCCTAGCGGCGTGCGGCGCGCTGCTGGGACTGGTGGGACTGCTGGGTTTCTCCCAGCGCATCGCCGACCGTGCCGAGGATTCGCACATCGAAAGTCACGTGCGAGGGCTGAAGTACGCCCTGTTCGTGCTCTTCCCGCTGGGCGCTCTGTGGCCGCTGCTGTCGTGGGTCGCGCTCATCCTGTGCACCATTCCGATGGGTCAGATGCTCCGCCACGTCAAGCACGCTCTGGCGAACAAACCCGAGTTTGAGGTCGAGGAGTTCATCCACTCGCGTCCGCTGACCTGACTGGCGCGAAAAAACTTCGCGCCCTCCTACCCGCTTTCCACTTGCTTCCGCGCGCAGATGCGTTATCTTTTTGTGGTGGTGACGTTTGCGTGCGCGTTTTGTACCGCGCGCTGCATGTCGTTCGCCGCTCCGTGCTTGTCGCACCCGCGTTCAACAGCGACTCGCCCGGCAACCGTCTCGCATTCGCCGCGGCACGTCCCACGCTGGGAAAAGACAAACATCGATGGCGACAATCACCTCGCGCAGCGCTTTCATGCACGGTCAATGGACAGTCAGCGACTCCGCACAGCTCTACGGCATCCCGGATTGGGGCAAGGGCTACATCACCGTCACCGCTGCTGGCAACGTTGCCGTCATGCCCACCAAAAAGCCTGACGTCCAGGTCGACCTGCACGAGGTCATCCAGGGCCTGCGCGAACGCGGTATCCACACGCCGGTGCTGCTGCGCTTTAACGATCTGCTGACTGATCGCCTGCGGGAGATCCGCAAGGCGTTCGACGACGCCATCACCGATACGCAGTACCAAGGCAAGTACGCCTGCGTCTATCCCATCAAGGTCAACCAGCAGCGTCACGTGTGCGAGCAGATCGCGCAGCTCGCTGTCGAGCTTGGCTTTGGCCTCGAAGCGGGCAGCAAGCCCGAACTCGTCGCGGTTCTGGGTCTCTCCGCCACCGCTGGCGGCCCGGGCGTGAACGGCATGCCGATCATCTGCAATGGCTTCAAGGATGACGAGTTCATCGAAACCGTGACGCTGGCGACCAAGCTGGGGCGGAACATCATCCCGGTCGTCGAAAAGTGGACTGAGCTTGAGCTGATCGTCAAGCACGCCAAGCAGTACAACATCAAGCCCAAGATCGGCCTGCGCGTGAAGCTCAGCAGCCGCGGCGCGGGCCGGTGGGAGAGCAGCGCGGGCGTGCGCAGCAAGTTCGGTCTCTTCGTCAGCGAGCTCATCAAGGCCGTCGAGTATCTCAAGAAGCATGACATGCTCGACTGCCTGAATCTGCTCCACTGCCACGTGGGCAGCCAGCTTTATGACATTCGCGTGTTCAAGAACGCGGTGAATGAGCTGACGCACGTGTACTGCGAGCTTGTTCGTCTGGGCGCTGGCCTCCAGTACCTCGACATCGGCGGCGGCATGGGCGTTGACTACGACGGCAGCCAGTCGGCGTGGTCCAGCAGCATCAACTACACCGTCGCGGAGTATGCCGCCGACGTGGTGTACCGCATCAAGAGCGTGTGCGACAGCGCGAAGGTCAAGCACCCGACCATCATCAGCGAAAGCGGCCGCGCGATGGTCGCGTATTCCTCCATCCTCGTGCTCGATGCGGTGGGCAGCAGCAGCTTTGAAGCCAACCCCGACATTCCGAAGATCGAGCGCATCATGAAGGAGGAGGCTGAAGACGGCGACGACCGCGACGTGCCTCAGCCGGTGATCGATCTGCTGGATGCGTACAAGAACCTCACTGATCGCAATCTGAAAGAGTCCTTTCACGACGCCACGCAGGCCCGTGATGAAGTCATGAGCCTCTTCAGCCTCGGCTACATGAGCCTCGAAATGCGCAGCGTCGCCGAAGAGCTCTTCTGGGGCATCGGCCACAAGATTCTTGAGAAGGCAAGCAAGAAGGGCGATCTGCCTGAAGAGTTCGAAGCTCTGCCCGAACTGCTGAGTGACATCTACTTCTGCAACTTCAGCCTGTTCCAGAGCATGCCCGACAGTTGGGCGATCGACCAGCTCTTCCCCATCTGCCCCATCCACCGCCTGAGCGAAGAGCCGACCCGCCGCGGCATCCTTGCGGACATCACCTGCGACAGCGACGGCAAGATCGACCACTTTGTCGACAAGCGCACCGAGAAGAAGACGCTCGAACTCCACACGCTGCGCGATCTGCCGGGCGAAGGTGAAGGCTGCGAGCCGTACTACCTGGGCGTCTTCCTGCTGGGCGCGTATCAGGAAATTCTGGGCGATCTGCACAACCTGCTGGGTGATACCCACGCCGTGCACATCTCCATCGACGATAACGGCGACTGGGAGATCGACGAGGTCATCGAAGGCGACACGGTGGAAGAGGTGCTGCAGTACGTGCAGTACGACGTGGAAGACCTCAAGCGTGCCATGCGGCTTGACGTTGAAGCCGCTTGCAAGCAGGGTCGCCTGACCATCAGCGAAGGCAAGAGTCTGCTCAAGTTCTATGACGATGGGCTTGAGGGGTATACGTATCTTGAAGGTTGAGTCATCCGGCGTCGCGTCATGCGTTGATGCGATCTGCCTTGATGCCGGCTTGTCATACAACTTGCGTCTTCAAACGACAAATCAACAAGGCCCCGGCGTTCATGACGCCGGGGCCTTTCTTTACAATCACATCAACCTGCGACAGTCGATCACTTGCGGAAGATCAGGGCCTTGGGGCTCATGAGCAGCACCTTGCCTTCGCGCATCTGCATGTAACCGTTGATCTGCGGTTCCAGTTGCTTGAACGCGCGATCGCCCACGACTGCCTGGATCATGCCCATGAGCTGAGCTTGGCCGATGGCGGCGTGACCGGCGGGGGCCTTCATGCCGGGCACCTTCACCATGCCGCCAAAGGTTTCTTCCAGCACATCCGCGAAGGAGCGCGGGGCGGGGTAGTGCATCACGTCGAAGTCTTCGAGATCAAGGTTCTTGGCCAGGTCCGTCAGCACGACATCAAGCCCACCGATGGCATCCGCCATCTTGAGGTCGATGGCCTTGTCGCCCGTGAACAGGCGGCCCTCGGCGGTCTTGGAGAGGTCAATGCCCTTGCGGCCGGCGCTGACTCGGCTGGTGAACTGCTCGTAGGTCTCCGTCATCTTCACGCGCACTTCGTCGCGCTGGGCATCGGTCCAGACCTTCTCGCTCGCGAACATGTCCGCCTTGGGGCCGCGGCCGCGGCCCACCACGTTGACCTTCAGCTTGTCGTACAGCTCGCCCATGGCGATCTTGCCGCCGACCACGCCGATCGAACCGACGATGCTGGAGGGATTGACATAGATCTTGTCGCCCGCGACGGCGATGTAGTAGCCGCCGCTGGCCGCCATGCCGCCCACGCTCACCCACACGGGCTTCTTTTCCGCGAGGCGACGGACACCCTGCCAGATCACTTCGCTGGCGGTTGCGCTGCCGCCGGGGCTGTCGATGCGGACGATGACGCCGCGGATTTCATCTTCCTTGCGAATGTCTTCCAGAGCCTTGCGAACGGTGCGGCTGCCGACGTTGCCGCCGCCGCCCATCAGGCCGCCGGCAGTGCTGTCGCCATCGACAATTGCGCCATCGATGTGCACGACGGCGATGGTGGGGCCGGTGGGCGTGTAGTCAGGCGTTTCGCCCAGCTTCATAAGCAGCGCGAAGGGGTTGCTCATGTCCATCTGCGCCGCGTCGTCGTGATCGAGCAGATCGTTGCGCCACGAGATCGGCTTGTCGTATGCGGTCTTGAGGTGCGCGGTCAGTTGGGGCAGGTCAATGACGCTGTCGATCAGGTTGGCGTCCTTGGCTTCCTGCGAATCCGCCAGCCACAGCTTTTCCATGGCGGTGTCGAGCTGCTTGTCGGTCAGTTCGCGCCCGCGGAGCATGGGCCCGCGAATGTTGGCGTACATGCTGTCGAGCAGTCCTTCGATGTTCTGGCTCCACTGGGGGCTGGGGGCGTTGCGAGCCATCTGCTCGCTCGCGCCCTTGTAGTCGCCGACCTGCACGTAGTCCGCCTGCAGGCCCGCCCACTTGAGCGTGTCGGCGAGGAACATCTCTTCCATGTACAGACCGGGCATGCTGACGGGTGCGCCGGTCTGCGCGATGACTTCATCGCACGCGGCGCCCAGCATCAGTTCCACCGTGCCGTAGGCGTCGGCGAGCAGGTGCACCTTCTTACCCTTGCCGCGAATCTCGCGGATGGCGGCGGAGATCTCTTCGACTTGTGTCGCGCCCATTTCGGCATCGCGCATCTGGATGATGATGCCATCGAGCGTGTCATCATCGCCCACGCCCTTGATGGCGGTCACGACATCCTGCAGCGTGTGCGAGTCGTTGCTGCCGAAGATCAGGCCCATCTCCTCGGGGCGGTCCTTGAGCGCGCCTTCGAGTTCGAGGGTGGCGATGCGGGCCTTCGCAACACCTTCCTGCGCCCACGCCGTGGGAACTGCCGAACAGGCTGCCACCGCCAGAAGCATGCACACGCTGCCGCACCGCACGCGAGAAATTGAGACGTTGTTCACAAAGCGCTCCATGAAGTGACTTCACATCAACGGCTCGTCGCCCGACGAGTCCGTCGCCAACCCTGCCGACCGCGCAGCCTGTCACGAGGCTCCGTTCCCGGCCGTTTCATTGTTCGATATCGGCCAATCACCGTTTCGGCAACTGCTCGAAATTGCCTGCCGCCGCCCGTCAATCCCCTAGTTTGTCTTTCTTCTTCTCTTCCTTGCGGCCCGGCGTGCCTGGCTTGAGCTCTTCCGTCGCCCGTCGCGGCACGTCCGTCGCGTGGAAGCTGATGGTCATCTCAATATCCGCCGGTGCCTTGGGCGTGACGAACCAGCCCCAGAAGGCCGCGATGCCGTACGTCGCCACATCGGTGGGCGGATGGTACTGGAGCGCGAAGGGAACCAGCTCCATCGTGCTTTCGGTCGTGCCGAACCACTTCCATGTTGTGTTCATCTTGGGCGGGCGCGGCGCGCTGCGACGCATTTTGAAGATGTCGATCGGCACCCAGTTGATTGTGTGCTGCGCTTCGTCGTACACGCAGAACTCCACCCACGCCCGCAGGCCCTTGCTGCCGCCGCGATCGTCGAGGAAGCGGTCGCCATCGGCCTGCGCTTCGAGCCCGATGACGGCCCGCGCGGGGATGCCGGCTTGCTTAAGCATCGCCACCAGCAGCACGACCATGTCGTGCTCGCTGCCGCGCCCGCGCTCGAGCGTGACGCTGGGCGGCTGGATTTCCAGACCCATCGTCTTGCCCGTGCCCTTTTGACTCACCTGCCCGTCGCCGCTGGGCTGCACGTTGCGCCACACTTTGCCGGTGATGACTTTGGCCACCTGCACCAGCGGCACACTCTTGATGTCTTTGATGCCTTCTTCGCCGAGCCACGCCGTCAGCGTCGCTTCCAGCACCTTGGGGTCATAGTCCTTCACTTCGCCTTCGCGCGTCAGCCCGCGCTCGATAAACGTCTGCGGCTTGAGCGCGCTGGCCGCTTCTTCGGGCCAGATGCGGGGCCAAGGGACCAGCATCGCTGCTTTTTCGTTGAATGCCAGCTCGTACGAGCGCACCGGCATCTCGAGCTCGAGCTTCACTTCGCGAAATGCGCGGTCGCCTTCTTCTCGCACGTAGACCCACTTGGCGAGCTGCACGCCCGCGGGGTAGCCCATCAGCACTTCAGGCTGCCCGTCCACCACGCGATCGCCGACGTAGAAGCGTCCGCGGTACCCAAGCGTGCCCATGCCCCGCTCGGGCCACTCCACGACTTCACCCAGCAGATCACTGCCCGCTGTGCGCGGCACCATGGGGAAAATCATGGCGACAGAGTCGATCACCAAGTCGGTCTGTTCCTTGTCAGATGCGGGCACTGTCGGCACGGGGTCCGTGGGCGTGCCGGGGTTCTTGGGTTTGCCGTCAGGCCTGCCGGGCAGGCCCGGCGTGTTGTTGACCCGGGCCTTGGCCTTCACCTGTGACATCGCCGTCACGCTGATCTTCAGCAGCGTGTCACGCGACTTGCCTCGCACCACGTACTCACCGACTTTGGGCGAGCCTTCGGTGCCGGGCGCGGTGGGGGGTGTCGCGGGTGTGTCGGGCTGCATCGCCGGAGCGGGCTGCGTCTTGCCGCTCTTGGGACGGCTCGTCTGGGCCCATGCCTGCGACCCGCTCATCGCCAGACCGCTGCACAACACAACACTCAAGACCCTTCGTGCATTGATGAACATCTTCATGCTCCGGTTCCTGCCCCACGCCCTCTTAGTGAGATAGACGCCCGACTGACGGTATGGTCACGCGGTGGCCGCCGCATTTTCACCACGTACACTGCCACGCATGGCCAGCAAGCCCAACAACAAAAAGACCGTCCGTCACGCCCCCAACTCGCGCGACAAGAAGCCGCCCATGGCCAAAAAGCCGCGCGGTAAAGCCAACAAGCACAAATCCGCTCCCGCTCTGCCCCCTCCGCCTCCCGTGCAGCTCCCCTCGGGTAGCACGCGCGTGGAGAAGGACACGATGGGGGAGATGCCCGTGCCTGCCGATGTCCTCTACGGCGCAAGCACGCAGCGTGCGGTGCTGAACTTCCCGGTCAGCGGCCGCCCCGTGCCTGAGAGCGTCATCAAGGCGTATGCGATTCTCAAGGCCAGCTGCGCCCGCGTCAATCTCAAGCTTGGTCGCTTGAGCAGTGAACGTGCTGGCGCGATCATCGAGGCTTGCCGCGAGATTGAAGATGGGTTGTCTGCGTTTGGCGGCATTCCCAAGCACTTCCCGGTTGACATCTTTCAGACCGGCAGCGGCACCAGTACCAACATGAACGCGAATGAGGTGATCGCCAACATCATCTGCATTCGCCGCCATGCGCCCATTGGCAGCAGCAAGAACAAAGACTACATCACCGCCGGCGGCGTGCACCCCAACGACCACGTCAACATGGGCCAGAGCAGCAACGACACCTTCCCGACGGCGATGCACATCGCGGCGGCGAAGATGCTGCACGAAGAACTGCTCCCCGCGCTGGATCGCGTTGCGACAGAACTTGAGGCCAAGGCCAGGGCGTGGGACAAGCTCGTCAAGATCGGCCGCACGCACCTTGCGGATGCCACGCCGATTCGCTTGGGCCAGGAGTTCAGCGGCTACGCCAGCCAGGTTCGCCACGCGCAGGAGCGCGTGCACCGCGCGTTGCACACGCTGAGCGAACTCGCCATCGGCGGCACTGCCGTCGGCACAGGCATCAACGCCCACGAAGAGTTCGGCAAGATGGTCGCGGCGGAACTCACACGCACCACGGGCGTGCACTTCCGCGAAGCCCAGAATCACTTTGAAGCCCAGCACGCCAAAGACGCTTACGTCGAAGCCAGCGGCGTCCTCAAAACCATCGCCGTCAGCCTCAGCAAGATCGCCAACGACATCCGCTGGCTGGGCAGTGGCCCGCGCTGCGGTATCGGTGAGCTTGTCCTTCCCGCTGTGCAGCCCGGCTCATCGATCATGCCGGGCAAGGTCAATCCCGTCATTTGCGAAGCGATGATCATGGTCTGCTGCCAGGTCGTCGGCAACGACGCGGCAGTCACCTACGGCGGCTTCGGCGGCGTCGGCAGCCTGCTTGATCTCAACGTCGCCATGCCCATGATGGCCGCCAACCTGCTCGACAGCATCCACCTGCTCAGCCGGGCGTGTCACATGTTCGACCAGAACCTGCTTCGCGCTCACAACGGCGACGCAAGCACGGGCCTGCCGCCAAGCCCCGGCCTGCTGCCCGACGAAGCTCGCTGCAAGAGCCTCATCGAAGGCAGCCTCGCAATGTGCACCAGCCTCGTGCCCGTCATTGGCTACGACGCCAGCGCGGCACTCGCCAAGAACGCCTTCAAGCAGGGCAAGACCGTCCGCCAACTCGCCTACGAAACCGTCGTCGGCACCAAGGACATCAACGGCAAGACCATCACCAAGGAAGACATCGATAGCTACCTCAACCCCTGGAGCATGACGCTCCCGGGCGGCGAAGGCAGCGCAGGCGGCTGAATTTGTAATGGGGTCGGCCGCTCCGTCGGGGCCGCCGTACTTCTTGCATCTCCGCTCTCACTTCATTCATTCACCTCGTGCGAGCGCCCATGCCCTTCTTTGCCTTCTGTACAACTCTCTTCCTCAGCCTCGCGACGCAGCACACCACCGTCGACGTCAGCCCCAACAGCGTCGAAGTCACCGACGCCGATGTCGCTGCATTCATCGCCGTGCTTGAGAAGCACGAAACCGACCCTGTCGGTCTCGGCGATGGTGAGAACGGCTTCACACCCATCCTCTTGCAGCGCGATGCCTTCACCGCCTTCATCGCGCCGCCTCCGCTCGGAGATGACGCCAACCCCGGCTCGCGCGAACGCCCCAAAGCCACGGTCAAGGCCCTGATGAACGGCTGGAAGCAGCCGCGTCACGGCGTCATCTACTTCATGCAAGGTACCTACGACGCCGCCATCCGCGGCCCCTATGAACAGATCGACTGGGGCGGCGTTTCGCGCGATCGTCCACTCATCTTCGCCGCCGATCCGCAGGCCACCGAGCGCCCGCTCTTCCGCATCCCTGACAACGAGTCCTTCGGCCTCCGCATCGCCGACACGTCGCACATCCGCATCCAAGGCCTCGCCTTCGACTGCATCGAGCGCCAGCAAGCCGCCATCGACATCGCCGGCACTGCCGACGACATTCTCATCGAAGACTGCGTCATGAAGGGCGGCACCGTCGGTGTTCGTATTCAGGGCCTTGACGGCCGCGTTGGCGCTGTCACCATCCGCCGCAACATCATCGAAGGTCAGCGCAACGCCGAGAGCCACAGCCAAGGCATCTACGTCAGCAACGCCTCACGCGTCACCATCGATGCCAACGTCTTCTGGAACACCGGCAATCGCGACATGTTCTCGCAAGGCATGTACCTCGTGCATGATTCGCTCAGCGAGCGCATCGTCCGCCGTAACTGGGTCGGAGATCCCGGCTTCGCGGGCGTCCAAGCACGCGGCGGCACCTATGCCGTCTACGACAACGTCTTCGACCGCTGTGGCAACGCCATCGGCATTGGCCACCCTATGGGCATCGGTCACGACGCCAACGGCAAGTTCACGAACAATCTCATTCTCAATCCCAAGACGCCCGGCTGGGGCATCGCGCTGCAGAACATGAACAAAACGCTCGTGAGCGACAACCTGTTCTTTGCCCCCGAAGGCTTCGGCTACATGTTCATTCGCGAAAATCCCAGCACCGCCGGCGACGTGCGCGACAACCGCGGCTACGGCTTTGAGCATTTCATCTTCATCTCCAACCCCGCGCCAACCAATGAAAAATTCGCGGACAACGGCAACGCCCTTATGCGTGCCGTCGAGGTTCCTCGCGCGCCATGGAATGTCCTGCGAACAAGAGCCTTGCGCCAATGGGGCTACGACCATCAGGCAGACCAGTTTGTGCGTGCGGTCGAGCGTCTCAACCCTTGGTGATTGTTTGGCGATTCCAACCAATGACCCCGTGTGAACGCCGAACCTCACATCTTGTCGTAACCAAGGTGTAACCTACACGAAAACCCTTCGCCCGCAACGTCGGGCGTTGTCCGTTGGCCCACCCACGTTCGTCACGTGCGTCGCCATCGCTGGAGTTCTCGCATGCATCGGTTCACTCGCGTCCTCGTCGCTCTCTCCATCGCTCCCCTCACCTTGACCCTCGCCGCAGGCACCGCCCTGGGCATGGACGACAAGGCCCCAGCCGCCGCCGCCGCTCACACTCCCGGCGCGTGGGCAAGCAACCCCGTCACCAGCGTCGAAGGCATCACCGAGTACCGCCTCCCCAACGGCCTGCGCGTCCTGCTCTTCCCCGATGCCAGCAGCGCCAACGTCACCGTCAATATCACCTACTTCGTCGGCAGCCGCCACGAAGGGCGCGGCGAAAAGGGCATGGCTCACTTGCTCGAGCACATGGTCTTCAAAGGCACGCCCACGCACGATGACGTGTGGAAGCTCCTGCAGGAACACGGCGCCCAGTTCAACGGCACCACGTGGCTCGACCGCACCAACTACTACGAAACCCTCGTCGCCAACGACAAGAACCTCGAGTTCGCCCTGCGCCTCGAGGCTGATCGCATGATGAACTCGAACATCAAGGAAGAAGACCTGCGCAGCGAAATGACCGTCGTGCGCAACGAGTTCGAAATGGGTGAAAACAACCCCATGCAGATCATGATGAAGAACCTTGCCGCCAAGGCCTATACCTGGCACCCCTACGGCAACAGCACCATCGGCAACCGCGCCGACATCGAGCGCGTCCCCGCCAGCAACCTCAAGAAGTTCTACCAGCAGTACTACCGCCCCGACAACGCCATGCTCGTCGTTGCCGGCAAGTTTGAGCCCGCCACAGCGCTCTCGATGGTCGACAAGTACTTCGCCGGACTCAAGGGGCCCAACATCCCCATGAGCGAGACCTACACCGATGAACCCGTGCAGGACGGCCCGCGCTTCTTCGAAGTGCGCCGTGAAGGCAGTCAGGCCAGCATCGGCTTCTTCTACCACACGCCCGCCGGCGGCCACGAAGATGCCGTCGCTGTTGAACTGCTTGCCGACGTGCTGGGCAATCGCCCCAGCGGCCGTCTCTACAAGGCGCTCGTTGAAGGTGGCTACGCCGCCAGCGTCAGCGTCTTCCCCATCGGCGCCAAAGAACGCGGCAGCCTCTTCGCCATCGCCACGCTCAAGAGTGGTCAAGACCCCAAGAAGGCTCACGAAGTCGCCCAGTCCGTTCTCGAAAGCCTCGCTGCCAACCCCATCACCGACGAAGAAGTCGAACGCGCTCGCACGAGCTGGATCAGCTCCTTCAAGGTCGCGATGGCCGACAGCAACCGCATCGGCGTTGATTTGACCGACTACGCCGCCACGGGCGACTGGCGCCTGATGTTCCTCAATCGCGATCGCGCCAAGGCCGCGACCACCGCTGATGTGCAGCGCGTCGCGCAGGCTTATCTCATCGAGAACAACCGCACCAGCGGCATGTTCATTCCTACTAGTGGTGCGGCCCGCGCCATCATTCCCGCCGCGCCCGACGTCAACAGCTTGGTGAAGGACTACCAGAGCACCGAGCAGACCGCGCAGGGCGAAGCCTTTGACGCCACCCCCAAGGGCATCGAAGCTCGCGTCAAGCGCAGCCAGCCCATGCCCAACGTCGAACTCGCCCTGCTCCCCAAGGAGAATCGCGGCGACGCCGTCAGCGTCAGCATGACCATCCGCTTCGGCGATGAGAAGTCCCTTCTCGGCAAGCGCGTGCAGGCCAGCACCCTCGGCGGCCTCATGCGTCGCGGTGCGGGCAACATGTCCTACCAGCAGATCAGCGACGAGATCGAAAAGCTCCAGAGCGTCGTCGGCATCGCCAGCCAGCAGGGCGTGCTGAATGTCAACATCACCAGCGACCGCGCCAACCTGGGCAAGGTCCTCGCACTCGTCAAGACCATGCTCCGCGAACCCACCTTCCCCCTGGCTGAGTTCGACACCATGATCAAGGAACGCATCGCAGGCATCGAAGCTGGCCTGACCAACCCGCAGGCGCTCGGGCCCAACGCCATGCAGCGCGCGTCCGCTCCCTTCCCCAAGGATTCATACTTCTACGTCCCCACGCTCGAAGAGCAGATCGCCGACATCCGCGCCACCACGCTCGACAGCGTCAAGGCCTACTACAACAACCTCGTCGGTCCTGCGAAGGTCGAAGTCGCTGTGGTCGGTGACTTCGACGAGAGCGAAGCCACTGCCAAGATCGGCGACATCTTCACCGGCTGGCAACCCAAGGGCGAGTACAAGCGCGTCGCTCGTCCGTACCTCAAGAACCTCCGCGGCTCTGAAACCGTCGCGACCCCCGACAAGCCCATGGCCATGGTCATGATGGCCAGCGTGCTCGAAATGGACGACAAGGATTCCGACGCGGTCGCTCTCAACTTCGCCAACTACGTGCTGGGCGGCAACGCCAACTCACGCCTGCTCGATCGCCTCCGCCAGCGCGATGGTCTCTCCTACGGCGCAGGTTCGTTCTTCACCGTCAGCTCGCTCGACAAGGTCGCTCCGCTGGGTGGCTACGCCATCTGCGCCGCTCCCAACGCCGAGAAGGCTCTCGCCGCGATGAAGGAAGAGTTCACCAAGTGGATCGATGCCGGCATCACGCAGGAAGAACTCGACAAGGGCAAGGAAGCTTACAAGCTCGACTACCTCACGAGCCTTAGCGACGACGGCAACGTCGCCGGCACGCTCGCCAGCTACCTCTTCCTTGACCGGACCATGATGTGGGACCAGGAAGACCTCGACAAGACCGCCGCTCTCACGGTGGACCAAGTCAACGACGCCATCAAGCGCCGCATGAAGTCCGCCGAATTCCGCGCCATCATCGCTGGTGATGTTCGCAAGGAGTGATCGCTTCACTCTGCTGACACAGCTACACCACCAAAAGACCCGGCCTAAGGCCGGGTTTTTTCTTTCGCCACCATCATCCGACACACTCGCATCACTACCGATACCGCTGCAACGCCGTAACGCGGCGAGCGTTTGGTTCGGTCCCCCCAAAGAACCATCGCTCCAGCAGGGGCGCGCGAATCTAACGCACCCTCCACACTCACTCCCTCCCACAAAGGCCGCGTTCGACGTGCAACTCGATGCCAAACCGCTCACCAGCATGATTGTGAGAATGGTGTGCATGAAGACACAGGGCATCCGCAAAGCCGGAAGCCCGTGGCACAAAAACGAGATCAGTTCCTCAGCGAAGCTGCGCCACCTGCCCTTGGCAGCCTTTGGCACGTGGGCAGATTGTGGTTGAAGCTGTGCCACCCGCCGTCTTTCAACTTCGATGCACTTGGACATTTACCGAAATGGAACGGTCACGACCCTGCCACTTGGCATCACGAACCTGACGGGAAAATCGGGTGTGGGCCACTTCTTCAGAGCGTACCAATCTGCGTAGTCTTCAACAATCTGCAGGCCATCTTCCTCGGTGAGTTCACGAAACTCGGTCGACTCTGGATGGCACCACCCGTCATTGTTCTGAAGATCGAAGGTATGACCACCATCGGCATCCTTCACAAAGCTTCGTTCCCAACCGATGTACCACCCGTCGCGTGTATACTTCGCCAACCGACCGTTCGTATCGAATACACCTCTCACGGGATGCTCCTTTGGCTGGGTGCATCAGTGAAGTTCAGATACACACCGCGAAGACAATAGAGGCGATGCCAGAACCTGTTTCAGCAGGATGATTGAGCAACCCAGGTGACGGAATGCAGGTATCAACGGGCAGACGCGCCAGCGTCTGGTCCCTCGCCGTCGCGGCGAGGTCGCACGCCTCTGGCGCAGCACTAGCGTTGGTCAGATACTCCGGCCGGCCGATCTGCGGGTTGCTTGATGATCGATGCTGGTTAGCGGTCCGGCTTTCGACCGTGAGATGGTACAGGGTGGAGAGACTGGTCATGTCCATCTGGGCGCTCACGTCAACCCCGAGCCGTTAACCAGTGAGTTGGAGAGAATGAGCGAAACGAAAAGCACGGGCATCCGCAGAGCCGGAAGCTCGCGGCACGAACATGCGGTCGGCCCGTCGACAAAGTCGTGCTACCTGCCCGTAAACATCGCTGACTATTGATCAAAGCGACGCTGGTCCGGTCCTCCACGATTGTCGTAGGTCGTACACTGCAAAGTCCCAGAGGTAGAATACAACTCCGCAAGGCAACTCGATTCCTTGCCACGAAGCTCCTGAGTCCAAAAACGACAGCACTGTCTTTCGCATAGGGTTTCCCATGCTCTGCGAACCGTCATACAAATCACGCATCGGAGGCCGGAGTATCGAAGCGTTGAGAAGTTCGCCCCAAGCATGAAACATCGTTGTTTCGCCGAGCACATGGTGCATGCCATGGCAATCAATAGACAGCACCGTGTTGAACGACGGAAGCGAGACGATGATCCGGTCATCTAGTAGCTTCAGCGACATTTCATCCGCGTCAACCCGAATCGTGAGTTGTTCGAGCCGATTGGCAAGACGTTGCAAAGCTTGGCCAGAGATGCATGTCATCAAACCTCCCAAGGCGGAAGAGGCACTTTCCTCTTGGGAACGCCGCCGGTTCATCCTTCACGAGTGTACGACAACTGTGCCCATTTCGCGGCTGGTGGCATGACTTGGAAAGCAACGTGGCGAAGTGCCACAGCCTGCCAGGCTTTGCTGGCTGTCTATGTGCCTTTGGTTCTCGCTCCCCGCATCACTTCAGGCGTGGCATGATCTCACAGCCTTCCCCGCCGCAGAGCGGCACGCGTCTGTTGCCAGACGCGTCAGCGTCTGGATCAGCCCCAAAGAACATCTTCGCCCCGGCAGGGGCGCGCGAATATCACGCGCCGCCAACATCCATCTCATGCCCACCTCATGCCTCGATGCCCAACGCCTTGATGCCTTTCGCGCACTCGCACCATGCATTCCTGCCTTTCCACGAATGCCAAATCACGAATGCCGAATGCCGCGACTAGACATAACACCCACTCACACCAAAAACCTCGCAAGTTGGACACGCTTTGTGCGCTCAATACATGTCCAGCATGCAGATCACACTTGTCTCGCAAATCAACTTCTGCGACAATGCGCATCTGGTGGACCGTCACGGACTCACCAAGTCCTTCTGTCAGCGCAAGCGGCGGCAGTCAGTGAGCCAAGTCGAGAGCGACAAAGCCGCAGACGCGCCCGATGATCTCGCGGATACGGACTTGGAGAAAACCGAGCCATACACCAGCGGTCTTGGGGTCGTCATGCATGCCCCAGCATGCATGACGCTGGAGTGAGAGGGCCAACACCCACACACGCGTCGGGGCCCCCGCCACGATACTTCGCGCAAGCGAAGTAAGCCCAAGCCCGCCGATTCCGGTGCGCCAGCCGCTTGCACGCTTTGCGAAAGTAAAGCGTGCCGATCATCCCACGCACGCGGAAAACGACAGCCTGCCCGAACCCCACCAAAGTACCGAAGCCGCCACCGCGGCCCCGGTCTTGCCTTGCCTTCCCCGCCTTGACCCCAGTGCCCAGTGCCCAGTCCCCAGTGCCTACCCCTACGGCTGCACCAACGCCAGCGTGCAACACCCGTTCCCCACGCGATCCGTGATCGCAAAGCTCTCAATGGCCGGATTCCGCAGCGAAAACCCCTTGTCCAGCACGCGGTGCATCGCAACCGGCAGGTCATGCTTCGCGGTCGCTTCGTCTTGTGTGAACAGCACGAGCAACGCAGCGCCGAATCGCACTTCCGCATCCGCCGCGAGTTTTGAGAGATCACCCGCAAACGCCGCGGTGAGCTGCGAGCCGTACGAGCCGTTTGCAACCGGCACGCCGTGCACAAACGCGAATTGTCCGACGACTTTCACTTCCAGCCAGAACGCATCTGTCGGTGCGCATGTGTGCACCGCCGGCGCAGCGGTCTGCGCCTGCGATTCAAACAGCGAGCCCTGCCACTTGTCGCGCTCGCGCAGCACGGCGATACGGTCCGTCAACGTCATGCCGGTTTCCGGCGTCAGCACCAGATCACATCGATCACGCTCGCGGTTGCGAGGCCGCGCGCCCGCGCTGCCCAGGCCCGCCGTCACCGGATACGGCACTTCACGCAGCACACCCCAGCCTGCCGCCGCGAGAGAAGCTGCAAGCAGCGGATGCATCGCCAGTTCATCCAGCGCATCAAGTCCGCGCACAGCCTGCTCGCGCGAAAGGTCCTCTTCCCGCTGTCGCAGGCCGTCGTACAGCGCGTGAAGTATCGCTCGCACGTCCCACATGCGATATGTTGTATGCCTCACGCCGAAAGCGCGCTGCGCAGCGTCTCAATCTGCTCTTGTGCATGCGCGTACGCCGCCGTCCGGCTCTTCCGCACCATGCGTGGAATCATCCACAGCAGCGGCACCACCGTGAGCGGCAGATACCACGCGTATGTCACCCACTCCGCGTAGTTGTACCACGTGAAGTACGACCGCAGCATCGAGTCCGTCAGCCACGATCCCGGCCAGATGCTGATCGCGATCACTACCGCGAAAATGAGCGGCATCTTGCGATGCATCGCGCCGTGAAAACTGATGCCGTTTGCGTCGGCCCGCGCGCTGACCACATAGTCAAACGGCTCACCAAACCCGGCGAAATGAAACGCATCGCCGCGCCGCTCGAATCCCGGCAGCTTGCCTTTCCGCGACAGTTGCTGCGCCTTTTCCGTGACTGCCTTGATCGGCTGCGACGTGGCGATGTGCCCCCACGCCGCCTGACCGGCGGGCGCGCTGGCGGCGGGCTGGCTGTCCGAAGTGGTCGACATCGACGTCATAGTCTCATAAACCCGATCGGCGACCGCACGCCGACGCTGCTGCCAAAACGTGCCGAGAGGATAGTTGCTTGAACATCCTTCGGCACGCGTTCGGTCTGTATCGGCTGTCGGCGCGAGATTTTGCGAATCAGATCAAGTTAGAGTTGCCGTTTTGCTGGTCATTCGCTTCGTGCGCGGTACATTCGTCGTACGTGCTTTTCGTGAAGAACGGTCCATCTCCAGTCGAGCCGACGCCGCTGCGCCCTGGCGGGTTTGCGGACGCGCCCGGTCTTCGCTTGGTGAAGCCTGAAGCGACCGACTTGTACGATCCGCTCGGTGCACCCCGCGCCCCGCTGCAGGAGAACGACCCTCGCATCGTCTTCGCCGCCGCTGTCGCCGCTTGCATGGAAGGCGGCAAAGCCGCGCTGCTGCGAGTAGAGCACCGCAACCAGTTGCACAAAGTCGCACGCAAGCTCGGCCTGCGTGTGTTTGACGCCAACCTCATCATCGCCATCGTGCAGGACGCCGCGCGCCGCGGCGAAGTGCTGCCCAGCAGCGGCCAGTTCACGCGCGACGCCCAGAAGCGCATCAACGCCACGCTGTCGCTGATGCCCGGGCCGCAAATGTGGAGCGATGACGCCAAGGCCCTCGCCATCATCGCCGTCGCACTGGGGCTTTTCCTGCTCGTAGCCTTTGTGCTGCTCATCGGCCCGTGAACCGGCCAACTATCCGCACATGGCTCATGGCCCCAGCATGCTGCAAGAAGCGGTCACGCGCCTGCGCGAGGGGCGGCTTGTCGCCTTTCCGACAGAAACCGTCTATGGCCTTGGCGCTGACGCGCTGAATGAAGTCGCCGTCGCGCGGGTCTTCGCGGCCAAAGGTCGACCCAGCGACAACCCGCTGATTGTGCACGTGGCGGACGCATCGCACGCGCGACTGGTCACGTCGGAGTGGCCGCGAGAAGCGCAGTTGCTCGCCGAGGCGTTCTGGCCCGGTCCGTTGTCGCTGGTTTTGCCCAAGGCTGCGAGTGTGCCGCTGGTGGTGACGGCGGGGGGGCCAAACGTCGCGGTGCGGTGTCCGGATCATGCGCTCACGTTGGAACTACTGAGGGCGTTTGGCAAGCCGCTGGTTGGCCCCAGCGCGAACAAGTCCGGCGGCGTTAGTCCGACGCGGGCGGAGCACGTGCGCAGCGCGTTCGATGACGACACCGTGTATGTGCTGGACGGTGGCCCGTGCACTGCTGGCATAGAAAGCACGGTGCTGTTGATGGCGGAACATCCGCCCCGCGTTTTGCGGCCGGGTCTGATTTCCGCGGAGCAGATTGCCAGCGTGCTGCGCCAGCCTGTTGCAGATTTTGTGCCGGGTCAGCGTCCTGAGGGCCAGCTTCACAGTCCCGGCCTCCTCGAGAAGCACTACGCACCCAGCACGCGGACGCGGATGGTGCCTGCAGCAGAAGTTGCAGCGGTCCTCGCGACCGTTCGCCGGGCGGTGGTCATCAGCCATGAAGTGGTGCCGGTTGCGCCTCACGCGCTGGAGTTGCTGCCCGCCGATGCCCGCGGCTATGCGGCGGGTCTGTATGCGGCGCTCAGGGCGGCGGATGGGGCTGGGGCGGAGTTGATCGTTGTTGTCACGCCGCCCAGTGGGGGCGTGGATGGGCCGATCTGGGCGGCGATTGCGGACAGGCTGCGGCGGGCGACGGCCTGAGGCGGTTAGCAACAGCATTTGCACAGCGCAAAATTCGCCGACACCACGCAACGTCTGCACCTGGCGTGGTAGACTGACTACGCTTGCCACGCTTGCCGCCTCTGGGTGGTGGCGGCGCGGGTGGAAGACCGCGGAAAGTCCAAGGATGGCGCCGGCTGTGCCGGCGTAACGCAAACGGAGTGCGTGTCATGATGAATGTTCTCAGCAGTGGTTCGGTTGCGCGTCGTGTCATCACGCTCGCGGGTTGTGTGGTTGCCTTGACCAGCCTGACGGGCTGCTTGAGCCAAGGTCAGTACGACCGTCTTCGTGAGGCGTACACGAGCTGCCAAGCTCGCAACGCTGAACTGACGCGCGAACGCGATGAAGCTCGCGTTGCTCTGACGCAGTTGCAGGGCAGCATGGGTCAGGGTGAAGGCACGCTTGCCACGCTGCAGCGTCAGAACGCTGATCTGCGCAGCCAGCTTGACAAGGCCATGGCGGATTACGCCGGCATGCAGGGCAAGCTCTCGGGCCTGACCTTTGGTCCGCTGGATGAAGCGACCAACCGCCAACTGCAGGGCCTTGAGCAGCAGTTCCCTGACCTGATCAAGTACGACGCGGCTCGCGGCATGCTCCGCGTGGCCAGCGATCTCACGTTCGACAGCGGCAGCGCGGCGGTCAAGGAAAACGCGAAGCAGGCGCTGAGCGCTCTCTCGCAGATTCTGAGCAGCGGCCCGGCGACGCAGTACGAGATCGTGGTTGAAGGGCACACCGACAGCCAGCGCATCGCGAATCCCAACACGCTGCGCAACCACCCGTCGAACCGTCACCTCTCGACCAACCGCGCCAATGCGGTGATCGACGAACTGGCGAAGATGGGCGTGCCGCAGACGCGCCTGATGGCGGGCGGCTGGGGCGAGTTCCGCCCGGCTGTTGCGAACAACGCCAATGGCAACACGCCGGCCAACCGCCGCGTGGAGATCTACCTCGCCAAGCTGCCGGGCAACAACGAAGCGGGCAACGAACCGATTAAGTGATCGACGTTCGCTGACTGTGCAAGCAAATGAGAACGGGCCTGAGCATTCCTTTGCTCAGGCCCGTTGTATTTTTTGCGAACCCGGATCTCGCTCAGGCTTTGGGTGCTGGCTCGTGCGCCTGTCGCTGGGCCATGAGTCGCACGCCCCGCCAGATGATCGCGGCGACGAAGGCGAGCAGCAGCCACCAGACCAGTCCGCCCACGAAGAGGCGCACGAGGAACGCGGCGGTGTCGCTCAACGTGCGGAGCGATGACTCCCATGCGTGCTTCATGGAGTCTTGGAAGTACGCGCCCAAGCTCTGGTCATCGGTCGCAGGCTGCGAGTTCTCACTTTGCAGACTGACGACGATGGTGGCGAGGGACACAAGCTGTCCGACGCGATCTCGCTGGGCTTTGAGCGACTCGATGCGGCCTCGCACGTCATTGAGCTGGGTTCGCACGGCGAGGACGTCGCTGAGCGGCGCGTCGGTGCGCTTGTCGAGCAGGGCGAGGATCTCGCGTTCAATGCGTTCTTCGTTGCGAATGCGAGCTTCAAGATCGATGATGTTGTCGGTGACGTCTTGTCCGCCGCTTGATTCGCTGGTGACTGTGCCCAGTGCACGCAAGTTGTTCAGCGCGTCACTGAGGCGGTTCGCGGCGACACGCAATGTGAGTGTGGCACGCATGTACGGTTCTTCGCCGGTCAATGACGAGTTCTCGACGTACTCACCCAGCGCCTCGCTGGGAATGAGAGCCACTTTCGCGAATCCGCTGCGGACATCTTTCAGTTGAAGATCGATCGTCGCCTTTCGCACCACATGTCTGACGGCAGGGGCCTGCTGCACTCGCAGCGACTCGGTTGGTGCGGGCGTGGAACCTGTGAAGCCTGATTGGGTGCGAGCCATGACCTGCTGCTCTGGCAGGGCGGCGGATGTTGCGGGCGGGAACTGGCTGTGCACTTGCAGACGCGAACCGGTGCCTCGAGTCAGTGGCAGCAACGCGACACCGAGAACAAGCAGGAGCGTTGCAGCGGCGGCGTAGGGCGCCACGCGACGGAGTGAAAAGCTCCGCTGGGGGAAGGGCTTGCTTTGCGCGGGCCGACCAGCAGTGAGTGCAGCTTGCCAGAGATTGGCATCAGTCGCGGCGGGCTGGCTCAACGCGGCGAGCGTCTGCTCGAGAGCGTCGGGTGAGTTGTGCAAGGTGTGATCGTTTGCATCGTTCATGGCGTCACCGCTTTCCGGTCGGTGTCGTGGAGCAGGCCGCGCAGCTCCTGCAATGCGGCAGCGAGGCGTGATTTGACGGTGCCCACGGGGATGTCGAGCACGTCTGCCGCTTGGGCGTGTGAGAGACCCTGGTGATAGCAGATGATGAGCAGCAGCCGCGTGTGCGGGGCGAGTTGTCGGAGGGCGTTTCTCACGTCCTGAGTCATCGCGCTTTCCGCGACGAGGCGCAGGGGTGTGGCATCGGTCGATTGGATGCGTTCATCAGGTGGCGCGAGTGTTGTTCGGTCGCGCAGATCTTTGCACTTGTTGATGACGATGCGATACATCCATGTGCGGAACGAGCTCTGGCCTCGGAAGTTGCGGGCGTGCTTGATGACTTTGATCCACGATTCCTGGACGGCGTCGTGTGCGCGGTCGGGGTTGCCGTCGAGCAGTGCGGTGGCAAGGCCGACGAGGTTGCGCTCATGACGCTGGGCGAGTACGCCTAAGGCGGTGTCGTCACCGCGAGCGAATCGCTCGAGCAACTGCTCGTCGGCTGGTTGGCTGGCCTGGTCTGACACGGATGCCTCCCGTGATTAGACCGGCCCGGAGTGTGGGTGGTTCGGCCAATTTGCAAGGAATCTTGGACGGGTGCGTCACGCGATTGTCACGCGGACATGGCAACAGCGCGATACGCTCATGGCTGTGAGCATCCTTGAACGCACGATTCCTGATTCGCCCATTGCCGCGCCGATCGCGCGATTGGGCAGCCGCATTTTGCAGCGCGTGGCGAACTTCGGCCAGTTTTCCAGATTCACGTGGGAGACGCTGGCGGGGATTCGGCATGTGCGGCAGTGGGGGCGGCGCGAGCGCATCGGGCGGCAGTTGTTCTTTATTGGCACGACAAGCGTGCCTGTCATTGCGATTGTCGGTGCGTTCATCGGCATGATTCTCGCCTTTGAAGGCTTCCGGCAGTTTCAAGCGATTGGTCAAGAGAGCCGGCTGGGCGGCGTCATCAATCTGAGCGTGGTCAAGCAGATTGGCCCGGTGCTGGCAGCGGTGATGCTGGCGGGGCGCGTAGGGTGCTCGCTGACGGCGGAGCTGGGCAGCATGCGCGTGACGGAGCAGCTTGACGCGATGCGAGCGATGGGCAGTGACCCGGTACGAGTGCTGGCGGTGCCGCGCTTTCTGGCGTGCCTGGTGAGTGTGCCTCTGCTGACGATTGTGAGCAACGGGTGCGGCGTGATCGGCGGGTGGCTGATCATCACGAAGTTTTACGATGCCGACCCTGCGCTGTACGGACGATTCAGCGCGCAGTTTGTGAACTGGTTCGACATCATGAGCGGGTTCATCAAGGCGGTGTTCTTCGGGGCGGCGATTGGGATCATCAGTTGCTGGAAGGGCTTTACGTGCAAGCCCGGTGCGCAAGGCGTGGGCGAAGCGACGACTGACAGCTTTGTGACGAGCTTCATTGCGATCATTCTGATGAGTCTGGTCCTGGCCAAGCTGCTCAACGACATCGACCTCATCATCTTCGGCGGCGTGCAGTCCGTGTTCTCGTGAGCGGCGATGCGTGGTGCATCAGCGCGTGAGGCGGACGGGGTTGGCGGAAGTCGCGCCATTGCCGATGATGGTCATGGGACGGGCGAGGTAGTGGAGCGAGCGGGCTCCGTCGTAGGTTCCGGGTGAAACCTGCATGAAGCCGCCGGTTTCGCAGCCATATGCACCAGCGCGGAAGGTGATGTAGGGGTTGGCGACTGTGCCGAGTTCGGGCCCGGCGAAGGTGTTGCGGACGTAGATGGTTGTGGCGGATTGGTGCAGGCAGGGGCGCGAGTTGCGGTGGCTGATGATGCTGTTGCGTGATGACACGCCGAAGGTGAGTGCGCTGCCCATGCAACCGCCGATGCTGGTGCACATGATGAAGCAATCACTCTCGCCATTGCAGTGCTGAGCGCCCCAGTTGTGGCCGAACTCGTGAGCGGACAAGCCGATCTGGTCGAGCGCGCCAGCGGTGTTGAAGTCTTCGACGACGCTGTAGCCGCCGCAGTCGGCGCCGGTGCCGTCGCCGAAGGGGCACGTGAAGTTGTTGCGACGCGCGCAGATCTGTCCGGAGCAGCCGCCATTGTTGCAGATGTACGCGACACCGATGGTGTTGCCATCGAAGTCGATGCCCATGATGCCTTGGACGACGTCACGTTCGAAGCCGTTGTAGGGTGAGCCTTCCCAGATGTTGCGCAGGTCCACGAGGCGGCTGGAGGCGCTGGTGCCGCTGACGAAGGGATCGGAGGGGCTGGAACTGAGCACGATGCGATTGACGGAGTAGGAGATGCCGACCTGAGCGCGGTAGACGGCATCGACGCCGACCATCATTTCATCGATGTAATCGATGCAGTTGTTGGCGTTGCTGCCTTGGGCGACGAAGAACTCGTTGTCGCTGTCGAACGAGACCTGGGTGACAAACAGGCCCAGCGCGAGCTCTTCGTTGCCTGGCGCGGGTGGCGGCTGGTCATTGTGTTCATCATCTTCGAGCAGTATGTCTGCGGCAGCGGGCGGGGCTTGCATGATGCGCTGGGCGGGCGGCACGAGGTTGCCCATGGCTGCGTCGTTGATGCCGCATGTGCCGGTGACGGGCAGGGTTTGACTGGCGGTGTGCACGAGGTGCACATCTTGCGGCATGCCGGCGAGTACGCGTGAGACACTGCGCACCAGCGTGGTGTCGTGGCCGGGCCGGGTGATGGTGAGGTTGACGGTTGGGCCGTCGATGGAGCCGTAGACGCGACTGAAGGGATCGCCCACAACGGCGCCGCGCACGGTCTTGGGGCGCGGAGCGGCGTAGCGAGTGAGTTCGCCTTGCTCGCCACGCAAGAAGACTTCGAAGGTGGGGGCACGCACGCTGAAGGGCTCGACCATGATGTCGACGAGCACGCCATCGATGGGCAGGCTGACCCACTGTTCGTGATCGGTCGTGATGACGGTGACTTGTGTCATCGTGCCGCCTGCCACGCGGAGTGCGTCGGCCGCGACGGGGCTCATGGCTTGCCATGCGGGCTGGGGCAGTTGCTC
The DNA here is from genome assembly GCA_046316615.1 of Phycisphaerae bacterium. Lineage (GTDB taxonomy): Bacteria > Planctomycetota > Phycisphaerae > Phycisphaerales > UBA1924 > BJHL01. The sequence goes on from JBKDAN010000034.1 coordinate 30,236, forward strand.
ATCGGCGTGGAGCGATGCGGCTCCGCTGAGCAAGGCGAGCGTTGCCGCGAGTGTGCGAGTGGTGAGGGTGTTCGCGAAGGTCGTGCGGATCATGGCGAGGTTCCTTTCGCGAGATCAGTGCAGGTTGACGAGTACGAGGACGTAGCCGCGCTGGCCTTGGGCGAGGGAAGTCATGGCTTTGCCCACGACGGTGCCGGGGGCGCGAGCATGGTCGGCGGCGACCATGAGGTGTCCGGGTGTGTCGCTGGTGGTGAGCATGTCGCCCGCGGTGACGGTGCTGGTGGTTGCATCAACGAGTGCCCAGACGCGGCCGGTGAGGGCGACGGGAACGTGACCGCTTGCGAGTGTGCCGGGCTGCGAGAGAATCATGCCGGGTTGCACGCCGTTGGCTCCGGCGATGATGCCGGCGACGGTTTTGTCGTACGCGGCGTTCGCGAGGCGGAGTGCGCCGGCGTTGGCTGCGTCGATACAGACGACCATGCCGGGCTGGAGTGGCGTGTTGCATGGCGTGATGTTGAACTTCTCAGAGAGGTCGGCGCCGCCGGTGATTTCGACGACGTGGCAGCGGACGGTACCTGCGACATCGAGCCTTTGCGCGGGGTTGCTGGTGCCGATGCCGATGTTGCCGGTTTCCCATGAGATGTGGAACTCGTCGCCGGCGCGGTCGACGTCGTTAATGATGAAGTCGTAGTCGGTGGCGGTGTTGTTGCTGACGTTGCGGACGCCAACGTCGAACTGACGGAAGTTGCCCGTGGAGGCGCCGGAGGCGAAGCGCATGAGTCCTTGCGAGTTGCCGGTGGCGGGGGCGACGTTTCCGACGTGGAGCGGGCGCTGCGGAGAGGTGTTGCCGATACCGATGTTGCCGGTGGACGCGCTGACGAAGAAGCGTGTGACATCTGTCGCTGGCGCGAGGTCGATGAGCGAGAAGTCGTTGACGGAGGACTTGGCGACGCGCCAGCGGGGGGTTGTGTTGTCGAAGAAGTCGATGAAGCCGATGCCAGCGGCGACTGACGAGACGCGGAGGCTGTCGGCGGTGATGGCGTTGAAGTTGTTGGTCGTACCACTGAATGTGTTGGAGAGTGCAATACGAGCGAAAGCGGAGGAGTCGAGGTTGTCGAGCAGGTCTGCGTTCAGGTTCGCGACCAGGGAGTTGGAATCAACACTGAAGGGAGCGGCGGTGCCGCTGACGCCGCCGTTGAAGGCGGGAACGCCGGTCCAGACGCTGCTGCCACTGAGGGTGGGAATGTTGGCGGAGAGACGCGCGTCGGGCAGTGTGCCGGTGAGGTTGGCGGCGTTGAGGTAGAAGCTGGCGGGTTGGCCAGCGAAGAGGGTGGCGTTACTAGCGCTGCTGGCGCTGAGTGCGAAGGTGGCGTGGGGAGCCACGGTCACTTCCTGACGCGGCGCGAGCGTGGAGAAGCTGGTGCCTGCGGCGCAGGCTGCGCCGGTGTCGGTGCGCACTTCGACTTGCAGCCAGCGACGCTGACCGGCGAATTGGGCGCCAAAGTCGAGCGAGACGGCGAAAGTGCCGTTGACGACAGCGATGTTGTCGGAGCAGAGGGAAGCGCCTTGCTGCGCGCCGGCGGCGGCGTCGCTCCAGAGGGTGAAGCGCATGTCGTAGGTGCCGGAAGCCAGCGAGCCGCCGGCGGAGAGCTCGCCCTGATAGGTGAACGCAGTGGTGAGGGGCTGGGCGAAAGCGGCGTGGCCGGCGAGCATCGTGCAGCCAGCGGCGGTCAGCAGTCGACGGATGGAGCGGTTCATGGTGCGTTCCTTGTCGGGCGTGTGCGAGTCGGCCGGCGCGGGGTGCGGGGCTGTCATGGAAGTCGGAAGCGGCGCCGGCGGGTGGACATGGATGTTGTTGAATTTTGTGAATTGCAGCAGGCGGTGGTGTGCGGCAGCACTCGCCGAATGGCAAACCCCCTCCTAACCTCTGCCATGCCTCGTACCGAAAAGCAGCAACAAGACGGTCTCACCCTTGTCGAAGCCATCAACGAAGCGCTCGCGCAGGAGATGCAGCGCGACGCGCGCGTGGTGTGCCTGGGTGAGGACGTGGGCTTTAATGGCGGCGTGTTCCGCGTGACGGACGGCTTGCAGAAGCAGTTCGGCAAGGATCGCGTGATTGATACGCCGCTGGCTGAGTCGGGGATTATGGGGACGGCGATCGGCCTCGCGATTGGCGGGATGCGGCCGATTCCGGAGATTCAGTTTGAAGGCTTTTTGGGGCCGGCGCATGACCAATTGGTGAACCATGCGGCGCGGTTCCGCACGCGGACTCGCAGCGCTATTACGGTGCCGCTGACGGTGCGTGTGCCGTGGGGCGGGGGCATTCACGCTCCTGAACTGCACAGCGACAGCCCGGAGGCGATTTACTCGCACTTGCCGGGCATGAAGGTGGTGTGCCCGAGCACGCCCACGGATGCGAAGGGGCTGCTGCTGGCGGCGATTCGTGATCCTGATCCGGTGATTTTCTTTGAGCCCAAGCGCGTGTACCGCAGCTATCGCGAGCAGGTGCCCGAGGGTGATTACGAGATTGAGATCGGCAAGGCGAAGGTCGTGCAGGAAGGCTCGGACCTGACTGTCGTGACGTGGGGCGCGAATGTGTTCCAGTGTCTGGAAGCGCTTGACAAGCTGCCGGAAGACATCAGTGTGGAGCTGATTGATCTGCGGACCATCAATCCGATGGACAAGGACGCGATCATTCAGAGCGTGCAGAAGACTGGGCGCTGTGTGGTGGTGCAAGAAGCGCCCAAGACGGCGGGCATGGCGAGTGAGATCGCGACGATCATCATGGAGCACTGCTTCCTGCACCTCAAGTGCCCGGTACAGCGCGTGTGCGGCTTTGACACGATGATGCCGTACTACAAGCTCGAGCTTGATTACCTGCCCGATGCGAAGCGCATTGTGGAGGCGATTGAGCAGACGATGGCGTATTGAAGAGAGGGGTTGAGCGAGCAAGCGAGCGAGGGGGGTGCTTTGGAGCGACACTTCGCTTGAACGGGGGTGGCTCTGGTTCACACGTCGATTGGCCGCGTTGCAAGGAATACGCGAACTGGCATGATCGCTCTGCTCGCGTTCTCGACAGTCAGGTTTCGGTAGAACTTTGTCATGCAAGCGTGTGTGGCGAAGACGCCTGGGTAAAGCTCCATCGCCGACGCATCGAGTGAGAGAAACTCTCGGACGAGCATGAATGCCAGTTGCTCGTCGGCCTGCAATGCCACTGACGCGAGCGTCCGGCAGAGCGAGAACAACTTTGCAGTGCCCACGTCGGGAGGATCGCTCGACTCCCATCGATGAAACGGAATTGTTTCGTCGAATGCAACCTCATCGATACCGAATCGGCACACGAAGACCGACTTGCTGCGTAGCTGATAGTGACGCCACGTCACGCTGGCCGGGCTCAAACCGCCGGGAAAGTCATGACTGAAGATTGCAACACGCAGCTGCGAGTCCACCGGCTCGGGCAGCGACGACGTCCGTGTAGCAACAGTTGACCAGAACGCGCGCAGTTGGTTGAGGCTGCCGAATAGGAACGACAGTTGGATGTCGGGTCCGCCAGGTGCGGGATATTCAGCGGGGACGATGCGGATGGGGCTTGGGGTGCTCACAGTGGAAGTGGCTACAGGGCTTGCGCCCTGGGGTTCTTAGCGGGCGGCCGGTGGCGCGGCGGCGGCGATAGCTGCGGGTTTGTCGAAGGGGACGGGGGAGAGTTCGACGTTCTTGTTGCGCTCGCCGAAGAAGCGGAGGGGCCACTGGTCGGCGAAGAGGACGACGGCGCGGCCGCGATCGTCGAAGGCGAGGCGTGAGCCGTCGGGGGCGTCGGGGAGTTCGAGTTTCTCCATGTCGGCCTGCGTGGGGGCGGGCTGGTCTTTCCACTTCCACCAGCGGGTGATGGTCCAGGGTGCGCTGTCGACGCGGCTTTCCGCTCCGTATTCGTTTTGGAGGCGGTAGGAGAGGACTTCAAACTGCAGCGGTCCGACGGCGGCGAGCAGGGCGACTTTCTGTGCGCCGCCGATGAGATCGAACTTGCGGGCGACGCCTTCGCGCAGCAACTGTTCGAGGCCCAGATTGAAGCGTTTGTAGTTGCCGGGCTGTGGGTTGTGCAGGTTGGCGAAGCACTCGGGCGTGAACTCGGGGATTTCGTCGAAGACGATGGAGCGGTCGTCGGTGAGCGTGTCGCCAATGCCGAAGAGGTCGTTGCCGACGAGGCCGACAACATCGCCTGCGATGGCGTTGTCCACGGTTTCGCGCTGGTTGCCGAAGAGCTTGGTGGCGTTGCCGAGGCGCACGCGCTTGCCGCTTTGTGCGTGGATGACGAACATGTCGCGCTCGAACTGGCCTGAGACGACGCGCACGAAGGCGATGCGGTCGCGGTGGCGCGGGTCCATGTTGGCTTGGATCTTGAAGACGAAGCCGCTGAAGCGGTTGTCATTGGGTTCGATCACGCCTGCGCTGCTGTTGCGGGAGGTGGGAGGGCTGCTGTGCTTGAGGAATCCGTCGAGCAGCAGTTGCACGCCGAAGTTGTTCATCGCACTGCCGAAGAAGACGGGCGTGACTTGGCCTGCGAGGACTGCGGCTTGGTCGAAGGTTGCGCCGGGGCCGCCTGTGCTGTCAAGCATGCGGATTTCGTCGATGGCGTCGGCGTGCGCGGGATCGTCGAGACGCGCGAGGAGCGCGGGATCTTCAAGGCCGCCGGTTGTCACGGGCGCTTCGAACATGCCGTTCTTGGTGCGCTCAAACAGATGCATGCGCTTGTCGGTGCGGTCGTACACGCCTTTGAACGTGGTGCCTGTGCCGATGGGCCAGTTGACGGGGAATGCGCCGATGCCCAGCACCTTTTCCAGCTCGTCGATTAAGTCGAGCGGCGGCTTGGTGGGGCGGTCGCACTTGTTCATGAAGGTGAAGATGGGTACGCCGCGACGCTTGCAGACTTCGAAGAGCTTGCGTGTCTGGCTTTCGACGCCCTTACCGGCGTCGATCACCATCACGGCTGCGTCGACGGCGGTGAGCACTCGGTAGGTATCTTCGCTGAAGTCTTTGTGGCCTGGCGTGTCGAGCAGGTTGACACGGTAGTTGTTGTAATCAAACTGGAGCAGTGTCGAACTGATCGAGATGCCGCGCTGCTTTTCGAGCTCCATCCAGTCGCTTGCGGTGGCGCGCTGGTCCTTGCGCGCGGTGACGCTGCCGGCGAGTTCGATGGCACCGCCGTAGAGCAGGAACTTCTCGGTGAGCGTGGTCTTGCCTGCGTCGGGGTGGGAGATGATGGCGAAAGTGCGGCGAGGCAGCGTGGTCATTGGTCGCAAGGGTAGAACGGGGGTCGCGGAGGGGCGGAGGGGGGCGGAGAGGCGCGGAGGGTGTGGGGGAGGGATGCGGGGAACGGTGATGCGCAGGGTTTATGACGACGTTGGGCACACTACGAGCTCAGCGGCGTTGCTCGTTGCGATCAGAGCGATCATTGAGATGAACGAACTGGGGTGGGCGCTGGCGCGTCAGCTCAATTCAGCTGGCGCAGACGTGTCGTTTCTTTGCTGACCTTCATGCAGCGTGGTTTGTCGGGCGTGAGCAAAGCGCTAGTGCGGCAAGCGGGATGATGCTTCTTCGCCGCCAGGAGTTGGGGCGATCGCGACGAAGTCGTACCAGGCATGCGCGAGGTCGGACTCGGTGCGGATGGGTCGGAGCCGGATGGAGAACAGCTTTCGCTCGATGGCGTGGAAGCGGTAGCCCAGGCTGGCGAGGATCTGCACTTCGGGGCGGTTGAAGAAGGGGCCACGGCTTGTGTGGCTCTCGAAGACGATGATGTCGGGCGGTGTGGTGCGCAGGAAGGACTCGGCAGCGCGAAGGACAACTGGCTCGTGACCTTCAACATCGATCTTGAGGATGCGCACGTGGGGCAGTTGGAGCTTTGCGAGGTACTCACCGGCGGGCTGTACCTGTACCAGTGCCGATTTGGCGGGACGACCGTTGACAGATTTAGCGGCGGCGGGTTCGAGGCTCGCTTCACACTCAGACCCGCCTGGCATGTGCAATTCAAAGGTGCCGCGTGTGTCGGAGAGCGCGCACGTGTGCAATGTGATGTTGCGGGCCTGTGAGGCGGCTAGTGATCGGCGGATGAGGCCGTACATGAGCGGATTGGGTTCGAATGCGTGGACGTGACCGGTACCAGCTCGCCCCCCCCCCCCAAGAAAAACCGGGACCAGCACCCAGTTGCTGTAGTGTCGCGGCGCAGGCAAAGGTGATGACACCACAATGACCACCAATGTCGATCACGTTGTCGCCGGCGCGAAGGATGCTGGTGCAAACGTCGGTAACGGCAGCGTCGTAGTCGCCCGTTACGGCGACGGTGCGCCCGATGAACTCACGCGGATTGACGAAGAGCTGGGCACCCGAGCGATGCGAGACGAGTATCGGCTGGTAACTCTGCGTGAATCGCTTGCCAAGTGTTGAGTGCCCCAGCGAGGCATGCCCCTTCTTGAGCGGTAAGCGGCTGATTGTGTGGTTCAGTAGTGCGAGTATCCCCATATCAGAATTCTACCCCATACGTGTGCGGGTATCCGCACATGGCACGCTCACGGAACCGATGCGGTGGTGATGAAGGTTTGTGATGTGCGCGTGAATCCCGCTTTCATGCTGCGCGCGGGCTCGTGACTGTTTCTCTAGTATGTGAGTGACTGCGAGCGACTCCGCAGCGCGCTGACGAAAGGCATCATCATGGCGAAGAACACGATCTGTCTGTGGTACAACCACAATGCGGAAGAGGCGGCGAACTTCTATGCGAGGACGTTTCCGGATAGCCGCGTCATTGCGGTGCATCGTGCGCCTGCGGACTATCCGGGTGGGAAAGCGGGGCAGGTGCTGACCGTGGACTTCACGGTGTGCGGTGTCGCGTGCATGGGGCTGAACGGTGGCGATGTGTTCAAGCACAGCGAAGCGTTTTCATTTCAGCTTGCGACGAGTGATCAGGCGGAGACGGATCGATATTGGAACGCGATCATCGAGAACGGCGGCATGGCGAGTGCGTGCGGGTGGTGCAAAGACAAGTGGGGTTTGTCGTGGCAGATCACGCCCAAAGCGCTGACAGATGCGATGATGCAGGGCGGTGAGGTGGCGCGACGGGCGTTTGCCGCGATGATGGAGATGACGAAGATTGATGTGGCGGCGATTGAGTCAGCGGTGCGGGGGAGGTAGATCGCAGCGTTGGAAACGCTGCTGCACCCGAGGCCGTAGATCGCGGCGTTGGAAACGCCGTTCTACCCACGATGCGGATCCCTGGATTAGCCGCGGCCTCTGGGCAGGTCGAAGCGATCGGCGGTGGTGCAGTAGCTCAGGCCACCCATGCGACCGATGGCGGTGAGTTTGGTGTAGTCCATGTGCAGCTTGTCGTTGACGTAGCCGTCGTCGATGTGGATGTGCACGACTTCTCCCAGCACGATGTTGCCGCCTGCGGGCTGGCCTGGGTTGGTGCGGATGACTTGCTTGGTGATGCACTCGAACGCAACGGGGCACTGCGTGACGCGCGGGGGTTTGACGGCGTGGCTGGCAGCGGGCGTCAAGTGAGCGAGATCAAACTCGCTTTCGCCATAGGGGAGCGGCTCGGCGCAGAGGGCCATTTGCTCGGCGATCGCTTGCGTGACGATGTTGACGACGAATTCGCCGGTGCCGCCTTCGGCGACGGGTTTGGCGTTACGCAGGGTGTCCTTTTCCTCACCTTCGGGTGTGTTGGCGGGGCAGAAGAGCAGGGTCATGGGGTTGCTGCCTACGCCTGCGAAGAATGAGAACGGGGCGAGATTAAGCTTGCCTGTTGGTGAAATGGTGGAGACGAATGCGATAGGCCGCGGGACGATGGCGCCGATGAGCAGCTTGTAGCGATCTTGGATCGAGAGCGTACTGGGGGAGAGGTGCATGGGGGAGGGTAGAGGTGGGGGAGGCGGGTTGCATCACGGGATGTGAAAGGAGACTGTCATGATTCGTGCTGTGGGTTGTGCGCTGATTGCTTCGCTGGTGTGGTTCTGCTTTGATGACCGTCTGGCAGAGCTTGTGAACAATGCCCAGATTGGATCACTGCGGTGGCACCATGTGTTCTGCGCGTGCTTGTTTGTCAGCATGTTGCTGAACGCGGCTGGCGGCAAGTCGATGGATGACCTGGCGGAAGAGCTGCGCCGGCTGCGGCAAGTGGTGAAGCGGCAGAACGCGTAAATGACTCCAACGATTGCCGCATGCGTGAAGATGTGCAGATTGTCGAAGCGGTGACGCGTGAGCAGCTTGATGCGGCGCGGGCGTTGTTTCGTGAGTATGCGGCGAGTCTGCCTTTTGCGCTGGATTACCAAGGGTTTGATGCGGAGCTGGCTGCGCTGCCCGGGAAGTATGCCGCGCCTGGCGGGTGCATTCTGCTGGCGAGCTGGCGCGGCGAGTGGGTAGGTTGCATAGCGATGCGGCCTTTGGATGCGAGCGGGTATCGCGCGGGCGATGCTTCGCCTGCATGTGAGATGAAGCGGATGTATGTGCAGCCGCGGGCGCGGGGGCTCAAGCTGGGGCGGCTGCTGGGTGAGGAACTGCTCGCGCGAGCGAAGGCGGCGGGGTATCGGTGTATGAAGCTGGATACAGAGGATGAGTTCGTCGCGGCGTGTGCGTTGTATCGGGCTCTGGGGTTTGTTGCGTGTGAGCGGTACAACGATGATCCGCTGCCGGGGACGATTTGGATGAAGCGGGAGTGGTGATGGCTCACCGCGGAGGACGCGGAGGAAGGCAACAAAGATGTGGTGGGGCGTGGCGCAGCGCATGATGTTGCGCAGATGATGGGGATGCGATCGTTATGTGGGAGCGAGGGATGGATCGATCGCTGTGAGCTCGGTGAGCAGACGCTGTTCGTCCCATGTTTCGATGCTGAGCTCTTTGGCTTTGTCGAGCTTGCTGCCCGCGCCGGGGCCCGCGACGACGAGGTTGGTTTTCTTGCTCACGCTGCCCGAGCATTTGGCGCCGAGTTTTTCGAGCAGTTCGGCGAGGGCGGTGCGATCGAACTTTTCGAGTGAGCCGGTGAGGACGACGGTCTTGCCAGTGAAGACGTTGGCCGGGGCCGACGATTTCTCGGCGGGGTTGATGTAATCGTGACTGGTGACGTCGACGCCAAGTTCGCGCAGTTGCGAGAACAGACGCTGCGCGCCGGGGCTGTGCAGGTAGGCGTGCACGATGGGGCCGGAGTCTTTGCCCAAGCCGGTTTCGGGGCGGTCGGCGGGGTCTTTGGCGAATCCCAGAGCGAGTGCGCGTTCGGTGCTGACGCTCTTGGGACGCAGGTGCTCTTCGGTGGCGGCGAGGAGGGCGTCGAGGTTGGGAAAGAGCCGAGCGATGGCTTTGGCGGTGCTGTCGCCCACGTGGCGGATGCCAAGACCCGCGAGCAGTTTGGCCAGGCCGCGTGATTTGGCGGCTTCGATGCCTGCGAGCAGGTTGTCGACTTTCTTCTCGCCCATGCGGTCGATCTGCAACAGGGCGGCGCGGTGGTCGCGCAGGCGGAAGATGTCGGCGAAGCTGCTCAGCGGGACGGAACTGGCGCGAATCTGGTCGATGGTTTTTTCGCCCAGGCCTTCGATGTCCATCTGCTTGCGGCCTGTGAACCAGACGAGCTTTTCTCGCACTTGTGCGGGGCACTCGGGGTTCACGCAGCGGCGGGCGGTTTCGAGCGCGGGGTTGTCGGCGGCTTCGGCGGGTTCGACTTCTACGGTGCCGGCGCACACGGGGCAGGTGGCAGGTGGTTCGATGGGCTTGGCGTTGTGCGGGCGCTTGTCGAGTACAACGCCCACGACTTGCGGGATGATCTCGCCGGCTTTCTCGACGTAGACGGTGTCGCCAATGCAGAGATGCGTGCGCGGGGCGGTTGCGTCTTCGGGATTTGTACTTGCGTCGCGCACGCGGCCGTAGTTGTGCAGGGTGGCGTGCTGCACGGTGGTGCCTGCGAGCAGCACGGGCTGCATGGTGGCGCGGGGCGTGATTTTGCCGGTCTTGCCCACTTGGGGCTCGACGTGCAGCAGGATGGTGGTCTTGCGCTCTGCGGGGTACTTGTATGCGATGGCCCAGCGCGGGCTTTTGCTTGTGAGGCCCAGTGCGCTTTGCTGGCTGTACGCATCGACGCGGACGACCATGCCGTCGACGGCGTAGGGCATGGTGTGGCGTTTGGTGTCGAAGTCGTGGATGGCTGCGAGGACTTCGTCGAGTGTGGTGCAGAGGCGTGCGCCGGGGTTGGCGGGCAGGCCCAGCTTGGTGAGTTTGGCGAGAAAGTCCCAGTGGCCTGTGGCGAAGTTCTTGTCGCTCACTTCGCCCCGGCCGTGCGCTGCGAAGCGCAGGCCTCGTGATGCGATGATGGTGGTGTCGAGCTGCTTGAGCGTGCCCGCGGCGGCGTTGCGCGGATTCATGAAGAGCTCTTCGCCTTCGTCTTCGCGCTGCTTGTTCATCTTCTCGAACGCGGCGAGAGGCAGGAAGACTTCGCCGCGCACTTCGAGCACGGCGGGTGCGCCCGTATCGAGCGCGAGTGGAATGTTACGGATGACGCGTGCGGCGGCGGTGACGTCATCGCCTTTGGTGCCATCGCCGCGGGTGACGGCGTGCGCGAGCGAGCCGTTTTCGTAGCGCAGGCTGAGGGCGAGGCCATCGACCTTGGGTTCAGCGACGAAGTTAACGGTTGCGCCGCCGCCACCGAAGAGGCTATCGCCTGCTTCGATACCAAGGCCTTTGAGGATGCGCTCGTGCCAACTGCGCACGTCGTCTTTGTTGTATGTGTTGTCGATGCTGAGCATCGGGACGGCGTGTTTGATGGCGCGGAAGCCGTCGATCTCGCCTCCCACGCGTGCAGTGGGGGAGTTTGGGTCGTGCAGATCGGGGTGCTTGCTTTCGAGCGATGCGAGTTCGGCGAGGAGGCGGTCAAACTCCGCGTCGGACATGATGGGGGCCGCGTCGGTGTAGTAGGCGCGGTTGGCCTTGTGCAGCAAGGCGCGGAGTTCGTGAATGCGCTTGGCGTCGGGAGTCACGGGGCAAAAGTAGGAGTGAAAGCGGGTCAGTCGCGGACGCGCTGCGGATCGGGAAAGTCCCTGTAGAGGGCGCTTTTGAAGTTCGTGACGGCGCTGTAGACGGGCATGTGCAGGCGTTCGACTTCGCCTGTGCGGGTGGCGACGTGGCCGAAGGCGGCGTCGAATTGGGTGAGGTCTTTGAGGCGGACGACGCAGTGGAACTCGCCCATGTTGTCGGGGCTGAAGCCGAACTTGCGGCGTTCGAGCGACCAGGTTTCGATGAGATTGTGCGACTGGAGGTAGTTGAGATAAGCGGCGACGGCGTCGGCGAGTTCAAGGTCTTTGCGGGAGTCGCGCAGGTCGAACCACATGTGGTAGGAGTTCATGGCGGGAGCGTATTGCGAGAGTGGAGAAGACGGAACGCAGAGGACGCGGAGAGCGCGGAGTGGGCGAGAGACACTCTGTGAGCATTGTAATGGAGCGCACAGGATGTCGTTTGCGTGTGCTGCTGTCACGCCTTGATGAGCGTGATCTGCACGACTTCCGCGGGGACGTTGAAGCGGATGGGCAGGAGGCTGGTGCCGATGCCGCGCGAGACGACGACGGGGAAGCGGGGGCCTTGCATCATGCCGCCGGCGTACCTGCCTTTGTAGCGGCTGGGAATCAGAGGCGTGCCGATGAGGGGGATGCGGACTTGGCCGCCGTGGGTGTGGCCGCTGACTTGGAGGGCGATCTTGGTTGCGTGCTCGAGGACCATGGGGTCTTCGCACGTGTCGGGGTTGTGGCTGAGGAGAACAGTGGGCACGTGGTCGGGGCAATCCGCGAGGGCGGCTCGCGGGTCGATGACTGCTTCGAGATAGTCGGCGAGGCCGGCGAAGCAGAGGGCTTCTTCCTTGGGCGGGCGCGTGCGGAGTTCGCGGTTGGCGTCCAAGAAAACGCGGGTATTGTCGAGCATGCGCACGCCCCGGCTGGCGAGGGTATCGGCGGTGATTTGGCCCTGGCCGTACCAATCGTGGTTGCCCAGCACGCCGAACTTGGGGCAGTCGAACTTGTCGAGCATCATGGCGTCGACGCAGGCGTTGACCTGCTCGCGGTAGCGGACGCCCTTGTGATTGAAGTCACCTGTAAGTAGCAGGACATCGGGCTTGAGGTTCAGGGCGATCTGGGCGCACTCGTTGATGAACTCGGCGCTGACGCGCGGGCCCAGGTGCATGTCGCTGAGTTGGATGAGGCGCAGATTGTTGAGTGACGCGGGTAGATTGGGAACCGCCACGGTGTAGTTGCGGGCTTTGATTTGCCATGGATCGACGCGGAGAGCCTTCGTCGCGACAGCCGCAGTTGCGAGTGCGCCGGCACCGGAGCCTGCATCAAAGAGCAATCGGCGGCGGGAGAGCAGTTGCCGCTCGTCGTGTGAAACTTCGATGATGCCCTTGGGCTTGGTGAGACGCTTGCGGAGGTAGATGTCTCGCGCGACGAACCAGCCGACCATGAGGCAGGCCCAGGGAATCATGCCGCTTGCGCCCATGACGGCGGCGTAGCGCTTGTCGTCGAGGTTGTAGCGGCCGTGGACGATCCCGGCGACGCCGCGCCCGAAGCTGGTGACGAGCGTGGCGGTGTTGTGCAGGCTGAGCCATGCGCGGCTTTGCGGTGATGGCGGGTTGACGGTCTGCTTCCAGATGACCCAGGCGCAGCCGCCGCCAACCGCGCCGCAAATGGCGGCTATCAAAAGCAACCGCCACCACCAGCGTTTGGTGAGAAGCCACATGAATCGTGTGGCGGTGGTGGTGGCGGCGCGAAGCATCAGATGTTACTTGTCGGATTTATCGGTGTTGGCCTTCGGCTTTTCTTTGGCCGGGGCGTCATCGGTGGGCTTGAGCCTGCCGAGTGCTGGCGGCAGTTCGATGCCGGCCTGCGCGGCCAACTCGTGCAGCTTGGGTAGGCTGCCCACCATGCCGCTGAGGAAGTCGGCGGTGCTGTTGCGGCCGCTGCCATCGTTGCCACTGTCCCAGACGACGATCTTGTCGATCTTGACGCCTTGGATGGCCTTGACCTGCTGCTCGACGAGCTTGGGGAGCTGTTCGATGAGGAGTAGGGTGGGGCCAACGGTGGGATCGCTGCCTGCGGCTTGGATGAGTTTGCGATAGCCTTCGGCCTTGGCTTCCATGACGAGTTGCACGCCCTTGGCTTCAGCTTCGTACTTGGCCATGATGGCGTCGGCTTCACCTTGGGCTTCGCGGCGGCGCTTCTCGGCTTCGGCTTCGGCGGCGAGGGTGATGCGCTGCTTTTCGATTTCTTGCGGGACGACGATTTCTTTGGCGAGCTTGGCGAGTTCTTGTTCGCGCTGCGCGATGGAGATTGCCTCGGCGGCTTTGGCGGTTGCGACTTCGGCACGGCGGCGGGCTTCGGCTTGGATTTCGGCGAGGCTGGCTTGGCTTTCGGCCATGCGCTGCCTGCTGGTGTTTTCGCCGATCACAGCGGCGGCTTCGGCTTCGGCGACGCGAACACGTTGCTCCTGCTGGGCCTGCTTCTGCGCGACAAGCGTTTCGGCCGTGCGCTGCGCCATGGTGATCTCGCGGTCACGCTGGGCCTGGGCTTCACCCTGCACCGCGGTGGCTTCCAGCGCGGCGATGGCAACGCGCTGCTTTTGTTCGGCGAGCTTCTGACCTTCGGCTGCGCCGGCACGCTCCGCAGCGACGCGGACTTCCTTGTCGCGCACGGCGGCGGCTTCACCGGTCGCGCCTTCACGCTCGGCTTCGGCCACTTCGACCTTGGCGCGGTTGATGGCGTCGGCGGCGGCGCGCTTACCGATAGCTTGGATGTAGCCGCTTTCGTCGGTAATGTCGCGGATGTTGACGTTGATCAGTTCGAGGCCGATCTTGTTGATTTCCTCAGCAACGTTCTTGTTGATGAGGTTCATGAACTTCTCGCGGTCCTTGTTGATCTCTTCGATCGACATGGTGGCGATGACCAGACGCAACTGGCCCAGGATGATGTCCTGCGCCTGTTCGCGAATGACTTGGATGGGCAGATTCAGCAGACGCTCGGCGGCGTTCTGCATGATGAGCGGATCGGTGGAGATGGCGACGGTGAAGGTGGCTGGCGCGTTGACACGGATGTTGTTGAGCGACAGCGCGCCTTCGAGCGGCACTTCAATGACGATGGGCTCCAGCGAGAGATAGGAGTAGTCCTGCACGAGCGGGACGATGAATGCACCGCCGCCGTGGAGACACTTGCTGGACTTGTCTTTCCCGACGCGTCCGTAGATGACCAGGATGCGGTTGCTGGGGCAGCGCTTGTACTGGCGCACGACCAGAATGCTGATGAACAGAAAGATCAGCAGACCGCCGACGATGAGCCCAAGGAACCAGAGCACGCTTCCGGCCTTCTCTGAGGCGGACATGCCAGACTGTGCGAGCGTGACCAACGAAGTAGACATCAACAGACCCCTCTCGAAGAAAAGGTGCGAACGTGCGGAGCGTAGTGCGATCCGCGAGGGGTCGTTCGGAGGGTGGGTTCGGTGGTTTCAGTCGAGCAGGGTGGGGCGGCTGTTACGGCTGCTGGGCCGGCTCGGCGTGCTCGACGTGCGGCGGCTCTTGCGCGTTGGAGAGCGCGGGCTGCGGGGGCTGGTTGCTGTCGACCTGCTTGGGGTCGGCGTAGGCGGTGCGAGGCACACCCGTGACCATGCGCATCTTCCACCACATGAACATCGCGAGGCCTGCGCCCATGAATGCGACGCCCAGCATGGTGAGCGTGCGGGTGGAGGCGCTGGTTGCGTTGGGCTTGTTGGTGTTGTTGGTGAGCATGGCGATGTGTGTGATGACTTACGGAAGCTGACTGATGGTGACGCGGCCCGTGTACGCCTCGACGGTGATGCCCCAGTTCTGGCCGCTGCCGTTGAGGGTGATGGTGCGAGTGGCGAGGGGCGTGGTGCTGCCCGGCGCGGTGACGGGGCCGCCCAGTTCGTCGAAAACGAGCGTGTTGTTGGTGAAGGTGGTGGCGGTGATGCGCGTGAAGCCCATGGACTCGATGTTGAGCTGGCGATCTTCGAGGATGCCGGTGGTGGTATCGACAGCACTGCCGTTTACTTCCGCGACGACGTAGCGACCGTTGTCGCTTCCGAAACGGAAGACCAGAGCCTTCTGTCGCTGGAAGGCGACAGCGTCGCTCTGGGCGACGGTGATATCGGCCACGATGCTGCGCAGTGCGCCTTGCACGCGCAGCGAACTGGCGGAGGAGATGGACGGAATGACCATGGCGGCGGCGAGGCCCAGCATCGTGACGACGATGAGCATCTCGACCAGCGTGTAGCCGGTGCGCGTGCGCGATGGAGTTGTGGACGAGCGACGCATGTCGACAGACCCTTCAGCCACGCGGCGGATGAGCGGTTACTTGGAGGTGGTGCTGCCTTCGAGCGCGGCCTTCTGAGCGGGCATGCTCGTGACCTTGACGTTGATGCCCTTGGCCAGAGCGCCTTCGATGGCGCTAAGGCGCTCGTTGACGTTCTTGAGTTCGCTGATGATGGCCTTGCGCTGTTCAGCGGCGCTGATGAGGCCCGTGGCAGCGTCTTCGGTCGCGGCCTTTTCACCCACGATGCCGACCTGGGCCAGAGCCGTGCCCTGCGTGCCCGGCGTGTTGGCCTGCTGCAGGACGATGACGCCCAGCAAAGCGGCGATGGCGGTGAGAACGCCGTTGGTGTAATTGCGGCGGGCGGGCTTGATGTCGTTCTGGTGCTGGCTCATAAAGAAGGCTCCTCGCGCGAAGACGCGTTCCAGCAGCATCGGCGAGTATGCGAATGCAATTGAGCGAGTGCCAGATTTCCACGCGACGGATAACAAAACGCCCCCCTGATTCCCGCAAAGGCTGCGCTTTGCAAGGTGGTCAGGGGGGCGTTCGCGGCTGGATAACCGGGTGCGTTGCTTACTCGACGTTGAGATTGGCGAGGTAGTCGTTCAAAGCTGCTTCGGCAGTCTGGACGGCGGCGCGGGCGGTGCGGAGCTGGGCGTCAAGCTGCTCGACCTGCGTTTCCTGGTCATTGAGCTTCTTGAGCAGGCGGTTGTAGTAGTCGCTGTTGCGATCGATACTGCTCATGTTCTGGCGGATGCGATCCTGATCGCGGGTGATCTCGTTGCGCTGTGTGTCGAGCTGTGTCACGCTCTCGGTTGCCGTGTTGATGGCGACTTGCAGTTCCTGAGCCTTGCGGAAGGCACTGAGGACGGCGTCGCTCAGCTTTGCGCCGCTGGTGCGGTAGTACATGAGCTGTTCGATGCTGTAGTTCATGAGGTACGCGCTGCTGGATTCGACGCGTTCCTGGGTCGCGGTCAGATCAGCCTTGCTCTTGGAAGACACGCTGACTTCGAAGCGGTAGAGATTGGCGTTGGTTTCGACGGGCTTCACGCCATCCTTGAGTTCAGCGCCGGGCACTTTGGGAATCTCGGCGATGATGGTGCGGTTTTTGTCTTCGTCCTTGTTGTCGATGGAGATCTTGGTGGTGTCGCGCCAGACGACGGAGCTTTCGAGCAGGCCATTCACGATGCGCATCCGCGTGACACGTTGATCAACGCTGTTCTCACGCGTGAAGAGCACGTCTTGATCGACGCTGTAGCTGAGCAGGCGCTTGTCGCCCTTGCTGGTATCGCCCATCTGCGCATCGCCCGCGTAGGCGTCGCCATCGAAGATGCTGACGGGGCCGGCGATGAGTTGCAGGCCGGTGTCGTTGGTCATTTGCACGCCGCGCATGGGGTTGGGGCCTGCGTCGTTCACGCCGATGATGCTGACGCGGCGGCCTTCGATAGTCTGGCTGACGATGGGAAGCATTGCGCTGCGCTGACGCTCGATCGTGACGGGGCGCGAGAGGCGGAAGAAGAAGACTTCGCCGGTTTGCAGGCCCGCAGCGGCGGAGGCGATGTTGGACGCGGCGGCGTACATGTTGAGGCTGGAGCCGAAGCCAGCGGAGGAGTCAGCGGTGACTTCGTCGCTCTCTGTGAACGGGCTTTGACCGCCTGTGCCTCGCATCGCGGAGGCGGGCTTTCCAGCGGCCGGTGCGCCGGGCGCTCTGTCAAACATCATCTGTGGGGCGAGCTTGGCGAGTGCGCGGCCATCCTCGCCGGCGGCCACGCGACGGACGAACTCCGTCTCGCTCGCCTCGTCGTACACCTGACCGATCAGCGTCTGCGGCACCGGCACGGCGATCAACGGACGCGTGGTGAAAATCGGGTCGTACAGGTTCATCTGGAAGCTCGCGGGGCGACCGGAGACCAGCGAGAGCTCCACGTCGTTCCAGTCATTGTCGGTGGTGTTCTCGACAATGGCCCAGCCTTGCATGAGGGGCTTGTCTTGCTTCGCGTCTTCCTTGGCATCAGGCAGTACGAGGCGATAGCTGGTCTTCCACACCGGTGCTTCGTGCACGTAGGTGGTCTGCACGTTGCGCGTGCCAACGCCAGAGAAGCGGATGTCAACGGTCTTGGTGCGATCTTCGCGATACTCAGCAACGGCGGCGAGGGCCTTCATGAGTTCGGCATTGAGCTTTTCGTCTTCAAGCTTGATGCCGCGAGCAGTGTTGAGGTTGACTGCGACGATGCCTTGCTCGGTGATGAGAGAGATGTAGGGCACGTTGACGAGCTGCGTCGCATCGCCGACAGCTTCTGGCCGGGTTTCGCCGCCGAGAATTGTGCCAGTGACGGTTTTGTCGGCGGTCTGCACGATGAGGCGCGAGCCGCGGAGGCGTGCGAGGATT
Source organism: Phycisphaerae bacterium (assembly GCA_046316615.1). Classification (GTDB taxonomy): domain Bacteria; phylum Planctomycetota; class Phycisphaerae; order Phycisphaerales; family UBA1924; genus BJHL01. Next base: position 47,954 of record JBKDAN010000034.1, read on the forward strand.
TGCTGAAGCGTGGGGGAGTCGGAGATGTCGATGCCGAAGCTGCTGAGGCGCTTGGCGAGGGGTTCCTGGCTGGCGTAGTTCACTCCGTCGATGCTTCCGCCGCTGAGGTCGAGGACGACGAGGCTCTTCAAGATGTCGTTGACTTGCTCGGTGCGGAAACGCAGGCTGGCGATGCCGTCGCCAGTGACGGAACCCGAGCGTTCGAAGCTGGCGACGCCCGAGCGGTAGAGGGTGATCTTGCGGATGGGAAGATCAACGGCGGCGCCGGCCTGCTGCTTGGCGGCTTGCTGGCCGGTTTGCTGACCTGTTTGCTGCGCGAACGTCGGCGTGGTGACGGTCGCGATCGTGCCCGCGGAGAGCGCGAGAGCGAGGCTGGTGCGGACAAGCGAAGAACGGACGAAGGAAGCGAACATGGGGACCTCCGATGCGTGCACTGCGGGACGGTGAATGGAGCCGTCGCGATGGCAGAGCGTACCAGAGCAGACGGCGGGGTGGGGTGGTAGTTCCATGCCACGAAGGTGGCTGTGACAGTTGCGTGACAGTTGCATGGCATTGGCGTGACAGAGCTGCGCGGGGGCCTGCGGGCGGTGATGCGGGAGGCGTTTGGTGAGTGGCGGCGCGAGTTGCTACCTTTTGGCATGACGTCGCTTCCGATTTTGTCGCAAAGTGCGGTTTCGCCGGTGGTTCGAGCTCGCGGGCTGGATGAAGACGCGCGGGAGGCGATTGCACGTGACTTGGTCAATGCGGTGGAAGGTGAAGTGCGCTTTGACGCCCACAACCGCATGCTCTACGCAACGGATGCGTCGCTGTATCAGGTGGAGCCGCTGGGGGTTGTCATCCCCAGCAGTATCGATGATGCCGTGGCGGCGGTGCGGTTCTGCGGCGAGCGCGGGTTGCCCATGCTGCCGCGCGGTGGCGGCACGAGTCTGGCGGGGCAGTGCACCAACAACGCGGTGGTGATTGATGTGAGCCCGCGCTGCAGACACATTCTGGAAGTGAATGTGGGGCAGCGGTTCGTGCGTGTCGAGCCGGGCATCACGGTGGATGATCTCAATGATGCGATCGCGGCCACGGGCATGTTCTTTGCGCCAGATCCGGCGACGGCGCGGCACGCGAGCATCGGCGGGTGCATTGGCAACAACGCCGCGGGATCTCGCAGCGTGCGCTATGGGCGCACCAGCGAAAGCGTGATTGCGGTTGATGCGTGCTTGGCGGATGGCACGCGCGTGGAGTTTGGGCCGGGCAGTGGGTGGCGCGATGAGCGCGTCGCGAAGCTCACGCAGCGCGTGGTGGAGCTTGTGCGGCGATATGAGGTGCTGATTCGCGAGCGCTTTCCGAAGACGATTCGCCGCAACGCGGGCTACGGGCTGGACATGATTCTCCAGCAACTGGACAAAGGTGTCGCGCCAGAAGATGTGAGCCTGGCGCCGCTGCTGTGCGGCAGCGAGGGGACGCTGGCCTTTACGCTGGGTGCAACGCTGGCACTGCATGATCGACCCAAGGCCAAGGCTCTGGCGGTGCTGAGCTTTGCGACCCTCGACGATGCGATTGATGCGGTGATTCCGATTCTGGCGACCAAGCCCAGCGCGATTGAACTGCTGGATGATCTGGTGGTGAGCCTTGCGCGGGCAAACACCGAGTATCGCAAGTATGTGGAGTTGCTGCCGCCGCCGCCTAGTGGCACCGGCGAGCTGAACGCAGTGCTGTACGTGGAGTACTTCGGCGCAACCGATGCGGAAGTGAGCGAGCGTGTCGAGGCGTTGAAGCGAGCTTGTGCTGCGAGCCCGGTGCAGGTGCACACCAACGTAACAGCGATGCTGAACGCATGGAAGTTGCGTAAAGCGGGCGAGCCGCTGCTGCATGGCATTCCCGGCAGTCGCAAGCCCATCACGTTTGTCGAGGACAATGCGATTCCGGTGGAGAATCTCTCGCGGTTTGTGAAAGAACTTCGCAAGATCGTGGAGTCGTACGGCACGCGGGCGGCGTTTTACGCGCATGCAAGCGTGGGCGTGCTGCACGTTCGCCCGTTGATTGATATCCATGATGAGGCCGATCGCGAAAGGATGCGGGCTATCGCCGTGGCGACTGCGGACTTGGCGCGAAGTCTGGGCGGCGTGATGAGCGGCGAGCACGGCGACGGACGCGTGCGCGGCCCGCTGCTGGAGCGGTTCTACGGGCCTGAGCTGATGCAGGCCTTCCGCGAACTGAAGCTGATTTTCGATCCGCAAGGTTTGCTGAACCCCGGCAACATCGTCGATGTATTTGGTGACAATCCGCGGCCTGTGACGAGCATTACGCAGAGCCTGCGTGTGGAGCCGGAAGTGGGCCGGCCTGCGGTATTTCCGCAGGTGGAAACCAGCTTTGATTTCAGCGATCAGCACGGGCTGGACGGTGCGGTGGAGATGTGCAACGGAAGTGGCGTGTGTCGCAAGAAGCAGAGCGGCACGATGTGCCCCAGCTACATGGCAACGCTGGATGAGCGGCACAGCACGCGCGGACGCGGCAATGCACTGCGACTGGCGATTACAGGACAATTGAAGCTTGACACCGTGGGTGAGGCGAGCCAGCCCGATGCCGATGTGTGGAGTGATCAGGGGACTATCGAGACGCTCGATCTGTGCCTGAGCTGCAAGGCGTGCAAGACGGAGTGTCCGAGCAATGTGGACATCAGCAAGCTGAAGGCGGAGTACACCTCGCAGCGGTACATCCGTCATGGCGCGCCGCTGGCGGTGAAGATCATGAGTCAGATCCGTACGCTGAATCGTCTTGGAGCGATTGCGCCCGAGGCGGCGAACGCGATGAACGCCCTGGCGGGTGGGCTCATTCGTCGTGTGCTGGGTATTGATGCCCGGCGTACGTTGCCCACGTTCTCGACATCGCTGGCGCGGCTCTGGGATGATGAGACCAACGCGGGCAAGCCGGTGGTCGTGTTGTTTGGTGACTGCTTCACGATGTACAACGAGTCGTCGATCGGCATGGCCACCAAGCGCGTGCTTGAAGCGTTTGGCTATGAGGTACGACTGGCAAACGCCGGGTGCTGCGGGCGAGCAAAGATCTCGCTGGGCCTTCTGCCTCAGGCTATTGAGGAGATTGATGCGACGCTCGAGAAGTTGCAACCAGTGATTGATGATGATCGCGTGGTGGCGGTGCTGGTGGCGGAGCCTTCGTGCCTGAGCGCGTTCAAGGACGACTGGCAGACGCTCAAACTCAAGACGCCCAAGGCGCAGCGCGAGAAGCTGGCGAAGAAGAGCTGGCTCCCTGAGCAGTTCCTGCACGCGAAGTGGGACTCGCACCCGCAGCGGCCCGCGATGAAGGCACCCGCAGGGCGTGTGCTGCTGCATGGCCACTGCCACCAGAAGGCTCTATGGGGTGCCGCGAGCTCGGCTGACATGCTGCGTCGCGTGGCGGGTGACAGGCTCACCGTGCTGGATACCGGTTGCTGCGGCATGGCTGGCAGCTTTGGCTATGCGGAGCATCGGTTTGATCTGTCGATGCAGATCGGTGAGCTTGCGCTCTTTCCGGCGGCGCGGGCGATGACGCCCAAGGACGTGCTGGTTGCGCCCGGAACGAGCTGCCGGCACCAAGTGCATGACGGAGCGGGCAAGCGTGCGGTGCACCCCATGCAGTTTGTGGCTGATTGCTTGGCGTAAGTTCTTCTCCATGCAAATGTGACAAGCCCCCGCCGAAGCGAGGGCTTTGTCACTGCGTGTGCGTGTTTCCTTGGCTGTGAGGCCGCGTGCTTACGGGCACTGACCGCCAGCAAGGACGTTGAAGAAGTCGATCACGTCCTGATCTTCAGGGAAAACGTCGTTGTTGTTGAAGTCGATGTCGTTGCACGCGGGGCAATCTGCACCGGCGAGGACGTTGAAGAAGTCGACGACGTCCTGGTCATCGGGGAAGACTTCGTCGTTGTTGAAGTCGATGTCATCGCAGACGACGGGGTTGCAGCCTGGATCTTCGGTGAAGACCAGGTTGAACGCGAGGCCCGCCGAGGCGTTGTCGGCCCAGTTGCCTACGCGGAGGTAGTAGGTCGCGGTCGCCGCTGCCTGGAAGAGCACCTGCGACTCAACGGTGTTCTCATCAATGTCGTCGTTGCACCACACCGCGAGGTTGGCGGCGGTGGGGCACTCTGAATAGACCGCGATGCGGGTGTCAACGCCGAAGCCGATGGTGTTGAAGTCAACCGTGCCGTTGCAGGTGGGTGTGTAGGTGAACCAGAGGTCGTTGTGGAACTGGCCATCCGTCGTGATGCACGACTCGGTCAATCCTTCGGTGCCGGTGTTGCAGGTGTACCACGCATAGGTGCCGGGCGTGACCGCCAGAGGTGACGTGCACACGTCGTGAGCGAGCAACTGGGGCGTCAGCGCGACATTCAACACGCCCGGATTACCCGTGTTGGCCGCGTACGAGCCGACGCGGATGATGTACCGCACGCCGGGAATGGCGGAGAACGTCAGTCGCGATTGCAGATCGCCGAAGCCGATGTCGTCGTTGCAAGCGATGGCGGCGTTCGCACCGATGGGGCAGGTCGTGCCGTCAACATCGGGGTAGACCGCGATGCGTGTGTCAAAGTTGGAGCCGATCGTGTTGACTTCAACAGTGCCTGCGCACGAGGGGATGTAGGTGTACCAAAGGTCCTTGTAGATCTGACTGCTGCCAAAGGCCAGGCACGAATCATCGGGCAAGCCGTCGGTGGATGCTGCACAGTTGTTGAATGCGGTCGTTCCTGTGCCGATCGAGATGGCGTCAAAGCAACTGTCATTCGGGAGGCTTGCGCTGAATGCATTGAGCGTGAAGTCGCCGAACGCGCCGTTGTAACCGCTCACGCGGATGGTGTAGGGCACGCCGCCCTGGGCTGTGAACGTGAGCCGCGAGTAGCGCAGCGGCGAGGCGAAGTCGTCGTTGCAAGCGATTTCACCGGCAAGTGTGCTGGGGCAGCCCGCGAGCACGCTGAGCACCGTGTCCCAGCTCGTGCCTTGCGTTGAGATCGTCACGTCTTGCGTGCATGGCGCCGTGATGGTGTAGTACACGTCAGGCGACGCGTTGGAATTGCCGCAGCTGGAAAAGCCGTTGGCCGCTGCGACGCGGGTCGTGCCGAACGCGGTGCCGCCCAGCGCCAGAGACTGGCGGTTGGTGCAGATGTCGTTGCTGGGAGCGCTTGGTGCAAAGCGTGAGAAGTCGAGGTAGTAGATGTTGCGAGTGTCGTTGAAGAGATAGACGCGCAGCTTGACGGTGACAGGGAAGTTGTTGGGGTTGGTCCAACTGACACTTTCGAAGTTACCGACACCGGCTGACGTTGCGAGCGTGGCTCCGCAGTTGTTCAGCAAGCTGATGTCGATATCGCCATTGTTGGTGTCGAATCCGCCAGCGCCGAAACTGACGGTGCCCAGCGCGCCGACGGTGAGGCTGTACCAGTCTTCGTCGCCGCTCTTGACGATGCGGCTGTAGAGCGTGCCGTTGAAGAAGTTGTCGAGGCTGCGTGCAGTTGCGCAGGTGTCGTTGTTCTCGCTGTCGTCGTCCCAGTTGGAGTTGGCAAGGATGGACTGGTAGCTGCCGATGAAGTTGCCCCACCGGCCGTAGTACGCGTCATCGCTGCTGCAGCCGTCCGAGCGCGACGTATCGCATGAGAGCACGCCGACCACCGCGCCGTTGAGCAGATAGAGGGGTGAGCCCGACGATCCGCCTTCGGTCAGACCGCTGTTCCAATCAATCTCGTTACCTTGCGTCAGACCGGTAGCGCCGCAGGAATCGAATTCATCCCAGATATCGCCAAACGCGATGCGCTTGAACGCGCCGCCCGGATGGCTGATGCCGTTCACGAACGTGTCTTCCGCGATCGAGCCTTGCCAGCTCACGCCGTTCCACCACAGATTGCGCGGCACCACACCTTCGATCATCACGAGGCTCATATCGGTGGCTTGTGTCGAGAGGAGATAGCTGGCGCGGACGCTTCGCGGCACTGCACCCAGTGCGGGCACACTGCCGTTGCAGCCGTTGGACTCGTAGAACCAGTAGACTTCGAGCGAGTTCAACGCGCCTGACTGGTCGCGCATGCAGTGCAGCGCTGTAAGGAAGAACGGCGCGAGGTCGCCCGAGGGGTTGTTGAGCATGCTGCCCGAACAGTTGAAGAAGCCGTCGGTGCGAGCAAAGGCCATGCGTCCGACGCTGTCGCCAACCGTTGTCCAGTTGGCATAGCAGTTCTGGTCGAGGTGGCAGGGAAGTTCGGTTTCGCTCGAGAAGCCGATCTGGCCGTTCCGCGGGTTGCGGTACATGTGCCCGATCTTGTCGATCGTGAAGTTCGTGTTGAAGCGAGCGTCGCCGACTTCGCTGGGGAAGTAAACCTCAACGCGAGCGGTGTTGTTCCAGCTCGTCCACGCCCAGAACTCGCCCTTGTTGCCAGCGGAGGGACCGTTGGGTCCGGTGCCGGTGTAGGGCGAAGGCAGATTCTCGGGAATGGCCGGGTCATAGACAATCGCCCTCGCACCTGCGGGCAGGTCAAAGTCCGCAAAGTGCACGCGCACGCCGAATGCGCCTTCGGCTTGCACGTCCAGCACCCACAGCCAGCCGCCATCGGCGGTGTTGAACCACGTGCCCATGCCCAGGTCAAAACCGGGGAAGTCGCGGATGATGCCCTCGCGCAAAGCACCTGTTGCAATAGCATCTTCCGCAATGATCGGGTTCAGATCGATCGCTTCCAGTGGCTGCACGGGAATGTTGACGCCGGCGAGATTCACGCCCAACTGGGCGGAAAGAAGCGAGGGGGCGGGCTTCTGGGCCAAGACTTGTGGGTCAAGACCTGGCCCAGCCGCGCCAGCGAAGCCCGGCGCGTTCTGAGCATGGGCAAGCCCTGCGAAGGCCATGACCGACGCGGCGAGCGCGCCGAGCCTTCGGCATACCGTTGTTCGGACGAAGTTGTGTGCGTTCTGTGACATCGATCGATCTCCGTGTACCGCGTTTGTGCGGACTCCCGGGAGTCGGCGATGACGGCGCAAGAATCCGGCCAAGCAGGTTGCGATTTTTCTGGAAGTCTTCTTTCGACGGGTGAGCGAGAGGCGGCGTGGAACCGATTGACAGCCAATCTGCAGCGAGACACGCGCTGGAGGCCGCCCTTGCCAAGGCGACTGCGGGTGGGTCTTCGTCGATGGACGCTCTGCTGCAATTGGTGTACGGCGAACTGCGGAACATGGCACAGGCCCGATTGCGACACGAGCCTGCAGGGATCACACTGCAGACCACGGCTCTGGTGCATGAGGCGTACCTCAAGCTGCTGCCTCGGCGCGATGGGGAGTGGGCGGGTCGCGAGCACTTTCTGGCTGCCGCGGGTGAGGCGATGCGGCGGATTCTGGTTGACCACGCACGCGGGCGCCACCGCCTGAAGCGTGGCGGCGACGCGATGCGCGTTGAGCTGCATGACGACGCGATGGTGCATGACGATCGTGAATTGATCGAGCTCGACGACGCGCTGGAACGACTGCGCATCATCGACGCGGTGGGGGCTCAGGTTGTGACGTTGAAGATGTTCAGCGGCATGACGGAAGCGGAGATCGCTGCGGCGACCGCGACGAGCGAACGCACCGTGCGGCGACACTGGGTCTTTGCACGTGCCTGGCTGGCACGCGAACTGCGCGGTGAAGGCGGCACGACCGGCGAGGTGTCGCCATGACGCGCGCGAGTGACTTGCCGTCCAGCGGACTCACGCCCAGCCGCGCTCTGCGCGCCGCGGAGATTCTGGAGCAGGCGCTCGATGCCGCGCCTTCTCGCCAGTTGCAGATTGTGCGGGACGCGAGCGCGGGCGATGAAGCGATGGAGCGCGAAGTGCTCTCGCTGCTGCGAGCGCATGCTAACGCGGGCGGATTTCTGCGGCCGCCCGTCGCGACGACTGCGCTCCAGCCCGGCGCACTGCTGGGCACGTACCGCGTGATTGAACGCATCGGCACAGGGGGCATGGGCGAGGTGTATCGCGCCCGTGATGAGGTGCTGGGACGCAGCGTGGCGATCAAGGTGCTGAGCGATGAGCGCGCGCGGGACGCTTCGCACGTGGCACGCCTTGAGCGCGAGGCACGATCACTCGCAGCGCTGAATCACGCGAATATCGCCGCGATTTACGCGGTGCAGTCTGCACGAGACGGCCATGGCCCCGCTCTGGTACTGGAACTAGCGGCGGGCAAGACGCTCGCGCAGATGCTCGAACGCGGACCGCTGGCGATGGATGAAGCGATAGCGATCGCCACGCAGGTGGCACGTGCGCTGGAAGCCGCACACGGCGCGGGCATCGTGCACCGTGATCTCAAGCCCGCAAACATCGCCGTCGCGGATGACGGCACGGTGAAGGTGCTGGACTTTGGCCTTGCCAAAGCCACGGGCGATGTCGAATTGGCGAGTGGCAACGGCATGGGGCCCTCTGCAATCGTGACGCAGGCCGGGATGCTCGTGGGCACGATCGCGTATATGAGCCCGGAGCAGGCGCGCGGCAAGGCAATTGATCGCCGTGCGGACATGTGGGCGTTTGGCTGCGTGCTGTATGAAATGCTCGTGGGCAGGCGACTTTTCGCGGGTGAAGACGCTTCCGCGGTCTTTCAGCGGGTGCTGGCAGGCGATGTTGAGTTGGCGGGGCTCCCTGCTGCTACACCGGCGGGCGTACGCAGTGTGCTTGAGCGATCGCTTCGCAAGGATCTTGATCGCCGACTGCGCGATGCGGGTGATGCGAGAGTCGCGCTGGAAGAGGCTTTTGCGGTTTCAGACATGTCCACAGCGAAAGCGAGCGGACGAACTTGGTTGTGGCTTGCAGCAGCCTTGGCGATTGCGGGCGCGGGTGTGGGCATGTACGGGTTGCTCGGCCGCGACGCTCCGCTCGCGACGCGCAACGAGCAGTACTCGATTCTGCTGCCGGAAGACTCGCCCATCATGCACTACTACGGGCCGCCGGTGACCATGCACCCGCTTTCGCGCGACGTGTACTACACGACGCAGCGACCGAAGATCGGCAGCATCATCGCCAAGCGACATGCGGAGGACGGGCGAGTTTCCACAAACGGGTTCGACTTTGGAGCGAGTATCGGCGCGATTTCTCCTGATGGTCGCCGTGTGGTCTACTTGGGCTCGAAGGGGAACGGCGTGGGCGTCCACGTCCGTGACTTCGCGAGCGGCGCCGATGTCGGCGAAGTTGATGTCGAGAACGCTTGGAACGGCATCACGTGGCTCAATGATCGAACCGTCGCGATCGCTCAAGCGGTGGAGCATCAGTCGCTCGTGCTGTGGGATGTGATCGAGAAGCGAACGTGGATTCCCGAATCGATCAGTCAGCGCTTCGTGCTCCAGCCATCGAGCGCAGGTGACGGCAAGACGCTGCTGTTCGCGATTCATGACGTGTTTGGCTCCACCACGGAACGCGACGTGTACGCGTGGCGGGATGATGGTTCGCAACCAGCATTGCTCGTCGAGAACGCACAGATGCCCATCATGATGGGCCGCGATGTGATGCTGTACTACCGGGGCGACGGCATCTGGGCAGTCAAGCTGGATGTTGCACAGATGCGTGTGCTGGGCCCTGAGATAAACGTGATCTCCGGGCTGGCGCCGGACACCGACGGTGTAACGCGCGGCATGTACAACGTGAGCATCAATGGCGACCTGCTGTACTTGCCCATCACGCAGACTTACGAGGGTGCGAAGCTGGTGTGGGTCGACGCCAAGAACCAAGTCAGCGAGATTCTGCAGGTGGATTCGCGCTTGTGGGCGTCTCGGCTTTCGCCCGATGCCACGCGTGTCGCGTATATCTCGGGGGGCACCGCGCCAGATTTGTACGTGCATGATCTTGTGCGAGGTACCAGCGTGCTCGTGGCTCGCGGGCAAGTGGTCCTGCCCGTATGGACGCGAGACAACGCGTCGATCATCTATCAGTATGTGCCCGGTGACGGCAGCGAGCAGGAACTTCGCCTCGTGCCGGCCGACGGCAGCGCCGCGCCGCGCGTGGTGGCGACCGTTGAACGCAAATCGTGGGCCCAGCCGACGGATGTGACACCCGATGGCATGTATCTGCTAGTTGCAAAGCAGGTTGGACCGCGCGATGAGACGGATATCTATCGCGTGTCGCTTGATGGTTCGGCAGCATGGGAGCCGGTGTTCTCGACACACGCCGACCGCACCAACGCTCGCATCTCGGCCGACGGCAAGTTCATTGCGTATTCGTCGAAGGAGTCGGGCGAATGGGCGGTGTATGTGCAGCCTTACCCGAGTCTGGATAGGAAGATGCGGGTGTCAGTGCTGCCCGCGTTTCGCTTGTCATGGGCCGGCAGCACACTGTTTTTCCGTGGCGATGGCGACGTCTACAGCGTGGACGTGGCCATGACAGACACATTGCATGTTTCCACGCCCATACTGCGATTCACGGGAATTCCCGAGTCGCGATTTGACGCGCTGCCCGATGGCCCACGCATCATCCAATCGACGCCTCTGCGAGATTTCGCGGCATTGCGCGAGGTGCGGGTATGGCTCGGCGCCGAACGCGTGATTCGGGAACGGCTCGACGCAGCGGCGAAAGCCGCGAAGCGTTGACGCTACAATCTTGCGATGCAAGGTGTGCTCGATCTTTCCGCGGAGTTGTTGCCTGTCTCGCAGGCTATCGCCAACGGGCTGTCGCGCGTCGAGCACGTCTTTGACAACCAGCTCGCCAGTGACCTGCCGCCCGTCAGCAAGCTTGTGAAGCACGTGGAGAACTATCGTGGCAAGATGCTGCGACCCACGCTGGTGTTGGCCAGCGGTCTGGCGTGCGAGGCGCACGGCGGAACCACGCAGGAACTCGAACGACGCATCTCGCAAGCCCATGTAGTCTGCGGCGCAGTCGTCGAGATGGTGCACATGGCAACGCTCGTGCATGATGACGTGCTGGACGAAGCGGACATGCGCCGGCGCGGACAGACCGTCAATCGCCTGCACGGCAACGAAGCGGCTGTCATACTGGGCGACTATCTCATCGCCGGTGCGTACCACCTCTGCTCGACCTTACCGACAAACGACGCGTCGCTCGCGGTGGGCCGCGCAAGCATGGTGACGTGCGCGGGCGAACTGCTGCAATTGCACCACCGTGATGACTACTCGCTGGATGAAGCGACCTACTTCGAGATCGTTGCCCGCAAGACTGCGGACTTGATCGCAACAAGCGCCGAGCTTGGCGCCATCTGCAGCGGCTCGGATGCGAAGACGCGTGAAGCCCTCCGCAAGTTTGGACGCGGCGTGGGCATCGCTTTCCAGGTACAGGATGATCTGCTCGACCTGATGGGCAGCGAGAAGACCGTGGGCAAGAGCGTGGGCAAAGACGCTGAAAAGGGCAAAATGACCTTGCCCATCATTCATCACCTCGCCACCGCAGACGCTCGCACGCGTGCCCGCACGCTCTTGCTGCTGGAGCAAGCCAGCGGCGATATGCACCACGAGCACGGCGCGGAACTGGTGCAGGCGATTCACGCAACCGACAGCATCGCGTTCTCGCGTGTGGCGGCGACCAAGCACATTGCCGAAGCCAAGCGGGAGCTGGTGGTACTGCCCGAAAGCCCCGCCAAGAAGCTGCTGCTGGCGATGGCAGATGCCGTCGTGACGCGGGCGTATTGAGGCGATCGCACTGCAACCGGTGCCGATTTTCGCCTACGCTGGAGCCTTTGACGAGCGAGGTTCCATGCTGCGAGAAGTTCTGCATAGCAAGATTCACCGGGCCACTGTGACGGCGGCTCTGCCGCATTACGTCGGATCGATCACGATCGACGAAGACTGGCTCCGCCGCGTGGGCATGCGCGTGAGTGACAAGGTGGCTGTCGCCAACTGTCGCAACGGCGCCCGCTTCGAAACCTACATCTTTCGGGGCGAGCCGGGCAGTAAGAAGATCGAAGTCAACGGCGCGGCGGCGCACCTGGTCGAAGCGGGCGACAAGCTCATCATCATGCACTACGCGTTGATGGATGACAAGGAATACGCCCGCCACAAGCCCCGCGTGCTCGTCATGAGCGAAGATGGCGACGCGAAGAAAGACCTTGAGTATGAACCTGGCCCCAAGCCCGCCAAGAAGATTGCGCCGGGCAAGCGTGCAAGCAAGAGCGCCTCACGCGCGACCCCGCGCAAGAAAGCGAAGTGAATCGTGGCGATTGCATGGAAGAAGTCTCTGATCGGCATGGTGCACGTTGCCGCGTTGCCCACATCACCCCGCGCCACGCTCACCGTGCGAGAGATCGCGGCGCAGGCGGTGGTGGAAGGCAAGACGCTTCGTGATGCCGGCTTTGATGCGGTGCTCATCGAGAACATGCATGACGTGCCGTACGTGAATGGTCCGCACGATGCCGCGACTGTGGCGGCCATGACGGTCATCGCGACGGCCGTGCGAGATGCGTGCGGCACCATGCCTGTGGGTGTGCAGATTCTGAGCCGAGGCGAGAAAGAAGCTCTCGCGGTTGCGCACGCCAGCGGCTTGAACTTCGTGCGTTGCGAGAACTTTGTTTTCGCGCACGTGGCGGATGAAGGTCTGCTGGCAGACGCCGCCGCTGGACCGCTGCTGCGGTATCGCCGCTCGCTGGGAGCAGAGAACATCGCGATCTACGCGGATATTCAGAAGAAGCACGCCAGCCATGCCATCACAGGTGATCTGAGCTTGAGTGATCTCGCGCACGGAGCGGAGTTTTTCGGTGCTGACGGTTTGATCGTGACCGGCATGGTCACTGGCCAGCCCGCCGCAGTGTCAGACGTCGCAACGGCACGCAAGGCAACCAAGCTGCCGATTCTTGTGGGTAGCGGAGTCACGCCTGATCAACTCGGTTCACTCTTTCAGTACGCCGACGCAGTGATCGTGGGTAGCTGGATTAAGACCGGCGGCTTGTGGAGCAACGCGGTCGATGCCCAGCGCTGCCGTGAAATGGTTAAGGCACGCGGATAAGCGCACGCAAGAGTCAAGGTGCAAAGAACCGAGCGGCAAACCGGCCTCGCTCAACCGCGAAATCTTGCGGCGTGGGCGGCAGCTTCAGCCAGCGCGGTTCATGCCCGAGCGCTTTGGCAATCTCACGCTCCAGCCGAATTGCTTCGCCTGCCCGGGGCGAAACGCACAGTTCCTGTGTGTTGGTACTCGCAAAGATCGCGCCGTGCGGCTTGAGCAGCCCTGCGGCCTGCTTCACCAGATCGCCATAGTCGCTGATGGAGCTGAATGGCTTGATGCCCTTCTTCTTGGAGCCCGCCGCGAAGCTAGGCGGGTCGAGAATGATGAGGTCGTAGCGCAGCTGTTTGCGTGCGGCATACGCGAAGAACTCAAACGTGTCCATCTTCGCGAAGCGGTGGCCGCTTGCTTCGCTGGTATCTATGTTGTTGTGCGCGAAGTTGCGTTTGCCCCAGTCAAGATATCTGCCGGAAACATCCACGCTCGTTGTGATCGCGCCAGCTTTGGCACACGCGACCGAAAACGCGCAGGTGTACGCGAACGTGTTGAGCACAGCGAGCGACTCGCCGCTCTTGCCACTCGCCTGCATCTTCTCGCGTCGGCGTGCGATGGCAAGCGCCATGGCAGCACGATTCTCTCGCTGGTCGAGAAACAAGCCGGTGGAAAGGCCGTCGTACAGACGCACTTCCAGCTTCCAATCAATTTCGCGAACGACGAGAGCCTCTGGCAGCGTTTCGCCCGCGGCAGGCGTGGGGCTGGTCACTTCCGCAGGCATCTCGCCGCCCAGCTTGGGGCGATCCTTCGGAAAGGGCTTGACGTAGACCGCGCGTGTCGCAAGCGGCGTGCTCGCAAGCACGCTTAGCACTTCGGCAGCACGGTTGGCTGCGTTCTCGCCCGCGAAGGCGCGGGGTGCACGGCCTTCGTACACCATCATCACCGCGCCGTTGTTGTCGGGCGGGCCATAGCTGTCGACGTACACACCCGGCGCACCTTCAGCATCGCCACTGAAAAGACGAATCGCTTGCGTGCGTTTGCTGGCAATGAGATCGGCGCGGCGTGCGATCGCTCGGGCGAGTGAGTCGCCGAAACGTTCGCCTGATTTGGCGGTGGTAGGCTTGGGCACGCAAAGAGCGTAGGGAATCGCTCAGCGAGCTTTCTTCCACTGCGACAACTGCCCGAGGTGATACGGCTCGTGCGTCGTGAGCAGATAGAAAACGATGTGGCCCACGGTGGGCGCGAAGGACCGCAGGAACTCGGGCGAGGGCTTGTTGAAGTACGCTTCGTGCTTGGCGCGGACGGCGGGGCCCACCTTCTCATGCAAGTTCGACAGCGCCGCCAGCAGGTCGGCTTTGCTCGCGTACTGCGAGCGGTCAGCCACAGGCTTTGAGCTCGGGCCATACTTCTCGGTATCAAAGCCTGCAAAATGATCGCCCGGTTCATCCAGCACCATCAGAATCAGGGCCGACGCCGTGACCAGATGGCCGATCGTCCATGCGGGGTGATTGACGATGCCGTTGAACTGCTGCGCCATCTGTGCGTCGTCAATATCCGCGACTGCTTCGCGAAGGTCCTTCAGGCTGGCGTCGTACTGCGTGAGGGTGAAATCGATGAGTGAGAGGTTGGCCATGGGGCACGGTAGCGGTTCAACCGCCGATGCGCGTCGCGTCGTGACGTGAATCAATCACTGGTCGCCAAGCGTGTGCAATACGGGCAATGCGCGGCCGGAAAAGTCAAACGCCGCGAGATTCTCCCAAGGCGAGCCCAGCGCGGGATTGGCGACATACTCAGGAGCCCAGTAGCACGTGCCCAGCCCGCGTCCGCCGGGCAGAGCGGCAACTGCGTTGTTGATTGCTGCAATGAACGCGGCTTGTCCGCCCGGTGTCGCCGTGAAGCCGGGCTGCAACTGAGACGAAAGCCCGACGAAGTTGTTCTCGTTGTCGTTCCAGCCCAGCGTGAACGGATACGCGGTTTCAACGATCATCACACGCTTGCCATAGCGTGTCGCGACGTCGTTGATGTTGCTCTGCATGGACGCCAACGAGCCGTGCCACCACGGGTAGTAGCTGAGGCCAATAGCGTCGTAGTTCATGTTGCGGGAACGCATCTCATCAAAGAACCATCGTGTCGTGGCGTTATCGCCGCCGCGATCGATATGCGCCATGATGATGGGCGTGCGCGGGGTCGGCATCGCCAGACGCACGCCGTCAGCGCCGGCTGCAAACAGCGTCGCGAATGCGTTGAAACCCGCCGTGCTGATGCGACCTGTGGGCCACAGCATGCCGTCGGTGGTTTCGTTGCCAATCTGAACAATCGCCGGCGGCGTGCCCTGTGCATCGAGCGAAGCGACGAGGCTGCGTGTGTAGCTCTGCACACTGGTGCGCAGTTGCAGTACGTTCTGACCCTGCCATGCCGCTGGTATTGTCTGCTGGCCTGGGTCAGCCCAGCTATCGCTGTAGTGGATGCACAGCATGATGCTCAAGCCTGCGGCCTTCGCGCGTCGTGCCATCGCGAGTGTTTGCGGCGTACCGCACCAACCGCCGGCGGGCGTGTGCCACACGCGAAGTCGAATGAGGTTGATGCCTCGAGCTGCGAACAACGTCAAGGGATCGCGAGGCGTGCCGGATTCATCGCGAAAGACGACACCCGATGCTTCGAGTTGCGGAATGAAACTTGCGTCGACTCCTCGAAAGGGCAAGCGTGCAGGCTCACTTGCAACCAGCGGCACTTTGCGAGCGTGCGGGCGCGAAATCTGCCCGGCGAGGCATAGCACTGTCGCGAGCAAACACAAGAGAATGAACGCAGATCTCACCACGCAAGAAGTGTACAAGCGATGTCAATTCCACAGGCGCGAAACCGTGTGAACGAGCAAGCGATTGAGGTCCCTCAACACCACGAATTGGTGCACCACGTCGGTTTTTACAAGGCCTCAAGCAGCTGGAACTCGCTGAATTCGGCAAATGTCGCGTTCTCGCGATGAGATATTCGTGTAGACAGCGAAAATTGTGGAAGCTACTGCAAATACCCCTTGACGTATGTGATCAGTCCTGTAATCTGAGTCGACCTCGGAGTTCTTCCGGCTTGCGAAAGTTGTTGCTCGGCGGCCTTTCCGCTCAACCTCTCGTGGTGGGTTTCGTGGATGAGCCAAGGAGCAAGTTCGGAAAGTGGGGTGCGTCGTGGACGATCCCGGTTCTGGTCTGAGTACTCGTTTGGAAGGTGTTGAAGGCGTTGTAAAGTGGTTTGATCCTCGCAAGGGCTTCGGTTTCATCATCGGGCCGCAGCGCGAGGACATATTTGTTCATTTCAGCGTCATTCAGGGTGATGGCTTCCGCGTGCTGAAAGACGGCTCGACCGTCCAGTACGACGCGGAAAAGAGCGGCAAAGGCTGGAAAGCCACGCGTTGCTCGCGTGTGGAAGACCTGCACGTTGCCTCGCTCAACAAGCGTGTTGTTTCGGAGCAATCTGCGGACAACACCGCCGTCTGATGAGTCGTTGGCAGAGCGGACGCCCGCTCGGGAAAGTTGGTCGCGAGAAGCGTGTTCTGCTGCGTGTAGAATGCCCGCGTGTGGTTTCTTTGGCTCATTCTGGGTCTGGTTGCAGGCGTGGGCCTCATGGCGGTTGTGAGCCGCTGGCAGGTGCGCCGCGCTCTCGCCAGGCAGCAAGTCGCTGAAAGGCGAGCCCGTGCTGCGGAGCGTCTGGCCGAGATTGGCGGCCTCACAAGCGGCCTTGCGCACGAAATCAAGAACCCGCTCAGCACCATCGGCCTCAACGCGCAGCTGCTTGGCGAAGCGATTGACGAGCTCTCGCGCGAGTCTCCAGTGACGGAGCCCGAGCGCCAGCGTTTACTTCGCCGTATCACCACGTTGCGTCGCGAAGTTGAGCGTCTGCGCGGCATCTTGCAGGACTTCCTCAATTACGCGGGCGAGTTGCGTCTGGACAAGCAGCCCACAGACATCAACCGCGTTGTGGATGAGCTTTGCGACTTCTTCATGCCGCAAGCGCAGAGCCAAGGCGTGCGACTGCGAACGGACCTCGCGGCAGGTTCACTCATGGCATCTGTCGATGTCGGGCACTTCAAGCAGGCTCTGCTCAACCTCATGCTCAATGGCGTGCAGGCAATGCAAGGTGACAATGCGGGCAACACCAAAGAACTGATCATCCGCACAGTCCGCGTCCTGCCGACGCCCGGCAAGCAAGGTGGGCCCGAAGCGGGGCCGGGCATGACGCAGGTGCACATCATCGATACCGGACCTGGCATTCCGCAAGACGTGCTGGCGAAGATGTTCACACCCTACTTCACCACAAAAGCAGGGGGGAGCGGCCTTGGATTGCCCACAACCCGCCGCATCATCGAAGCTCACGGCGGCCGGCTCGATGTGCTGACCGACGCGGGCAAGGGCACGGACTTCGTCGTACAGATCCCGGCGGAATCCTCGCTTTCTTGATCGCAGCGCGAAACGTGTGCGTGCGCGGTTGCAACCAACTTGCGACAGACAAGTTGCAGGAAGGTTTGAGTGTCGCAGATGGAATCGACATCGCATCCGTCAGCGGAAGAGCAGGAATTGCTCGTGGGTTTGCGTGCGCGCCGGGAATCGGCGTTCACGCGATTCGAGGCTTTGTACGCCGGACAGGTGTACGCCGTCGCACGGCGCATGCTGCGCGACGACGCGGATGCTCAGGACGCTTCACAGGAAGCGTTCCTCGGCGCGTACAAGTCGCTGGACAGCTTTGATGGTCGATCGCGATTGAGCACATGGCTCACGCGCATCGTCATCAACAAGTGTCTCATGAAACTTCGCTCGCGCCGTCGATCGCGCGAGGTGGCGATTGAGACGCTGCTGCCCACCTTCAAGGAAGACGGACACCCAACACGCTGGACGAGCCAATGGCGCGACGAGCGTGAAGATGACGACCGCGAGCGGCGTGTTGCCCTCGTGAGGCGACTGATCGATGAACTGCCCGAGCACTATCGCGTGGTGTTGGTGCTTCGGGATGTACAGGGACTTTCGACGGAGGAAACCGCCGAGGCCCTGGATGACACGGTGAACGCAGTGAAAGTTCGGCTGCATCGGGCGCGTCAGGCGCTGCGAACAATGCTCGATCCTCATCTGCGTGTGGGGCGGGAGTCTGATTTATGAGTCACGACACAAACATGTCGCCTGATGAGATGACGTGCCGCGATGTGGCCGAGTTTCTCATGGCCTACGTCGATGGGGACTTGTCGACGTCAACGCAGCAGGCTTTTAACGAGCACCTGGCGCAGTGCTCCTCTTGCGTGCGCTATCTGGACCATTACCGCCGCACCGTCGCCATGGCGCAGGCCATGGGCCGTGAGATCACCAGCGTGGACGCTCCGCCCGGCGTGCTACGGGCCATTCGCGATGCGCGCATGAATGCGGGCTGATCGCTCAGCCCGCTGCGGTCCATGCTCGTTGTTGGGTCATCGCCGTCGGAGTTTCGAATCACGTCTTCCCAACGGTCAGCTCCGCAGGCTTGCTGCCGGTCTTTTCAACCAGGCCGCCCGCGATCTTCTCCCAGCCGCTGCCGAGTTCGCCAATAGGGTCGGGCGGAATGATGTCCACCTTCTTCTCGCCCAGCTTCGCTTCGCCGCGCATCACGCGGCCTTGAAAATCAAGGCATTCCTTCAGCAGGCGATCAAGAATCTCCGGCTCCGGCACGTTCGCGACGCGCTCGCCCTGCACATAAATGATCCCGCGACGGTCGCCGGCGAACACAGCCACATCCGCGCCTTCAGCTTCGCCCGGACCATTCACGATACAGCCCATGACGGCGACCTTCATCGGCACGGTCACCTGCTCCGCAAGCTGCTTGCGAACATCCTGCACGAGCGTGAACAGGTCCACTTGAATGCGGCCGCACGTGGGGCATGCAATCAAGTCCACACCCTTGCGCTCGCGCAGTCCGAGTGAGTACAACAGTTCCAGCCCGTCTTCGACTTCGTAGATCGGGTCATTGGCGTAGCTGATGCGAATCGTGTCGCCAATGCCATTCACCAGCAGGCCCGACAACGCGGCGATGCTGCGAATGCAGCCTGTTTCCTTGGGGCCGGCGTGCGTCACGCCCAAGTGCAACGGGTGATCAAATCGGTTGCTGATCTCGGTGTACGCATCAACCACCAGCGACGCATCCATGCTCTTGGCGCTGATGACGATGTCGTAGAAGTCCTGCTCGTAGAAGATGTCGAGGTATTCCTCGAGTTTCGCGATCATGATGGCAAGCATGTATCCGTGCTTCTGTCCGCTGAAGACAGCGCCCAGTTCCTTCATGCGCTTCTGCTTGTCCTTGCGCTCAATGATCGAGCCTTCGTTCACACCCACGCGAATGGGCAGGTTGCGAGCCTTGCACGCCTTGATGACTTCGATGACCTGATCACGGTCATTAATGTTGCCGGGGTTCAGACGAATCTTGTGCACGCCCGCTTCGACCGCTTCGAGAGCCCGCTGAAAGTGAAAGTGCACGTCCGCCACGATGGGCACTTGCACCTGCGGAATGATGTGCTTGAGCGCGTCTGTGTCCTTCTTCTCGGGCACTGCCACGCGAACCACGTGCGCTCCGCCGGCTGCCAGCTTATGAATCTCGCGCACGCACGCGTCAATGTCGTGCGTGTAACCGGCAGTCATGGTCTGCACGCTCACCGGCGCGGGCGTTGTTGGCGTGCCGTCGCGATTGGGCTTGCCGCCGCCGATCTTCACAAATCCAACGCGAGCGTCTCCGAGCGTGACTTGGCGAGTGGGTCGGCGAGGAAGCATGCGGTTCCTTGGGCGGGGGGTGGGAGGGCGGGGCTGTCGGCGTGAGCCGGGCTGAACAATGCGAATAACCTACGTCAGGCGAGGGTAGACGGTGCGGGCGACCCCGCCGACGCACACACATCTGCGACCTACCCCTTGTATTCAGGTTCTCAGACAGTCCAGATGTGGGAAGCGCCATTCTCATATGGGGGGCCGCCGCTCCAAACTCCCGGGAAGTTGCCTTGTTCTGCGCGACTTGGCGCGCAAAGAACGAAGTCATCCCCCGGACAGGATCGATGGAAATCCCCGGAGCGTCTGCGTGCCGTGGGGCGACACAGACGAGTGAACCTGATCCACGCCGATCAGAGGGGAGTGTTTCATGCCGGGTTCTGACAAGCCGTTCAGTTCTGTCCGCCTCAGCGAACTTGAGCGCAAAGCGTTGCTCAAGGTCATCTCCATGCAGGCCGATGCGAGTCCGCAGGCTAGCAAGCGTTGTGACACGCGTTACTCACTTCCCAACGGCTATTCAGTCGTGGGTGAGATGGAACAGTCAGGCGGCACGCCGCAGAAGTTCGTCGTCAGTGTCCGCGACATCTCTCGCGGCGGTATCTCCATGCTCTACAGCGCGTACGTGCACCTCAACTCTCGGTGCGTGTTCCGCTTCTACGACGAGAAAAAGAAGCAGATGGCTGCCGCCTATGCCAAGGTCGTGCGCTGTCAGCACGTGAAGGGCCAGATCCACGACGTGGGTCTGAAGTTCGACATGCCTTTCCCCGTGGAGTCGTTCCTCGTGGAAGCGACGACATCCGCCGGCGGTCCTCACAACAAGCCCGCGACTTATCCCGCGTTGCAGGCCTTTGTCGACGAACTGCAAGGCCTTGTTCGTTCCGGCGCGGATCTCAAACTGATCAGTGGCTTGCTGGAAGAAATTCGCCAAGCGATTGATGAAGCGGTAAAGACCCGCTCTGCCGAACCCAAAGCCGCTGAAGCCAAGCTGGCTGGAGCCAAACCGACTGAAGTCAAGGCCGCCGACGCGAAGCAGACCGAAGCCAAGCCCGTTGCTGCACAGCCTGCAGCCACGCCGGCTGCTGCTGCAACCCCCGCCCCTGCCGCCAAAGCTGCCTGAACTTCATCAACCTTCGAACAGGCCGCCCGCATCGTGCGGCACCAGCGTGGTTGGCAGCCCCAGGTGGTCGCACGCCTTCGCCGTCAACGCGCGGCCGCGCCGTGTCCGCGCCAGGAAGCCAATCTGCAGCAGGTATGGCTCGACCACGTCTTCCAGCGTGCCTGCATCTTCATTCATCGTCGCGGCGATGGTCTCGAGTCCGACTGGCCCGCCGCGGTACGTCGTCGCAATGACACGCAGAAACGAGCGATCAAGCTCATCAAGTCCGAGCGCGTCAACGCCCTCGAGTTTGAGTGCGCCATCAACTGCGTGTGTGCTCATCGCGCCCTTGTGCTTTACCTGGGCGAAGTCCCGCACGCGACGCAGCAGCCTGTTGGCAATGCGCGGCGTGCCTCGACTGCGAGCCGCCAGCGTGCGCAGGCACGGGCCATCCATCGCTTCCACGCCCAGTAATCGCGATGAGCGATCAAGAATCGCTTCGATCTCGCCCTGCGTGTAATACTGCAGGTGGTGCACGATGCCGAATCGCGTACGTAGCGGCGAAGACAGCAGCCCCGCCCGCGTTGTCGCGCCAATCAGCGTGAACGGCTTGCACTTGACCTGCACCGTGCGAGCTGCCAGCCCTTGGTCCAGCGTCACATCAATGCGAAAGTCCTCCATCGCGGAATAGATGAACTCTTCCACAGCGATGGGCAGGCGATGAATCTCGTCAATGAACAAAATGTCGCCATGCTGCAACCGAGTCAGCGCGCTCACCAGATCCGTCGCACGGGCCAAGGCTGGTCCGCTCGTGATACTGATCTGCCCGCCCATTTCCTTCGCCAGCACGTGTGCCAGGCTGGTCTTGCCAAGGCCCGGCGGCCCGTGCAGCAGCACATGCTCCAGCGGCTCGTTGCGGCTGCGAGCCGCCGCGATGGCGATCCGCACGCGCTCGATCAGGTCTCGCTGCCCGATGTACTCATCCAGATGCTGAGGGCGCAACGCCCAGTTCTGCTGTTCTTCAACAGGTGACGCGGTCGCGGAGATGATGCGGTCAGTCGCCATAAGGAACTCGGACGGATCGAAACGCCAGCACAAGGGCAGTCAGCAAGCAAAGCACCATCGCGATTACTTGTCACCCACAGGCAGGCCCTTCTTCTGCCACAGTTCCAGCAGGTCTTTGCCGGTCGTCGTTTCAACGCTCGCGCCATTCTGCAGCGTGCCGCTGATCAGCGTGCCATCACTGCGAAAGACGCCGACCTGTTCCTTCTGGCCTTCCGCCAGACGCGTCGTCAGCTTCCACGTGTTGTTTTCGCCTTGATCCAGCACATCGCGGCGGAAGCTCACCTTGCCCGTTGTGCTCTGGTAGCTGTAGTAGCCAAACCGCCCCTGAATCGCCTTCTTCAGCAGCAGTTGCGGCAGCAGAAACGCTTCGGCCCGGCTGACATATCCCTCGCCAGGCGGCTGGATCCGCGTGTTCTTCGCAGGTCCGCCCATTTCAGTGCGAATGGTCATCTCGTTCTCAAGCCGCGCGCCAACTTCACGCATCAGTTGCGGACGAGCGTTGGGTTTGGCGCTATCACGCACCGCCATCGACACATCCCAGTTTTCCTGCATGCGGTCAGGCGTCATGAAGAACCAGCTCTTGGTATCAACGATCTGCGTGCCTTCGAGAATGCGAGCGTCGATCTCCACGATGATGCCGCGCTCCGTGCCGCCGCCTCGCTTGGCGCCCGGTCGGCCATAGCTCACCGTGACGCGGCGATAGCCGATCTCTTCGTCGTTCGCCCGTTTGCCGTCAGCAGCGGGGCGGTAAATGCGTTCCCAGCGCTCTGGCGTGTTCTCCGCCATCTCAATCAGCGCGTCCGCATCAAAGCTCGACAGAATCCGGGTGCCGGCCGACACCATCTCCGCCCGCTGCACGCCAGCTTCCACCACACTGCGAAACTCGGTACTCGCCACGCACAGTTCGTACGACTGGCGGAACTCCTTAAACACATCACCCGTCGTGAGCAGTTCAAACAGCACGAACTGCTGCGGAGAAACCTGCACCGCCGTCACGCCGCGAACAACCGGCTTCTGCCCGCGAACTTCAGGAATCGCCACGTACACGCGAGCGACCGGCAGATCTTCACCCTTGACAGACTTGAAGAAAAGCGTCGCGCCTTCCGCGGGCTGGCGATCAATCACTGCGGCTTTGCTCTCGCCCGGCTTCACGAGCGTCAGGTCGGTGTTGCCACGTTTGTCCTCTTCAATGACGGCGTTCTGTTCCAGCAGTTGCTTCGTCACGCCGTCAATCAGACGGTCGACCGTCAGCTTCGGGTCATTGGTCGTGCGACTCGAAATGATGATCTGCCACGCGGGCGTTGTGCCGCGATTGTCAAAGATGCTCGCCGTGCTCGTCGAACCCATGACCGACGTCGACGTCGCGGCATTCTCCGGAATCGCGATTGCGATACCCAGGGCCTCAATCTCGAACAGGTCTTGCTCCAACATCACCGGCGAGGGATTCGCGGGCTGCGGCGATGTCGCCTGCGCCTCGACCAGGCCGGCAGCTGTCACCAAAGCGAGAAGTCCGAAAGCCAGGCGGTTCTTGCGCGTCATGACAATTCCTCGGAAGCATGCAATCCTTGTCCGTCGCCTCATGCGGTCGTGACTTGTTCGGATTGCCCCACAGGATATCGGCGATTTCACGCGGCATGAGTGAGCAACGCCCGAGCTCTGAGGTGCAAAGCGGCGGTGGAGGAGTGATAGGGTTGTGCAAGGCGGCCGCAGTTGCCGCTTGCCTTTTTCGTGCGGGCCACTATGCTTCTCTCCCTGCTCTTTGGCAACTGGCTCTTCGGATCGCGAAGGTCACTCGTCGGGAGCGCTTGTCGACACGCGTTTTCAGACTGCTTCAGCAGACCGCAAAGGAACTCGCATGAACGGTGGCAGCAACAAGATTCGCATCCGGATGGAAGCCTACGACCACATGGCCCTCGATGCTTCGGCGAAGGAAATCGTCGAGCACGCCAAGCGCACCAACGCCAAAGTCGCTGGTCCCGTGCCGCTGCCCACCCGCGTTGAGCGCTACACCGTGCTCCGCAGCCCGTTCATCGATAAGAAGAGCCGCGAACAGTTCGAAATCCGCACCCATAAGCGGATCATCGACATCATCGAACCCAACGCGCGCACCGTTGAAGCTCTCAACCGTCTCGTCGTTCCGGCGGGCGTGTTCGTCAAGATCAAGGCATAAGTAGGGATTGGGCATTGGGCACTAGGCACTAGTGACAATGCCCTTTGTTGTTTCTGGATCAAGCGTTTTCCGCAGTGCATTTCACTAGTGCCCAGTGCCTAGTGCCCAATGCCTGCTCCACAGGACGATCAGGGTGCGAGCGTCGCTCGCCACGCCGGATTCCGCGAAAGGACAGCAGCATGTCGTTCCTCCTCATGGGCAAGAAGCTTGGTATGACCCGCGTGTACACCGACAAGGGTGTCAGCGTGCCGGTCACTGTCATTCACGTTGATGGCAACGTCGTCACGCAACTGCGTACGAAGGACAAGGACGGCTACAGCGCCGTGCAAGTCGGCTACGGCGCGATCGAAGCTCGCAACAGCACGATCCCCATGATCGGCCACGACTTCAAGGCCGGCAGCGACCCCAAGCGCCACCACCGCGAGTTCCGCGTCGACGACAAGGGCCTTGGCGAGTACACGCTGGGCCAGGCTCTCGACGTCACCAAGTTCGAAAAGATCGCCTTCGTTGACGTCATCGGCGTCAGCAAGGGTAAAGGCTTCGCCGGCGGTTTGAAGCGCCACCACTTCAAAGGTCTGTTCGCTTCGCACGGTACCGAACGTAAGCACCGCAGCCCCGGCTCGATCGGCGGCCTGTGCTCGAACCGTGGTTTCGGCGGCGGCCTGAAGAAGGGCAAGCGCATGGCTGGCCACATGGGTGCAGAACGCGTCACGACGCGCAGCATCGATGTCGTCCGCATCGACAAGGACAAGAACCTGCTCCTGGTCAAGGGCCCGGTCCCCGGCGCCACCAACGCCATGGTGCAGATCCGCCCCGCGGTTCGTTTGTACAAGACCAAGGGCAAGAAGCAGGTTGAACTGGCCAAGTCGTAACGGGTGGAGCGGCTGGTCCCCAGCCGCGGCGAAGTCTGGCGGCGCCATTCGTCTCGCTTTGCCCCCAAAATCACCCAACCGACTGGAAATCCTGTCGGTGCCTGCTAGTATCCTGACCCTGCGCTTCGCGGAGGGTCTGTTGGAACAACAGCGTCGGGCTGCGACTGAAAGCCCGGTGCGTTCGGAAGGTCGGCGTGAGTTTCTCCGGAAATTCGCACGAAACCGCCGGACAACGACAAGTTTTTCGTGTGCCCGAGCAGTCAGCGGGCACACTTGGACGGCCGAGTTGAAGCCGATCCACCCCACGGCAAATGCCCCGCAAGGAGCAATCGCCGGGCAACCCAGAACGGCCGGGTTGGAATGGAGGTGTGACGGCTAAGCGAATGGTCGCTGCAAACGGGTACATGTGCCCGCATGCAGCGCAGGCGTCAAGACGAGGGTTTGACCAACGGCGTTGCCGTCGGCAAATTCCGGAAGGGTTTGAAGATGAAGGTCCCCGTCTACAACATGCAGGGCAAAGAAGTTGCCTCCATCGATATCGATGAAAAGTCTCTGGGTGGCGAAATCAACGCCGCTCTGATCAAGCAGGCGTACGTCAAGTACCACGCCGGCACCCGGCAGGGCTCGTCCAAGACGAAGAACCGCCACGAGGTCGAGGGTTCGACCCGCAAGATTTACAAGCAAAAGGGCACCGGTAACGCCCGCCACGGCGACCGCAAGGCCAACCTTTTCAAGGGCGGCGGCCACGGCCACCACAAGCAGAAGACCCGCGAGGACTTCCGCCTGGACATGCCCAAGAAGATGCGCCGCAAGGCCAACCGCAACGCGCTGCTCGCCAAGCTGGTTGACAGCGAAGTTCGCGTCATCGAAAACTGGACCGGTCTGAAGGAAGTCAAGACCAAGGCGTTCGAGCAGTTCCTCGAGTCGCTGAAGATTGACCGCTCCGCGCTCGTGGCTCTGCCCATGGATGGCGCGTCGAGTAAGAACGCCATGCTGAGCGCTCGCAACATCGAGACGGTGCAGCTCTGCCGCATCGACCAGCTCACCGCGTTCAACATGCTCAACAACCGTTACCTGGTGGTGGCCAAGGCTGATCTGGAAGCCTGGCTGAAGGGTCCGACGAGCCAGACCGGGAAGGATGCCAAGACGGCCCCCATGGGCCGCGTGGCGACCGAAGAAAAGGCCGCTCCTGCGAAGAAGGCCGCCAAGCCCGCCACGAAGGCCGCGAGCAAAGCCGCGAGCAAGTAAGCACGACGCAGAAGGAGCACACCCATGCCAGCCAACGTTGAAGCAACCTACATCATCAAGCGTCCTCTGCTGAGCGAAAAGAGCACCTACGCCCAGAGCGAGCAGAAGCGCTACACCTTTGCGGTCGACCCCCGTGCGACCAAGACGGAAATCAAGAACGCGATCGAGAAGCTCTACAAGGTGCGCGTCACCGGGATCAACACGATCCGCGAGAAGCACAAGAGCAAGCAGATCAAGTTCGGCCTCATGATCCCCGCCGAAACCAAGAAGGCGATCGTCAAGCTCCACAAGGACGACACCATCGAGCTGTTCTAAGCAAGCAGGTCTCTTTCAGGAAACTTTCAAATGCCGATTCGCATTTACAAGAAGACCACTGCTGGCCGCCGCAACGCGTCGGTGAACATGCACGTGGAAGTGACAAAGTTCAAGCCCGAAGGCAGCCTGCTGAGCCCCCGTCCCAAGAACGGCGGCCGCAACAACACGGGCATCGTCGTGTCGCGTGGTCGCGGCGGCGGTGCCAAGAAGCAGTACCGCATGGTTGACTTCAAGCGTCGCGATCGCGATGGCATCGAAGCGACCGTGACCGCCATCGAGTACGATCCCAACCGTGGTGCGCACATCGCGCTGCTGACGTACAAGGACGGCGTGAAGCGTTACATCATCTCCCCGCTCAACATCAAGGTCGGTCAGACCGTGATCAGCGGCAGCGATGGTCCGCTCGAGCCTTCCATCGGCAACTGCATGAAGCTCCGCTATATCCCGACCGGTCTCGACGTGCACTGCGTCGAGCTGCTGCCGGGCCAGGGCGCCAAGCTCTGCCGCGGCGCGGGCAACTACGCCAAGCTCAGCAACCGTGAAGATGACTACGCCACGTTGATTCTCCCCAGCGGCGAAGTTCGTCGCGTGCACCTCGACTGCCGCGCAACCATCGGCCAGGTCGGCAATGGCGATCACCGCCTGCGGATGCTGGGTAAGGCCGGCAAGATGCGTCTGCTGGGTCGTCGCCCGATCACCCGCGGCGTCGCCAAGAGCCACCACGCTCACCCGTTGGGCGGTGGTAGCGGTCGCAGCAAGGGTAACCGTCCGCCGGTCGGTCCCACGGGCGTGGGCGCGAAGGGTGGCAACACTCGCAACCCGCGCAAGGCAAGCGCACGCCTCATCATCCGTCGTCGTACCAGCACGCGTTACGGGCAGAAGAAGTAAGCATCAGGCACTAGGGACTAGGCACTAGAGATTGGGCATTAGGCACTAGTGAGAGGAAATTGAAATGGGTCGTAGCCTCAAGAAAGGTCCGTTCGTTGATGAGAAGCTCTACCGCAAGGTGGAAAAGCTCAACAGCGCTCGCAAGAAGGAAGCCATCAAGACGTGGGCCCGTGCATGCACGATCGTCCCCGAATTCGTTGGCCACACCTTCAAGGTGCACAATGGCAACAAGTTCCTCGACGTGTTCGTGACCGAAGACATGGTCGGTCACAAGCTTGGCGAGTTCAGCATCAGCCGCACCTTCCGCGGTCACACGAACAAGAAGGAAGGCGTCGACGCCGCTGGCGGCGCGAAGGCCTGAGCATCGGACCTGATGCGAAGGTGAACGAAGTTTTCTCCAGGCCCGCCCGGACAGCCGGCGTGCCATGAAAGAAGGACAGAGCCGTGAGGATTCAAGGTAAGAAACTCAGCGCCGCGATGCAGAAGAAAGGCCTTAGCGCCGACCAGTTGGCCCAAGCCCTGGCCGAGCCCGGCTTTGGCGTCTCCGACGCGCTCCGCGCCGTGAACAACTGGACTGCCGGGCGCGATCACCCTCGCTGCAAGGCCAAGAACATCCGCAAGATCGCCGAGCTCCTGAGCGTCCGCACTGCGGATATCAGCAAGTTCACCAGCGAGTACAACAACCACCGCGGCAGCCCCCGCAAGGCCAAGCTGCTCATCGACCTGATCCGCGGCAAGAGCGTGACGGAAGCGGAAAACCTGCTCACCTTCACGCAGAAGCGCGCGGGTGCCAACATCAAGCGTGCTCTGCTCGCCGCCCGCACCGAGGCTGAACTGGCCGACGCCGACACCGGCGCGCTGGTCGTCACGGAAGCAACGGTCGATCAGGGCCCGGTCATGAAGCGCTTCCAGCCCAAGGACCGCGGCCGCGCTCACAGCATTCACAAGTTCTTCAGCCACATCACGGTGAGCCTCGAGGAGAAGGCGGCGAACTAACCGCCGAGGAAACCAACCATGGGACAAAAGACACATCCATTCGGCCTCCGTCTCGGCATCACCGAAGCCCACAAGAGCCGCTGGTACGCGCCCAAGGCCCTGTACGGCGAACTCCTGGTCGAAGACCAGAAGATTCGCGGCTGGCTCGACAAGCGCCTCAACCGCCGTCCTCCAAACGCCGCCGTGAGCGACATCGCCATCGAGCGCACGCGTGAAGAGCTCAAGATCATCATCAAGACGGCTCGCCCCGGCTTGGTCATCGGTCCCAAGGGCGCCGAAGTCGAGCGCATGACCGAAGAGCTGCAGTACATGACGGGCCGCAAGGTCGCAATCTCCATCATCGAAGTGAAGAACGCCGATATGGATGCGAAGCTCGTGGCCGAAGCCGTCGCTGAGCAGCTCATGAAGCGCGCCAGCTACCGCCGCGTCGGCAAGATGAAGGTCGATGCCGCGATGGCCGCTGGCGCCAAGGGCTGCAAGATCCGCATGGGCGGTCGTCTGGGTGGTGCTGAAATCGCCCGCGTGCTCGAAGTCAAGCAAGGTTCGCTGCCCCTCAGCACGCTCCAGGCTCACGTCGAATACGCCACCGCCGAAGCGATCACCACCTACGGCGTCATTGGCGTCAAGGTGTGGATCTACAAGGGCATGTACGGCACCGAGCGCACGGAAGAAGAAACCAACGCCGCAGGTGGCCGGGCTCGTGCTCGCGGTCGCAAGTAAACAAGCAAGCGAGCGAGCCAACCGGCAAGCAAGCGAGCAAGGTTCAGTCGGTTCAGGAAGAAGATTCACCGGCCTGCCAAGGCAGCGTCGGATTCGGAGTGTGAGTCATGGCTTTGATGCCCAAGCGAGTGAAGTACCGCAAGGAAATGCGTCGCGTCCGCGACCGCAAGGCGACCAAGGGCAACTACGTCGCGTTCGGCGACTATGGCCTGCAGGCCCTGGAAGGCGCGTGGATCAAGGCCACGCAGCTGGAAGCCGGCCGCGTCGCGGCGATGCACTTCGTGAAGCGCGAAGGCAAGCTGTTCACCCGCGTCTTCCCCGACAAGCCCATCTCCAAGAAGCCCCTGGAAACCCGAATGGGTACCGGTAAGGCCGATGTGGATTACTGGGCGGCTCGCGTGAAGCCCGGCACCATGCTGTTTGAAATGGCGGGCGTTCCTGAGCGCACCGCCAAGACGGCTCTCCTTCGCGTTGCGATGAAGATGCCCGTTCGCTGCCGCTTCGTCGGCCGCCGCATTAGCGTCTAATGCACCGTTTGCTGTAAGTGTTTCAAGTCACAACCCGCACGCGGCCTCCCGCACGCGGCAGATGAATGAAGGATGGAAGCCATGACCGGCGCAGAAGTTCGAGCGATGAAGGATGAAGAGTTGAAGTTGACAGTCGCGAAACTGCGCTCGCAACTCTTCGAGATGCGCACCAAGCGCGTCACCGAGACCGTGACCGACACCGCCCAGTTCGGCAAGGTGCGCAAGGACATCGCCCGCCTGCTGACCGAGCAGACGGCCCGCAGCAAGAAGGCTTCCAAGTAAGTCGTGTTGAGCACCGCACAGAAAGAAGACTGAGGACTGAATATGCCCACCAAGCCTGCCGCCAGCACGAAGAAGCCCGCCGCCAAGCCCGCGGCCGCCCCCGCCGACATCAACGGCACCAAGATCGGTGTCGTCGAGAGCGACAAGCGCGCCCAGACGCGCACGGTGGTGGTGAACTACCAAAGCAAGCACCCCAAGTACGGCAAGTACATCGCTCAGCGCACCGTGCTGCAGATTCACGACGAGAAGAACGAAGCCCGCAACGGCGACATCGTCGAAGTCGCGCCCTGCCGCCCCATCAGCAAGAGCAAGACCTGGCGTCTGGTCCGGATCGTCGAGCGTCGCAGCGAACTCGCCGCGGCTCTCAAGAGCGCCAAGGAACTCGCTCAGTAAGTTGGAACGTTGGAACTGTCACTCGATTCACCCGATTCACCCGTCACGGCCCCTTTCATTCCGTGACGTCTCGCAAGGACTTTCGTCATGCTGCAACAAGAAACACGATGCGTGGTGGCGGACAACAGCGGCGCGAAGATCGCGTACGTGATCCGCGTCTACGGCGGCACGACCGGCAGCGGCAAGTTCACGCGGCGCATCGCCGGCGTGGGCGACCGCGTGTTCGTGTCGATCAAGCAGGCCCAGCCCGGCGCCGATGTGAAGCCCGGTGACAAGAGCAAGGCTGTGGTCGTCCGCACAACCAAGTCCACGCGTCGCGCCGACGGCAGCTATGTCAAGTTCGACAGCAACGCCGTGGTGCTCATTCAGGACGATGGCAATCCCAAGGGCACGCGCATCTTCGGGCCCGTCGCCCGCGAATTGCGCGACAAGAACTACATGAAGATCGTCTCCCTCGCCAGCGAAGTGGTGTAAGAGAGAAGCGAGCACGCGAACATTGGAGTGGGGGACGACCCCGGCTCAAGAAAGAAGAAGGAAGTAAGCAATGCCACGCCACGTACGCAAAGGCGATCAAGTGATGGTGACCAGCGGCGACCACAAGGGCGCCATCGGCGAAGTCATGCTCGTCGATACCAAGCACGACCGCGTGATCATCAAGGGTGTGAACCTGGTGACCAAGCACGTCAAGCCCACGCGCCTCAACCCGCAGGGCTCCATCATCACCAAGGAAGCTCCCCTGCACATCAGCAAGGTCAGCCCCGTGGTCGATGGCAAGCCGGTTCGTATCGGCTTCCGCTCCGAGAAGGACGGCACCAAGGTGCGCGTCGCTCGCCACAAGGGCAAGGAAGTCGGCGTCCTCAACAAGTTGTTCGAGGCCGGCAAGAAGAAGTCCAAGAAGTAAATCGTTCCGCGATTCATGATCTTTCCGGCGTGACACAACGCCGAGACGAGTAAGGCAGACGACTATGGCAAGCGAGAAAGAAAACAAGCGGCCCGCTCCCAAGGACTCCGGCAAGAAGTCTGGCGGTTCTGGCAAGAAGGTCGACGCGGCGGTCGTCGCTGCGGCTGAACAGCCCGCGAAGGAACCCCCTCGCCTCAAGGTGAAGTACGACGATGTCGTGCGCAAGGGTGTCGCGGACAAGTTCGGCATCACCAATCGCCTCGCGCAGCCCAAGCTCGAGAAGATCGTGGTGAACGTGAACATGGGTCGCCACCTCGAAGGCACCAAGATCCCGGCTGACAAGAAGCAGACGATCATCGACACGGTCACGAAGGTCACGGGTCAGAAGCCCGTGGTCGTCAAGGCCAAGAAGAGCGTCAGCAACTTCAAGCTGCGTGCAGGCTTCGAGAGCAGCGTGGTCGTCACGATGCGCCGCGAACGCATGTGGAACTTCCTTGACCGTCTGATCAACCTCACGACGCCCCGTATCAAGGACTTCCGCGGCGTGCCCGACAAGGCCTTTGACCGTCAGGGCAACTACTCGTTCGGTCTGACCGAGCAGGGCGTGTTCCCCGAAATCAATATGGCCGACGTGACCTTCACGCACGGCATGCACATCAACTTCGTCTTCCGCAACAGCAAGCCCGAACTCAGCCGCTACGTGCTGCAGGAGCTGGGCATGCCCTTCACGAAGAACGAGAAGTAAACCACGACACGAGACACTGACCCGCACCTGCGGAACTGAGTACCAGGAAACGAACCATGGCCACCAAGGCACAAGTCGCCAAGAGCAACCGCAAGCCCAAGTACAGCACCCGCATCGTGCGCCGCTGCCAACTCTCGGGCCGCGCCCGCGGCGTGTATCGCAAGTTCCGCATCAGCCGCATCATGCTCCGCAAGCTCGCGCTTGAGGGCAAGATCCCCGGCATGCGGAAGGCGAGCTGGTAAGAAGCACGGAACTGTTGAGCGAACGAACGAACACACGCGCCGGGAGCCACTCTCCCGGCGAGGCTTGAGGACGAAGGAAGACTGCTATGTCGATCGGTGATCCAATCGCGGACATGCTGACCCGCATCCGGAACGCGACCAACGTGAAGGCTAAAACCGTCACGTGCATTCGCAACAAGGTGTGCGTGGGTATCGCTGGCGTCCTGCGCGACGAAGGCTACATCGACGGCTTCGACGTTGTCGAAGACGGTCGCCAGGGCCTCATTCGCATCCGCCTCAAGTACGGCACGGGTGGCGAAGCCCTCATGCACCGCATCACGCGCATGAGCAAGCCGGGCCGTCGCATGTACAGCCCCGTCGAAGACCTGCCGCGCCCCTTGCAGGGCCTGGGCATTGCGATCGTCAGCACCAGCAAGGGTGTGTTGAGCGATCGCATGGCTCGCGAGCAGAGCGTTGGCGGCGAACTGCTGGCCATCATCGAGTAATCCATCGCGGCTCGGTCGCAAGCCCGCGTCGCATCCTGTCTGTTTGTCAGAAGCCGGAAGAAGTCAGTCACGATCGCGGAAGCCCGGAGAACACATCCGGCGAGCAACACGCGAAGGAGCAAGTAAGCATGTCACGTATCGGTAAGAAGCCCATCTCCGTTCCCGCCGGCGTCAAAGTCGCGCTGAACGCCAACGAAATCAAGGTCGAAGGCCCCAAGGGCAAGCTCAGCCACAAGTTCCCGGCCTTCACCAAGGTGACGTGGACCGAAAGCGAAAAGGCCATCAAGGTCGAGCTCGCTGCCGGCTTCACCGCCGAGAACCGCGAAGCCAACGCCAACTGGGGCACCACCCGCGCGATCATCCGCAACATGATCGAAGGCGTCACCAAGGGCTACGAGAAGAACATGCAGGTCGTCGGTACCGGCTGGCAGGCTCAGGTCGTCGGCAAGAACCTCAAGCTCGTGCTCGGTTACGCCAACGCCATCATGATGCCCATCCCCGAAGGCATCACCGTGACCGTTGACAAGGCCACGGGCGACATCACGCCGGTCAAGATCATCGGCATCGATCGTCAGCTCGTCGGTCAGTTCGCCAGTGCCATGCGTCAGAAGCGCAAGCCCGAGCCCTACAACGGCAAGGGCGTCAAGTACACCGAAGAAGTCATCAAGCGCAAGCAGGGCAAGCAGTTCGGCGCCTAATTCAGTTCAAACCAACGATTCACGTTTCACGAGGTACCAATCATGGACCGCAACGCAGCCAAAACTCTCCGCCGCTCGCGCCGCCGCATCGGCCTCCGCAAGCGCATCTCGGGCACGAACGTTCGTCCCCGTCTCAGCATCTACAAGAGCCTCAACCACATGTACGCCCAGATCATCAACGATCTGGACGGCAAGACCATCGTCAGCGCCAGCACGGTGGACGAGGACGTCAAGCTCGACAAGACCGGCAACGTCGCCGCGGCCGCGAAGGTGGGCGAACTGCTTGCCAAGCGTGCCTCCGCCAAGGGCGTCAAGGCTGTGGTCTTCGATCGCGGTGGTTTCAAGTTCCACGGCCGCGTGAAGGCTCTCGCCGACGCGGCTCGCAAGGGCGGTCTGGACTTCTAAAGCACACACTCACTCAGTCAGAAAGAGAAGCATTATGGCAGTTGAAGTGATGGAACAGTCCGGCCGGCTCGAGAGCACCAACCTTGGCGTGCTGCGCACCAGCGCCACCGTCAAGGGTGGTCGCCGCTTCCAGTTCGGCGCGATCGTGGTGGTGGGTGATCGTCGCGGCAAGGTGGGCTTCGGCTACGCCAAGAGCCCCGAAGTCCCCGGCGCCGCCGAAAAGGCCGAGCGCTACGCCAAGCGCAAGCTCCTCGAACTGCCGCTCACCGGCACGACGATCCCGCACCAAGTCGAAGGCCGCTACAGCGCCAGCAAGGTGCGCCTCGTTCCCGCCGCGCCAGGTACGGGCGTTGTCGCCGGTTCGACCGTCCGCGCCATCCTCGAGATCGCGGGCGTGACCGACTGCATCACCAAGTGCTTCGGCAGCACCAACAAGCGCAACGTCGTCAAGGCCGTCTTCGACGCCCTTGAACAGCTCCGCGCTGCTGACAGCGTCAAGGCCGGTCGCGGCGTCGATGTGGGTGCGACCCAGATCGAGCAGCGCATCGAACGCGGCAAGCGCTTCATGCCCGTCGCCGCCCGCCGCGAAGGTGGCAAGGCCAAGGGCCCGGTGAACACGCTCGGCGAAGAGCGTCGTCGCGGTCGCGGTGGCCCCGGTGGTGGTGGCGGTCGCGGTCGTCGCGGCCCCGAAGGTGCAGCCGCGCCCGCCAACGACGGTGCGGCTCCCGCTGGCGATGCTGGTGCAGCTCCCGCCGCTCAGTAACACGTAACACTCACGACACGATCAATCGATTCGGCTGGAGTATCTCACCATGATGATCCATGACATCACCGCCCAGGCGGGCGCGTTCAAGAAGCGCAAGCGCGTCGGTCGCGGCGAAGGCAGCGGCCACGGCAAGCAGTCAGGCCGCGGTAACAAGGGTGCGGGTTCGCGCTCCGGTACCAGTTCCAAGAAGGGCTTCGAAGGCGGCCAGATGCGCTACTTCCGTCGCCTGGCCAAGTTCGGCTTCACCAACGCTCCGTTCAAGACCGAGTTCTGGACGGTCAACCTGGGTGACATCGTTTCCCACCCCGCCTTCGCCAAGGGCGGCGAGATCAGTCTCGCCACACTCATCAAGGCCGGTCTGGTGCGCGACGACAGCCGCGAGCTCAAGATTCTTGCAGGCATGCCCAAGAACGCTGGCAGCCTGAAGGCCAAGTTCACCGTCACCGCCAACCGCATGAGCGACAGCGCTCGCAAGATCGTCACCGACGCGGGTGGCAGCGTGACCGAAACCGGCACGCGTCGTGACAAGGTCCGCGGCGTCGATCGCAACAGCGATGACCGCAGCCCCAAGAACCTCACCAAGAAGCTCAAGCGCAACAAGGACAGCAAGGGCAAGGCCGCCATCGCCGCTGCCAAGGCCGCCCGCGACGCAAAGGCAACCGAAGCCAAGGCCGGTAAGGCCGACGCCAAGAAGAAGTAAGCGTTGATCGCACATGCGACTGCTCGTGCGAACAATCTGACTGACCTACCATCGGCGGGGAGCGAAAGCTCCTCGCCGATTGCTTTGCCGCATCGCTTTTTCGTCCGTTCTCGGGGTGTCACAGGCCGCCGCCTGCGCCATACAAATCACGCGTCATTTGTCCGGCAAGGATGCCAGCACATGACGTTTGCAGCATCAAAGAGTTCTCATGCAGACCCTCATCAACGTCTTCCGTGTCCCTGAACTGCGGAACAAGATTCTGTTCACGCTGGCGATGCTGATCGTCTTCCGCATCGGCCACTGGATTCCGCTGCCGGGCGTCGACCACGTCCAGCTCGAGAAGGCCGCGCAGCTCGCCAAGGAACAGGGCGGCGCGTTCGCCACACTCGCCAGCGCAGTCGCCATGTTCTCAGGCGGTGCGCTCAGTCACAGCACCATCTTCGGCTTGGGCATCATGCCCTACATCACTGCGGGCATCATTATCCAGTTGCTCACCACCGTCTACCCGCCGCTCAAGAAGCTGCAGGAAGAAGGCGGCTCCGGTCGCCAGAAGATCATGGAATACACGCGTTACATCACCGTGGGCCTGTGTTTGGTGCAGGGCATCGGTTGGCTCGGCTACTTGCGGGCTCAGGGTCTCCTCGTTGAGTCTTACGCCAGTAACCCCGTCTGGTGGATCATGGCCATCTCGTGCCTCACCGCCGGCTGTTTGTTCCTCATGTGGATCGGCGAGCAGATCGACAAGCACGGCATCGGCAACGGCGCCTCCATGATCATCATGGCTGGCATTCTGTCAAGCATGCCGCAGGCCATCAACTGGGTCATCAACAACTTCAACCCCGGCGCACCCGACAAAATGGGCTACATGGGCATCATCGCTCTCATGGGCGGGTTCGTCTTCGTCGTCGCTGGCAGCGTCCTCATGACGGTCGCCCAGCGCCGCATCCCCGTGCAGCAGGCCAAGCACACCCGCGGCCGAAAGGTCTTTGGCGGTCAGCGCAGCTACCTGCCGCTCCGCCTCAACCACGGCGGCGTCATGCCCATCATCTTCGCCAGCAGCCTCATGGTCTTCCCGGGCGTCGTCTTCACGCAGTTGCGCGAAACCACCCGGACCGCTGGCACCGCCGACACGTGGTACGGCGGTACCTTCCGCTTCCTGGCCGACAACTTCAATCAAGGCGCCTTCCTCTACGTCATCGCCACCATCATCCTCGTTTACTTCTTCGCGTACTTCTGGATTACCGTCCAGTTCAACCCCGAGGAAATGAGCAAGCAGATGAAGGAAAGCGGCTCCTTCATCCCCGGCCTTCGCCCCGGCCCCCGCACCGCCGAGTATCTCGAAACCGTCATGAACCGCGTCACCTACGTCGGCGCTGGCTTCCTCGCCCTGGTCGCCGTGCTGCCGCCCGTCATCAACAGTGCCCTCAATATCGACTTCACCGTCACGCAGTTCCTGGGCGGCACTGGCCTGCTCATCGTCGTCAGCGTCACAATGGACTTCCTCCAGCGTGTCGAAGCCAACCTGCTCATGCGTAACTACGCCGGCTTCCTTGGCGGCGAAGACGGCAACGCCGGCCCACGTCTGGGCGGCTTGCAGAACTAATCAAACGGTGGCCCGCCCCTCCGGGGCGGGCGCATTCCAACCTCAACCCTCTCTCCAACCCGCGTCCCAACGCGGGTTTTTCTTTACCGCTGTTCGTCGTCACCTTGTACAATACTTTGTACAACCTCTGGAGCCGTCCATGCCCAAGCCCACGCGGACCACCGACATCACGAGTTTTTCTGACATCCGCCAGAATCTCCGCACGCACATCAACCGCGTGAAGAAGTCTGGTCGCCCTCTTTTCGTGACCACCAATGGCAAGGCTGAGGTGGTCATTCTCAGTGCCAAGGAGTATGACGACTTGCGTGCCGACATCGAATTCCGTGAGACCAAAGCGTCCATCGAGCGAAGCTTCGCAGACGTGAAAGCTCGCCGCGTGAAATCAGTCGATCAGGCTTTCGCCGACATTCGCGCTGCGGCTGGATTGACCCGCAAGAAGCGAAAAGCGTCGTGACTCATGGCCATCACGTATCGCGTCGTCGTGCCCGCTGAAGTAGAACTGGCGATTGTGGCTCATGCCGAGTACATCGCCGTGCAGGGCGGATCATCCCAGAACGCCGCGCGATGGATCGACGCGGTGGAAAGTGCGGTAAGGCAGCTCGCGACCTATCCACTGCGTTTTCCACTCGCTCCTGACTTGGGCTGGTACACGAAGTACGCATGCGAGTGATTCTCGACTTCGTCTTGATCTACACGGTCAATCGGGAAACTCGCGTCGTCACACTTCTTTCTGCTCGCCACGGACACCAACTCCCAACACGCCGCAAGCCGCGCAGCCGTCCCAAACCCCGCCCCAAACACCCCTAATATCGCTCCACATGCTCACGCTCGACGCCATAACTGCCCTTCAATCCCGCGCGACGTCACAACTCGCCGCCGTCACCGACGCCGCCTCCCTCGAAGCCTTCCGCATCGAGTTCTTGGGCAGCAGTGGGGCCTTCAAAACCATCATGGTCGGCCTCAAGGATGTCCCCAAGGACCAGAAGCCCGCCATCGGCGCCGCTCTCAATCAAGCCAAGGCCGCTGTCGAAGCAGCCTTCGAAGAAAAGAAGCTCTCCCTCGGCGCCGCCGCCGCGCCAGTCAAAGACCTCATCGACGTCACCGAGCCCGGCCTCATCGAAACCCATGCCACAGGCCGCCTGCACGTCCTCTCGCGCGTGCGCGCCGACCTCTGCGAAGTCTTCGCACGCATGGGCTTCGCCGTCGCCGAGTCGCACGAGCTCGAAGATGACGATCACAACTTTGTCAAGCTCAACATTCCGCCTGAGCACCCCGCGCGTGACCCGCAGGACAACTTCTACGTCGATCGCCCCGGCGACGTCACCAAGCCGCGCATGCTCCGCAGCCAGACCAGCACCGTGCAGGTCCGCGTCATGGAAGCAGCCGTCGCACGCGGCCAAGGCAAGCTGCAGGAACCCATCCGCGTCGTCGCCCCCGGCCGCGTCTATCGCCCCGACGCCGTCGACGCCACGCACAGCTTCATGTTCCACCAGATCGAAGGCCTCTACGTCGATCGTGGCGTGACGCTTGTTGATCTCAAGACCACGCTCCTCCAATTCGCCAAAGCCTACTTCGGCCCGCAAGCCGAAATCCGCCTGCGTCCCAGCTTCTTCCCCTTCACCGAGCCCAGCGCCGAACTCGACATGCTCATCCAGCTCCGTCCCGACCAGCCCCCGCGCTGGATCGAACTGGGCGGCTGCGGCATGATCGATCCCGCCGTCTTCACCGCCTGCGGCATCGATCCCGAAGAGTGGACCGGCTTCGCCTTCGGCTTCGGCATCGAGCGCCT
Organism: Phycisphaerae bacterium; assembly: GCA_046316615.1. Taxonomy (GTDB): domain Bacteria; phylum Planctomycetota; class Phycisphaerae; order Phycisphaerales; family UBA1924; genus BJHL01. Next base: position 86,525 of record JBKDAN010000034.1, read on the forward strand.
CGCCATGGGCAAGTACGCCATCCCCGACATCCGCCTGCTCTTCGAAAACGACCTGCGCTTCCTCGCGAAGATCTGATTCGCACCGTTTTCCGCGTACAAACGCGTCGTCGCGCCGCCCATATTGACTGCGCCGGCATCACTGCGCACCAACCACCACGTGGGCCAACCTGAAACGCTTTCCGCGCGTTCTGCTCTATTGCTCGCATGAGCACCTTCACTCCGCCTCCCATCCCGCCCGCGATGGCCCCCGGCTTTCAGCCCGAGCCCGGCTGGATCAAACCCATCGGCATCATCAGCATCGTGCTGGGCTCACTGGGCGTGCTGGGCGGCTGTTGCAGCACCATCGGCAGCTTTGCCGGGCCTGCCCTCTTGGCAAATCTGCCGCCCGAAAACCAGCTCCCGCCCGAAGCGATGCCGACAGTCGGAACCATCGTCCTCAGCGTGCTCTCGTTGCTCAACGCGGTGCTCTTGCTCATCGCGGGCATCCTGCTTCTCAAGCTCAAGCACATCGCCCGACCGCTGCATCTCGTGTACGCTGCCCTGGCTATCCCGCTTGCCATCGCGGGCATGTTCCTCCAACTGAAAGTGCAGAGCGCGACCGTCGCCCATCAGTCAAGCATGGGTGTCACCGCGCCACCAGGCCAGGAGATCGGCCTCTTCCTCGGCCTCGGCTGCGGCGCGATCTTCGGACTCGCATACCCCGTCTTCATCCTCGTCTGGTTCGGAGCCTTGGGCAAGAAGGTGCCCGACTCACTCGCACCCGCACCCGCAGCGTGATGATCAAGCCGTGTGAATGCATATACTTCGCCCGACGCGGGTGTAGTTCAGCGGTAGAACGCTAGCTTCCCAAGCTGGATGTCGCCAGTTCGATCCTGGTCACCCGCTCTTTAAATGGCACAGGCTTTTCGCCTGTGCCTTTTTCGTTGTGTGCGCGTTCGTCAAGATGGCTCGTGCCGCGACGTGCTTCATCGCCCCATCGCGACATCGCACGCCAACGCTCTCAAGTCACACCGCAATAACTCACACCTCAACGCGCCCCAGCTTCACACCCGCAGTGAGCTTTGCGCCGTTCACAAAATCCCGCCACGCCATGCCGCGTTTGTTCGCAGGTTGCACGTCGAGCACTTGCAGCGCAAGCCCATCGCCACACGCCACCAGCCCGCTTCCATCGCACAGCGTCCCCGGCTCGCCGCTCACGCGCGTCGTTGTCGCAGCGGCACGCAGAATCTTGACAGCCTGTCCCGCGATCATCACCGTCACGCCAGGCCACGGGTTCAGCCCGTTCACGCGCGCTCGAATCACATCCGCAGGCTGCGCCCAGTCAATCACGCCGTCAGCTTTGCTCATCTTCCCTGCAATCGTCACCGCCGACTCATCCTGCGTCACGTAGCGCAGCGTGCCGCTCGCATGCTCTTGCAGCACGTGCTCCACCAGCGCAGGCCCATCGGCGCTCAGTGCATCGTGCAGTTCGCCCGCCGTCTGCGTCGCGCCAACTCCACGCGTGCTTTGCCCCAGCACAAAACCTGCATCCATCTTCTCCGCCAGCGTAATGACACTGTTCCCCGTCACGCGATCACCCGCCACCACACTCGCGTTGATCGGCGCGGCACCTCGCCACTTGGGCAGCAGACTCGCATGCAGATTGATCGAGAACTTCTCCGCCAGCAGCTTCTTCCCCAGGTACTGCCCATACGCAATCACCACCCACGCATCTCGCGTCGCATCATGTGGCAGTCCTCGCACCTGCTCCACAAACCCCGCCTCGTTGCACTTCTCAGGCTTCCACACCGGCACATCAGGCAGGTGCTCGCTCGCATACTGCGCGATCGGTGTGGGCGTCAGCTTCCCACCCCGCCCCGCCGGCTTGTCCGGCTGCGTCACAATCGCCAGCACCCGATGCGTCCGCGCCAAATGCGCCAGCGTCGGCACACCAAAGGCTCCAGAACCAAAAAACACGATGTTGAGAGGCGCCGTTGTCATACTCGTCCACAAGCCCATCACACACAGTCGTACAACCGACCCGGCATCCACAGCCCGCTCGCGATGACACAGATCGGCGTCTTCATCATCGACCGCTCGCCACACCGCAAGCAACGATATCGCGCAACACCAAAAACACAACCGGCCCGCCGAAGCGAGCCGGTTGAGAGTGAACAAAGATGATCAATACGGAGGACCGACTTCGGTCGAACCCGGCGTCGGGAACGGACGATTGAACACGCCCGGGAAGTCAACACCCTTCAGGCCGCCACGCGTGAACTGATAGTGGCGGTACATGCCGATGTCCGTTGAGAACTGAAGGTCATTCTTATCCCACGGACGCAGGTCGAGGTCGCCCTGCGGAATCGTGAAGAGCACCGGCGGCGGCGGCGGGTTCGCGTTCGCGTTCGTCGGCACCGCACCCAGGTTGGTTTCACGCGTCCGGCGAATGACGACCGACTGGTCGAAAGCCATCAGCGGCTGACGCGCCGAAGGAACGGCGTAGTAGAGTCGGCGCTTGCCATCATGGCGAGCCACCGAGTCGAAAAGTTGAACCTTCTGCGAGGGGAACCGCACGTCGGTCAGCAGACGCTTGCCCATGAATCCTGCATCGCCGGGGACGTTGTACGAGAAGTAGGTGTCACCGGGGCCGACAGCCTGCGGACCAGAATCAGCCGAGAAGCTCGCCGGCACCACCTGGTACGACGAGCTGTAGGGCCAGCGACGCTGCGTGATCGGCGGCTGGAACGGCAGGAACTCACCGTTGTTGTAGGCTGTGACGTTCTGCCAACGCAAACGGTTGGTGTCTTCGGGGCACACCACCGCCTTCTCAGGCAGTACGCTCGACACATAATCCTGCAGCACAAGGTGCGTGTACAGAATGTGAGGGATCCAGCCTGTGCCGCCTTCGCCGCCACCACCCGTCATGGCCGGGATCGGCAGCGAGCTCGCGTCGTTGCCCGTACGGCGACGGACGATGTCAATGGCTTGGAAGACCGCAGCTTCGTTGTCGCTGCCGGGAGCCTGCAAATCAGGGAACTGGGTCACCGAAGTAAGGTCGGCGCGCCAGCTGAAGCTGTACAGCTTGTCGCGGTAGTCCGCCGCGTAGCTGTGCGTCGCAACGCCTTGGTTCTTCATGTTCGTCTGGCACACCAACTGGCGACCGGTCTGGCGCCACTGGCCCAGAGCAGGCAACAGCAAGCTGATGAGCAGCGCGATGATCGCGATCACGACCAGCAACTCAATCAGCGTGAAACCTGCATTCTTCTTCTGACTCGTCATCGACCGTACTCCATGGCTCGCGTACCTCGCGAGCGGTGCCCGTCGGGGGAAGGGTCATCGGGGCTCCAGCCCCGCGTTGAGAGACGTTCCAATCCGTGGAACGCGTTCATGTCCGATTCGCCCAGCGTGTACAGAGAACCCGTACCGCAGGCCCACGTATCCACACTGTTCCGCAAGAATCGACTCTCGGTTGCGACAATCTACACGATTGGTCCCAATCCGCCAAGCTCGAGCTATGCGGGAAACTCGTGTGGGGGAACGTTTAGTATCCGTGAAGAACCCCAGCTTGTCAAGCCCATCCGTGGCGCAATTACCATCAAGCAAACGCGAGAGAGATGTCGTCTATCCCGCGGTCTGGCGAGCATTTGCAGTCCGCCGCGCAACTTTCGCTGCCACGCCCGCACTTTTCGCTGCTTCTCGCTATACTCTGCCCACCCCATGTTCCACGGAGGGAACTTCATGCATCGCACGCGCTCTTTCGTTCTTGGTTCGCTCCTGCTCCTCACCCTTGCCGGCTGCGGCGGCACCCGCCCCCTGCACGTCATCCAGCGTGACGGCGACCACTTTTATAGCACGAAACGCTGGGACCTCGCCGTCGAGAACTACAGCGAGTACCTGCAACGCGCCCCCGACAACAACGTCGTCCGCATGAAGCTGGGTGAATCCCAGATGAACGCCGGCGACCCGCGCGCCGCGATCGAGAGCCTCAAGATCGCCCTCGATGTCGATCCCCTCAACGATCGCATCGCCGACGGCACCGCCGAAGCCCTCTACCAAGCCGGCGAGCGCGAGGCCCTCACCACCTTCGTGCAGCGCATCGCCAGCGAACGCGGCCGCGTGAAGGACTACCTGCGCATCGCCGACTACATGAATCGCGTAGGCCACGCCGACGAAGCCCAGACCGCTCTGGTCACCGCTTCCAAAATCAGTCAGGGCAACAACTTCGACGTGCAGTGGGCTCTCGTCAAGTTCTACAAGAACCGCGGCGACGCCGACCGCACGATCGAGCGTCTGCGCATGGCCTACTTCCTCCAGCCCGAGAACGCGGAAGTCCTTGCCGCTATCCGCGAAATGGGCGAGATTCCCGGCCCCAGCTTCGCCCTCGCCCCACGCGAAATGGACATCCCCCGGGTGACCAACGCTCTCGAGCCGGTCATTCAGACGAAGTAACAGAAGGTCTTGGTTTCACAAACTTTGCGGCACGGGCCACGCGCCCGTGCCGTTTTCGTTTGACACGCCCGCAAACCGTTGTATACTTCATCCGGCTAAACGGATGAAGACTACCCCGGCCATCCCCTTGCTCGACCTTCTAGCAGCTTTGAGCGACCCCACCCGGTTGCGTCTGCTGCGCGTGCTCGATGCACAGGAACTGTCAGTGGGAGAACTGGCCAAGGCGCTGCAGTTGCCGCAGAGCACGGTGAGCCGCCACCTCAAGGTGTTGCTCGACGCGAGTTGGGTCGTCCGCCGGAGTGAGGGCACGGCGGGACTCTTCTCGATGGGCGAGCTCAGCAGCGACGCACGCGAGTTGTGGAAGACGATTCGCATGAACGCCGTCGAAGCGAGCGAAGCCCGCGAAGACGACGCTCGCGTGCGGGCCGTGCTTGCGGAACGCAAGACCGACAGCCTGTCGTTCTTCGGCCGCGTCAGCGATCAGTGGGACGCGATGCGTGCCGAATTGTTCGGCCCGCGTTTCACAGGCATGGCACTGCTCGCGCTGCTCAACAAGCATTGGCGCGTCGCCGACTTTGGCGCAGGCACGGGCATCGCGACGCACGCGATCGCGCCATTCGTGCATCGCGTCGACGCGGTCGAGCAGAGCGAAGCCATGCTGTCAGTCGCGCGCGATCGCATGGCTGCCGCGGGCCTCACCAACGTCATGTTCCACCAGGCTCCGGTGGAAGCAACGTCTATCGACGCAAGCGTGATCGACGCCGCCGTCGCTGTGCTGGTGCTTCACCATGTCGATGAGCCGGCAGAAGCCCTGCGCGAGATGGCACGCGTGCTCGTCACAGGCGGCACAGCCCTCATCGTCGATATGGTCGCGCACAACCGCGAAGACTACAAGCGCACGATGGGCCACAAGCATCTGGGCTTCTCGCGCGACGAAATGACTTCGCTCATGGGGCGAGCGGGACTGTGGGATGTTCGATATGTAGAGCTGCCCGTTGAATCTTCGGCCAAAGGGCCGGGACTGTTTGTGTGTGTGGGGGTAAAGAAGTAAGAACTACCTGAGTACCGAAGTACCTCAGTATCGAAGGAAAGACAGCATTGATCGCGGCGGTTTCAAGCCGCGTGACGAAGCGAAGAACTGAAAGGAAGCATGCAATGACGATGACTGCGACGACGACCAAGCCCAGCAACGCGACGGGTGATTTCAAGGTGAAGGATCTCAACCTCGCCGAACTGGGTCGCCACGAAATCCGTCTGGCTGAGCACGAAATGCCCGGCCTGATGGCTCTCCGCGAGAAGTACCACGGCCTCAAGCCCCTCGCGGGCGCGAAGGTCGCCGGCAGCCTGCACATGACCGTGCAGACCGCCGTGCTGATCGAAACGCTCGTCGAACTCGGCGCCGACGTGCGCTGGTGCTCGTGCAACATCTTCAGCACGCAGGACAGCGCCGCCGCCGCGGTCGTTGTCGGCAAGAACGGCACGCCCGTGGACCCCAAGGGCATTCCGGTCTTCGCGTGGAAGGGCGAAACCCTCGAAGAATATTGGTGGTGCACCGAGCGCACGCTCAGCTGGCCCGACGGCAGCGGCCCCAACATGATCTTGGACGACGGCGGCGACCTCACGCTGCTCGTCCACAAGGGCGCTCAGTTTGAAGCCGCCGGCAAGGTGCCCGCCTTCAACGCCGCCAGCGAGCCCGAAGAGTGGGGCGTCATCCTCAACCTGCTCAACGAGCAGATGAAGAAGACCCCCAAGCGCTTCACCAACATGCTCGCCGCCATCAAGGGCGTGAGCGAAGAAACCACCACCGGCGTGCACCGCTTGTACGAGATGGAAAAGAAGGGCGAACTCAAGCTCCCCGCCATCAACGTCAACGACAGCGCCACCAAGAGCAAGTTCGACAACCTCTACGGCTGCCGTCACTCGCTGGTTGACGGCCTGAACCGCGCCACCGACGTCATGCTCAGCGGCAAGATCTCCGTTGTGCTCGGCTACGGCGACGTGGGCAAGGGCTGCTGCCAGGCTCTCAAGGGCCAGGGCGCTCGCGTGGTCGTGACCGAAATCGATCCGATCTGCGCTCTGCAGGCGGCGATGGAAGGCTACGAAGTCACGACGCTCGACCACGTGCTCGCGACCGCTGACATCTTCATCACGACGACGGGCAACAAGAACGTCATCACCGTCGAGCACATGCGCAAGATGAAGGACAAGGCGATCGTCGCGAACATCGGCCACTTCGACAACGAAATCGACATGGCTGGTCTGTTCCACGACAAGACCGTCAAGCGCGTCAACATCAAGCCCCAGTTCGATGAGTTCGTGTTCACCAAGCCGGTCGCCGGCCGCCGCGAACACAGCGTGCTCATTCTCGCCGAAGGCCGCCTCATGAACCTGGGTTGCGCCACGGGCCACCCCAGCTTCGTCATGAGCGCCAGCTTCACCAACCAGGTCGTCGCTCAGATCGATCTGTGGGCCAGCGCCAACGGCAAGCCCACGATGGCCGGCATCAAGTACGAAACGGGCAAGGTCTACGTCCTGCCCAAGAAGCTCGACGAAATGGTCGCCCGCCTGCACCTCGAAAAGCTTGGCGTCAAGCTCACCACACTGAGCGACGATCAGGCTGCCTACCTCGGCGTGCCGAAGGACGGCCCCTACAAGCCCAACCACTACCGCTACTAAAGACAGAGGCACTAGGGACTAGGTACTGGTCACTAGTGCAATTCAGAGAACACCAACGCGGGCGTGTCTTGTGCACGCCCGCGTTTTCTTTTGCCGCGCCCGAAGTTATCCACCCTGTCAAATAGCAGGTTACTGGTCCGTTCGGGCACCTTTCGCTTTTGCTTGACATGCACTAAACTCTCCCTTCTCAGAAAGCCGCTGCGTCATGGACGATGCTCGGCAGGTTCGTGTTTTCAGAAGGATGCCCATGGCTACTCCCGCTGGTTCGCAGCCTCAGGTTACAGACGCCTCGCCCGCCCCCGCCCCCAAGGCCAAGACGCCCCAGCGCACCTGGGCCATGGTGCGCGAACGCAAGAGTGGCGTGCCCGAAGGCGTGTGGCTGCGCTGCGAAAACTGCGAAAACATGGTCTATCGCGGCAACCTGGAGAAGAACCTCCACGTCTGCCCCGAGTGCGGCTTCCACCATCGCATCTCCGCCAGCCAGCGCGTCGAGCAACTCGCCGATGAAGGTTCGTTCGTCGAACTGCACGCTGGCCTGCAGCCCGCTGACCCGCTGAAGTTCAAGGACCTCAAGGCCTATCCCGATCGCCTGCTCGCCGAGCAGATCAAGACCGGCCAGCGCGACGCCATCAAGGTCGGTCGCATGTTCATCAAGGGTCGTGCCGCCATGGTGGCCTGCCTTGATCTCACCTTCATGATGGGCAGCATGGGCAGCGTGGTAGGCGAAGCCATCACGCGCGGCATCGAAGAGGCCACGCGCGACGATCTGCCCCTCATCATCGTGAGCTGCTCCGGCGGCGCACGCATGCAGGAGGCCGGCCTGAGCCTGATGCAGATGGCCAAGACCAGCGCGGCCCTCGCCCGCTTTGATGACGCTGGCGGCCTGTTCATCAGCGTGCTCACCGACCCCACCACGGGCGGCGTCACCGCCAGCTTCGCCATGCTGGGCGACATCATCATCGCAGAGCCCAACGCCCTCATCGGCTTCGCCGGTCCGCGCGTCATCCAGCAGACCATTCGCCAGGAACTGCCCGAGGGCTTCCAGCGCAGCGAGTTCCTCATGAAGAGCGGCATGGTTGACCGCGTGATCTCGCGTCTGCAACTGCGCAACGAACTCGCACGTCTCATCGACTACGCCGGGAAGTGATCGCATCAGCGAAACCCACTCTCGCACGCACCGCGTACGCTAGTCTCCATGCGCACCGCAAGTCTCGATACGTCCGCCGCGGCACCTGCTTCAGCGCTCGTATGGAGTGCATGCCTTTGGGGGCTTGGAGTCGGAATCGCAGGTTCTGTCCCAGTCCTTGCCACATCGAATGAGTGGGTCTCACCGATTATCGCCATGAGCTTTATCGTGCTCGCGGCGATGCAGCCCCTGCGCCGCGCGCATTACGTAGGAATGCAGCTGGGTGCCATGGTCATGTGGGGCATCTCGCAGTGGTGGACGTTTCAGGTCGCGTCACTCGGCTTTGTGCCACTACTCATGGTGCAGGCATGCTGGCTCGTGCTCACGGTCTGGTCGCTCGCACGCATTCGCCGCTGGCTGGGCTGGCGACGCATGACGCTGCTTGCCCCCGTCGTCATGGTCGCCATCGAGTTCTTCCGTTGCGAAGTCTTCCTCGGAGGCTACGCGTGGGGTATGTACGCGCAGTGGGCCACCGACACGCTGCTCGCCCGCTTCGCTCCCGTTGCTGGCATGTATGGCGCGAGTTTCGTCGCGTGTGTCATTGCCAGCGCGTTCGCATTCGCGGTGGCGAAGTACTGCCACTCTTGGTCGTTCGCGTCCTTCTCACTGCCAGAAGAAGCCCCCACCACGAACGCACAGGATCAGCGGAATCGCAGCATCATGCTCGCGACGCTCTTCGCATTCGTGCCGCTGACAGTCGCGCTTGTCATGGGCCAGTATGGCGAAGCCGACCGAACGCGATCCTTCCGCGTCGCCAGCGTCCAAACCAACATTCCGCAGTCCAACAAGACCTACTGGACGCTCGAATCGGAAGTGCGCGACTATCGCCGCATGCAGCGATTGAGCGAGCAGGCGTCGGAACGCACGCCTTCACTCATCATCTGGCCCGAAACGATGATGCCGGGCATCAGCATCGAACCTTCTGCCGTCGCAGCGATGGAAGCCAAGGGCTTGGTGTTCACGCTCAAGGAAGCGATGCCCGAAGAACTCGGCACCGATGAGAAACGCATCAAGGCAACTGCGTTCTGGGAAGCGCTGAGCGAGCACTCGCGCCGGACCGGCGTGCCCCTTTTGATTGGCGAAGAAGGGCTCGAGGGCTTCAACGTCGATGTCGACGCGCAGGGCCGCGTCGAGTGGACGCAGACCGCTCGCTACAACAGCTCGTATCTCGTGCGCGATGGCGCGGTGACGGGCGAGCGCTACGACAAGATCGAACTCACACCGTTCGGCGAGTACATGCCGGTCATCAGCCGCTTTCCTTGGCTGGAGAAGAAGCTCCTGGGCCTCGCCGCGGCGGGCATGAGCTTTGATCTCTCCGCGGGCACCAAGAAGACTGTTTTCCGCGTGCCCGGAACAAACGGTGACGTGCGCGTGGTGACGCCGATCTGCTTTGAGATCACCGAAAGCACCGTGTGCCGTGCGTTGACGTTCGCCGGTGCCGAACGCCGCGCGGATGTGCTCGTGAACATGAGCAACGATGGCTGGTTCCAAGGCTCGGATGCGGCGCGAGAGCAGCACCTTCGCATTTCACAGTGGCGAGCGATGGAACTCGGCACGCCCGTGGTGCGCAGCGCCAACACCGGCATCAGCGCGGTGATCGACGCGCATGGCCGCATCGTGTCACGGGGCGTCGATGGCGATGCCAAAGGCGCCCGCGTGGAAGGGGTGCTCGTGGCAGATGTGCCGCTGCCCCTTCCGGGTGCCACCTTCTACGCGCGCACCGGCAACTGGCTGGGCTGGAGCATGCTGGGCGGCTGGTTCGCGCTCACGGCGGCAGCCGTCGTACGATCCCGTCGAAACCAAAAACCGGCGTGATTTGCCGGAGTTTGCCGATTGTTCGTATCAAGCGTCGTGTCGCGGCGCGTCAGTTCACTACGGAGTCACGCAACCATGCACACGTCAATTCGCATCACTGCCGCCGGTCTTGTTGTCGTGAGCGGGTTCGCGCTCAGCGCATGTTCAACCATGGGCACACGCAAGCCTCTGCCGATGCGACAGTCCGCACAGCAGCAAGCGCCGCAAGATGCTCCATCGGACACGCAGGTTGTTGCCACGACCACCGCGGAGCCCGCCACCATCGCGCAGGCTTTCTCGCAGCCGCAAGAGCCCGCCGTGCTGGGTGCAAACCCGCAGCAGGCTGTGCCCATGGCCAATGCTGAAAGCCCTGACCTGCCCGTGCAGTCCACTGACATTCGCGTGACGGCATCCGCCGTGCGTGAGCAGGCGATGGTGCTGATTGAACAGATGTCGCGCGATGAAAATGCGCAGGTGCGCGGCCAGGCGATTGAAGCCGCCGCGATGAGCCCACAGCGCATGCGTGATGTGATTGAAGCGGGTCTGAAGGATGAGAACGCAGGTGTGCGCAGCATCGCGCTGATGGCGGTGGGCAAGAACCAGTTGCGTGACCTGCGTCCGCAAGCAGAACGCCTGATGACCGATGGCAACAACCACGTGCGGGCCAGCGCGATCTACGCGACGATTCGCACCGGTGGCAAGGCCGATCAGTCGCCCCTTGCCCAAATGCTCTTCAGCGACACCAACCCCATGGTGTCGCGCCACGTGGCGTATCTGCTGGGTGAGATCGGCAACAAGAGTGCGGTGCCGCTGCTTCGTAGCGCGGCGATCGATCGCACCAAGCAGTTGCCGCCCGATCAACAGCCCATCTTCCAGTTGATGGTTACCGAAGCGATGGTGAAGCTGGGCGAGAAGCAGGAACTGGCGGCGATTCGTGCCGCGCTGTATCCGGGTCAGCCGGGAGAGCTTGAAGCGATGGCGCTGGCTGTGCAGATGCTGGGTGAGATGAAGGATCGCCAGGCGCAGGGCCAGCTCATGAACCTCGCCAACTACCGCGATCAGCAGGGACAGCAGTACCCGGCGGAAGTGCGGCTGGGCATCGCGCTGTCGCTGGCCCGTATGGGCGTCACCGGCGGCGAAGCCGTTGCCATCGCAGACCAGTACGCGAAGGATCAGAACGCCGCGCTGCGGAGCCAGGCTGCGTTCGTCTACGGCGCGCAGGGGAATGCTGCCGTTGATAAGCTCGCTGTGCTGATGAAGGACCCCAACCCGCAGGTGCGCGTGTCGGCTGCGGCGAGCGTGATGCGCAACCGCTGAGCACGCTGAAACAGTAAAGACCAAAGAAAAACGCACCGGGCGACCGGTGCGTTTTGCGTTGCTTGCAGCAATTCGTTCAGCGCTGCTGGCCACTGGGGCCTTCACCCGCGATGGCGCTGCGCATGTTGGTGTCAGCCTGCACGTTCTGCATCTTGTAGTAGTCCATCACGCCCAGACGCCCGTTGCGGAAGGCATCGGCCAGTGCGCGGGGCACTTCGGCTTCGGCCAGCACGACGGCGGCGCGGTTCTTCTGTTCTTCCGCCTTGAACTCCTGCTCCTGCGCGACGGCCAGAGCACGGCGCTTTTCGGCTTCGGCCTGTGCCATCTGCTTGTTGGCGTTGGCCTGGTCTGTCTGGAGCTTTGCACCGATGTTGTCGCCCACGTCCACGTCGGCGATGTCGATGGAGAGAATTTCGAAGGCCGTGCCTGCGTCAAGACCCGTCTCCATCACCTTGCGGCTGATGTCATCGGGGTTTTCCAGAACCTTTTTATGGTCAGCCGCGCTACCGATGGTGCTGACGATGCCTTGACCCACGCGAGCGATGATGGTTTCTTCGGTTGCACCACCGACCAGGCGACCGATGTTGGTGCGCACCGTCACGCGGGCCTTCACCTTGAGCTGAATGCCGTCCTTCGCGACGGCGTCGATCGTGCTGCGCGGGCCGGCAGCGGCGGGGCAGTCAATGACCTTGGGATTCACGCTGGTGTTCACGGCGTCGAGAATGTCACGGCCTGCAAGGTCGATGGCGGTGGCGGTGTTCCAGGGCAGATCGATGCGTGCGCCGCGTGCGGCGATCATCGCGCTGATGACGTTGCTGACGCGACCGCCCGCGAGGTAGTGCGTTTCGATGAGGTTGGTGGGGATATCCATGCCGGCCTTCACGCCGCGGATGCGGTTGATGACGACCGTGCGGATGTCAACCTTGCGGAGCTTCATCCCGATCATGTCGATGAAGCCGACTTTCGCATTGCTGGTGACGGCTTGGATATACAGACCGACGAACTGCAGCGCGAAAACGACGATGACCAGCAGAACGACGGCGACCACGATGCCGATTGCGATGAGCAGGCCTGTGCTGACACCGGTTTGCGCGAGTGTGGGAGAGAAGGAGTTCATGATTGTGTTGTGCATAGTGGAATGTCCTCACGAGAAGCCGCGGCATGGCGGCATGCGTGTGTGGGCCGAGTATAGCGATCAGGCAAGAGGCGGGGCTACTGATCAGCGAGGCTTCGACAGCACGCTCGCGGCAGACATACTGACTTCTTTGGCGGGATTCGCCTCGATGAACTTGCGGACTTCCAACTTAAGATCCCGCCCTGCCAGGCAGATTGCGTGAGCGGCATCCAGCGGCAGATTGACGCCATTCCGCTTTGCGGTGGTGACACCTGCCAGCAGTGCGGGCATGTTCACGCCCGACAGCTTGATGGTCTCGACCTCACGCAAAGTGACGCCGCTGTAGCCCAGTTCGCGGAGCAGACTGGTGGTCTGAACCATCGCCTTGGGGTTGGACCGCCGCATCAGCATGCCGATCAGCTCGAGATTGCTGGTCGGGATGCGTGCCTTCGCGGCGGCGAGCCGCGCAGGCAAGATGCTCAGCGGCAGCAGAAAGCCGCAAAACATCAGGAAGAGCACCACGAATGCCACGATGTCAAAAGTAGTAATGGCAGCGAGCATGTTCAGATCTCAATCGCGGCGACGACGCGCGGCAAACACAGCACCCACAGCGAACGCGAAGACGCCAGCCGGCGCTGGGATGACCGTGGCCATGTAGTCGCCGATGCGTTCGTGCATCCAGGCGGTGGGGTGCAGGCGATCCCAGAAGACGTAGTTGTCGGGGTTCGCGCCGCTGGGCACGCGGGCGGTGGTGTTGCGGGTGGGGCTGAAACCAAGGCCGGAGAACGCGCCGAAGTCGAGAATCGGATCAGTCACGTTGGTGCCTTGCGGCAGCACGCCGCCCTGCACCACACCCGACAGCCACGTGTAGATATCCACGGGATAGATCGTGAGCGACGTGGGGAAGGCGGTCTGCAACGCGGCGATGTCGGTTTGCCACGCGGTGCGGAAACCCAGCGAGCCGGCTTCCGCGAGTGAGCGGCGCGAGGCGGTACCGCCGTAGGCGTCGGCAAAGTCGGGCACGAACTGCAGCGGTACAACGTTGGGCCACGCGACACTGATGTTGACGTTCTGCTGCTGCGAGCGAGTTGCGAGCGACGCGATATAGGAGCGAATGTTGCTCGACGCAGCAGCGCCAGCGGCGGCGGCTTGCTGCGCTGTGGTGACGGTGCCAGAGTTCACAGCATCGCGAATGTCGTTGGCTCCGCCCCAGAAGGAGTAAAGCGTGTCGCTGCGCATAGTGGCGGTGCCTGCGCCAAAGAGCGTGTTGACCTGGTGGCCCATGTTGTCGATGAGCGGCAGATTGCCGACGAAGGGCACGCTCTGCGTGACCTGGCCGCCCGTGGAGAGCGCTGCGCCGCACGCGAAGTTATTGCGATTGGCGGGCGTGCCGCTGGCATTGACGCTGAAAGCGCGTGACGCGCCGAGTTGGTCTGCGAGTCGCTCGTGCCAGACGAGCGAGCTGCTGCTGTTTGCGAGATCAAGCGTGGCGTAGTTCACGCCGTTGCCGCTGGTCCAGCGGCCTGTGGCGTAACGCGGACCGACGGGGCGACGTGCGACCAGGCCGAAGGTCTGCGCATTGAGCGCGGTGGTGTACGCGAGCGAACTGCCTGTGTCGGAGAGACTATCGCCAAAGACGACCATCTGCGACCAGGGGCCCGCGAGACAAGTGGACGTGAGCGCGGAAAGAACAACGAGCGACAAAGCAGCGCGGCGATGCATGGCAATCTCCTCTAGCTTGTCTCTCGCGGCGAAACGGTAGCGTCGCACGTGCTTGTTGGCACAGAGATATCAGACCCGCCGCACCTTGATCTGCATGAGATCAGCCTGCGTCACGCGGATGGTTTCGCCCACGGGAACGAAGGTGGTTTCGCTCAGAACTTCGTATCGCTGGCCCTCGATTTCAACGAGGCCGACAGGGCGGAGATCACGGAGGACTTTGCCCTCTTTGCCGATGAGCGCGAGACGGGCGCGGCGTTCCTGCTCTTCGGTGATTCGTTGCTGCTCGGCTTGCTCTTCGGTGGGGGCACCGATGATGGAGCGGCCGATGGGTGTGTGCGGCCAGACCTTGATCATGAAGCCCGCGGCGGTGGGGGCGAGGACCAGCATGGAGATGAGACTGATGTTGCCCCACGTGGTATCGAAGCGGTAGAAGAGGACAACCGCGACGATGGCGCTGATGACGCTGGCGATGGCGAGCGTGCCGGCGGTGGGTAAGAAGATCTCGATGACGAGGAGGATGAGGGCAAGGCCGACGAAGCCGAGCGCCCAGGCAAGTTGCGGGTCCATAGACGATGGTACGTCGCGGAGTGGATGCGCGCCGCCGTGGCCGCGATCGCGGCTTCGGTGCTTTCTTGAGGTTTGAGCAGGCTGCCAGTTTCCGCGTGCGTGGGATGATCGGCCGCACGCTCGCCCGAGGGCCAACGTGGGTAAGCGGCTTGCGCACCGGAATTGGCGGGCTTGGGCTTGTCGAGCTTGCGCTCGACATCGTGGCGTGGTCCACGAGAGGTGGTTGAGTGGTTGGCTCTCTCTCCTCAGAGTCATGCACGCTGGGGCGTGCATGACTGTCCCAAGACCGCTGATGGCTGGTTCGGTTGTTACCAAGTCCGTGTTCGCTCGATCATCGGGCGCGCTGGGGGCTTTGTCGCTTTCGACTCTGCAGCCCAACTGCCGCCGCTTAAAGCGAACAGAGGAACTTGGTGACTCGTGACGGGCCACCAGGTGCGCATTTTCGCAGAATGTGAGGTGTGATGCAAGAAGAAACGGGGCCGAGGGCATGGATTGAGCGCACAAGCGTGGTCCGCGCGTGCAGATTTCGAGAAGTGCGCGCGCGCGGTGTGCTGTGCGGGGGAGTTGGCTGCATCGAATCAGCGCGGTGGTGGTGTGGGTGACTGGTGGGCGCGGCATTCGGCATTCGTGATTCGGCATTCGTGGAGAGGCAGGAATGCAGAAAGGCAGCGAGGCGGCTGGAGATCATCGAGTAGGCATCAAGGCAATTGGCATCAAGGCATCAAGGTGTGGGGTGCGGGAATCGGGCGGTGTGCGTGAACTTTGGGGCGTGCGTGGACGTTGTTGTGATGCTGGGTACTCGTATCGTGAGATGGAGTTGGTTGTTTGGGTCGTTGCGAGATGGAGAGGGCGGTGCTTATGCGGGCTGCAAGAGCGGGGCTGACATTGCTTGAGTTGCTGGTGGTGACTGTGGTCCTTGCGCTCGTGGGGCTCATGCTGATGCCTTTGCTGGCGCCGAGGCGTGGTGGGGCGCGGCATATC
This sequence comes from Phycisphaerae bacterium, assembly GCA_046316615.1. Taxonomy (GTDB): domain Bacteria; phylum Planctomycetota; class Phycisphaerae; order Phycisphaerales; family UBA1924; genus BJHL01. Next base: position 102,313 of record JBKDAN010000034.1, read on the forward strand.
AAGGATGGCACGCAGGTGCGTGCGGTGCACCAGTCGATGGTCTTGTTTGCGAACAACAGTCGTGATGTCTATCCGGTGCCGAGTGAGATGGATGCGGCGAACACGACGTTGAGCGATGGTTCTGCGAAGGATGACCTCGGCAATGTTCTGTCGGTGCTGATTTATGACGGGTACGTCGTGCCCGAACTGATGGTGAGTCCGGCTGAGCAGTCGACACTGATTGATGTTCAATCGTCTTACGCGCTGAGCGATCCGCCGGCGGCGGTCAATACGGGCAGCGGGGCTGGGAAGCATGCGCGGTGGGATCCGGCGTTTCGCGGTTCACCTGCGGAGCAGGTTGTGCAAGGTGGCACAAAGCCGCTGGGGGCACTTGCGCCGGAGGCGAACGTGACTGCACACACCAGCTATGCGATGATGCCTTTCTTTGCGGCGCGGCGTGAAGCGTGGGGGCTGAACTGGCGACTTGATCAGGCGGTGATTGGCAATCGCGGGCCGATGTATGAGGTTGTCGGCCGAGAAGACAAGGCAAAGACGCGGCTGCTTGATACGGGCTCGCAGCAGAGCACGGCGTTTGTGTCAGTCGGAGGCAAGGGGACGAATTCAACCACACTCGGCATTCACGGGAATCGCAAAACGTGGGAGGGCAACATCGGGTTCAATGACAATCACGTGGAGTTTGTCACGGAGGCTGATCCGCCGATGAGTGTGTGGACGTTCTCGGGGCTGACGCCCGCATCAGCTCGAGAACGGCGTGACAACTTGTTTGTCGCGGAAGATGATGCAACGGTGACGAAGCGGGATGGCACGATGCATGCGCAGATCGGCACCATGCAAGTGCCCGAAGGGTGGGGCCCTGCTGCGGCAGAGGGTGAGGTCAACGCGCTGGGCATGAGTAACAACTGGCTGCGGACGTGGACGGTTTCGGCTGTCAGCGAGCGAGGCAAGACGACGGCTATCACCGTGGTCGTTGATTGAGCGTGACGCGGTGTGCGCTGGCTGTGCGCGGTACAGCGCTCGATGCGAGAGACATCGAGCGCGGGTGGAAGACGATGGTGAAGCGTGGGCGTTACTTGGTGCGCATCTTGTCTTTGATGGCGTAGACAATCTGCATGATCCAGCCGGGGCCAGCCATCGTTTTGAAGCCGCCAGCGGCACCCTTGGGCATTTCGTCGCGGTCGCGCTGGGCTTTGGCGTTCTTGGCGAGGGCGTCGCCCATGCGGGTCATGGGGTCACCTTTGCGGCCAGAATACTTCTCGTACATGCGCGGATCGATAGCCATGCGTACCTCCCTTGTTGCGTCGGACGTGCGACGCGAAGCATGCGCGAACGCGCACGGCGACATCCTACTCGAAGAGGCATGCCGTCGCAAGGGTGAACGGCGGCCTGGGCGTGATTTGGGGTGATGATTTGGGGTAGTGATTTGGGGCGGATTGCACACGAAGCGAAAGTTGTCGTACCATAGAGGAGCGAGATGGAACTCGGTCCCGTTTGTCCGGAGTGCAGTCATGCGAGCTGATATTCGCTACAACAACATCATCGACAATGACGAAGCGCGGATCGCGCAGGCGTTTGCAGACAATGCTCCCAACCTGCCGCATGATCAGATTGATGCGGACAAGTTCTACATCACGCAGGCGTACCACCGGTACACGCGTGAGAACCATGATGTGTGGCGTGATCTGTTTGACCGGCGCTGGACAGTGTTGGAGAAGCAGGTGTCGCGGCAGTTCATCGACGGGATGAAGATTCTGCGACTGACGCGCGATCGGCTGCCTTTGCTGGATGATGTGACGCTGGATCGCGACATTGAGATCGCGGGCGGCGTGAAGGTGGCCAAGGGGACGAAGCTGGACGGCATCAACAAGTTCCTGCAGGCGCAGAGCCAGTGGGCGAGTTACGGCGTGCCTGGGTACTTGCCCGCGAAGAGCTTTTTCGCGTGCCTTGCGCAGCGTGAGTTTCCGACGACGGTGTTGATCCGTCCGCGCGAAGTGATGGACTACCTGCCTGAGCCGGACATCTTCCACGATGTCTTTGGGCATGTGCCGCTGCACACGCTGAAGGTGTTCGCTGACTTTTTGCAGACGTATGGCAAGGCGGCGATGCTGTGCGATGACGAGGAGCACGTGAAGCAACTGGGGCGGCTGTTCTGGTTCACGGTGGAGTTCGGGCTGATTAAAGAGAATGGCGAAGTGAAGGTGTACGGCAGCGGGTTGGTGAGCAGCCACGGTGAAGCCGAGTACAGCCTGAATGGACAGTGGGAGAAGAAGGGGCAGAGTGCGGAGGATTGCAAGGAACGGCCCGTGGCGGAATGGCGGCCGTTTGATCTGGCGCGCATCTGCAACACGGACTTTGAGATTGACCACTACCAGCCGATTTATTACGTGCTGGAGAGCTTCGAGCAGCTTCGAGACGCGATGAATGACTACGCGGAGGAAGTGATCGGGAGCGCGGGGTTGGCGGCGGCGACGGTGCGGTGAGGCAAGGGGCGTTGAGGCAAGGTGCGGTGAAGCAGGGTGCAAGGAGCATGGCATGGTGGCTCGAAATGATGAGAACTTCGCTTTGCCAGCTGATCTTGCGGACGCCATTCGCCAACGTGTGGGTGTCAACGGATTCGCGAACGCGACCGAGGTGCTGCGTGCGGCGATGGCGCTGCTGAACTCTTCAACTGCAGCGTCGCCAGCGGAATTGGATGCGATGATCGCGGTGGGCATCAAGCAGGCAGACGCGGGTGATGTGGTTCCGGCGAGCAACGTGCTTGAGCGGTGGCGTGCAAGAGACGCATCGCATGGTGGAGCCGATGCGTGAGCCGTCACGTTGTATTTGCACGGGCTGCAGTTGACGATCTTGAGTCGATACAGAGCTACCTGTTGGGCAAGAGTCCGCAGGCGAGCGTGCTCGTTGGTGATGCCATCGAGCGAGCTATTCAGTTGCTGGTGGAACGCCCGTATGCAGGGCACGCTCGCCCGGATCTGACATCCTCTCGTGTGCTGTTCTATCCGGTATATCGCTACCTGCTGGTTTACCGGGTGAATGAACACGCGGTGGAGATTCTGCGTGTCGTACATGGTGCTCGCGAGACGAGCTTTGAATGAATCCGCTCCCTCCCATTCTGCCTGTGGGCACTGCGGTTGTGCTGCTGCGCGATGTGCGCGTGGGGGATGCTCTGGCGGTACTTGGTGCTGGCAGCGGCGGGTTGATTGTGAAGGCTCCGGTGGATGGGACGCATGCGTATCGCGTGCGGATGACGGGCGGGGAGGAAGTGTCACTGTCGCGTGATGCGTTTGAGGTGCTTGCGGTGTATCAGTCGCCCGGGTATGCGGGCAGCAGCGATGTGCTGGCGCGGCATGATTTGCAGACGCATGTGTCGTTGCGAGTGGTGATCGGGTCGCGTGCGTATGGGTTGGATCATGGTGCTTCGGACACGGATCGGCGCGGGGTGTATGTGCCGCCTGCGCGGGCGCATTGGTCGCTGTTTGGCGTGCCTGAGCAGCTTGAGAACGACGCGACGCAGGAGTGCTACTGGGAGGTGGGGAAGTTCATTCAGCTTGCGCTGAAGGCGAATCCGAATGTGCTGGAGGTGCTGTACTCGCCTTTGGTGGAACATGCGGATGAGTTCGGGCAGCGTCTGCTGGATGCGCGGGAGATGTTTCTCAGCAAGTTGATCTACCAGACATTCAACGGCTATGCGATGAGCCAATTTCGTAAGCTGGAGCAGGATGTTCGCAACCACGGCAGCGTGAAGTGGAAGCACGCGATGCACTTGGTGCGGCTGCTGATTGCGGGGAAGACTGCGCTCGAGACTGGGACGCTGCCGGTGCGCGTGCAGTCGCATCGCGAGGAGCTGCTGGCAATTCGGGATGGGCGGATGGCGTGGCCCGAAGTGGACGCGTGGCGGTTGCGACTGCATAGCGAGTTTGAGGCGGCGTATGGAGCGACATCGCTGCCGGAGCGGCCTGATTATGCGCGGGCGAACGAGCTGCTTGTGTCGATTCGGCTGGACGTGGCGCGACGGGCTTGAGTGCGCGGCATGCCAACACTTGGGCATGAACGCGCAACATGTGAACTACGACCTGTGCCGAACGCTTGCGAGCGAATCACCTTATCCGCTTGTGTTTGCGACGATCAGCGGGGCGCATCTGTATGGGTTTGCGAGCAAGGACTCGGACTTTGATCAGCGGGGCATTCACGTGCTGCCTGCGAGTGAGGTGCTCGGGCTGCGCGAGACGCGTGAGACGATTGAGCAAGAGGGGATTCGCGAGGGGTATGAGATTGATCTCGTGACGCATGACCTGGCGAAGTTTTGCCGGCTGATGCTCAAGAAGAATGGGTATGTGCTGGAGCAACTGCTGAGCCCGCTGGTGGTCGTGACGACGCCTGCGCACAAGCGGCTGATTGAGCTTGCACCGGCGTGCATCACGAAGTTCCATGCGTTTCACTATCTGGGTTTTGCGGAGACGCAGTGGCGGCTGTTTCGCAAGGAACATCCGCCCCGGGTCAAGCCGCTGCTGTACACGTATCGGGTGCTGCTGACGGGGATTCATCTGATGCGGACGGGGGAAGTGAACGCGAATCTGCCGTCGCTGAATGCGATGTTCGAGTTGCCATACATCCATGATCTGATTGCGGCGAAGACCGGCGGCAAGGAGAAGCAGACGGTGCCCGATGCGGACATGGTGTTTCATGAGCAGGAGTACTTGCGCCTGCGAGAACTGCTGGAGCGCGAGCACGAGCGGAGCAGTTTGCCTGAGACAAACGGAGCCTTGGCGGCGATGAGTGAGTTTGTGGTGCAGGTGCGGCTGGACCCAGACCGGTGGCTGCAAGGGTGAAGGTCGTCGGGCGTTATGCCATAACGCCAAGGCGTGGTGAGCGAAAGACTTGCGGGGCTTGGTAGAGCTATTTGGCCGTTGATTGCCCCGGGCTCTAGGAATTTCGTTCGGTTTGTGGTATGCTGGTGCTTCATGCAGCAATCGTCTTTCACCCAAGTCGCCGCGACGAGCGAACTCCAGCAGGAGTTTGATCGGGAGACGCAGCAATTGCTGCGGCGGCGATTTCTGTGGTTTGCGGGGACGCTGATTGGGCTGGCGGTGATCGCGCTGTTGATCGTGTTGGTAGCGTTCTTTGCGTATCCGGCAGCGGTCAAGGCGGTCGCGGCGGGCGGTAAGACGGCACCTGAAGTGGATATCAGCAACGCCGAGTGGCTCCGGCTGGGCATTGCCAGCGGCATGGGGTTGGTTGCGCTGACTGTGTATGCCGGTTGCTTTTGGCGGGCGTGGAAGCGGCGTGACTTGGTCGGAGAGCAGGTACTGCGACTGACGTACTTGCTGGTGGTGGTTGACGGCTTCATGCACGTGGGGCTGGACCATTTGCCCCATTCGCCGAGCCTTGGGTTGCTGGGCGTGTTTGTGACGCACTTCATGGCGTGCTGCTTTCTGCCGTGGACTCCTCGGCAGGCGATGATGCCGCTGATTCCCATTTTGGCGTTGTGGGCGGTGCTGCACATGACGACGAGCGATGCGCCGATCGTGGTGCGGACGCTGGGGCTGGCGATAGGGCCTCTGGTGGGTGTGCCTGGGGTGCTGCTGTGCATGGTGCGGCATTCACGGCGGTATGAGATGGCGGAGCGTGCGTTCTTCTATAAGCGGTATCGTGATGTGCGGCGTGAGTTGGTGGATGCGCGGCGTATTCACGAGGCGCTGTTTCCGCGTGAGATCACGCAGGGGCCGTTGCAGTTGGGGTATCGGTACGAGCCGATGCAGCAGATCGGCGGGGACTTTCTGTTTGCGCATGCGGCTGGGCCCAGCAAGCTGAATGTGGTGCTGCTGGATGTGACCGGGCACGGGATTCTGGCGGCGCTGACGGTGAATCGGATTTGGGGTGAACTGACGCGTATCACGGCAGAGCGGCCTGAGATCAAGCCGGGTGAGCTGCTGTGCCTGCTGAATCGGTATGCGCACCTGACGCTTGCGCCGCACAGCGTGTATTTGACTGCGCTGTGCATGCAGATTGACACCGAGCGGGACGAACTGATTTATGCGAGCGGCGGGCATCCGCCGGCGTTCATCATTCGGGCGGATGGGGCGCTGGAAGAGCTGTTCTCGACGACGTTCGTGCTGGGGGCGTGCGGCGGGGATGATTTTGAGGATGGGGCGGCGCATGTGCCGTTCCTGCCCGGTGATCGGCTGTTGGCGTACACCGACGGCATTACGGAAACGCTCGGCTCGAATGGGCGGCTGCTGGGGCTGGAAGGATTGCGGGCGATCATGCGCGATGTGTCGATGCGTCGCGGGCCGCTGGCGGATGCGGTGCTTGCGGCGACGGATGCGAAGCGAGTGGGCGCGCGGGCGGATGACACGCTGGTGGTAGAGCTGCGGCGGTCGGAGTTGTTTGTTGCTGATGCGATTCAGCAGCATGCAAGCGAGCGGGTGGGGCAGCCGGTTGTGATGCCGGCGTAAAGTAGTTGCGATGCTTTCGCGTTCGGCACGAATCTTTTCTGCGGTGATTGCGCTGGTGTGCCTCGCGGTCTTGGTGACGGCGTACTTGCTGGAGCCCAGCGCACGCGGCATGGGGAGTCATACGCGGCTGGGGCTGCCGGCATGCGGGTGGCTGGCGATGTTTGGCAAGCCTTGCATCACGTGCGGGTATACGACGACATTTGCGTGGACGGCGAAGGGGGAGTTTGTCACGGCGATACGCAATCAGCCTGCGGCGTTTTTGGTGTGCATCGGGACAGCGGCGACGTTTTGGCTGACGGCATTTGCGGCGGTGACGGGCGCGAGGATTGATCGTGTGGTGTCGGCGACGTTTCGCCCGTGGGTGCTGTGGACGATGGGGGGCGTGGTGGTGGCGGCGTGGATGTACAAGGTCGCAATGCATACGTGAGGAGCACGTACGCTTGCGATGTGGCAACGCAGCAGCAAATCGGTCAGTACCTGTTGTATGGTGAGCAGATGCTCGCGCAGTCGCGGCTGGGCATGGCGGAGCTGTGCGCTGCGATGGCGACACAGGACGCGCCGCAAGACGCTGCGACGTGGAATTTGTTTGCGAAGGTGGCGATAGCGGCGAAGCAGCGCGATGTGGCGATGCGGATGGTGGAGCGGGCGCTGGCGATTGATCCGTATTTCAAGGCGGCCAACAAGAATCGCAAGCTGGTGGAGGCGATGGCGACGGCCAAGCCGACGGAGCGGCGGTTTCTGGTGGTTCGTGAATGGGGTGCGGGGTTCTGGAGCGACGTGGGGTTTGTGGTCGCCGGGTGTCTCTTGGCGCGCATTACCGGGCGCGAGCCGGTGGTGTGGTGGGGGGACAGTTCGCTGTTTCGCGGTGGAGCGGCGAATGCGTGGGAGCAGTTCTTTGAGCCGGTGAGCGCGGCGCGGATCGAAGAGTGCGCGGGGCTTTCGACGTGGCCTGCGAAGTGGCAGGGGAATGCGACGGGCGCGATGCGGAATCGGTGGGGCGGCGAGGATTCGCGGCTGACGGGGGTGCACCACATGGCGCGAGATGAGCGTGTGTGCGTGTTTGATTTTTATCATGATGTGTACATGATGCGGCACTGGCTTGCGGAGGGGGATCCGCTGCTGGGCAAGCCGGCGACGGCGGTTGTGCGGGCGATGATGCGGGCGTACATCAAGCCGCTCCGGCAGCATGTGGAGGCGGCGGAGGTGTTCGCGCGCACGCGACTGGGCGGTGGAGCGATCGCGGTGCATCTTCGCGGGCTTGACAAGCCGGGTGAGCTGGGCGCGGAACTGCAGGAGAGCCATGAGAAGGCGATTGCGCGCGTGGATGCGCTGCTGGCACAGCGGCCTGAGGCCAAGGTGCTGCTGCTGACTGATGATGCACAGGTGCTGGCGCGGATGCAGGCGAAGTATGCGTCACGGCTGGTGACGACGGATGTGATTCGCGGCAGCGGCGAGAAGGGGCTGCATTTGTCGCGTGAGCATGATGGGGCGCGACTGGGGCGCGAGGTGCTGGTGGATGCGCTGATTGCGCTGCACGCCGAGCACTTTGTAGGCTTGGCCGGCAGCAACGTGAGCTACTACATCGCAGCGATGAAGGACTGGTGCGAGCAATGTGACTTGTACGGCACGAGCCTGCACGAGAACTTCGGTATCGCGACGGCGACGCTCACGGCGCAGGTTTAGCGAGGCACCACGGTGGGAGCAGGCTCGATGACTTCCACACGATTGGTGCGGAGATTCCAGCGGATTTGCTTTGCGCTGACAGGAGGCTCGTTGCCCGCGCCTGCGACATCGACCAGCACCGCGCCGCTGCCTTGGGCGTTGAGCAGCGAGGCGGCGGGGTCGTAGCTCAGCGTGGCGGCTGTCAGTTCGCGGCCTTGGTTGCGGGCCCAGACGCCGCCCGAGGCGTCAACTTGCTTGAGCTGCGTCGTGTCGTTGTCAGGCGCGGCGGCGTCGCGAGCGGCGAATGTGGCGCGGAGGGTTTGGGCTTCGAGCTCGGTGGGTTGCTCAGTTGTGCTGGCGCGGTAGACGGCGCGCACGGCTTCGTGCATCGTGGCGATGCCGGCAGCCTGCTCGAAGTCGGCGTAAGCCTTCCACGTGAAGAGAGCTTGGCCTGAGGCGTTGTCGGCGCCGGTCGTGTCGGCGGTGACGAGCTGGCCTGCGCCGCTTGCGCGGAGCATCTGCTGGGGGACATCGGCGCGGATGGTTGAAGCGGTGAGTGAGATGAGGCGTGTGCGGCGAGTGGGGTTGGTTGGATCGAAGCGTTCGCTGCGGACGGTGGCGGGCGAGCCCGAGGCGAGGATCCAGAGGACGTCGCGCTCGCCGCCTGGGGCGACGAAGGCGGTGCCGAGGCCGCTGGATTGTGAGGTCTGCGAGTTGTGCCGCTGTGCGAGGGACATCTCGATGGTGGCGGCGCGGGTTGTGTCTTTGCTCGTGGGGCCTTGGGCGACGTCGACGTCGGCGCTACCGACGAGCTTGGCGAGGCCTGTGGTGTCGTTGTAGGCGAACGAGCCTGACCAGGTTGCGGTGATGGTGCGCGGCTGCGCGTTGGCGTCCTGCGCGTTTTGTTCGCGTGAGGTGAGCGTGCCTGCGCCGGTGGCAAGCACGGAGGATGCGATGCCATCGAGCGCGATGGTGGGGGCGGTGAGGGTGCTTTGGGCTTGGACGAGGGTGGCGGGGGCGCCGGTGAGTGTCGCGGCTTTGTCGGTGGGGCGAGCGTCGAGGCGCTGGGCGGTGGCGATGACACCGTCGGCGGTTTGCACTCGCACGGAGCCGGTTGCGGTGAAGGAGCGCGTGTCGATGTTGCCGCTTTCGGCGAGCGCGAGGGCGGCTTGGAGTGAATCGGTGGTGAGCGTTGTGCCGCCGGTGATGCCTCGCACGGCGCCTTGGGCTTCGAGGCGTGTGGGTGTCGGCTGCTTGGTGAGCGGGTCAAACGTGATAGCGATGGCGGCGGCGGCGAGTGAATCGCCTTGAACGTCGGCGGGTTTGTTGTCAGGCGTTGCGACGATAGAGGCGGCGCCGACGAGTCGGAGCGATTGCAAGGCGGATGCCGCATCGGGCGCGATGTCGGGGCCGGCGAAGGTCGCAGAGAGGGAGTCGGCGGCGAAGGTGCCTTCGGGAAGTGTGCCGCGAACGGTGCCCAGCATGGTGGCGGCGAGGAGACGCGATTGGGGCAAGCCGTCTGGCGTCGCGGGCGGCACGAGATCGAACTGGGCTTGTTCGCTCCATGTCATGCGTGCGCGGGGGGCGTCGTTGACGGACTGCGCGAGCATGCCCGGAGAGAGGACGCGGGCGACGCCGGTCGTGAGGTTGGCCTCGATGCGCTGACCTTCGACACTGAAACGTTCGGCATCGCGCGTGGCGAGCAGTGAAGCGACACTGGGCGCGGGGCTGGCGAAGCTGACGATGCGGCGTGTTGCGGCGTACTCGAGTTCGCGGCCTGACACGGTGATGCCTTGCTGGGGCGAGAGGACGCGAGCGTCGGAGTCGCCTTCGGCGAGGACGCGCATGAGCAGATCGTCGCGCTGAAGCTGCGGCGGCGCGTCGGCCATGCGGCGCACTTCGAGCGGGCCGGTGAAGGCGAGCGTGATGGCGCTGGCGGGGAGCTGCGGCTGCGTACTTGGCTGCGGTTGCGAAGCGGGCTGGCTTGCGGGCGATGTGGCTGGTTGCGGGTTTGGTTGCGATGTGGGACGTGATGATGCGGCAGGTGCCGGCGCGGAGGAAGCGCGGAGCACGGTGCGATCAGGCAGGCGGTGATCGAAGGTGCGGGCCCAGGCTTCGACGCGGTCGCCTGTGATCTGCTGGCCATCTCGGAGGATGCTGACTTGGCCTTCCATCGCGATGACGTAGAGCGTTTGGCTGGCGAGGTCGAGCGTGGTTGATTCGTCCGGCGCGGGTGCGTCGCTTGTCGTGACGGCTGCAGGTGGCTGCGAAGGTGATGCAGAGGTTGTCGTTTGGGGCGTCACAGGCGCGGAAGCAGCGGCACGCGAGGCGAGAAGATCGCGCGCGGCGGGGTCGTAGATTGCTCTGGTTGTCTGCGCGATGTTGAGGCTTTCGAGGCGTTTGGTGGTTGCGTCGAACTGCGCGATGACGCCTCGACCTTCGAATTGCAGTAACGACGATTGCACCTTGACGGCATCGGGCATGTCGAGCTGGCCCAGTGTCCAGTCGACGGTCAGGCGCGGGGTGTCGATGGTGGCGAGGGGTGTGGCGGCGGGATCGGGGCGTTTGCCGTCGGCAGTTTGCGCGAAGAGACGCACGCGGACATCGCCTTCGAGGCTGCCTCGGTCGGGCGTTGAGCTGCGTGCACCGGCAGGCATGACGAGTGAGCCTTCGCGCGCGGTGACCTGCACGCTGCGGCCGTCATCCAGGAAGAACCATGCGACGGGCTGGGTGAGGTCGTAGCGGCCGTCGGGCTGCGGGGTGCTGCGTTCTGCGGTGATTTCGCCTCCCAGGCGCGTGGGGTCGGACTTGTCGACGAACTGGATGAAGAACTGATCGCCGCTGCCCAGGGTGGGGGCGTTGCCGCGAGGGAGGTCGCGCACGTTGGGGACGGTTTGGGGCTGGGCAGTTTGCGGGGCGGGTGTTGTGCTGCGCGAACGCAAGACCAACGTGGTGACGATGGCGATGCCTGCGATGGCGGTGCCTGCGGCGAGAGCAAGGCCCAGTTGGCGCGTGGTGAAGGCGCGGCGGGCGATGCGGGTGCGGGAGGGAGTTGGGTTGGCGCGATCCATGCGTGGTTCAACTGAGCTTGTTTGGACTGGGCGAGTATCGATGGGGCGTGATTTGAGTGGATGGGAGAGCGTGCGCACTCACTCGCTGACGAGCTTCATGGCGATGAGGTCCTGCACATCGAGCATGCCGACAGGGCGGCCCGCGGCGTCGACCACGGGGATTTCGTCCTGGCGGAACTCGCGGAACATGGCGACTGCGTCTTGCACCAGCGCGTCATCGCGCAGTGTGCGCGGGCCTTTGGTCATGACTTTGTCGATGGCGTCGCGCATGCCGGCGGGGTTGCGAAGGACAAGGCGGCGGAGGTCGCCATCGGTGAAGATGCCGGCGAGTGCGCCGGTGCCGGGCGTGATGAGGACCATCGCGCCGGGACGGCGACCGTGGTCGGCGAGTTTGAGAGCAGCCTCGACGGTGAGTGTGCAGTCGATGAGCGGCAGGTTCTTGCCGGCGGTCCAGCGCATGACTTCGGTCACTGGGCGAAGCAAGCCACCGAGACTGCCGCCTGGGTGACGGCGAGCGAAGTCGGTACTTGTGAAGTTGCGTTCACGCGCGGCGGCGAGTGCGAGCGCGTCGCCCATGGCGAGTGTGGCGGTGGTGGATGTGGTGGGGGCGACGAACTGCGGTGAGCCAGCTTCTTTCGCAACACCCAGGCGCAGTGCGACTGTCGCAAGACGTTCGAGGCTGCTGGCTTCGGCGGGGTTTTTGGCGCCGCCTGTGATGGAGATGATGGGGAGGTTGTCCTGACGCAGAATGCCGCAGAGGCCGACGACTTCATCGGTTTCGCCACTGAAGCTGATGGCGATGACGGTGTCGCAACTGCGGAAGCGGCCCAGGTCGCCGTGGGCTGCTTCGGTGGGGTGGACGCTGTGGCTGGGGATGCCGAGGCTGGCGAGTGTGGCGGAGATCTTTGCGCCGATGTGGCCTGACTTGCCAAGGCCTGTGACGAGGACGGTGCCGCCTGCGTTGGCGCAGGTGACGATGAGACCAACGGCTCGCGCGAAGGCATCGTTGGCGGCGAGTGTGTCGGCGAGGCGCGTGAGGGCGGCGGCTTCATCGCGGATGACGAATTGGGCGAACGACGTGGCGTCGTGCATAGGTGGGGAGGGTAAGGGGAGCGGCGAGCAGGGAGCGGGGGAAGGCACTTAGGACTTGGCGGCTATGCAGTAAGCGGGGACGCTCATGTTGCCGGCGGTGTCGATGGCGCGGACGGCGAAGTGGGCGTTGTCTTTGCTGACGGCGATGCGGCATTGGCGGGCTGTTGCGTCGACGCGGCGGTGAGCCTGCCACCCGGGGCTTTCGGTGTCGCGCCAGAGGATGGCATAGGCGGCGACGTCGGCTTCGGGGCTTGCTTCCCACGCGATGAGGGTGTCCTGCTCCATACCTGCTGCGATGATGCGGGCGTTGGTGGGGGGCGATGGTGCGTTGGCGAGGGCGAGCAGTGCGGCGCAATTGAGGCGGGCGACGGCGGCGAGGTAGTTGCCATCGACGAAGCGCGGGAGATCGCCGTAGGGGGCGCCGTCGCGCGTGCTGGGGTGGACGTGCTGGCGCGAGTATTCCTCGGCGAGACTGGTGAAGCGGATGGCGGCGAAGCCGTGTTCGTTGAATGGTGTGTGATCGCCACCGCGGAGAAAGCGGTCGGGGCGATGGATGCTCCAGGGGCTGGCTGCGGATGCTTCGGTGTGGGCGACCTCGGCGATGGTGCGGGCGAGTTGGCGGCTGGGGGAATCGTGTTCGCCGCCGAGGGTGCGGAGCGACATGGCGGCTTCAAGCGATGCGGGTTTGGGAAGGCCTTCGGAGAACATGCGGACGCGCGGGCGCGAGGTGTCGAGCGGGGGGAGGCCTTCGCGAAGGAGGGTGGGTCCTGGATCGCCCACGGTGTCGTTGTTCAGAACGAAGACGCTGGTGATGTGCGGCTGCTGGGCGAGCCACTGTGCGTGAGCGCGGGCGCCGAGCAGTCCCTGTTCTTCACCTGCTGTGAGCATGAAGACGATGGTGGCATCGCAGGGAGTGGAAGCGAGGGCTTTGGCACAGGCGAGGACGACGGCGCAGCCGCTGGCGTTGTCGTTGGCGCCGGGTGCGTCGTCGGTCGCGTTCATGACATCGGCATTGAGGCTGTCGTAGTGGGCGATGCAGTAGATGCGACGGTGGGATGCACTGGGCAGCGTGCCGGGAAGCGTGGCGATGACGTTCACGAGCTGGGCACCTTGGGGCGTGCGCGGGGTGATGGGAGCGGCGTGCGTTTCGAAGTCGACGCGGAGTGAGCCTGCGAAGCTGCGGAGCGTGGATGCGAGGTAGTTGCGTGCAGCGCCGATGCCGCGGGTGTCGCTGGAGGTCGTGGAGAGGGTGTGGCGTGTGCCGAAGGCTGCGAGACGCTCGACGTATGCGAGGCAGTCGCTGGCGGTGATGTCGCGGGCGTGCATGGAGCAGGGTAATCGCGCGGCGGTTGAGCGAGGAGCGTGCCTGGAATGGTGGCATCAAAAAAACGCACCGCGCGCGTGCGCGGTGCGGGAGGGGCAAGAAGCAGGAGTTGAACAATCAGCAGGAGCCGCCTGCGAGGACGTTGAGGAAGTCAATCACGTCTTGATCTTCGGGAAAGACGCCGTTGTTGTTGAAGTCGATGTCGTTGCAGGCGGGGCAGGGTGCGCCGGCGAGGACGGAGAAGAAGTCAACGACGTCCTGGTCTTCGGGGAAGACGGTGTGGTTGTTGAAGTCGATGGAGTCACAGCCGACGAGGCATGCAGCGTTGTAGGTTGCGAGGTCGGCGGTGGAGAGGAATCGCATGGGCTCGGGCGAGACGAAGGTGGTGACAGCCGCGGTGGTGGTGTTGATGGCGTAGAGACTGTGGAAGGGGTAGAAGTCGTTGCCGAGGATGATGGTGCCTTCGCCTCCATCGGCGATCGTGGAGCGGGTGAGGAGGGCATAGAACGGAAGGACGGGTGAGAAGGCGACAGGCCATTGGCGCGGGCCGCTGCCTTCGGCATTGGCGGCGAGCTGCGGAATGATGATGCTGATGGTGTTGGCGGCGCGGTCGTAGCGGGAGAGGGCGTAGACGCGCGTGGTGACGGTGGTGCCGTCGGGGCTGGTGCCGCCTGTGAAGGTGCTTTGGTGGAGCAGGATCATGTCGCCATTGCAGTCGAAGGTGGCGGCGTGGACACGCTGCGTGGTGAGGGTGCCGGCTGTCGCATCGAAGGAGTACGTGGGCTGTGGCACGGTGATAGTTGCGACCGAGCCATTAGCAATGGGCACGGGCTGGGCGCGCGGGATGCGTGCAAGCACCATGCGGTTGGCGATGTAGATGTCACCGGCGGGATCGACGAGCAGGTTGGCGTGCTGATCGGTGGCGGCGATGATGGGGTCATTGGTGATGATGGTGCATGTGTCGGTGGTGCGGTTGTAGCGGATGAGAGCGGGGGGACGGGCGGGTGAGCCGAAGCTTGCGGGGACGGCGTCGACGAGGACGAGCACGGTGTTGTCGATGGGGTCGATGGCGATGTCGGTGACGCGGGATTCGAGCAGGTTCTGTGCGCGGAGGAAGGCGGTGAGACCGGGCGCGCTGGCGGCGTCGAGCGTGTCTGGGTTGATCATCAGGACCGGTTGGCCAGCGAGCCAGAGGTCGCCGTTGGGCTCTTTGTGCAGGCCGCGCCAGAGTTCGCCGCTGCCAAGGAACTGAACCGGGAGGGTGTCGACACCGGGTTCGAATTTCCAGAGGCGACCGTTGAGGAAGCGGTCGATGCCCAGGAGGACGCGGCTGGATGTGAGCGGTGGGACGTTGATGATGCTGTGCTCGCCGATGCCGATCGTGCAGTTGGAAACTGCGATTTGGCGGAGGACGGTGAGTTGTGGGGTGCCGGTGAAGTTTAGTGGCGGGCGAGTGCGGAAGGCCAGTGTTGGGAGGCCGGCGGCGGGGATGTCGCCTGTGAATGTGATGGTGGTGGTGGCGGCGTCGTAGGCGAAGCCTGTGGGGACCGCGCCGAGGAAGGGTGGATCCGCGGTGACCCAGTTGGGCGGGAATGTGATGCGAAGCACGACGCCGGAGATTGTCCCGCTGGTGAGGTTGTTCAACGTGAGCTGATAGTCAAGATCAGGAGAGCCGCGCACGAACTGCGAGGGACGCGGCGTGGTGCTGGTGCCTGGGATGACGGGGCCGATGACGCCAGTTTGCGTGTTGGTGATCGCAAGATTTGCTTGCAGCGGGAGGGCGAGCGTGATGTTCTGGCTGGTTGGGAAGGTCCCGAGCACGACGTTGCAGGGTGTGTTGATGAACCAGTCCGAGGCGTTGTTGAGGCGTGTTGTGAGCGATGAGATCGAAACGCAGTCGGTGACGACGGCTTCGATGACGATGGTGGTGGACTGACCGATCGCGAGTGAACCTTGCCACCTGATTGCGGCTCCGTTCTGGAGTGACGTGACGACGCCTGAGCCGCTGTTCACGATGCTCGAAAGGATGGTGCTGCGACCCAGGCCGCCGCCACCAAAGCCGCCGTTGAGGATGATGTCCTGCAGGTTGACATTGGATGTGTTGGTGAGGGTGAACGTGTGTTGAATGCGGTCGCCGGGGCGCAGGGGCTCGGGCGCGAGCGGGACGGATGTGACGGAGCCAGATGCTGTGCCCGCGCTGGTGGGCTGCTGGATATTCGTTGTTGGGAAGGAACCCGTGACAAGCGAGGGGAGTTGATCGGCGAAGATGGAGTAGTTGTTGTGGACGACAGCGCCGGGGAAGCAGTTGGCGCGGACGCGCGTGGTGAGGGAGCGCGGGCCGGACTGAGCGGGGAGTGAGCCGAGGCTCCACGTGACGGTTCGTGTGCCCTCGTTGTAGACGCCTCCTTGGCTGGCACTGACGAACGTGAGCTGGCTGGGAACCGTGTGGCGGGCGATGACATTGGAGGCGAGTGCGCCGCCGGAATTCTGGTAGAGCAAGGTGCAGTCAAATTCTTCGAGAATGAAAGCGGACGCGGGGGCGGTCATGTTGATGACAAGCTGCGGGACCGGGGGAGGCGGGCAGTTGGCCGCGGCACACGCGACGCCTTGGGTCCAGGTGCTCGAGCACTGGGCCTGGGTTGTCTGTATGCAGCCGCCGTTGATGCAGCACGCGCCGGTTGGGGCGGAGCCGCCTGAGCAGCAGTTGGGGGAGACGGCCTGAAAGAGCAGCGTGTTGTCGAAGTTGCGAGCTTCGATGATGACTTGCGATGCGTCGGCGCTGGCGATACGGGGTGTGGGGACGTTGGTGGTGTTGTCGAGGCGCGGGCCGCTCTGGTTGGAGATGATCTGGCCAAAGTTGGAGCCCGGGCAGAGATCAATGAGGTCGTAATCGGAGTCGGTCGGATTACTGGTCAGGTCGTGCTGGACCCACGCGTGATAGCCCGTGGGGCTGACACGCAGCACGCCAAGGCCGGGCGAAAGGCCAAGTGATGTGGAAGCCATGCCGGAGAGGCCAGCCTGATTGAGGTTGTACCAGCGAAGCGAGGGCTGAGCCTGGTTGCTGGGTGAGCAGAGCGGGCCGGTGCCCGTGTAGATGAGCATGACGCGCTGCGGGCTGACAGGCGGCATGAACGGGCCGGGCGTCGCGGCGGTTGTGTCGTAGAAGAGCGGGCCTTGGAAAATCTGGCAGGGCAGGCAGTCGACGTGCAACAGCGTCATGGTTGCGGTGGCGGGGCTGAGGCGATAGGTACGCAGTGTGCGTGTGGGATCGCAGTTTGCCGGATCGCCGCCAAGGACCATGAGGAACTCGCGTGTGGGTGAGAGAGCGACGTTGATGCGTGTGCTGCGGATTTCCTGCGGCAGCGTGTAGGTGGTGTCGGCAGGGTTGGTCGTGCTGGTCTGGCTGTCGCCATTGGTGTCGACGACGATGGTGTTGGCATCGGGAAAGAAGAAGCCAGAGGTGCTGTTAACGTTCCACTGCGATTGGAAGGGCACGAAGTTGCCCGTGAGCGTGCACTGGGCACGGGCGGGCAGGGCCGGCAGTATGGCGAGGAGGAGGGTGAACAGGGGAGCGAGCAGCGGACGAAACCAGTCCAGGACTGCGCGGTAGTTGGGGGTGATCACGGCGTATCTCCTGCGAATCATGCGGCCCCGTGAGACGGGGCTTTGGTATGGAGGCGCACAGGACGATGGCGCGGCGCAGTGAAAGTTGGAGATTTTGTCGATAGCGTTGGGCGGCGACATGGATTCTCGGGCGATTGGGGCACGACGTGTATGTGTCACACCCGCGGCGGGGGTCACTACGCTTGCCCCCTATGCCACGTATCTCGCCTGACCGTCTTGCGCATCTTGAAGCACTTGCCGCGTCGTTTCCGACGGCGGAATCAGCGATATCTGAGATTGCGGCGCTGCGTGCGCAGCTGAGCCTGCCAGCGGGCGTGGTGCATGTGATCAGTGACATTCATGGCGAGGACGCGAAGCTGCGGCACGTGATCAACAACGGTTCGGGCGCGCTGCGGCAACTGGTGGAGCAGGTGCTGGGCTCGCGGATGAGCGAGGAAGACCGACGCGTGTTTCTGGGGGTGCTGTACTACCCGCGTGAGGCGATCAATGTTTTGTCGCGCGAGATTGTGGCCAGCGGGCGGCGGCTGGAGTGGGTGTACCAGACGCTGACGGCGCAGTTTGAAGTGGTGCGGCATCTACGCGCGACGTACCGGCGGAAGCACTTTGAGGAGTTGCTGCCTGAGTGGTATCGTGAACTGTTTGTGGAACTGGGGAGCGGGCAGCGGCCGGCGTACATCAAAGAGATGATCGTGAGCCTCGCGAAGTATGACCGCGACTGGGGCGCGGTGCGTGCGGGGGCGCGGCTGATTCGTAATCTGGCGACCGATGAACTGCTGGTGATTGGCGACTTGGGTGATCGCGGCCCTCGCATGGACCGCGTGATTGACACACTGATGCGTCAGCCCAAGTGCAGCGTGCTGTGGGGTAACCATGACATGCTGTGGATCGGGGCGCACCTGGGGCATGAGCCGTGCATGCTGACGGTGCTGCGGTTCAGCTTGAGGTATCGCAAGCTCAGCCAGCTCGAAGAGGGCTACGGCGTGATCATGGCGCCGATTGAGCGGCTGGTGCGCGATGTGTACAACGATGACCCGTGCGAGAAGTTCATGCCCAAGGGCGAGGGCTTCCGCGACGCCATCACGGTCGCGCGGATGCAGAAGGCCATTGCGATCATGCAGTTCAAGGCCGAGGGGCGCATGTTCGAGCGGCATCCGGAGTGGAGGCTGGAGCATCGGCGGTTGCTGCATCGGCTGCGCTGGGAGCATGGCAAGCCGGTGAGTGTCGACGTTGACGGGGTACAGCATGCGATGCTGGATCAGCATCTGCCGACGGTCGATCCGAAGGATCCGTACGCGTACAGCGCGGCGGAGCAGCAGTGCATTGATCGCATGAAGGAGAGCTTCACGCGGAGCATGAAGCTGCGCGAGCACATGGAATGGCTCGTGGGGCGCGGCGGCATGTGGACGCATCGCAACGAGGTGCTGTTCTTCCATGCTTGTGTGCCGGTGGACAAGGAAGGCACGCCGCAGACGCTGCGAGTGGACGGGCGTGATTTGTCCGGTCGCGAGCTGATGGAGGGGCTTGAAAGCGTGGTGCGGCGCGCCATGCGCAAGCGGTGGTTCGGCATCGACAACGATGCGGACATGATCTACTACCTGTGGGGCGGCCCGCAGAGCCCGCTGTTTGGCAAGGAGAAGCTGACGACGTTTGAGAACCACTTTGTGGCTGACAAAGCAGCGCACAAGGAACCGAAGAACGCGTACTTCGACCTGATGCACGATGCGGCGTTCATCAAAAAGATCGGGCGGATGTTTGACTTGGGCGAGGATGTGCTGGTGGTGAACGGGCATGTGCCTGTGAAGGCGGAGAAGGGTGAGCAGCCCGTCAAGAAGGGCGGTAATGCGATCACGATCGACGGCGCGTTCAGCGAGGCGTATGGCGATCGCGGCTACACGCTGGTGCTGAAGCCTGATCGCATTGATCTGGCGGAACACAAGCCGTTTCCTGGCGTGGCGGCGGTGCTGAGCGCAGGTAGCGATATCGTGCCTGATATGACGACGATTCGGCGGTACGAGAAGCCGCGCATGCTGCGCGACACGGATGAGGGGCAGGCGTTGGCAAGGCAGGCGGATGATCTGGATGCGTTGGTGCACTCATATGAGGAAGGGATTGTGAGAGAGGCGTAGTGGTGCGGTGTTCGGGGATTGCGGATTCGTGAATTAGGATTCCTTGCAAGCGTGTACGGACTTGCAAGGCGCGACGTACCTGCGCTCGTGTGCGTGCCGCACGCCGAGTCGGCACGGTGACGTGTGCGGAACCCGCTCGACTCCGATCTGCAATACGATGTCTGCATGACGAGCCCGACGCCTCACGCTCCGCAGAATCTTCACGCTCCGTGGAGAATGGACTATCTGGAATCGATGGGCCAGCAAGAGAAGAAGGCTGGTCCGCCCGCGACGGGGAGCGGTTCGTTTCTACTTGATTACTGGAACGCTCCCACGCATGACGCGGCGAATCACGTCATTGAACGCACGACGCATGGGCTGATTCTGCTGAACAAGTATCCGTACGCCAACGGGCATTTGCTGGTTGCGCTCGGTGATCCGCGGCCCACACTGCTGGATTATGAACCTGCGCAGCGCGAGCAGTTGTGGAAGCTGGTGGAGCGTGCAACGGACTTGATGCAGCGCACGTTGGAGCCGCAGGGGATCAATATCGGGATCAATCAAGGTCGAGCGGCGGGGGCGGGCGTGCCGCAGCACTTGCATGTGCATCTGGTGCCGCGGTGGGGCGGTGATGTGAACTTCATGACGACCGTGGCGCAGGTGCGGGTGTTGCCTGGGAGCAACGAGGCGATGTGGAAGCGGTACGTGGCGGTGGCCACGCGGTGACATGAATTCACGGCATCGCCCAGAGCCTTTAGCTGCTGCGAAGCGCGACAAGTGCCATCGCTTATCTGCTGCGCTGCGAAGTGATCAAGGACACGTGCCGCCTGCGAGGACATCGAGGAAGTCCACCACGTCTTGATCTTCGGGGAAGACGCCGTTGTTGTTGAAGTCGATGTCGTTGCATCCCCGGACAGGATCGCACGTGGCGGGCTGACCGCCAGCGAGGATCACGAAGAAGTCGAGGACATCCTGATCTTCGGGGAAGACGCCATTGTTGTTGAAGTCGATGGCATCACATGCGGGGGGCGGCGTGACGACGATGTGAGCGACTTGGCGCGGTTGCACGAGGGTTTGCACACCATCGGAGAACGTCACGACGAGCGGCGTGGCACCGGGGTTGTACGCGAAGCGATGTGATGTTGTGTTGGTGCACAACGCGAGGAAGGTGGGGATGTCAGCCTTGATGGTCTGATCGAGCGTGCCGGTCGCGGCAAGTGTGCGAAGGAAGTGCACGGTGCGAGCGCGGGAGTCGCCAGCTTCGGGCTGATAGGTTGGGTTGGCGTTCCAGCGGGCGAGCGCGTCGGCGGGATTTGCCATCGCGCGGGCACTCCAGTTGATGTCGAGCCATGCGTCGGGGTTGTTGCCCGTCTGGCTCATGAGAATGTTCCAGTTCTTGTTCATGGCATCCGGCCGCATGCCAAGATACATGGAGCCTGGCGTGATCGGGAGGAAGTTGATGCCGTGGATGAGGGCGGGATTGGCGGTGAACCACGTGGCGTAGTCGGCGCCGTTGCACCAGATGAGACCCGCCATGCGGTAGTTCGCGTTTGGTGGATAGACCTGATTGTCGGCGTCGAACCAGTATTGATGAATCGCGGCAGCTTCGGTGGCGTAGAGAAAGAGACCCAGATCGCGGATCGCGGCGTTGTTTCGCTGCGCACCCCACAGGACGCACGCCGTCGCGAAGTTCATGGACTCTGACGAGCTCTCCTGGTTGTTGCCTGCGAAGAAGGCCTGGTGGCCTGAGGCGTAGGAGTAGCCGGCGTAGGGATCGAAATTGCGGAGGATGGGGAAGCGTGCGTCGCTGCGATCCCAGTTGGCAGCGTCGCGGATCATGAGATCGACCATCGGCGCGAACTGATCGGCCCATGCGGTGTCGTAGCGCGCCACGGTTGCTGCGGCAATGAGGAAGTAGCCGTAGTGGAAGTGGTGGTCGTTGAGTTCGGTCGCGAGTCCGAACGAACCGGGTTGGGCAATGAGGGTCTTCCAGGCGGGGTCGTACGTGAAGACGCGATCGGTGCCGCCTGTGCCAGCGCGGTCGAAGCGGAAGGAATCGATTCGCATGAGTTCGCCTGAGTAGGGCGAGGTGATGGTGAGGTAGAGGTCGTGGACGCCATCGATTGCGTCGACACCTGCCGCGGTGAGGCCCAGCGCGACTTCGACCCAGGTGTTGACGCCGCCGGTGGAGCCCACGCCACCTTCGCTCAGCACGGGACCAGTGAGTGAATTGAGCCGCAGTTGGAAGAGGCCGCTGCCTGAGGTTGCGGATGCGAACTTGACGAGTATGCGGGTGGGCGTCGACGAGCCGAAGTCAACGTTGTTGATGCGAATCCAGTCGCCTGCGCCAAAGTCGAGAACGGCTTGGCCCGTTGGGGCGGCACCAACGGTGACACCCTGAGCTTGCGCGTAGTTCTCCGCCTGGATATCGGCGTAGGCGCTTGTGCCGCTGGTGCCAGCGCCGACACTGAACCAGTCGGCGAGCTCTGTCTTGAGAAAGTCAAGAAAGCGCTGCTTCGCCAACGTGTGTCCACATTGCTCAGCCAGCGGAATGAGCTGAGCGATCCGGCCATAGGCCTTGCCGGAGCCATAGCTATCAGCCGAGGGGTTGAGGTTTGGTTCTTGATAGACCTGATCAATGAGCGTGTAGAGCTCGCTCTGTGTCATTGCGCCCGTGTCTGGAAAGTTGGGGACCAGGCCAGCGAACGGGACGGAAGCGGTGACGGTTGATGCCGCGGCGAGCTTCATCTGTCCGCGGGGGGAGGGGTATGTCCAGGTTGTCAGCGGCATGTTGCTGTTGAGCCACTGGTGACGGAAGAGGCACACGAGCGGTGAGGTTTGCGTGCCTTCCATCGCTTGCGTGATGAACTGGAAAGAAGCGTTGACCCTTGCGCTCGTGGTGTCGTAAGACCATGACGTGCGTGTGTCGGTGACGAAGGCGAAAGCGTGCTGCTGGAAGAGCGAGAGAGTCTGCGTGCCTTGCGCGGGCAATGTCGCGACGGAGAAGTAGCTCGCTGCGGAACTCGCGAAGCTGACGCTGGCTTGCGTGCTGGTGACGCTCCATGTTCTGCCGGTGGGGGCGAACAGGGCGTAGGGCACGCCACCGATGGTGACGCCCAGGGTGCTGCCGGTATTGGCCCAGACGGTTGCCGGTCCGGCGAGGGCGTTGAACCTGATGACAACGGTGCCGCCGGGTGCGGAGCCGTAGACGAACGGGCAGCCGCGTGCGAAGGTGAGTCGCAGTTCGCGCGCTGGTGAAGTGGAGCGCCACAGAGCGGTCGCGGACCAGTCGCCGGCTTTGTCAACGAGCACATCTGGTGCAGTCAATCCACTGACGGTGATGCGCATGGCGGCCTGCGCGGAGCCGAAGCCGTAGGAGTACCCGCGCTGACTGATGGCGGGCGTGGTGACGCGGCCAATATCGAGCCCGTCGGCCTGTGCTTTGATAGCCAGCGGGAGGGGGTACATCGGGGCGCCGAATGGCTGCGTTGGGTCGCGCTTCCAGATGAGGCTTGACCAGTACTCGTTGGTTGGCGGAGCGCCGACAAACGCCGTGGACACTTTGGGCGTGACCGCTGCGCCGTTGTTGTCGACCGGCCGTTCTCGACCTGATGGAATGCCGTTGTAGTAGCTGCCCGCGCCTGCCGGGACGACTTGCTGTGCGGATGTGCTGGGGGCACAACAGACGAGCGCAAGAAGCGACGCAAAGATCGTGATCAGAACGCGGGTAGACATGCAAAGCTCCGGGCCCGAGTCGGTTCGGAAGACAAGTCGGCGGCGGGGACGACTTTGTGACAGCTTCAACGTAGGCCGGTGGGAGCGGTGCCGAGGGGGTGAGTGCGTCCTTCGAGCGCTCGTCCCTGTCGAAATGCGCGAAAGTCGGTCGTTGCGAAGCGGGGCGGCTGGCTATCGGAATGCGCATGTCCGTCGTGGAGAGTGGAAAGCCATTGGCTGGTGGAAGCCACGGTGGGCTTGCGTGAGGATTGTCGTGCGAGGGGAAGCTTACAAGTGTGGATACTGCAATGCCTCGGCGAGCTCAGTTGGCGTGCGCAGTCGGCGAAGTTGCCGAGAGCACGAACGTGGCGGCGAGCATCCAGTGTTGTCTGGCCACGGGCCCCGATCGACCGGAATGATGATCTGGGCCGTGAGCGGAGTCGTGCGATCAGCCCATAGACACGCGTCGCGAGCGAGGACTGTGAAGAAGTCGCAACCGAGCGTTGAGCATGCGAGCTGCTACGGCACCTGCGCGGGTGCGGCTTGGAGTTCCGCACGGCGGGCGCTCAGGGCTTGCAGTTTTGGTTTCAGATCTGCTGATGGATCGTGTGCGGCCCACGCGCTGTAGGTGGCGTGGAGCTTGTCGAACAGAGGCTCGCGCCACTCAGGTGCGGTGACTTGGAGTTGTCTGTTGAGCACGTCTTCCGCAGCGGCGTAATCGTGGCGTGTCTCGAGAAGCTGAGCTAGACGTGTTCCAGCGATAACACGAAGGGAGTCGACGCCCTGACGCGAGCCGAGCGCTGCAATCAATCTGCGGCAGTCAGCTTCGGCTTCGTCAAGTCTGCTCATTCTGGTCAGCACGCTGGATCGAAGAACCAGTGGATTGATTGTCCGGACATTTTGTCGTCCTCTCGTCGTCGTTCGGGCTTCGACGAGTTCGTCGAGCACGCGGAGGGAGTCGTCGAGCTTGCCGCTTCTAGAATAGACGGTAGCCAACACAAACTTGATGATCAGGGTGTTGTCGTGCGTGGTACCGAATGTCCCAACGGCGTTCTTGACGGCCTCGTGTATCAGTGATTCGGCTTCGTCGTAGCGACCGAGATCGGCGAGCACGTTGGCCGTTCTCGCCATAGACCTGTTGGTCGCATCGGAGCCCGGTGGCAGAAAGCGACGGCATCGTTCGAGGACGGCTTGATGGAAGGCGAGACTGTCCTCAAGCCTGCCGAGCTTTCGCAATAGCGTGGCCCACTCGCGTTCGATACTCAGACGAAGAGGATCAAACTCGGGTAGCGTTCGCTGAGCACGCTCGAGCAGATCGCCGGCTCGCGCTTCCATCCCTTGAACATCATCCATCGCGTTCAGCATCATGAGTTCATCGAGCTGTATCTCAAGGACCCTTCGGTCATCAGGCCCGAAGCCTTCCGACAGTGAACGGACGGCATTGCGATACTCGCTCAGCGCGCTTGTTCGCAGAGACAGCGCGGCAAACGACGCTGCCACATTCGCGTGGAGCAGTCCGCGAGCGCGCGGCTGAGTGAGAAAAGTGTTCTCAATAGCCCGAGCGCTGGGCTCTAGAATTTCTCGATCAAGCAGATCGCTCGCGATATCGGTGGTGTTGAGGTGGACCATCGCCGTGTCGAAGCCGGCGATGATCGACGAGCGTTCGGCCTCGGGAACCCGATCAACTTCAAGATTGCTTATCAGTTGCGATCGCATGTCGTTCGCAAGATTGCTACCCATCGTGGACGCGTCCAGCGATCGGAGCATTTCGGCTTGGAACTCTGCGACTGTTTGCAATTCCTCTGAGCGCTGGGCTTCAGCCTCAGCTAGCCGCTTCTGAGCAGCTTCCGCTGCGCGGGCGGCGGCAGCTTCTTTGCGGGATTCACGGGCCTGTGAGAGGGTGCCTGCGATGCCCAACAGCAGCGTCACCAGAACGAGGGCGGCGGCCACCACGACCGAACGATGCCGGCGTGCCGACTTGCGCAGGGCATACCAGGTTGAGGGCGGCGCGGCCAGTACGGCGTCGCCCCGCAGGTAACGCTCCAGATCCTGCTCGAGCTCGGCAACGCTCCCGTATCGGCGCTCGCGTTCCTTCTCGATCGCTCGCAGCACGACCCAATCGAGATCTCGGCGAAGCTGCGCTCGAAGCTTTGCTGGTTCGGTCGCTCGCAGTGTGGATACGCGTGTTGCACGCTGTGCGTCGAGTTCGAGGCGAGCGCTCGGCGCGATGACGCGTGACTCAAGGATGATCTTCTGGAGCGAGTGACCGTCACCAGTCCGGAGCAGTTCGCTCGCGACGGGCGTTTCGCCGGTCAGGAGTTCGTAGAGCAGCACGCCAAGCGAATACACATCCGAGCGAGTGTCGACGTCACTCTCGCCCTGGGCTTGTTCGGGGCTGGTGTATTCGGGCGTACCGATGAACTGTTGTTGGACGCTCACCATCGTGCCCGCGTGGACGTCGGGGCGGACCGCTTTCGCGATGCCGAAGTCGATGACTTTGGGGACGGGATTGCCATCGACTTGCGAGACGAGAATGTTTGAGGGCTTGATGTCTCGGTGGATGAGGCCACGCTGATGTGCGTGGTGCACTGCGCGGCAGACTGTGCAGATGAGGGCGAGGCGCTGCTCGATCGTCAGGCAGGCGGTGTCGCAGTACTTGGTAATCGGCTCACCCGGACACACTTCCATCGCGAAGTAAGGACGACCGCTGTCGGTGGCACCTGCGTCGTACACCTTGGCGATGTTGGGGTGATCAAGGAGGGCCATGACTTGCCGCTCGCGATGGAATCTCGCGATGACCTGGCGAGTGTCCATACCGAGCTTGACAACTTTGAGAGCGACCTCGCGTCGAATGGGGGTTGATTGTTCTGCGAGGAAAACGGTGCCGAAACCACCCTCGCCAAGTACGCGGAGGATGCGATAGGGACCGATAGACATGCCGGGCGACTCGGCAATTGCTGCGGCGAGTTGGGACGCGTCCATCGGCGAAACCAGCGGCTCGAAGTCAGCACCGCCTGCAACGCGATCTTCGCGAAGCATTTCGGCGACGAGATTCCGGACTTCAGCATCGTCCGGGCATTCGGCCTCGAGCATACGCGTTTGCTCAGTTTCGGGAAGATCGAGGAGGCTCTGGAACAACTCGCGTGCGCGGGCACGTTGAAGCGGGGTCATGCGCCATCCCCCGTGCGGAGCTTGACGGCGAGTTCCGCCTGAGCAGTTCGCCAGAGGCGATTGATCGTGCGGTCTGACTGGTTCATGACGATGGCGACCTGCTTGATCGACATGCCGGCGAAGTACCGCAGTTCGACGATTCGAGCAAGTGTCGGATCCTCGGCTTCCAGTTCCTTGAGCGCTGATTCGAGAGTGAGCACGTCAACGATCGCCGCTTCGGAGCGATTATCGGCTACGTCGACCAGCGTCAGCCGCTGCTCGCCGCCGCCGCGCTTGAGCGTGTTTCTTGCCCGAGCCTGATTCACGAGAATCTGCCGCATGGCGATCGCCGCGACGGCCAACAGGTGCTCTTTCCCATTCCAAGAGGGCGTGGAGGAGCCCATCAATCGGAGGCAGGCTTCATTGCAGAGGGCGGTGGGTTGCAGCGTGTGGCAGGCACGCTCCGACATCAGGAGTTTGGCCGCGATTGCGCGAAGATCGTCGTATATCAATGGCAGCAGACGCCTCGTGGCATCGCTGTCGCCCTTGGCCAGGTCATTGACAAGCGCCTGTATCTCGTTTGCATCGCTGGGCACTGCACAAACCTCCACCAACTGTACGCACAATCGGCATTTCTCCCGAGAATTCGTCGCGCGAATCTGTCGCACGGAAGCGGTGGATGGTGTTTCTGATGATGAGGCCCCGTCGGGATCTCGAAACCCGGAGTACGTCCATGGTTCGTAAGCAGCTTCCTGTCGCCCATCTCGCACTCGCACTGAGCACGCTCACCGGATCGGCGGGAATGGCGTTCTCGCAGCCCGCGACGGACGGCTTTACGTACCAGGGTGAACTCCGGACTGCGGACTCGCTCTTCCAAGGAGTTGCGGATGTCCGCTTTACGCTTTGGACGGCGGAAAGCGGCGGCAGTCAGCTCGGCGCTGCTTTGCAGGCGCAGGGCATCAGTGTTTCGCAAGGGCGGTTCTCGGTCATCTTGAACGCAGGGAATGAGTTTGCCCAGGTGCATTCAACGGGCAACGCCGGTGGATCGAGATCTCGGTTCGCACGCCCGACAGCAACGGTGTGTACGAGGTGCTCTCGCCGCGTCAAGAGATCACGGGGACGCCCCAGGCGACATACGCGACATTCGCGACGGATGCGGGCACTGTCGGCGGCATGACGCCTGCTCAGCTGCGCGATGCGGGTGGACTGACGGGCACTGTTCCCGACACTGCGCTTTCGAGCAACATTCCGCTTCGAACCGGGGACCAGACTTTCAGCGGCTCCAACACCTTCACGGGCGCGAATGTCTTCAGCAATGCGAGCAACAGCTACGTCGGCAATGGCGCTGGTCTGACCGGACTCAACGCATCGAACATGGCGAGCGGCACGGTTGCTGACGGGCGGCTCTCCGCCAACGTCGCACTGCGCGGCGCGAACCAGACTTTCAGCGGGACCAACATCTTCTCTGGCCCAACACTGCTGAGCAATCCGACGAACTCGCTCTTCGGAAACGGGGCAGGCCTCACCAATCTCAACGCTTCGAACATCGTCAGCGGCGTGCTCTCAGATCTGCAGCTTTCCACCAACGTCGCGTTTCGGACTGCGAGTCAGACGTTCCTGGGTTCCAATACCTTCACCGGGGCCAATACGTTCTCAGGACTTACGTCGTTCAACGACCGCATTGGCGTTGGGACTGTTCCCTCCAACAACTTCCGCATGCATGTGGCGGGAGGGGCCGGGCAGTGGAAGGGTGGGATTGCTTCAAGTGGTGCGACACACGCGGTGGTGATGGGTGAGTTGTCGGGCCGCGCCACGATCGGGTCCAACGACGCCGCGTTCCAGACATGGCAGGATCTGCAGATCAATCCCTTTGGCGGCAACGTGATCATCGGCGGGAACGTGCAGGCTCAACCAGCCGGGAAGCTTCAGGTGTACTCAGGCGTGGACGCGTCAGGCTCGCCGAACAGCGGCTACATCCGAGTGGGCGCGACGAACAGTCAAACGCTGGTCATGGACACTGATGAGATCAGCTCGCAAACCACCAACGGCACGGCGAGTACGCTGCGGCTCAACCGACTTGGTGGAGATGTTGTGGTCGGCGGACCAGTGACGGCTCCATCGATGCAGTTCCCGGATGGCTCGGTCATCAGCTCTGCTCCGATTGTCCAGGAGATTTTCGACCCGACACCTCGAACGGTGAACGCTGGAGGATGGATCGAGTTCAATCTCTCGGCTCCAGGCGCGAGAGCCGGTATGGGCATCATCGTGAACCCGGTGGACCGACTCCAGTCGTTCGATGTGCTGGCTTCTGCGAGATATTCAGGCCCGAACTTCATTCAGATTCGGATTCAGAACACTGGCAACGACTCCACGGTGTACGTCAATCGCAGTTGGATTGTCACGTTGATTCCGGCTTCGAATCCGTGACGAGGGCGGCTGGACAGTCCGTGGTGCCGCCAGAAAGGCAGCATCGTCGTTTCGCTCGGGAAGCGCAAGCTCCCCAAGCACAACCACAAACCCTTGGACAGAGTTTGTCGCGGCGGCAGTGGGGGAGGCGGGCAAACTCGCTGACTAACACCTTGGCTGGGCTGTCATGCGGATGGTACATCGGCGAGGTGACACCAGTGCAAAAGTGGCACTTGCGTAGCGTCAGCTGTGTTCGGATACTCTCACCGTTCTTGCTGAGAGTGACTACTGCTCGACGACTGTTAATGGTGCGACATTTTCGTTCCACGATGGACGGGGTAGAGAGGCGGGCTCTCTCGCCTGCGGAGAGTGATCTGCGAGATCTCCGACCTCCAAGCCCGTGACGTGTGACTCAACGAGTCGTGAATCTGGACATCTGTGTAGCAGCTACGCGGTTAGCTTGCGAAAATATGGGACCACGCGTTGGCCGTTGCGAGTGCTGGTCCGCGTTATTTGCTTGATGCAAGATCGAGAGATCCGTACAATCCCGGGGCATGGAACCGAAGGTGGAATTCGACCGCGAATCCATAAGCGATCGAGCCTCGGTCGCAGATGTCATCATGCCATTTTATCAGCAACTTCGTGCAATCGCGCAGGCGCGTCTCGCTGGCGGTGGGCGCGAAGTCGCGACGTTGCAGGCCACAGCAGTTGTCCACGAGGCGCTGCTTCGCATCGCCGATCGGCCGCTGGAGGCGATACGCGATGAACAGCACCTCCTGGCGTCGGCCGCGCAGGCCATACGGCATGTGGTCGTTGACCATGCCCGGCGCAAGCTCGCGATCAAGCGTGATGTCAGCCGCAATGTCGCCAGCGATGTTGATGGAGACGCCGTCGAACGCGCGATCGGCCTTGACAGTCCGACCAAGAGCCTCTTGGTCATCGACCTCGATGCAGCGATGGGCAAGCTCGCAGACATCGATCCGGAGCTGCGCACCATTGTCGAGTTGCACGCGTTTGGGGGCATGGAGCACGCGGAGGTCGCTGCCCTTATGGGGAGTTCCGAGCGGACGGTTCGCCGTCGATGGCAGTTTGCTGCGGCCCAGCTTCGCAAACACCTTCAGCACTGGTCAGAGGTGAGCGATGATCAAGCCTTCGAATGACCAACCCAACAGCAGCGAGCTTGAGCGGTTGTTTCATCAAGCGCTGGATCAACCGGTCGTCGATCGCGACGCGTGGCTTGACATGCACTGCGCGCATGATCCTGCCTTGCGAGCCCAGGTCCAAGAGTTGCTGCTGCACGACGTACAGAACAGCGACGGAATGCTCGATGGTCTCAGCGCGGACAACTTTGCCGAGCAGACCCCCACGAGAATCGGCATCTATGCAGTCACGAACTTTCTCGCTCATGGAGGCATGAGTGCGGTTTTCGATGCGATGCACGAGAAAACTGGTGCGCGAGCAGCCGTCAAGCTGATTCGTGTCGGCATGGCGACGGCGCATCAGCGGATGCGATTTCAATTTGAGTCAGAACTTCTCGCGAAGCTCAACCACCCATCCATTGCGCGTCTCTTTGATGCTGGCCAAGCCACCGCCGTCTATGCCGATGGGACAACGTCGGTTCGCAACTTCATCGCGATGGAATTTGTCGATGGGCAAGGAATTGCCAAGCACAGCGAAACGTACTCATTGTCGCTTCGGCATCGAGTGCAGCTCATGCACGAGGTTGCGCGGGCTGTCCAGCACGCACACGAACGGGGCGTCATCCACCGCGATCTCAAGCCCGCCAACATCCTCATCACTCGGCCCAGCGCTGAGCACCCCATCGGCACGCCCAAGGTGGTCGACTTTGGCATCGCCAAGCTCATGAGTCCGGGCCGTGCCGCGACCGTGACGGGCGTCATCATGGGCACGCTCAACTACATGAGTCCGGAGCAGATGGGCGGCCGCAGTCGTGAAGTCGGCCCGGCATCAGACGTGTATGCACTCGGCGCGATCCTCTACGAGTTGCTCGTGGGCCGGCCACCCATCGAGGCCCCAAGCACGCTGTCACCTGGCGCAGCATTCGCCATGCTGAACGATGATCCGACGCGGATCATCTCGATCCGTGCCGACGTGCCTCTCGATCTCGACGCCATCGTGCACAAGGCAATTGAGCGCAGCATTGACAGGCGTTACGGCAACGCTCGCGACCTCGCCGACGATCTCGAACGCTGGTTGGAGAATCGGCCGGTCGTCGCGCGGCGGCCGACAGTTCTTGATCGTGGACGGTTGTTTTTCCGTCGGCACCCTCGGCTCTGCGTCGGTGTTCTGGTCGCTGGCGTGAGCATCATCTCGCTCGGATCGCTTACAACGTGGCAGGCGGTTCGCGCCAGTCGTGCAGAACAGGTTGCACTCAAGCGTTTGGGTCTGATCACCGCGGAACGCGACCGTGCGGACGAGCAGGCCCGCGTTGCTGAGGCTGTCCGCCGCTTCCTCTCCAATGACATCCTCGCTCTTGCGAACGTCGAGTCGCAGGCAGATGTCGGCATCACGTCAGACCCAGACATCACGCTTGTCCAGGTGCTTGATCGAGCGGCCGCAAAGGTGGGGGAGGGGCGATTCGCGGATCAACCTGTCGTCGAGGCTGCGATTCGCTCAACAATCGGCAATGCGTATCTCGGGCTCGGAAGGCCCGGCAGGGCGGTCGAGCACCTCCGTCGCGCTGCTGAACTGAACACTCAGGTCTTGGGCCCCAAATCACGGGCAACGATTGATAGCCTTGCTTCGCTCGCAACCGCCACTGATCACGCGGGGATGGTCACGCAAGCCATCGCGCTTTTCGAGCCTCTCGCCAAAGATGCGAGCGAGGCTCTGGGACTTTCGGATTCTCTCACGCTGACGATTTCGAACAATCTTGCGTTGTGTTACGTGCAAAGGGGCGAACGCGACAAAGCGGCCACACTGGCACGCAATGCGCTTGCTCTCTCGACAGATTCGCTGGGCAAATCGCACTCCCTCACACTTCGCCTTTCATATACCCTTGCTATTGCGGAGGCTGTTTCGGGGCAGAATCCAAGCGAAGCGCAACTCTTGGAAGCGATTCAGCTTCGTCGCATGGCCTTCGGCGAAGACTACCCCGACACGCTGCTTGCGAAGTTCGATCTCGGGCTTTTCTACAGCCGTGGGGGGGATCATCGAAAAGCACTGGAGATTCTCGAGCCAATCGTGCAAACGGCGATGAAACGACTCGGCCGCGAGCATCCAAAGACCTTGTTGTTTGTGAACGACATCGCGACCGTGTATTCTGCCAGCGGCGATCAGCACAAGGCCGCTGACATGCTGGCAGAGGTGTACGCGTTGCACCGAGAGACACTCGGCGACGAGCATACCAAGACACTTGGTGCGTTGCACAACCTCGCAGGCACTCGTATCAGACTCGGCGAACTGGAAGAAGGCAGCAATTTGCTGAGTCAGGCGTACGAGATCAGCACGCGCGCACGCGGCCCCGAACATGAGGGCACGCTCCTCAATGGCTCCAATCTGGCCGAGACCTACCGGCGCATGGGCAAACTCGATGAGGCGTGGACACTTGGCAACGAAATTGTTGATCGCATGAATCAGCACCTTGGTCCGACGCATCGCTACACGCTCTCTGCGACGTGCATGACGGCGAATGTGCTGATGGATCAGAAGCTACCCGAGAGAGCTGAGCCCATTCTTCGCGACGGACTTGCAAGGGCGATAACTGCCTTTGGTACGTCGCACTCGCTTGCCACAAAGTACCGCCGCGATCTTGCGAAGTGCCTTGACGCCTTGGGAAGAGCCGAGGAAGCCCAGCAAGTGCGCGATCTGATCGCCAAGTGAAGCCGGTGCGATAACGCTGAGCCAGCCAGTTCATCAAACACGTCCTGTTGCGACGGTTGGCCTGTCGATCCAGTCGATCCTGTCGAGCTGCACCATGACGCACGCGCATCCAAAGTATTTTGGATAATCGTGGCCGTCGTCACTCTTCCTCAACGTGTTGAGTTTGCCAGGGCACATGCAAGCGTGCTCTGAAGTTCCTGCACAGCCCGCGAAATGGCGTGTTGAGCGGCTTCGAGAGAGTGTCCACGAACGATGCACGGATGTTACGTTGTATCGCGCGGACCAAGACGGGTGCCGGACACTCGGCATCCTCTGGCCGAAAGGTCAGAAAGAGAGAGAGTTTGCTATGAAGCGTCGTATGTTCCTTTCGGTGATGGCTGTCCTTGCGTTCAATGGTGCGGCTCAGGCAGCGGTCGTCCTGCCCGATCTCCCGGCAGGCTCGCAGTACCGCGTGGTTTTCGCCTCGACGGGCAGTTACCAGGCGTACAACAGCACGATCCCCTCGCAGACGCGGAGCGTGTCGTACTGGCAGAACATCGTCAACGC
The DNA here is from genome assembly GCA_046316615.1 of Phycisphaerae bacterium. Taxonomy (GTDB): domain Bacteria; phylum Planctomycetota; class Phycisphaerae; order Phycisphaerales; family UBA1924; genus BJHL01. The sequence goes on from JBKDAN010000034.1 coordinate 135,302, forward strand.
CGAGGCCGCCGCCAGCAACAGCTCAACGATCACCGGTGCGACCTTCAGCCTCGTCGGCTCGATCTTCGACGCCACGACGGGGACTGTTAATGGCACGACCCTCGCGGGCATGAGCGACACCGTCAGCGACAACATTCCCGTCTACAACACGCTGGGCCAGCTCGTCGCAGCCAACTCGGTCTCATTCTGGTCCGCCACGCACCAGGCTGGCATCAACGGCGACCGCAACGGCAACACCGTCACTGGCAGCGCCTGGATCGGCTGGTTCCCCACGCTGCAGACCTTCCGCCCCTTCGGCGGGACCAACGTCTACTACGGCGGCGTCGCGAACACCAACTGGATCACCAACACCCTTGGCGGCACCAACTTCCTCCGCATCTACGCGATCTCCGCGCCGCTCACCGTTCCCACGCCTGGTGCCCTTGCGCTGGCTGGCTTGGGCGGCTTGGTGATTGCTCGCCGTCGCCGTTCGTGATCTTGCATCAGAGTCACGCCGCTTGAACAATCGACTCCGGAGCATGCGGCATGCTCCGGGGTCGCTTTTGTTAGTTCCTCAAACTCTCCACGGAGCCTCACGAGTGATAGCCCGCAGAGTTTTTAGGTAGCTTCTCGCGGAAGTTGGCGTCACGGGCGGGGTTTCGAGCTGTTCGTCAACAGACGCGTCGGTGGGTGGGTGGATCGATGTTTTCACGCTGCATCTCCGGTCATGGCCGACGGGCGACGTTCGCTTGCGGTTAACACAGTGATGCCAGCATCAACGCTCTCTTCAAGGCCCAGCGGTGAACAACCCGCATGCTGCAGAGACGCGCTGCGGGCATGCACAAGCCGCAACGCGGCGGTGGCGAGTACGGCGATGATTGTCGAAGCTGCAGTGATGGCAACGATGTCATCACGCAAAGCAAATGAGTGCGTCCCGGGTCAACAGCGACCCGCCAAAGAGCAACTAACCCGTTCGCGGACAGAATCCCGAAGAGGAATCCGAGTCGTCCAGCAATA
>JBKDAN010000035.1:0-3939 GCA_046316615.1 Phycisphaerae bacterium
TGGGCGGGCAGCCGTTTGCCAAACCAGAGATCAGCCGATTGCTGCGTAACCCGATCTACATCGGGAAAGTGCCGCATCATGGCCAGACGTACGACGGCGAACACCCCGCCATCGTGGACGCTGACATCTTCGCCGCCGTCCAGCAGCAACTCAAGGTCGCATCACAGGCTGGCGGCAGCGGTCAGGTGACGAGCGTCAATCCGTTACGAGGCTTGGTGCGGTGCAAAGCGTGCAGTTGCTCGATGAACTTGAGCACGGTGACGCGCAAGGGGAACAAGAAGACGAGCGTCCATCGATACTACGTGTGCTCGAATGCCTCGAAGCGAGGACGAGCCGCGTGCCCGTGCCCGTCGCTGCCAGCGAAAGACCTCGAGAACTTTGTGCTTGACCAGCTGAAGCCGCTGCTCACCGAAGACGCCACACTCGCAGCCGTTGTCGAGGAGGCGCGCCAGCAGTTGGCCGACGCTGCCCACCGCCGCGTGGACGAACTCGCCGCCCTGCGCGAGCAACTGGCTGGCAAGACGGGCTGTGTGGGCAAGGACGTGGCCAAGGAACGTGAACGTTTGAAGCGGCAGGTGAAGGCGTTGGAGGCCCGCATCGCTGCAGATGAAGCCCGTCAGATCGATGAGGATGAGATTGCCGGAGCGGTTGAAGGTTTCGACGTGCTCTGGACTGCGATGCTGCCCGGCGAACGCGAGCAGCTGATGAAGGCGATGGTCGAGCTGGTGGAATACGACGCGGCGACCGAGGCGGTCACGCTCGTCTGTCGGGCGGGTGTGGGGTTTGCTAACAAGGAGTGACGTGATGGGACAGGGTGCGATTCTGACGGGCAGTTTCAAGGTGACCAAGGTGGGGAAGCGGACGGGGCCTCGTCGCTCCGCACCGCCGACAACCGGCACCACATCCCAGCCGTCCGGGCCGATCGGTCGCATACCGCGTGTGGCGCGATTGATGGCGTTGGCGATCAAACTCGACGGGCTGATACGGGCGGGTGAGATCGCGAGCCAGCGGGAGCTTGCAGTCGTCGCCAGGGTGACGCCTGCACGGGTGTCACAGATCATGAACTTGTTGCTTCTAGCACCACAGATTCAGGAGCGATTGCTGCTCCATCCCCCGGTCACAAGCGGGAAAGACTCGGTAACAGAACGTGAGCTGCGAGCAATAGTCCGCTGCGTACGTTGGAGCGATCAACAACGAGCATGGCAAGCGACTTTCGGCGGTTGAAATACGAGCCCGAATCCATACGCCCTCCGAACAAACAACCTCTGTCAGAACATGGACCAAGCATACCCATATGTATCGATCGGGCCCTGCGTCGTCGCGAGTTGCGCGGATTGCAATGCGTGAGGCGCTTTCTTGAGCAAGCACTAGATGCATCAGACATTCGATCTCACCGTACTCATTAATTCACCACAAGCACTCTCTGTCGAAACATGGAACAAGCTCCTCAAACGCTACAAGTCCGAACTGCGCTCCACCGGCATTCTGACCCGCGCGTCCGTCAACTTTGATCGTCTGTACGAGTGCGTTATCGCAGCGCCGGATTCGCTTCCACCCCAGCTTCTGACCGAGCTCGCAGTCATCGCAGATCTCGCGACGAGTGATGAGCATCGGCGTCTACTCGCGGTGCTCAGTCATGCGCGGCGCAAACTTCCTTTTCCGATCGATGGTACCTGCGGCGATCTGGCTGCAATGCTCGTCATAGAAGACTTCGATGCCGCACAACGACTCGTGATTGAGTTGCAGCCTGTCCGTCGTCGTAGGACGTACTGCTTTCATCCTCTCTCCGGACCGACTGCCACGTTCTCAATCAAGGATTCAAACCTGCGCTCGCTCCAAGACGACTTTGATAGACTTGCAAAGAAGAGTTGCCGGATTACCGGTACGCGAGTTTTGGCCACGCCAACCGAGCATGGCTTTCGTCTGCACATTGATCGCTCCGATGTGGTCCATCGAACCACCGTCTGCCAGAGTGCATTTCCCACGCGTCAGACGATGCAGTACATGCCGGTGCAGAATGATGTTGTCGTGTACGACACCCGCTTTTCTCACCTCTTTGTTCAATGTGCTCGCCCGTCAGATGTCCGAGACGTGACTCGGCTGGTGGGCGCAGCGATTTTCAATTCCGAGTACATGTTCGTATCTCAGACGCCGCCACAGTTCTTCTCGGCAGCACCGCTACTTCAGCAAGGCTCACGCTGCGTCCAATGTCGCGATATCGCAGGACTCAGCGACGTATCTGCGACACGACTTGACTGGTTTCGGCGGTCACATGCAGCGGATGAGCATCACGTCTATTCGAGTTCAGGTCTGGAGAACGAGTTCGCTGGCATGCTGTCTCACTTGCAACGTGATGCTGTGCCAAGTCGATTGGACTTCCGCTTCACGCTTTCGACCGGCGAGCAACGGGTTGTACGTCTTCAGATGCCCAACATCATCGTCTTGCTGAATGATGATGTTGGAGAAGTTGCACTCAGTTTTCTCCGGAATCGACGCTTCGTGAACGAACGCAAGGACGCCATCCATGAACTCAATCTGCCCCTTCTCGGAACTGCTTGAAGAGGCCCCGGACGCATCCATGCCGTTGATGGTTTGGAAACAGCGTCTGGGCACGATGCTTGAGATAGCGAAGCCGTTCCTGTATCGCCCGGGAACGACCGCACATCGCATTCCCCATCCCCGCTATCGCAGCGGTTTTCTGTCGGTTCGTCGACACAAAGATGACTGGTTCGCATGCGATCCCAATGAAGGCGGCACGTCCATATCGCTGACGCGGGACGACATCGTGAACTGGAGCATCGATTGGGATCGTCTTGGGAGCGCTTATCGCGATGCGCTAGGTCTTCAACGCCTCAAACACACTCCGACGAACTCGTCCGGCTGGAGGCACATCGGGACGATCCAGCGCGACGGCGGGGCGTGCGACACAGTCACGGCCGTTATCGCTAGTGACCCCGCAACTTACACGCGTCAGATCAATGACTTGCTCCACACGCTGGATGTCTCCGCAATCATGTCTGTTGCGCGACTAGAGGTGGACGAGTCTTTACATCAGGTTGCTTTGCGAAACCAGGTGCAGCTACTTCAACTGACAGACTTGTGCGTGTGGCAACAAGGCACACTAACGGCAACGACCGCTTGGCAACCCATTCGTCGCGCATTGCAACGTCGTCGCACTGTGGACGCTACCACGCTGACGAGTCCTCGCTCAATGGAGCGAGACGGCGCGTGCTGGCGATTCTCCTTTGAAGGCGAAAGCGTGGTGGTAAAGGATCATGTTGGGGCGGAGTACATCCGACACTTGCTCCAGCTGCCGCACAAACGCGTCGGTGTTCTAGACCTGCTCGGAGTACGCGACCCGGTTCGTGCAGAACTAATTAGAAAGGTCCCTCGGGAGAGGGGCGAGGACGATGACAAACTCGAACAGACGCCAGAGTTCAAGTCGGTCGTCATCAGTGTGCGGCAGGGAATCATCAGGACGCTCAAGGAGATCAAGGAACAGTCGCCTTTGCTATACGCGCACTTTCGTGAACACCTCCATACGGGAATGGTGTGCACCTACAGCCCGCCCCCCGGCATCGATTGGGAATTGCAATAAATTTGCCTTGTTTGCCTGGCTAACGCCGGAAATTAGTCAGTCGGTTTGAAGCGGCTGCCCAGCAACCCGTCCTTCGACTGACTGACCAATCTTCGCCACGAGCCGTGCTGGGCCTTGCGTGTGCGACGAGCTCCTTAAAGGAGTTCGCGTGACCGACTTTTCGATCTCCACGTTCATTTCCCCCACGCCCGACACCATCAACCCTTTTGTCGATCACCTCGTCACGACGAAAGCCCGGCACCTCGTTGAGACGTGCAGACTGCCCAGCCGTTGGCAAAGGCAGAGGTCAGCCGGTTACTTCGCAACGTGCTGTATGTTGGCAAAGTCGCGCACCACCAGCA
>JBKDAN010000036.1:0-2120 GCA_046316615.1 Phycisphaerae bacterium
CGCCGCCGCGCTGGCGCGAGCGGAAGTCGCGAGCGAAGACCCGGCGCGCGTGCGTGCCGGATTCGTCAGCGAGATCGTGCGAGTCGAGGGACGCTCGGCGAAAGACGCGGCGGACAGTCTGCGGCCGTTTCTTAGCAAGCAGGGGGGAAGTGCGTCTCCGCTGGGTGCCTCTGGACTACTGGTCATATCAGATACGGTTGCAAGAGTTGATCAAGCTAAGGAATTACTCGGTGCAATGTCTGTCATGCCGCAGGCCCGTGAGTTTGCTGAAGTGGAAGTGAAGAACCTGACGGCAGAGCAGGTGATTGCACTGGCCACGCAGGTGACGACCAAGCAGCGAGCCATCGACGGTCGCGAAATCGCAGGTGAGTTGATTGCTGGTCCATCGGGCACGTCCATCTATCTGATCTGCCCTCCAGATGCGGAAACGTACTGGCGATCTCTCATCACGCGGCTTGATCAACAAGAACCGGCGACGACACAGGCGTACACCCCGCGATCGTTCGCTATCGAGGATGTCGCGCGACTGATCGAGCAAACCGCCAAGCCGCGCAAAGGCAATGATGAGCGGTTTCAAGTCGTCGAAGACGATCTCACAGGCACGCTGCTCGTGACGGCGACTCCCACGCAGCACGCCAAAATTGAGGCACTGATGCAGCGACTGGACGCGCAGCAGTCCGGGGCCAGACCGGTGCGCACGTTTGCCGTGCGCAATAGACCCGTGCAGGAACTGGTGAGCGTGCTGGAGCGTTTGATCAGCGTCGGCGCTCTGCATGGTGGAGGTGGTGACGAGCAAACTTCCGCGCGTGCGGAAGATACGTTTGCAGCGGGCAATCAGCAGTCCGCAGGTCCGTCGCGGACAGCGACCACAGGCACTGGTGTGGCAACTCGAGTGCCCGCACGTGATGGTGACGCGAGCACCCAGCCGACCGAAGAAGGCGGCGAATCGCGTCGTGGCGGCGATCGCAGCAGCAGCCGTGGCAATGACGCCGCCATTAGTCTGACAGCGGATGAAGGGACCAACAGCATCATCGCCATCGGCGAACCTCGTGCGCTAGCGCAGCTCGAAGCGTTGATCAGCACGCTGGACGTGCGCCAGCCGCAAGTCATGCTGGAAGCGACTCTGATCAGCCTGAGCGAAAGTGACTCGGTGAGTCTGGGAGTCGAACTCGAACGTCTGTTCCGCGACGGCGAGACGAGCTACCGGCTGTCGTCACTCTTCGGCCTCTCCGGTGGACAAGCGGGCAATCGCACTGTCGGCGATGGCGGTGGCTTCACGGGTGCGGTGTTGAATCCTGGTGACTTCGCGGCGGTCGTGCGTGCGGTTCAGAATATCTCTGAAGGACGCAGCGTGTCCGCACCAAAGGTGCTGGTCAACAACAACGAACAAGCGACCTTCGGCAGTGTGCTGCAGCAGCCGGTGGGCGTGGTGAGTCAAGGGAACTCAAGCACGCAGGCTGGGTTTGGCGGCACGCAGGATGCTGGCACAACGATTTCAGTTCGGCCCCAGATTGCAGAAGGTGACCATCTGGTGTTGCAATACTCGGTGAGTTTGTCGAGCTTCGTCGGCACGTCGCCCGCAGCTAACTTGCCACCTCCGCGTCAGCAGAATCAAGTCAACAGCGTGGCGACCATCCCCGATGGACACGCGGTGGTCGTTGGCGGCCTGGAACTCATCACCGACGGTGAGAGCGCGGCGCAGATTCCAGGATTGGGCTCAATTCCGCTCTTGGGCAATCTCTTTAAGAATCAGACCAAGAACGCCGGACGCCAGCGCTTCTTCGTGTTCATCCGCGCCGAGGTGCTGCGCAACGAACGGCTGGATGACTTGCGGTATCTCAGCGATGTGGAACGCAGCGAGTTCCCTGACCTCGTCGATGACGACACGCCGCGTGTGGAACCGCGTGTGATCCGCTAAACTTCTTCAAGTGTTTCCGCGAACGTCGGTTTCCGCCCGCCGCTTGTGAGCGCAGTATGCCAGATGGTCAAGCACAACGCGACGTTCAACTCGGCGATCATTCCGCCAGCGATCCCGCGTCCGTGCTGACGCAGCACATGGAAGTGAAGTCGCAGGCAATCAGCTCGCGCGCAAGTGGCTTGCAGCCTTCCGCTGCATTTCT
>JBKDAN010000037.1:0-25154 GCA_046316615.1 Phycisphaerae bacterium
CAGCCCCCTCGCCGGCTGGATCAGCACGCCCGTGACGCCTTCTAGCGGTCCCTACACCATCACCCTCACCGGCGCATGCGTGCCCGGCACGGTCGTTACTTGTGACGACATTGACTTCAACAACGACGGCGTCTTCCCCGACGACCAGGACTCGGTCGACTTCTTCAACGTCCTCGCCGGCGCCGATTGCCCCGCCTGCAACGACATTGACTTCAACAACAACGACGTGTTTCCCGAAGACCAGGACGTCATTGACTTCTTCAATGTCCTCGCTGGCGGAACGTGCTGAACGCACTCACTTCATTGTCAATCCGGCTGCTCGTCGCCACTGGCGCAACTGCCCCAAGTGGTACCCCATGTGCGTCGTCATCAAGATGGTCGCCACATCACCGATCACGCGTGCATGAGGCTGAAACTTCTCCGGCGCCGGCCGTGAGAAGTATGCTGTGTGCTTGACTGGCACCACCGAAACCAGCCGCGCACACCGCTCATCAAACCGCCTAAGTAACTCGCTCTTGCTTGCATGTGCCGATGCATCTGCCACGGGCGTCGTCCCAAAGCCATACCGCGCCATCTCCGCAGCCGCCTCACTCGCGTCACACTCATCAACCATCGCAAGCACACTCGCCGCATACGCGTTGAGATGCGATAGCGTCCACGCCGGATGATTCACGATCGTGCCGACGCACTCGCTCATGCGCGACTCGGGCACATCCGCCACCGTCGCGCGCACAAACGTCGATGCCGTCGCGAACACATGCACGATCGATCCCACGGCATCAAACTGCGCATCACTGCTCATCCGCAAGCCTATCCGCATCTTCACGCATCTCCCATGCCCTCCCTGTATACTACTTCTCAAGCACCCCTACACCTGCTCACCTCCCCACCTGTTCACCCGTCACGACCATGCCCTCCCCCCAACCATCCCGCCTGCGCGACGCACTGCTCGCACCCGTCGCCACCATCGGCGCGCAAGCCATCTCCATGGTCGATCACATGGGCAGCGCGGTCTTCCTTCTCTGGGACACACTGCTCTGGGCCTTCAAAGGTGCGATCTCACCCAAACTCCGCTTGGGTAAAGCCGCCGTCATCTCGCAGATCGTCCGCGTAGGCGTGCGCAGCATCTTCATCGTCAGTCTCGTCTCAGGATGCGTGGGCCTGATCCTCGCCTTCCAGCTTTCGCCGCCGCTCGATGATTTCGGTCGCAAGGACCTCGTCGCCAACATCATCTCTATCGCGGTGCTGCGCGAACTGGGCCCGCTCATCGGCGCAATCGTGCTCACCGGCTTCGCCGGCGCAAGTATCGCTGCTGAGATCGGCACGATGGTCGTGAGCGAAGAAGTCGAAGCCCTCGAAGCTCACGCCCTCAACCCCGTGCGCTTCCTCGTCGTGCCGCGCCTGCTCGCCGCCGTTCTCAGCATGACCTGTCTCGCCATCATCGCGAGCGTCGTCTCGATCGCCAGCGCACTCGCCATCAGCGTCGTCGCCCTCGATATTCCCTTCGACAACTTCATGCGCAACATGCTTGACCAGGCCAAGCTTGTTGACTTTGCCACAGGCGTCAGCAAGGGCGCAGTCTTCGGCCTGCTCATCGGCACCATCGCGTGCCTCAACGGCCTCAAAGTCTCCGGTGGCGCAGCAGGTGTTGGTAAAGCCACCACCAGCACCGTCGTCCAGTGCGTCGTCGCGATTGTCATCGCCGACCTCGCCTTCACCGCCGTCTTCTTCGCGGTGGGATTGGTCTAAAGACACGTCGCGGAGACGCGGAGGCGAGCAGAGAAACGCAGAGTGAGAAGCAGGTGCGATGAAATCACGCAGACGCCCCATGGCTTGACCGAGTCTTCAACAACCAATTTTCACATCCGCGCCTCTCCGCCCACCTCCGCCCCTCCGCGACCCATGAAACTTCTCTGTCCACATTCCGTATAATTATGTCATGAATCCCCTCGCCATCCCCACCGCCCCAGCCTTCGACGGCCTCCACCCCCTCGTCGTTCACTTCGCCCTCGCCATCCCGCTCATCGTCCCCGTCTTCCTCGTCATCGCCCTCGCATGGAAGTCGCAGTGGCGCGCCATGCTCGTTGCGTCGCTCGTCACGTGCGCGGTGGGCACCGCGTTCATGCTCCTCGCCATCCAAACCGGCGAAGCCACCGAGAAATACGCCCACATGGTGGAAGGCACCGGCCCCACGCTGCACCGCCACGAAGAGCTGGCCGAGCTCGCTCGCAATCTGTTCATTGGCGTCACCGCGACGCTCACCATCGCGACGATCATCGCCTTCAAGTCGGGCGATCGCATCAAGACCTCCACGCGGCTTGGCCTGCTCGCGGGCTGCCTGCTCGTGTGGCTGCTCCCCGCCCTCGTCCTCGCCAACGCGGCCCACGCAGGCGGCGAGCTCGTGCACGTTCACGGGGTAAAGGCCCCCATCACCAGCGCCGCCAATCAGGCCGCCGCGTTCGTTGAGCAGGACAACGACTGAACTTGCGCGACCCCGCTCCACAACGGCCCCGCATGCCGCGCATATGGCCATACGCACAGTCCCCGGGGCTTCCTCCGCTACCATCCGCCCCATGTCCACCACCACCGCCGACGGCTTCGCCAAGTATCAAGCTTTCTACCAGCGCCCACCCGCCATCGTCGTCGAGTGGCATGACGACGTGACCGACGCTGTCGGCTGGCTCTGCATCGACAGCCTTCGCGGCGGCGCAGCCGGCGGCGGCACACGCATGCGCGACAAAGGCACGCGCGAAGAAGCCGTCTTCCTCGCCAAGACCATGGCCGTCAAGTTCCGCGCCTGCGGCCCAGACATCGGCGGCGGCAAGAGTGTCATCCGCTTCAACGCAGCGACTCCGACTGACGTGAAGCACGGCGTGCTCGAACGCTGGTATCGCCACATCGGCCCTTACCTCAAGAACTGCTACGGCACAGGCGGCGACGTCGGCGTCGACGAAGTGAGCGAAGCAACCGCCGTCACGCAGCGCGTGCTGGGACTCGGCCACGTGCAAGAAGGCATTGCGCGCGGCCACCAGTGGACCGACAGCGAAGGCCCCGCCCCGAAGATCGAACGCCTCAAGCACGGCGTCGAAGCCCTCGTCACGCTGAGCGACCTGCCCGGTCCTCGCGGCGGCAAGTGGATGGTCGCCGACGTCGTCACAGGCCTGGGCGTTGCTCGCAGCGTCGAAGCCTATTACAAGCTCCGCGGCAAGAGCCTCCAAGGTCAGCGCATGATCGTCGAAGGCTTCGGCGCCGTCGGCGCGTTCACCGCCTACTACCTCGAAAAGCAAGGCGCCGTCCTCGTCGCCACCAGCACGCGCAACGCCGACGGCACCATCCGCGTCGTCAGCAGCCCACGCGGCATCGACAGCCGCAAGCTCATCCTCGCACGCGAAAGCACCAACTTGCCCGTTCGCTACAGCGAAAATGGCGCAAGCGTGATCGACACCGCCAGTGGCGATGAACTCCTCAACCTCCCCGCTGAAATCTACATCCCCGCCGCCGCGAGTCACACGACAGCCGCCCAGCGCCTCCGCGTCATGAAGAACGCCGGCATCAAGGTCGTGAGTTGCGGCGCCAACAACCCCTTCGCCTACGACCACACCAAGAAAGACGTCGCAAGCTGGGTCAGCGACCAGCTCACCCTCATGCGCGACGCCGACCAGCAATTCGCCATCATCCCCGACTTCATCGCCAACTGCGGCATGGCCCGCGTCTTCAACTTCCTCATGATGGCCGGCGGCAAGACCGACGCCGATTCAATCCTCAAGGATGCCGGTAACATCATCGAGCAACGCCTCACACAACTGCTCAAGGAACACCAGCAAGACACGGGACTGCTCAATGCGGGATATCGCGTCTTTATTCCGTAAGCTGCTTGGGCTCCCTCAGCCTGATCCGCAGCCACACGTGTTTGTTCCGCCGGACAACGCATGGGATCCGTCTTCGCTGCGCGACGCACTGCACACGTGGAAGCTCCACGAGTACGCAGATGAACTGCTGGCGATGTCTCGCTTCGCATTCGCTCTGCACGCCGAACGTGTCACGCAGCATTCCCTTGCACAAGATGCACCGCGGCTCGGCGGTCTACCCGATCTGCCCGCAGCACATACGTGGCCTGTCTGGCGCGGGCGTTCCATGAACTTTATCGCGCAGATCGACTTGCAGAATCTCGCGAAGCTTGCGCCAGACAACCCCCTCCCTCACACCGGCTCTCTCTGTTTCTGGTATGACCTCATGGATATGCCATGGGAATCATGCAAACGCGACGCGGGCGGCTTTCTCGTGCAACATATTCCCGCACCGATCGATGAACTTCGCCGCCGTGCTCTACCCAACGACTACTACTTTCAAGACGACGCAAAACATGGCACAAAGACCTACACACCTTGCCGACTTGACGTGAAAGTTGTCAGTTCGCTACCCGAATTCGCCGACGAGTACCTCGATGCACGCTGGATCCGCAACGAGCACATCGAACAGTTCGAGACGTTCCTCCGAGCCTTTCGCCGCCGAGTTCTGTCGCCCGAACCTCGTTCCCACCAACTCCTCGGCCACCCCTGGCTCATCCAAGGTTCCATGCATGAAGACATCGCAATGAGCGAGTGGCGTCGCCAGCCCGAGAATGCCAACGCGTCGGCGTATCAACCACGAGAAGTCACCGAATCGCTCGCTGCGGAGTGGCGTCTGCTCGCTCAGTTCGACACTGATCCCGCCACGGGCTTTGAGTGGGGAGACTCAGGTACCATCTACTACTTCATTCGTCACGATGATCTAGCCGCCGGTCGATTCGACCGTGTGCGAGGCAAGCTCGAGTGCTATTGACGGCATCGATGATTGCATCACTGCGTACCAAGATCGTCACGCCACTTTCGATCGTGACGTATCCCCTCTCCTTCCCACCCACCACGCCACCCCGCACCACACCGCCGCCGTCGCCGCTCCCAGCCACGCTGTCTCCGCCGGACCCAGCTTCAGCGCCTTGTGCAGGCTCGCACTGGTCGCGTCGCCGCCGCGATACACAAACGTGTCGATCAGCGCTTTCGCCTTGTACTTTTCCTCACGCGGCACACTCGTCCACAGCATGTCGCGACACGGCCGCGTGATGCCATATTCACCCACGCGCCGCACGCACATCACCGCCACCACCATCGCGAACGTCGGCGCAATCGCAATCGCGACAAATCCAGCCATCATCACGATCGGCATGAACACGATCATCGCACGAAAACCAAATAGCTTGAACGCCCGGCTGAAAATCAGCATCTGCAGCACGAGCGATGCCGCCTGCACCCAGAAATCAATCGTGCTGAAGTACGCCGTGCGTTCGTTGCGAGTCGCAAACGCGCTGTTCACCAGCTTGAGCTGCTCCACATACAAGAACGTGCTCACCCACGTTAGCAGCAGCACAAACAGCGCAATACCCAGCAGGTAAGGCGACTTCGCCACCGCTGTGAACCCGCTCCACATGCCCCCGCCCAGCGCCGCATCGCGCTCGCGCGCCTGCTCGGCGCTCAGACTCTCACCGCCATCACCCGGCACACGTCGATGCAGTGCCAGCAGCCCCAGCATCGCCACTAGCGACAGCGCCAGCACACCCGCCGCCACCAGCAGCAGACTGATCGCCCCGATGCGCGGCGCCAGCACCGTCGCAACCGCAGGCCCCGCCATGCCCCCGCACGACAGCCCCGCCGCGATGAACCCAAACATCCGACCCGCCTGCTCCCGCGTGAAGATGTCCGCCATCAGCGACCAGAACACCGCGACCACAAACAGATTGAACACGCTCACCCACACGAAGTACGCCCGCCCCGCGTACAGATGCGACACCGACTTCTCATCCGTGAACGTGAACCACACCCAGAATGCGACCAGGTTCAAACAGAAAAATCCATACACCCAAGGCAAAAACGCCGTCCGGCGAAATCGCGATGTCAGCCATCCGTACACCGGCTGCACCGCCAGCATCGCGATGAACGTGCCCCAGAACAGCTCGCTGATCTTCTCATGATCTTCCGCCCCGATCGCATCACGCACCGGGCGCAGCATCATGTACGCCGTGAACATGCAGAACACGGTGCCAAACGCCGCGAGAAGCAGCGATAGCTCCGCCGGCCTGACAACCACCACGCGCGACAACGCGCGCACAACAAAGCCCTCGCGCTCCGCCACGCAAACACACGCCTTTCGATACTCCTATCCGCGCGATGTCTTACGACTCACTCACGTTCAGGTTACTGACCTCGAGCGAACAGGATGCAATCATGTGGCATGTCATTGCTTGCATCCCTTATCGCCACCTTCCCATCGCTCGCCCAAACTCCTTCGCGAGTTCAGTTTCCGAGTCAGCTCATCGTGATCGCGGTAATCGTTGCTGTGATAGCTGTGGCTCTTTTTCTGCTGAAAGAGACGCTGGTGAGATTGCTGCTCGGCACGGCGCGAGGCTCGGCTCAAACCCAGTACAGCCGAGTCAGTTCGGTCCTGTCGCCGGCGGAGTTGCGCTTCTATCACGTTCTTCGTTCATGTGTCCCGGCCTCCCATGTCGTTCTCGCCAAAGTACGGATCGCGGACATGCTGTCACCTCGCGTTCAAGGTGCGACCCGTCAGGTCGCGTTCAATCGAATCAGCTCCAAGCATGCCGATTTCGTGCTCTGCGACGCTCTGTCAATGGCACCGATGCTCGTCATTGAACTCGACGACGCTTCCCACTCCGGTGAACGTCGCAAAGCCCGGGACTCGTTCGTCGACACCGCATATGCGGACGCACAGCTCCCCATCCTGCATGTGAGAGCTCGTGCAAACTACGTCGCTGCGGAGCTGCGCGACCAAATCGACCGCGCACTCGCGGCTTCGTCTCCGATCCGCTGAGTCGCTCACCCAATCTTCCGTATCACGCTCACCGCCGCATACAGCCCCGCCACCTGTTCCCGCCGGTACACCTGCGGCGCATACCGATTGTTCAGCGGCTGCAAACGAATGCGCTCAATTGGCGTGCCGCTCGCATCGCTCGCCTCCGGCGCATGCTCAAAGTACACGCGTTTGAACGTCGTCGTGTGATCCGGCTCAATCCGCACAAAACAGTCGCTGCCGTTGCGCACCGCTCGCGCCGGGCTGAAGACCACCACGTCCCCCTCCACGTAGTTGGGCTCCATGCTGTCCCCCACCACCCGCGCCGCGAACGCATCCGGGTCGTGCAGGTCCGGGCAGCGCACATACTCGTCTGCCACACGCGCCGGATATCCCAGATCCGTGAACTCCGTCGGATATCCCGCCGCCACACTGTTAATCAGCGGCACCTCAAGCGGCAGCGGCATCACCGTCGCATTCGTCGCGTTCTCCGCTCCCAGTCGCGACGCAAACTTCGTCAGTTCGCCACTGCGATACAACGCATCAATCGAACCCTTCGCCGCCAGCATCGCGCGCAGCTGCTGCGTCGCCTGCACATCGCGCTGCATCGCCGCCACATCGCGCTGCACATGCATGCCGCCCGCTTCGAGACTGCGCTGCCACCGCCCCGCACCCAGCAGCGTCCCATTCGCCATGCCCAGGGCCTGCTCCAACTTCACAAGCACTTCATCCCCCGGTGCACTGCGATGCCCGTTCTCAATCGCAGACAAGTAGCTTTTCGCGCACCCCACCAGTTCCGCAAGGTGCGCAAGCGTCATGCGGCGCTGCTCGCGCGCCGTCCGCACCAGCACACCCACCCGCGCCGTGTTCATCGATGACTGCCGCTCCGATTCCATGTTGCGTCACTCCTCGCCGACACCACCAGACAATTACCAACAATTCCACCGGCCCCGGACCACGCTTGTGCGCTCAATTCGTGTCCATACCGTACATAGTCCTTGCAAAAACGTCAAGCACGTGGTAGATTATACCCAGTGTTCACAAGACAGTGAACTTTCGGTCGGAGACTGATTGGTGACGAACTCGGGAGGTCCTCATGCCCCGCAAGCTCAAGTCCGTAGACAGGCTGCAACTCACAACCACACCAGTACTTACGGAAAATTCCACCGGGCAGGATGCCTACGCCGTCCCCGCTTTCCTCGCCGACATCCATCGCAATCAACGCCGCGAGTTGGTCGAACGCATCATCGAACGCGCCCAGTGGTTGCCGCTCAATCAACGCGCAAAGGTCGAGGGCATTTACCTCCGCCGCCTCTCCGCGAACAACCTCGCTCGCGAACTGGATCTCGACCCGCGCATGCTGCGCCGTGACGTTCGCGCCACGGTGCACCGCATCCTCGCACCCTTCTTCGTCTTCGTCACCACCCATCGCGATGGCTGGACGGGCAACCGCCGCCAAGTCGCGCAGCTCTGCCACATCGACGGCATGAGCCTGCGCGCCGCCGCTCGCGTCATAGGCATCAGCTTCTACCAGATTCGTCGCCACGACGAAGCCATCCGCCTGATGTTCGAAGCGTTCGAAACCGCGCGCCGTCGCGCCTCGTGACAAACGAGTACCAGCGAACACCAGCGACCACAAACGAGCACAACCATGCACAAACCACTCTCGCCCCGTGCGAGCGCGCCATCGCGCCGCCCGCGTTCATCCATCGTCCGCGTTCTTCCCGTCTCCACACGCCCCTCGCCGCGCCTGCTTCAAGCGCTCGCGCCCTTCGGCCTTGCTGTCTCACGCAAGCCGTCGCGCCCCGCGCCCCCGCCCGCTCTGCGACACCTCCTTCGCATCTGCCGCACCACCACCGGCGTCATCGCCATCACGGGCGTGAGTGGCTCGGGCAAGAGCACGCTGCTGCGCACGCTCGCGCCCCGCCTGCGCACCACGCGCCGCCGCGTGCTGCTCGTGCAATCTCTCTCGCAGCGCATGCCCGCTCGCACGCTGGCCGACGCCCTCAAGGGCCCCCTCCCCGTCGCTCTCGCCATCCTCGCCCGCTGCGGCCTCGCCGACGCAACGCTGCTCCCGCGCTCCGCTCGCGAACTGTCCGACGGCCAGCGCACGCGTCTCGCGATCGCTCTGGCACTCTCGCATCGCGCTCACGTCCTGCTCATCGATGAGTTCGCCAGCGTCCTCGATCGCATCACTGCGCGGGCCGTCTGCCTCTCCGTCGCCGCGTGCATGCGCCGCGAAAACCGCCTGCTCATCGTCGCCACCGCGCACACCGACGTGCTCGCGTGGCTCACACCCAATGTCATCGTCCACTGCGACCAAGCGTCCATCACCGTGGAAGGAACTCAACATGATCGCCCACAGCCCCGCGTCATTCGCGCAGCCTGAAACCGCCGCGCTTCGCATCGAAATCACCCGCGTGCCGCTCCTGTCCCGCCGCGCCGCCGTCGCGCTCGAGCGACTCACGCCCTTTCACTACCGCGCTGCTGAGCCCGCCACCTGCGTCGCGCTCCTGCTCGCTCGTGATCCCTCGGCGCAGCTCGACATCGGCCTGCTGCAAGTCTCGATGCCCACACTCAACGGCTCCTGGCGCGCGCACGCCTGGCCCGACGTCTTTGGTCCCGACTTCGCAGCACGCGATGCAACCAGTCGCGCCCGCACCGTCAACATGTTCCTGCGCACCATCTCGCGCGTCATCGTCGATCCGCGCTACCGAGGCCTCTCTGTCGCGCGCCGACTCGTGAGCGCATATCTCGACGAACCCCTCACGCCTCTCACCGAAACGCTCGCCGCCATGGGCCGCTTCTGCCCGTTCTTCGAGCGTGCCAGCATGCGCCACGTCCCATGGCCCGCATCGCACCGCGACCGCGCCTTCGCCCGCGCACTCGCCGCCCACAAGTGCGAACCGTGGCGCCTCGCCGACATCGACACGTGCGAAAAGCTCCTGACCGACAAGCCCACGCTGCGTCACGCTCTGCGCGCCTGGGTGCTGGGCAGCAAAAGCACGCGCACTCGCGCAGGTGCTCATGGCCAGTGGCTGCGAAACCGCCGCCTCGCTGCCGAGCTTCTCGTCCTCGCCGGCTCACACGCCGCCGCCAAACCCCTCGTCTACGTCGCGCCCTGATCACATCGCACACAGAAAGGTCACATCATGACTCGCAACTCCAACTCGCAGATCACACCCGCCATCCCCATCGCCATCGACACCCCGCCCGCCACGCCCGCCGCACTCCATACATGGATCCGCGAGCACACAGGCCTCGCAATCGCACGCTCAGCTCTCATCACAGGTCACGCCGCACCCTTTGACTTCATCACCCACACCTTCTTCGAAGGTCGCGGCTCGCTCACACCCGACACATCCACCAGCGCACCCATCGACAGCGTCGTCTGGGCCAACCGAGGCGGCGGCAAAACCCTGCTCGGCGCACTCGCCACCGCCCTCGATCTCATCTTCAAACCCGAGATCGAAATCCGCATCCTCGCCGGCTCGCTCGACCAGAGCAAACGCATGCACGCCCACTTGCGTCGCATCTTTCACGAAGATCATCCGCACCTCCACGCCCTCGTGCGCAAACTCACCGACACCAAACTCTCGCTGATCAACGGCAGCACCGTCGAACTGCTCGCCCAAAGTCAAACCTCCGTCCGCGGCACACGCGTGCAGAAGCTCCGCTGCGACGAAGTCGATCTCTTCTCGCGCGACATCTGGGAAGCCGCCCAGCTCACCACGCGAAGCAAAACCTGCGGCGCATTCGACGTGCGCGGCAGCGTCGATTGCCTCTCCACCATGCACAACCCCTACGGCGTCATGCACGACCTCGTAGGCGAAGCTCGCGATGGCCATCGCTCGCTCTTCCAATGGGGCGTTGTCGATGTGCTCGCATCGTGTAGCGACGAATACGCCTGCGCACGCTGCCCGCTGAGCGACGAATGCGACGGCAAAGCCAAGCAGCGGGCCCCACACGATGCCGGTCACATCACGATCCGCGACGCCATCGACATGAAACGCCGCGTCGCGCTCACCGTGTGGCAAAGTGAAATGCTCTGCACCCGCCCACGACGCAGCGACGCCGTGCTTCCCGAGTTTGACCCGCGCACGCACGTGACACAGTCGCTCCCCTCCTCCGAATCCCTCACCTTTATCGCCGGCATGGACTTCGGCTTCCGCGCACCCACCGTTGTCCTCTGGGGCGCACTCGATGATCGCGGCGTACTCACCATCGTCGACGAACGCGTCATGACAGGCGTCGTGATTGACGATCACATCCAGTCCATCATCCAAAGCCGCGCCACACCCACCAGCCACACATGGCCGCGCCTCGCATGGATAGGCGTTGATCCTGCTGGCAACGCCACCAACGACCACACTGGCGAAAGCAGCGTGATGCGCCTTCGCAAAGCCGGTATGCTCGTCAAGTCACGTCGTATGGGCGTACACGAAAGCCTGAACTTGCTCCGCGCCCGTCTCGCGCCGGCAGCAGGCGGCCCCACACTCTTCATCCACGCACGCTGCACCCACCTCATCGAGTCCCTTGAGCGTTACCACTACCCCACCAACCGCCCCGAAGACGACACGCCCGTCAAAGGCGACGGCTTCGACCACGCCGTCGATGCCCTGCGCTACATGATCCAAAACCTCGACGCTCCCTACAAAGTCGCGATGCGCCGCTACGCATGACAGCGTGCGCATCTGCAACACGCTTCCCCCTTGCTCGCTTGCTCGTTCGCTCGTTCACTTCGCTCTACCCTCTTCGCTTGCCCCGCCACGATTCAACCTTCCCCCGCTGGCCCGCGCTGCTCACCCTCTGCGCCCTCTGGCTCTTTGCCTGCTTCTTCATGCTGGGTGACCTTGGCTACTGGAACGACGACTACTTCATCAACTCACGCAATCCCGCCACGGGCGAGCCCTTCCGCTACATCATGGATCGCATGACGCCCTTCGACGCTGCGGGCGATCCCGTACTCACCTGGCGTCCGCTCTACAACATCACCCTGGGATCCATCACCGCACTGTTCTGGCACGCGCCGTGGGTCATGCATCTCATCGGCGCACTCGCGCACCTCGCCACCACGCTCGCCCTCTGGCGTTTGCTCACACTGCTCGGACGCACCCCACACAGCGCACTCGCCGGCGCGGCACTCTTCTGCTGCTACCCCGTCGCTTTCGAAGCCATCTTCTGGACCTGCGCCATCCCCACCGCCCTCAGCACGTGCTGCTACATCATCGCCACCTGCTTCTTCATCGCATGGACGCAGAGCAACACACGCCGCTCATTCCTCGCTGCCATTTTCTTCGCCGCACTCGTCCCCTGCTTCAACGAACAAGCCGCCGCCGGCATCGCCGCCTGGCCCTTCCTCTATCTCGCCTGCCGCCCCACCAGCGAACGCACTTCACGCTCGCTCGCGCGCCTCACCACCATCCTCACGCCCATCGCCTTCCTCTACGCCGGGTACATCGCGATGATGGTCCTCTCTAAACGCGCCGATGGAGGCCTCGGAGCCGCCGGCCAACTGCTCCCACCGCGCGAGTGGATGAGCAACTTGCTCCGCATCTCGCCTGACCTCGAAGACATGCACAAGTGGTCCTTTCTGGGCACCGCCGCTCTGCACGCCGGCCTCGATGCTCTCCGCGACATGCCCCTCCGCGCGGCGCTCATGCTCGCCGCGATTGCTGCAGCCTGCGCCCTCACCGCCCGCGCATGGCTCACGCCCACCGACGAACCCGGCCCGCTCGCCACCCACCACGACCTCGCCGCAAATCCCGCCGCGCGACGCCTCGCCGTCCTCGCCTTCGCCCTCACGCTCGGCGCCATCACGCTGCTGCCTCTCATCGTCGTGACCGACACCGCCGTGCGCCCGCGCATGGCCTCCATCACCACCGTCGCCCTCGCCTTGCTCGTTGCCCTCGCGCTCGACCGCATCTTCGCCCTTGCGCGCCGCACGCACACGCACAAACCCGTCAGCATCGCCATCGCCCTTTCGCTCCTCGCCGCCCTCGCCGTCTGCAGCCTCAGCCTCATCGGCACACAGCGCGCGTACCACCTGCGCCAACGCATGGACGACCACATCGCCGCGCAATTGCGCGAACTCGTCCCCAACCCCGCCCCCGGCGCGGTATTCATGCCCCTCCAAGCCGCCGACCTCCCCACCAATACCGGCCACCACGGCTTCGACACCTACTTCATCGGCCCCTGGTACCACAGTTGGGCCTACCCGTCCATCGCCCAGCACACCTACCGCCGCTCCGACATCGACGCCACCTACTTCTCCTTCACCGCCCCCACCATCGTCAACGCCGACGCCACCGGCCTGCGCTTCTTCGGCCCCATGCTTGCCACCTTCAAGCCCGACACCTGGCCCAACCAACCCGCCAGCGACCCCCTCGTCCCCGGCCGCAAGGACTTCTCCCCCTGGATCGCCTGGGAGCGCGTCATCCCCTTCACCATCTCGCGCGAGGGTGAGGTAAAGCTCGTGACGCAAATCGCCGTTGAGCGCAGCGGCGAAGCAGTGGTACAAATCGCCCCGGTCCGATCCCAGCACGCCCCACCGTTGACGTTCACCGTGCAAATCCCCTGATCACAACAGCTTGCCCAACTGATTCAGCCCCACTCGCTCCCTCCCCCACTCGCCTCTATCATCATCACCTATGCCCTTCACCCTCAAGCCCGACGACGCCCTCTCCGTCGACGCCGACAAGGCCTCATATCTCCAGAACCACGTCGACACCGGCGACCGCTGGGTCCTCAACTTCGGCCCCCAGCACCCCGCCACCCACACGACGCTGCGACTGGTGCTCGAGCTCGACGGCGAACGCATCGCCCGCTGCACGCCGCACATCGGCTACCTCCACAGCGGCTTCGAAAAGCTGGGCGAGAGCCTCGACTACAACCAGTACGTGACCATCGTGTCGCGCATGGACTACCTCAGCCCCATCGCCAACGACATCGCGTGGCACGGCGCGGTCGAAAAGCTCTTCGGCATCGACATCACGCCGCGCTGCAAGGTGCTCCGCACCATCATGCACGAGATGGCCCGCATCCAGAACCACCTGCTCTGCACCGGTGCCGCAGGCCTCGACCTCAACGCCTTCACCGGCTTCATCTACGCCTTCAACGTCCGCGAGAAGATCTACGACCTGGTCGACTACATCAGCGGCCAGCGCTTCCACCCGGACTGGACCCGCGTGGGCGGCCTGATGCAGGACATTCCCGACGACGCGATGTTCATCCGCCTCGTCAAGGACCTCATCGACAAGGAAATCCCCACCGCCATCGACGAACTCGAGCGCCTGCTCAACCGCAACCGCATCTTCGTCGACCGCACGCAAGGCATCGGCGTCATCACCAAGCAGGATGCCATCGACTGGAGCCTGACCGGCCCCATGGCCCGCGCCAGCGGCGTGCTGCGCGACCTGCGTAAGGACTCACCCTACCTCTGCTTCAAAGACAACTGGGACGGCCAAGGCGCTGAAGCCGTGAAGTTCCAAGTCGTCGCCGCCAGCGAAGGTGACGCGCGAGCCCGCTTCCTCGTCCGCATGGAAGAGATGAAGCAGAGCCTCGCCATCATCAGCCAACTGATCGACAAGATTCCCGGCGGCCCCGTCGATGCCTTCGCCGACAGCAAAGTCGTCAAGCCCAACAAGAAGGACGTCTACGGCTCCATCGAAGGCCTCATCCAGCACTTCGAACTCATCATGACCAACCGCGGCTGGACGCCCCCCGTCGCCGAGGTCTACAGCGCTCAGGAAAGCGCCAACGGCGAACTGGGCTACTACCTCGTCAGCGACGGCGGCCCCCGCGCCTGGCGCGTCAAGGTCCGCCCGCCCTGCTTCATCAACTACAGCATCATGAGCAAGATCACCGAAGGCCACCTGCTCAGCGACATCGTCGCGATCATCGGCAGCATCAACGTCGTCGCGGCGGAACTCGACAGATAGCACTTGTGCGTAGATTCGTTTGCCGTCCAAGAAGCTGAACTAGTTCTCGCGAACCCGCTCGTAGCAGAACGCTTCGGAAAAGATGACATTGACAAAGGGGGTAGTACGTGGCTGCACAAAGTTCTGGCGGTGGCCCAGCGGTTGTGATGACGGGCGCAGGATGCTTGGCTGTAATCGCAGTCTTTTGCGTGCAGGTGGCGGGCTGTTACGCGCTGATGCGCGATCACTGGGGCTGGCATCCGCTTGTTTGCATTGGTTTGATGGCTTTGCTGATGTTCTTTCGTCTCGACCTGCTGTTCGCGGTAGGATGTTTTTTCGGCGCGTTGTTGGCATGGGACTGGCCATGGTGGGGCGCTCTGCTCATCGCCGCACCGGGGTTAGTTGCTTCGATTATGCTGCTGGTCGGAGGTGTTACGATTAGCTCGCTCTCCGGTCTGTTCAAGCCCAAATGACTTCTATCCATTGAACGACTTGTCGGCAGCCTGCGCCACGTCTGATGTCAGCGTGTTTCAACCGGCAGCTACATCGTTGCCACTGAGCCCGTGGCTTCTATACCACCAGAATCAGTAAGGGGCCACTCGAAATGACAACCGCCTACGACGGGAAAGGCGACCGCACGATCGTCATACTCCAACTCGTCAAAGCCGGCGCCATCGGCAGCGGCCTTCTTGATGCTCGGAACCCCTTGTTCCACCCGCGATGATTCACCGGTGTGACTCTTCTAGGACAAGTCATCGAGCGCGATACAACCGGCGATACGGGGCACCGGGTGATCACGACCGAAGCAAGCGAAGTTTCTCTCGTGAAGCGATATCGTCGGCATCATCGGCCGCGACAACATCGACTCGGTGGAATCGGATGAATGGAGATGCACTCGATGCTGGATGCAGACGGAAAACTACTGCCTGACTTTCGACCAGCTGCATACATGGATTCCTGCATCTTGATCGACTGGTATCGCTTCTTTTCGGATGTACCCAGTTGGATGTCGGTGGATGAGGTACATCCGGAGCAGTTCCGCACAGAGTCGTTATCCCATTCGCTTTTGTGCGATTTCCTGAATCGTGAGAAACGGGCTACACCGCTCGCCAAGTTTCGCGAACAGCTTCACTTGGGACAGACTTCGGTTCATTGCATTGCCAGTCCTCTGGCAATCACGGAACTGGCGGGCTGGGTCGCGGAGGCAAACTTCTTGGCACTGCACGCTGAAGTAAGCGGTGTCAAGGCGGTTCAGGCTGAAGGTCGCAAGTCAGTTGCTCAAAAACTACGCAGGCTGCAGGCTCGCATGCTCAACCCCGAACCCGGAGATATCTGTCCGACGAACAATGAGTCTGTGTTTCGCTCTCTCGACTGCTCACTGAACCCGGTCTTCATCTCCGAGCACATGGGCGAGTTTCTGAAGCCAAACCAGTTGTCAATCACGGCTCAAGTTGATACTCGGCGCTTAGCCCAGTTTGCGTATCTTCAAGTGGGACTAGCCGACATCCTGCATCTAGAGTGTGCACACGGATATGGCTGCGAGTACTTCGTCACCGAGGATCAAGATTTTCTGGACAATAAGGAGTCGATCGCGCAAGCTTACAGCATCAAGCCAGTTCGACTCAAGGAGTTCACCGACATTCTTGCGTCGACCAAGTAGCCACAGGGCGTAACTGATTCGACTCGAACGTTGCGCGACCCGCCGGCGCCCGGTGCGGATTTTTGTTGTCTTGACGCTCCTTCGGACAACATTTCAGTAAACTAACCCGATCACACCGGAGTCTCCCCATGCGCACCCGCCTCGCACTCACCTCCCTCACCCTCCTCGCCCTCACATTCACCGGCTGCTCACGCGGCTTCTGGGTCACCAACACGACCGACAAGCCCTATGAACTCACCGCGACTGATAGCACCACGGGCGATCGCACACTCATCACACTGAAGCCCGGTGAGACCCGCGCCATCGATGGTGACCCCTTCAAAGTGCTCGGCCTTTCCATCTCGCCGCGCTGAGAGCATCCCGCGCTCACGAACGAAACAGCCCAAGCTTCATCTGCGACGCAAATCCGGGAAACACTTCATCAACGTTCGTCCGCGCCATGCGCGTACGCAGCGCCTCCGCAAGCACAGCGCGATAGTCAGTCGTTACCGCCAGATCCACGCGGCTGTCAAGTTGGTCCGTCGCAAGGCCCGGCCAGTTCCCGTGCGTGCGCCCGCCGTTCACGTTGCCGCCAAGAGCCATCATCACGCCGCCGTGTCCATGATCGGTGCCCGCACTCTTGTTGGCCTTCAGCCGTCGACCGAACTCACTGATGACCAGCACCGTCGTGCGTTTGTGATGATCGGTGATGTCGGTATAGAACGCATGCAACGCGCGAGAGAGCACATTGAGCCGCACCGGAAAGTGATACGTCTGATCCTGGTGCGTGTCCCATCCGCCGTAATCCACACTCGCCACGCGCAGCCCCACATCCATCTTGATCAGTCGCGCAAGTGACTGCAAACGCACCGAAATGCTGTCGTCGGGATAGTCCGCACCGTGCTGGGGCTTGTACGCCTCCACATCACCCTTCTGATTGCGCGGCACGCGCCTCCCGATCGCGTCGATGACCTGCATCGCCCGCTGCGCACTCTCGTACATGGGCGCATCCTGCGTGTACAACGCCTCGATCACGCTGCGCTGTCCCTCGCCCCACCACAGCCCGAAGCGATCAAGCTGCGGCGCAGCGGCCGCAAAAGGCAAACCCAGCAGACTCGTCGGCAGACTGTCTTCCGCCGCGAACACCGGCACGGGCGCGCCGTCGTACACCCCATCTCGACGTTCCAGCGACGCAAACCGCGCGAGCCAGCCCTCAGCCAACCGCTGCTGCGCCACATCCGCCACGCCTCGCTCAATCAAATCCATCGCCTCAAAGTGGCTCCGCGTGCCGTTCGTCAGTCCGCACGCATGGATGAACGCCAGTTGCTTCGAGTCATAAAGCTCCTTCAGCGGCGCGGCGTTGGGATGCAGCCGAAAATCCAGCCCTGCCGGTCCCCCGCCAATCGCCAGACCCTCTCGCTCACCAACCCGCAGCGCGGCAGGTCTCGCTGCCACATAGTCCTTGTCATCCACCGGCGCAAGCAGATGCAGCCCATCAATGCCGCCGCGCAGGAAGAGCAACACAAGCGTGTCGCGCACTGGCGCGTTTCCTGTGCTCTCCGCGACGTCGTCAAAGCTCGCCCACGAAAGGCGCGCCGCACTCATCGCGGCGATAGCACTCGAACATCCAACCAGAAACTCGCGGCGGGTCGTCATGGCAAAAGCTCCGTCAGCGGACCTGGAATTCGGGCGAAAGCGCCAGCGCAACCACTGCACGCTGCACACGCTGGGAGAGTTCGGTTTCGTTCACTTGCAGAGACGCAGACGGGTCGCTCTCGCCCGCCACCAGACGCTCAACGGCCCGCAGACGCTGTCCCTCTAGCTGCGTGCCAATCAGCCGCTCGCTCCAGAACGCGACGATCTTCGCCGCACTATCCGCGTCGTCAGGCATCTGCCGAAGCAGCCGGGTGCGGGTGCCCTTGAACCAGTCCGCCAGCAGCAGAATCGGCAGATTCCATCGCGACACCATCATGCCGCTTGCAAGCCAGTACGAGGACACATCAGGAAGTCCGGTCGGCGCAGGCCAACTGAACATGCGGTGCCCCGCCGACTCCAGCGACCAGTGCCAGCCGTGGTCAGCAACAACGCTCGCACCAGTCGCCCGCGCGAAACTCATCGCGAGTTCCATCGGCCGCTTGGCTTTGGCTGGCGGCGTCGCAAGAAACTCCTTGCTCAGCACAATGGCGCGAACCACCTGAGCGATCTGATCCTTCGACTTGGCGTGCTCCATCCACACCTGAGCGACGCGATTCACCAGCGACTCCGGCGGATCATCCGACAGCAGTCGCCTGCACAACTTGAAGCACACGTGCCTCGCCGTCGCCGGATGAAACGCCACCAGATCCAGAACCTTGCGCCCATCCGCCAGCGGCGGCTGCGACGGATCAAACTCCGTCGCCAGCACACGCTTCTGGTAGTGGTCGTGCCACGCATCCATATAGAGGAACGCCCCGCCATCAGGAAGCCGCCCATCATCCTGCCCGTTCCAACCACCATCAGCGATGGTCCACCCCGTGAACGCCCGCGCCGCTTCGTATACATCCTGATCGATGTAACCCTCTGGCGTTCCTGCGAGCGCACCAGGCACATCACGCCATCGATTGAACAGCGCGTTCAGATACGCCCCGCGGCCCAGCGTGTGGAGTTCAAACAGTTCCCGCGCAAAGTTCTCATTCGCCGGGCTCGCCTTGCTGCTTGCGTTGTTGAGGTACGCCAGCATCGCCGGATGGCTGGCGACCGCCTCCAGAAACTCACGAAAGTTGCCCATGCAGTGCACGCGAATCACATCGCGGTCATACCAAGGCATGCTTACCGATGCGCGAATGTCATCTCCCCCTGCGTTCACGTGAAAGTGATTGTGCCAGAAGTCCGCCAGCACTTCACGCAACTGAAACCGGCTGTGCCGCCCGCGGATGAGCGTCGCAATGCGCAGCTCTGCCAGTGGCCTTACCCGCTCCTCCCACGCCACCGCCTTGTTCCACTTTGTGCGCCACCAGTGCTTGCTGATGTCTTCGCGCAGCGTCTCCAGCGGGCGATCCTCTTTTAGAGCCTCGTACGTTTCGCCCTCGTCGTTCTTTCCACCCTCATAAGAAATCGCCAGCCGCGCCTGCGTCAGCGCCGCTGTCGTCGGCTCGTCATCAGCCGCCGGCGCGGCAAGCTGCGCATCCAGCCACGCTCGCACACCATCCGCATTGATCGACGCCGCGAGTTGCTGAACCTCGCCGGGCCCGGGGCCATACCCCAGCCGCGAAAGCACGATGTGAGACTGCCTGACCGGCGTGAGCATGGCCACCTCCGGACATCAATATACACGCATGCTCCAAAAGCGGAACGCCAAATCCAAACACTCGCGGCGAAATGACACCGAAAACCGGCCTCGCACACATGCGGGCCACCATCAGTTCCCTTGGTGCGTGCTCACGCCCGCAATTCAAACGCCACATCACCCTTGAGCTTGCTCAGCATCGCCCGCTCCGCCGCGTCCACTTCTTCCGTCGTCAGCGTGCGCTTGTCATCGCGATACGCCAGCGTCACCGTCACGCTCTTCTTGCCCGCCGCCAGCGGCTTGCCGCGATACGTCGTGACAAACGCATGATCCACCATCGGCGCGCTGCGATGCTTCGCAATGGCTCCGTCAATCGCGTTCCATCGCACGCCCTCATCCACGATCAGCGACACATCGCGCTCCACACCCGGGAACGCGGGCGGCAGCACAACCTTGCTCTTAGGCGGATAGTGCGCCACGAGTGCCGCGAGTGAAATCTCCGCGCACACCACGGGCACGGCAAGATCAAAGCTCGCCAGCACGCTCTTTTCCAGCGTCGCGAAGTACCCCAGGTCCTTCCCCGCCAGCGTCAGCTTCGCATACGCCGCACCATCAAACGCGCTCGCATGAGGAGTCGCTGGCTGCACGCCCAGCATCGCAGCATCACCCGCAAGCGTCGCCACCAGCGACTCAATCGCGCCGCGCATCATGCGCACACCCGTGCGCACGTCATCCAGCCCACGCCCGGGGCAATCGAGCACCAGCCCGATGTTGAACGCTTCCACGCTGTCAGCAGGCTGTCCCTTCGCTGCGCCCGGCTTTTCTGCAAACGCCGCACTCAGTTCAAACAACCGCACGCCGCCGTTCTGCTTCACGCCATTATGCTGATTCGTGCGTCGGCACGCCAGCAACCCCGTCAGCACGCTGGGCCGCAGCGCGGGCTCATCCCCGCGCCGCGCATCATCCATGATGACCGCCGACAGATCCTTCGCGACAAACGCCTTGCCCAGCTTGGGCGTCGTGAAGCTGAATGTCACCGTCTCAAAGAACCCCAGTCCCGTCAGCACGCTCGCGATATCCCGCCGCGCACGCTCACTCGCCTGCGGGCTCGTCACGCGAATGCTCATCTTCTCCTGCACCTTCGCCGCATCCAGCCCCTCGATACGCGCCACTTCTTCAATCAAGTCCACTTCGCGCGTCAGGTCAGGCCGATGCACCGGCACCGTGCACAGCAAATCATCCCCGCTGCGTCCCAGCGGCCCCACTTCCACGCCCACCGCGCGAAGGTGCCGCACGATGCGATCCGTCGCAATGTCATATCCCAACAGCGCAACACAGCGCGAAGGCCGGAACCGCACCGTCGTGGGATTCGCCTCAGGTGCGCCCGCAGACAGCGTGCCGCTCAGCACCTTGCCGCCCGCCACTTCCACAATCAGCGCCGCCGCACGCTCCGCTGCAAACGCCAGCGTGCGCTGATCAACGATGCGCTCATACCGATACGCTGCGGCAGTCGTAAGCACATGCCGCCGCCGCGCACGCCGCACAGCCACCGGATCCCACGTGGCCATCTCCAGCACCACGTCCACCGTCGCGCTGCTCACTTCAGAATCCGCGCCGCCCATCACCCCAGCCAGTCCCTGCGCGCGTTCCGCGTCCGCCACCACCACTTCATCACTCTTCAGCTTGCGCTGCTTCCCGTCCAGCGTCGTGAGCATCTCGCCGTCGCGCGCGCATCGCACCACGATTTTGCTGCCCGCCATCTTCTTCATATCAAACACATGGCACGGGTTGCCCAACTCCGCCGCCACAAAGTTCGTCACGTCCACCACGTTGTTGATCGGCCGCTGCCCGATCGCTTCCAAACTCGCGCGCAGCCACGCCGGGCTCTCCCCCACCTTCACGCCGCGAATCACCTTCACCAAAAACCTCGGGCACAGGTTGGGCACCGTGTTCTCCAGCGCAAACACGCCGCTCACCGCCGTGGTGTCCACAGCAGCAGGTTCCGCCACCGGCATGACCAGCGACACACCCAGATTGCTCGCCGCCAGCTCTCGCGCCAGTCCCACATGACTCAGACAGTCACCGCGGTTACTGGTCACCTCGACATCCAGGCACACGTCTTCCCCGACGCACGTCACCACCGCCTCGCGCGACTCACTCGGAAGCCCCAAGTCCATAAGCGCCCGCTCCGCCGCCTCCGGCGAAATCGCACTCCCCGACAGATACCGACGCAGCCACGCGATGCTCATCTTCATAGCCGCGAAGCATAGCGGGAACCGTTCGTACCAGACGGCCCCATAATCTTGGGTCCGAATGGTGTAAACGGTACAAATCTCGCGCATTTTGCTGGGCTTTCCGCAACCTTGCAGTAGAATCGGACAGGCGGAGTGCGCGGACACTCCGCCGGAAGCGCCCTGACCGGCCACAAGTACGCCCGCAACGCGTTCGGGCGTAGACGCTTCCAGAGTTCGATGTGCGTTCGCTCGTGGCCAAGCGTGCGTACGTGTGTGAGTGAGAAGAAGGGAAGTTTGCATATGAAGATTCGTACTCCTTGGTTGGTCGCTCTCGCGGCCGGTACTGCCGCAACGTGCGCTATGGCTCAGCCCACGCTCGACGGCGATCTGGGCACGCTGACGGCTGGCACGCCCGCCACCATCAACGTTCCGGGCGTTGCTGCCAACGCCGTGCGTTGGTACAAGTTCACCCTCCCCACCGCCGTGCGCTATCAGGACCTCACGAGCCTGGACGTCTGGTCCTTCAACGCGGGCACCGCGCAGGACACCGAAGTCACCCTCTGGGACGCTGTTGGCAACCGTCTCGCCAGCGACGACGACGACGGCAACGGCCTCAACAGCGCCATCTCGTTCGGTACGGGCGGCGGCGGCTTCCCCACCGGCACGACGACCATCACCGCGAACAACGGCCGTGACGGCGACCTGCTCGCCGCTGGTGATTACTACATCAGCGTCACCTACTTCAACGTTGTGAACGGCACCACCAACTGGACCGTCACCACCCCCGGCACCACGGCCCTCACGGCCTTCGACATCACCGTGAGCCTCAAGAACATTACCCCGGTTGACCCCTCGGGCACCGTGGACATGGGCACCCTCGGCGCTGCAGACACCAAGACCGCCAACGGCTCGCTTGCGTCGGCTTCGGTCAAGTGGTTCAAGATCGTCGTTCCCGCCGCCAGCAACGCCGGCGGCACGTTCGTTGACATGGACACCGAAGGTTCCGTGGTCGGCGGCAGCGCCACGCGTATGGCTCTCTACACGCCCTCGGGCGCCCCGGCCGGCACCGCACTCTTCACCACCCTGCAGGACGCCACCGACGGCAGCGGCTCGCTCAGCCAGCTGACCTTCGGCCTCACGACTCCGGCCCGTCCGGCCGTGGGCGTGCCCGCCAGCGCGGCATACAACGGCCGTGACGGCGACCTGCGTCCGGGTCTCTACTACATCGGTGTCGCCGCCACTGGCACCGCTCCGTCAACGACTTCGACGGTCAGCGGCCAGAACTTCGGCTTCATCAGCACCTCGACGAACACCGGCACCGTCAACGTCAACGTCAACAGCCAGCTCCCGTCCACGCCCGCCAGCGGCGCGGGCACCGCTCTGTCGGTTGTTGAAGGTCAGTCCGGCCTGCTCCGCGTGACTACCACCAACGGCGCCAACCCCGTTTCCACTGCCACGGGCGTCGTGATCGACACGACCCTCATCGGTGGCTCCGCGGGCGTCGTCCTCGTTGACGACGGCTCCAACGGTGACGTCACCGCTGGCGACGGCATCTTCTCGCGCACGATCACGGTCAACGTGCCGGCGCAAGCGGCTGCCAGCCTCCCCTTCGTTGTGACTGACTCGGTCGGTCGCACCAGCAACGGCACGCTGTCGGCCACCGTGACGCAGAGCGTCAGCGGCGCCTGCTGCGCGACCGACAACACCTGCTCGATCACCCGCACCTTCCTGTGCACGCAAGCTGGCGGCAGCTTCGCTGGCGCAGGTACCGACTGCGGCGGCATCCTCAACTTCAACCAGGCTGCTGGCACGGGCACCTTCACCTCCATCGCGGGCACCGGCACGGCCCTCGCGTTCGCCACGACGGTCGGCGGCGCGGCTAACTTCGATGACGGCATCGCGGAAGTCGCTCTGCCCTTCCCCGTCAACTTCTACGGATCGCCGGTTTCGACCATCCGCGTCGTCACCAACGGCTTCATCCACATGAACAACACGGGCACGAGCACCGCTTTCACCAACACCACCATCCCCAGCGTTGCCACCCCGAACGGCGCCGTCTACCCCATGTGGGATGACTTCGCCCTTCAGAACGGCAGCACGGGCAACTGCTACATCCAGACCGATGGCGTCGCTCCCAACCGCACCTTCACGGTGAGCTGGGAAAACGTCGGCCAGTACAGCTTCACGACGGTCATCACGCCCGTCGGCAGCAACAACTTCCAGGCCGTCTTCACCGAAGGCAGCGACAACATCGAGTTCCGCTACGGCGCGATGGACAACCAGTCCGCTCCTCTGCCCACCGCGACGGACACCGTCACGGTCGGCTTCGAGAACGCGGGCGGCACCCTCGCTCGTGAAATCGCAGGCTCGGCTGTCGGCAGCGGCAACGTCGCCATCAGCGGCGTCTTCGCTCCCTCTGCCAACCCCTGCATCATCCTCTGCGATGACATCGACTTCAACAACGACGAAGTCTTCCCCGATGACCAGGACGTGGTCGACTTCTTCAACGTCCTCGCTGGCGGCGATTGCCCGGCCTGCAACGACATCGACTTCAACAACAACGGCGTCTTCCCCGAAGACCAAGACGTCCTGGACTTCTTCAACGTCCTCGCCGGCGGCAACTGCCCGGCCTAATCTGACGGATCTCGCCTGTATGACCCGTCCATGTGACGGCGATGCTGGCAAGTACCTCTGATACCCCAAAGACCCGGTGCGAAAGCATCGGGTCTTTTTTCATCGCAAGCACGTGCGCACCCAAGCTCTCCGCTCACCACGATCTCAGGCAACTTCGAGCCGGCTCGCGCGACCATCCACCAGATCCAGATCTGCAATGAAGCCGCCTTCTCCGCGTCGGTCGTGGGCAGCACCACCGTGGATACGCAGATGTTCCTCATTAACGCAGACGGCACCGGCGTCGCCATGAACGACGATGTCGTCGGGGGTACCGCTTCGCAGTCTGCTCTCTCAAGCAACTTCGTCACCGCCAACGGCACGTACTACCTGGCCATCGTGCAGTACGACCGTGACCCAGTCTCGAATATCTGCAACGATGCGGCCATGTGGCTCGACACGCCCTTCCGTTCAGAACGCGCTCCCGATGGTCCCGGCGCGACCAGCCCCCTCGCCGGCTGGATCAGCACGCCCGTGACGCCTTCTAGCGGTCCCTACACCATCACCCTCACCGGCGCATGCGTGCCCGGCACGGTCGTTACTTGTGACGACATTGACTTCAACAACGACGGCGTCTTCCCCGA
>JBKDAN010000038.1:0-97806 GCA_046316615.1 Phycisphaerae bacterium
AGGTCTTGACCTCACAGTCTACCGCGTGAACGCCAACTTTGGAAGATACGGCAGCCTCCCCGTCTTCGTCGGTGTGTATCAGTCCGGCAGCGACGCAGGCTTTATCCTCGTCGACGGCATCAATGGTGCGGTGGACGGCCCGTTCGTCAGCGGCAGCGCCATCGACCCGCGAGGGTTGCTGATCACGCACACGGGGACGTACCTCTCACAGATGGGCGTGAGCGTGGCTCATTCCAAAACAGGAAACTGTGCCAGCGTTGCAGCAGGCTGGAAAGACACCCCGCCTCCAGGGTACCACCCGCGCCCAGCCGTGCCGGGCGCAACTCCGGTGTGGCCGCCAGGGACTGCACCTGATCTTGTTCCACTGTGCGGGACTGGAACGCCCCCTCTCGGACCACCGACGTGCTATCCGTTCAATCCCGACCCGACGCGCCCGGGTTGGTTTGGTAACTACAACTGTTGGACAGCCGGAGCCTTTTGCTATTGCGAAAGCTACGGAGAAGAAGTCGGTCCGAATCCAGGTGATCCCGTGATCATCATCAAGCGTCGATGCTCGACGATCGGCGCGTGCCCGGGAGGCCCACTTGGTACTCCACCGGGCACACCGCATGGTACCCCGGGTGCGGGCAATTGCGTGCAGAAGTACTGGCACTAACGCTATTGCGCGTCGCGTTGTGAAACCGCAACGCGACGCCTTATGAACAGAGCAGCATTCATACTGCGACAAGCGTTGCAGTTAAGCGTCGTCGCAGCGGCGCTGCTTTCCAGTGTTCTATTCGCTCGCTTGTTATGTGACACTGTAGCGTGGCGCTGGCAGCAGTGGTACTTCGCGCCGCCGGACCAGCACATCGCGCCGACCTCATCAGTGGCTTTTGAGCGAGACAGAATCACAAATCGCGCCGATCTGCTCGTGTTCATGAGTATGTGGCAAGGACTTCGAGACGATTACTCGTCCTCCAAGGCCGTGACTGATTTACGGGACAACGTCATACCTGTTGGACACTTCGCGCGTCTTGCCCGGTATACGGACGAGGTAGTGTGGCCTTTCGGATACATCGGGATCTGCATAGTGACGGCTGCGATGACGATTTTTCTGTCATGCTGGCTTGGCGTGCGTCTGGCCGCAGAGCAGTCGCCGCTTCGAGCGGTCGCAGCGCCAATCACTCCGCGGATGCTCATGTCAATAAGTCTGTCATGCGCGGTTGCGCTTCCGTTCGCAAGCATCATTTCGTGGTATCTCTCGTTTGATCGAACGGGGATTGAAGTTCGGCACGGATCGACGCCGTATGCACTTCCGATGTGGCATGCGGTGTGCTGGCCGCTCCTGTTAGCGATATTGACCGGTGTCGTCAGGCGATCCCGGATGTCGCAACCCGTTGCGCAGCCTACTCCCGATTGTGCTCGGTGCGGATACCCCGCGAGCGGTTTGACGGGAGTCGTCTGCCCGGAGTGTGGCCAACTGTTCGCGACCAAACCAGCGCGGCGAGCAACTCACGCGGTTCTGGCGACATTCGGATTTCTTACATTGATCTCTATCGTCCTGATCGTGCGCGGCACAGTGCGCACAGCCACGTGGGATCAGGTCGCTCGCGGTGACGTTGCGGGACCTGTCGCCTCGCTGTACGACCGCTTGTACGCGTGGACGCTGCTCGCGCCTGCTGCTCCTGTGTCGTGGAGAGCGACACCGCTTGGTGCCTTGACCGGCACGGCTGATGGTTTCTCAAATTTTGGGCCCAGTGCTTTCGAAATCGTTACGTGCAGCATGCTCGGCAATTGTCGCGAGACTGATAGCGGCATCGCGTATCAATCCTTACAAGGCAATTCAGCCACGTCCGGCCCACTGTCTTCTGCCGGGGCAGGCGGAGCGGATTGGGCGGTGGCTGGAAGAGAATGTGCGGAAGCCGGAGTGAGCCGGTTACTTGGCCAGAGCGGCATCGAGTAATTCCCGCAGTTGATCGGCGTGAGCGGTACTCATCTTGATGATGACGGGCCAGCGACCGGCGGCTTCGTCGATGATGACGAGAGTGGCGCGTGGATCCATGCCGTTGTTGTACGAGGGGAGGACGTCGATGCGGACGCTCTCAGCATCGTCGAAGGCCTGCATCCAGCCGGATTCATCGCGCGGACCCATGACGGTCATGAGTCCGACTTCGGATGTGTCTTCGACCAAGTCACGACCTTCCAACGCCTTTGCGGCACGATCGGCGAGACGCTTGGCGATCGAGCGACTGACGGTCAGTTCCATGCGAGTGACGCCTTTGGCATTGGCGAGGGTTACGCGCAGGTCATCGCTCGCGGGCTCGACTTTCCATGCGATGCGTTCTTCGACCTTGAAGTAGGTGCCAAGCTCGATGCCTGCCAGTTGCACGCGGGCGGAGGCGGTCATGCGCAGGGCGGGAAAGACCATCTGCTCGACGCGCTCGACGAGTTTGATGGGATTGGCATCACTGCCGGTCAGGCAGGCGATGAAGATGCCCTCGGCGGGATAGCTGACCATTTGCGAGGTGTAACCGCGTGTGCCGCCTGAATGACTGATGCGCGTGGTGCCCCAACTGGTGGCAGCGACTTCGAGGCCACAGGCGTAGCCCTGGAGTACGGGTGTTGTGAGCGTGCGGCGCGATTCCTCGTTCAGCACGGCGTCGCCTTGGAGGGCCTGATTCCAGCGCACCATGTCATGGAGCGTGGAGACGATGCCACCTGCGCCGCGCAGGCCCCAGCCCCACGGCTCGCCGCCTGATGACGTGAAGCAGGTGGTGACGCGTCGCTGTCCAGAGGGCGAGGTGATGATGCGGGCGGTCTGGCGAGATTCGTCGAGGTTGATGCCATCGATGAAGCCGGTGCTCTTCAGGCCGGCGAGCGGGAAGATGGTGCCGCGCAGGTAGTCTTCGTAGGTGCCGCCTGTCACCTTCTCGATGATGGCGGCGAGGATGATGTAGCCGGAATTGCTGTAGCGGTACTCATCACCGGGGAAGGAAGCGAGTTTGGAGTTCATTGCCAGACGGACGGCGGCGTCACGATCCTGAAAGTCGAGTCGCTGGATGCTGAGACGGTCGTCGAGCCCGGCGGTATGCGTGAGCAGGTGCTGGATGGAGATGGAGCCGGCCTTGCCGCCCACGTCGTAGTACTTGGCGACTGTGTCGTTCACGCTCAGCTTGCCGTCCTGCGCGAGGCGGAGGATCGCAACGGCGGTGTAGTGCTTGGAGATGCTGGCGATGTCAAAGAGTGAATCGGCGTCGATGGGACGCAATCGCTTGTCGGCAAGTCCATTGACGTATGTTGCGATGGGTTGGCCGTTGTGGGCGACGATGACGCCACCCCAGAAGGTTCCGAGCGACTCGGCGGCGATTGACTGTTCGATCTTGGGGCCCAAATCTTGTGCGTCGATCGATTGAGCGCAGACGGTGGACGTCAAGCCTCCGACGGTGCAGGCAAGTGCCACAACCAACGCTGAAACTGGATTCGCCCGCATGTCGATGTCTCCTGCACGTAGACGTTGCGATCTGCTGCCGACTACCGAACGAAGCCCTCGCAGCTACCGGCATGCCCGGGGTTGTATCCGCCCAGCGGCACGCCGCTACCGAATCTACCCGGTGTAAAGCCTGATGAACACGCTGCAAAGGACACCGCGGGCGGGGCCGGCGACGTTTGATGAACAGCGTTCCGCTACAATTCGACTCTCGCACGGAGGCGAGCCGATACACCGCGTGGAGTTTTCTTTCATGGATGCGCACGACCAAACCGCCACGCCCGTTACGCCCTTCACGTCCCCCACTGCTCACGCTGGACATGATGCCGCCGCGCCTCGCGCGAGTGGCAAACTGTTCAGCTTGCCGCCGATTACGGCGGTGACTCGGCGGACGCTGCTGAAAGGCGGCGCACTGCTGGGCGGTATGGCGTTTTTGCAGGGATGCGGGGGTTCGCGGCTGGCGGACAACTTTCCGCAGCCGTTGTGGCCTGACCAGGAGCCGCTGCCGCAGCCGGCGAAGATGAACTACACGGTGCCCAACCGGCAGCCGGTGATTGCGCAGCAGGCCCCGCCGCCGCAAGGGCAGCCGACGGGGATTGCGGTGATCGGGCGGTCGGCGTGGACGCGCGAGCAGCCCAAGTGGAACCTGAGCAAGCGGATGAACGGCGTGCAGCGCATCACCGTGCACCACGATGCGCTGGAGATTGACGGGCGCGGGCAGAGCTGGGCGATCAATCGGCTGAACAAGATTCGTCGCTCGCACCTGCAGCGCGGCAGCACGTGGGTGGACATCGGCTATCACTACATCATCGATCCGGATGGTCGCGTGTGGGAAGGTCGGCCGATCAACATCGAGGGCGCGCACGTGGCGTCGACCAATGACCACAATGTGGGCGTGATGTGCATGGGCAACTTTGAGCGCGATCGGCCCACGCAGGCGCAGTTGTACTCGCTGGACATGATGCTGGCGGAGCTGATGCGTCGGTATCGCGTGCCGATGAGCCGGGTGGCGACGCACCAGGAACTGAAGCCCACGGAGTGCCCGGGCAACAACCTGCAGAGCTACATGCGTCAGACGCGCAGCAACCGCGGGCGACTGGCGAGCCTGACGTAAGCGATCAGCGGGTGCGGTACACGATCGTGAAGGGGCCTTGGCCCACGATCACACGATTATCGAGCAGATGCATGGTGGACGGGCTGTCAAACAGCACGACGGACTGCTCGCGCATGATGCGTGCGTCGCGCGTGCTGAGCAGCAGCAGGCGGCTGGCGAGGAAGTTGCCATCGTCGTTGAGCGGTTCGCGCTCGCCAGATTCGACGATGACGGCGTGATCGCCGGCGAAATGAGCGGGCTCAAGGCTGGAATCGCCGTTGAGGGCGTCGACACCTGCCAGTTCACCCTTGCCGTTGATGACGACCATGCCCAGACTGCTGCTGAGCAGGAGCGAGTCATTGACGATTGCGCTGCTGAAGGGCAGCATGAGTCGATCGCGCACGTCGATCTGCTTGGTGCTGGCGACGCCTGTGTCGAGCGAGATGTCGAAGAGATCGAAGTCGCCATTGAGGACGATGGCGCGGTCCTTGAGGATCCATGAACTGAGACTGGAGCGGACGTCGGCGGAGGATGAGTGCCAGGCGACGCTGCCATCTCCGGCGCGGAGGCGGAGCACGCCGCTGCTGGTGCCGACGAGCACGTCGCCGCCCGGCAGGCCGCGTGCCCAGCGGGCGTGATCACCCAGCGCTTTGCCTTGGATCTGCCAGCGGGGTTGACCGGTGGCGACGTCGATGCAGGAGACGACGGGGATGTTGCGCGCGGTTGTGGCGTCGGGCTGGGAACCCACGAAGACAACGGCGGTATCGGTGAACTCAGTATCGAAGACGCCAGTGAGGCCGGTGGTGCCGGCCCAGAGGACTTTGCCTGTGGCGAGATCGACCACGGCGCAGCGGCCGCGGCGCTCGGTCATGACGGCGCGGGCGCCGTCGCTGGCGAGGACGATGTCGTCGCCGCGGACGACGCCGTCGAGGGGTGTGCCAAGACTGGATGTGCGCTCGTCGGCATCGCCACGAGCGAAGGCGGGCATTTCGCTGAAAGTGGGCGAGAGCCAGGCGATGCTGCCGTCGAGATTGGAGACGGCTTCAAGCTGTGCGGCGCCGGGGCGGGGCCAGAGGAGGACGGTGTCGCGCAGGCCGACGCGGACGACGGTGGGACGCACGTCGATTTCGCGTTCCCAAACGCGGGAGAGCGCGCCGTCGATGGCGCTGACAGCAAAGAGCGCGAGGCGACGCTCGTCGCGCGAGATCATGACGACGGCGTCGAACGCAAGGTCGGCGGGCGGGTTCGCACCGCGCGTGAGATCGAGCGGGGTGACGACTTCCCAGCCCTCGATGAGCTGCGCGACGGGCTCGAAGGTGCTTGCGACTGTCGCGTGGGTGCGACCGGCAAAGCGGCGGGCGAGGGTTTGGGCTGCCTCATCCGCGGTCATGTCCTGACCTGCGACGGTCACTCGCAACGAAGGCGTGCGCTGGTGGAGCGAGAGCAGCAGACGTTGCAAAGGCTGGATGGAGGCGAGGTCAGCCGTTTCTCCCGTGCTGAGACTGATGAGCGAGCTCACCAACTGGCCCAGCAACTGTGTTTGACCTTCACGGCCTATGCGTGTGTTGGTGATGGCGGCCTGCAGACCCAGGCCCAGAGCCTGGCGGCCTGCGGTGCGATCGCCCGCTTTAGTCGCGGCTTCGCCAGCGCGTTGCCACGCGCTGGGCGTGACGGCGGCGAAGGGGTATTGACGGGCGATGCGAGAGAGCTGCAGGAAGGTGGGCTGAGGCGGCAACGTGTCGAAGGCTCGCTGGGCTTCTTCATCGAAGAGCGCGTAGGGAGCGGGGCCGGCCTTGGTGAGTGTGTCGGCGAGCAACTGCGTGGCGACATCGGCGGCGGTGGTTCGGTCGCTGCCTGCGCCGGGGAGTTCGAGGCGCGTCATGTCGACGGTGGCGAGCGACTCGTCGGCGAGGACTTCCTGCAGCGCTTCGACGCTGAGGGCGGGCTTTTGCAGGGCTTCCTGCAGCCATGCGCGCTCGAAGAGCGCGGTGACGCGTTCGCCGGGGGTTTGCGCTGCAAGGGCCAGGCGCTTCTCAAACTCGGCGAGGAGGCTGAGATCGCTGATGGGCTTGGGGGTGTCGACCTTGGCCTCGGCGGCGGCTTGATTGGGGGCGGGACTGGCGGCGGGGTTGTCCGCCTGACTGACGTCTTGGCGAGCGGCGGTACGAGACTGCGCAAGCTGGCGAGCGATGGTGCGGAACAGGCGTTCGCGCGTGGCTTCGTGCTCGGCAGGGTTCTGTGTGATGATGCGCAGCGCCCGATCGGCGAGCGCGGGAACGAGCGCGGGTTCGCCCTGGGTCAGCGCGAGTTCGATGAACGCCAGCGCGGGCTTGGGGTCGCCTGCGTCGCGGTCCATGCGAGCGGTGAGGACATTGCGAGCGATTTCCCAAGGGAGGTAGGAGTGCAGCGCATCGTCGGCGGCGGCGAGCAGCGCGCCCGAGCCGTCTTCGGTGGTGGCGAAGAGCACGTTGCCCGTGTGACGGAGTTCGATTCGATCGAACTTGTTTGGGTTGGTGGGGTCAATCGTGAGCAGGCCATCGACGATCGGGACGATGAGGCGATCGCCCATCGCGGTAGCGCGACCTGCGAAGCCGACTTGCTCAATCGTGCCTGTGCTGAGCAGCTTGCCTTGGGCGAAGCGATCGACGTTGATGAAGCTGAAGCCGAAGTTGCTGACGCAGGCGAGGTTGTCGCCCACGAGCGTGAGGTATTCGGGCGAACCCAGTTCCGCGCCGGTGCGGGATGCGAGCAGCTTGCCGGTGTGCGCGTCGAGCTCGATCACGTCGCGTTGCTCGGTGGGCTCGAGGAAGTAGAGGCGATCGCCGGCTTCTCGCGAGACGGCGACAGGCTGCACGATTTGGAAGGGCAGGCCGGCGCGCTGACTCATGATCGGCGCGTTGGCGTCGAGTTCAGGGATGGGGGTTGTGAGGCGGACCCAGAGCGGACGACCGAGGCCCGCGTCATAGGCGCCCAGCACGCTCATTTCGTCGCCGCGGTAGACGATGCCTTTGTGCAGCGTGGCGGTGTCGGGACGATTGGTGCCTCGCACGCTCCAAGGCTGGGTACCCACGCTGCCCATGGGGTGGATCCAGCGGAGGCGGCCGGTGTAGAGATCGATACCGACCATGTAAATGGTGGTGACGCGGCGGAGCAGGCCCGGGCGACGCGCACCGACGACGATGACGTCACCTTCGATGACGGGCACGCCTCGGACCGAAGCGCCTTGCAGGCGCTGGTCGAGCTGCTCGATATCCAGGCTCCACTTGATGCTGCCAGTGCTTGCGTCGATGGCGTGGAGGCGATCGTCGCCTTGGCGCATGCTGTTGATGGGTTCGCCCGTGACGGCGACGACAACGCCGCGGCTGACGGTGACGGAGGCGATGTCTTCCAGCGAGCGGGAGTTGGCGATGCCGTAGCCCCAGTTGTTCGCGATGCTGCGACGAATCACGCCCACGGGCTGGGTTCGCCAGAGGAGGCTGAGCGTGCCGGCGTCGAAGGCGGCGACACTGGTGCTGTCGTTCACGTAGACGATGTTGCCGGCGAGGGCGGGGAAGATCCACGGCGTGACGTCGTTACGACCGCGCGGCGGGGTGTTGAACCGAACGAGGCCTCGCAAGCGCTGCTCGGCGGTGTCTTGCTCGTCATCTTCGGGCGGCGCGGTGAAGACCCAGGACTGGAGCGGGCGGTTGGGCACTTTGTCCCACGCGGGCGCCGAGTAGGCATCAAGCGAGTTGGTGCTGCGCTGGCGAGCGATCTGAGGCGGAGTTATCGCGTCGGCGGCGGGCGGGGTGACATTAGAAGCCTTTGCCCATGCGTCGAGCTCTTTGGTGACGTGCGCGTCAGCGAGGAGCGTGGCGATCTGCTGTGCCAGTGTGATGGCGTCTTTGGCGCGCTCGCCTTGCATGTCGGGGTGCTGGCGAAGCTGAGTGATGACGCGCCACGCGCTCCAGAAACGGGCGGACTCCATCTCGGTCTGCGCAACGCGCAGGGCAGCTTCGAAGCCGGAGGTGGTCAGGAGGCGTTCCTGCTCGACGCGGCGGAACTCGCCTTTGGCCAACTGGTCGGCGGCAGCGGGTTCGTTTTCGAGGCGATAGCGCGTGAGCAGGGCCTGATCGGCCAGGAGCATGCGGTGGACGATGTCGCGGACGGGCTCGTAGAGCGACGGGTCGGCTTCGCTGACGAGCAACTGGCTGCTTTCGTCGCGAAGGGTGCCACCCAGCACGCGGACGGCTTCGCCCAGGTTCTCGCCTTCGATAAGTTCGCGCACGCGGGTAAGGGCATCGCGGGCTCCGACGGCTTCGTCGACGAAGACCTTGCGGAGTGAAGCGGGCTGGTTGGCGGGTTGATTGAAGCCGGGCTGGCGCGCGACCGGAGCGGGAGCCTGCGCATGCAGCGACGCGGGAAGCCCTGCGAGCAGAGCCATCGCGGCAGCGAGAGGCAGGCGGGATGTCGCGGGAGCGTGACGCAATGGCGGGCTTCCTGCGGGAGCGATAGAGAGCGGGGTGGACCCGGGAGGATCGACAGAGAAGGCGACGAAGTTGATACGTCCTCGCCGACAGTGTGGTTTCCGGGCGTGAGGTTAGCGTGCATGGAAGGTCTAGCGCGAAATCCTGAGAGCAAGGGAGGAGTTGCGCAAAGTCCGGGGAGTCTTGGGTCGATGGCTGCAAGTCATGAGGGTCATGGGACTTGCCCAGCCTGGCGTGAGTACACCGCACGACGTGCAGGGGTGGCGTCGTACGTGGACTGTGGCGACGAGCCCAGAGTGCCGCGGGCTGCGGGTGGTGATCCTCCTTTTCGCGACGTTTCTGATGGGCGTGGCGGACCTGGCGCTGACGCTGACGTACGTGACCAGCATCGGCATGGTGGAACTGAATCCGCTGGCCCGGTACATCATGGAGCACGGCAGCGTGCAGGCGGTCGCGCTGTTCAAGTTCGGGGCGATGACCGTCAATGGCGGCATTCTGTACATCTTCCGACGGCGTCGCATCGCGGAGATCGCGGCGTGGATCTGCTTCCTTGTGATGGCGGGGCTGAGCATCAAGTGGGGTCTGTACGCCTCGCACATGAGCAGCTTCGCGAGCGAACTTCATGAGACGATGATCGTGGATGACGCACGATTCGTGATGATGTCGGAGTAAGCGTCGCGAGGGGCGTTGTCGCGGTTACCCTTATGTGTGCCCGCAAACGCGATCACCATCGGCAATTTCGACGGCGTGCACCTTGGCCACAAGGCTCTGGTGGATGCGTGCAGAAACCACGCGCGGGCGCACGGCGGCAAGGTGATTGCCCTGACGTTTGATCCGCATCCCAGCGTGCTTTTGCGGCCTCAGCACACGCCTCAGCGATTGACGACGTTTGCGCAGCGGCGCGATGCGCTGCTCGCGGCAGGCGCGGATGAAGTGGTGCGACTGGAGCCAACGCCTG
This sequence comes from Phycisphaerae bacterium, assembly GCA_046316615.1. GTDB lineage: Bacteria > Planctomycetota > Phycisphaerae > Phycisphaerales > UBA1924 > BJHL01. The sequence continues at coordinate 9,984 of JBKDAN010000038.1, forward strand.
CACTGCTTGACAAGTCGGCGGCGGAGTTTCTGGGGTGGGTGCTGGACGAGTTCAAGCCGGGGCTGATCGCGGAGGGCGAGGACTTTCACTTTGGCAAGCATCGCAGCGGTAATGTGCACACGATGCGGGCACAGGCGGCAGAGCGCGGGTGCGGGGTGCAGATTGTCGCTGGCGTGGAGGTGACGCTCAACGACCACAGCGTGGTGCGGGCGAGTTCGTCGTTGGTGCGGTGGCTGCTCAGCCACGGACGGGTGGCCGATGCTGGCTGCGTGCTGGGGCGGCAGTACGAGTACATCGGCACGGTGCAGCAGGGCGACCGGCTGGGGCGGCAGATTCAGATTCCGACGGCCAACGTGGTGAGCGAATGCCTGATGCCCATGAACGGTGCGTATGCGGGGATGGGCGTGCTGCCTGATGGCACGGTGCTGCCTGCGGCGATCAATGTGGGCATGCGACCGACGGTGCATGGCGTCCAGCGACGGGTGGAGGTGCACCTGTTGCGCGAAGCGAGCGGCGGCTGGGCGCCGCTCCCGGGACTTCCTGAGTATGGATGGGAACTGCGGGTGCGGTTCGGACACTTCCTGCGGGATGAGATGAAGTTTCCGGGCCTGCCTGCGCTGCTGGGTCAGATTCAGCGAGATATTGCGCGTGTGCGCGGGCTGATTACCCCGCGCGTGGGGCTGGCTGGCGACGCGCGTGTGCCTGCCAACGCCTAGAATCACTTCCCACTGCGCCCGGAACGAGGCCCTGCCACGCGGTGGAACCAAACGCACTTGGCAGCCTCACGCACTTTCCCAAGAACCCCATCATGACCGCTCAGCCCGACAACACCCCCTCCTCACTCTCCGCAGAAACCATGGCCGAAATCGACGCGGCCATGAAGGAGATGGAAGCCCATGGCGCGGCTGAGCCCGCCCCCGTCAAAGCCGGCGCCCCCGCGCGTCTGCGCGGCCCCCGCGTCGTGCAGGCCGGTCGCGAGCACCGCAACGGCAAGGTCGTGAGCGTGGGCCCCACCGACATTTTCATCGAGTTTGGCCCCAAGGAACTGGGCATCCTCTCGCGGACGCAGTATCCCGAGGACAAGGACCTGCCCGTCGTCGGCACCGACCTCGAAGTCGTCGTCGACAAGTTCGAAAGCGGCGACAACGTCTTCATCTGCTCGCGCCCTGGCGCGGTCAGCAAGGCCGACTGGGAAAAGCTCGATGCCGGCCAGGTCGTCGAAGCCCGCGTGACGGGTGTCGTCAATGGCAAGGACAACAAGCCTGCTGGTCTTGAGCTGGAAGTCGCGAATCACCGCGCCTTCATGCCCGCCAGCCAGGTGTCGTTTGACCACATCGCCGACCTCAAGGTCTTTGTGGGCGAAAAGATGACCTGCGCCGTCGTGCGTGTTGAACGCATGGGCAAGGGCAACATCGTCCTCAGCCGTCGCGACGTGCTCAAGGGTGAACGCGAAGAGAACGCCAAGAAGCTCCGCGAGACGCTGCAGGAAGGCCAGACGGTTGAAGGCACCGTCCGCAAGATCATGCCGTTCGGCGCGTTTGTCGATCTGGGCGGCCTCGACGGCCTGGTGCACTTCAGCGAGATCAGCTACGACCGCTCCATGTTCGGCGAGAAGCACATCGCCAAGCACATTCAGGAAGGCCAGCGTGTCAACGTTCGCATCCTGAAGATCGATGACGAGAAGAAGCAGATCGCCCTGTCGATCAAGCAGGTTGCGGGCGATCCGTTTGCTCAGCAGGCGGCTGAGATCGTGGAAGGCGCGGAACTGCAGGGCAAGGTCACGAAGATCCTGGAGTTCGGCGCGTTCGTCGAACTCGCCCAGGGCATTGACGGCCTCGTGCACATCAGCGAGATCGACTACAAGCGCATCAACAAGGTCGAAGACGTCCTCAAGCAGGATGAAGTCGTCCGCGTGAAGGTGCTGAAGGTTGACGTTGCCAACCGCAAGATCAGCCTGTCGATCAAGGCTCTCAAGCCCGCTCCGGAAATGCCCGCCCGCGCACCGCGTGGTGACGGCAAGCCCGGCGAAGCCGGCAAGGAAGGCGGCGCTCCCGCTGGCGGCGGCAACCGCGGCTTCGGTGGCGGCAAGCCCGGTGGCTTCGGCGGCGGTCGTGGCGGCTTCGGCAAGGAGAAGATCCAAGGCCGCAGCGTCGAAGAGATCACGAAGGAAACGCCCGCTCTGCGTCGTCAGCGCGAGAAGTTCAAGCAGTTCCAGTTCAAGGGCGGCTTGGGTTAAGGCGAAGTGACAGAGTCACGAAGTAACGAAGTGTGAAGGCCGCGAGCGATCGCGGCCTTTTTCTTTGGTGGGGTGCCAACGATTGCGAGTGGACGCCGCCCCCACCACTGACAGTTTAGTTTCTTCGGAGTCGCCCGTGACGTTTTGGCGCGATGGCGTGCCTGTGGTCAAGCGTGTGATGCCGCCTTACTTGTTTGGCACCGCGGTTGGGTGGGGCATCTACGGCTTGCTGGGCTGGAGCGAGTTCCTGGCGATGATGACGGGGCTGGCGTTCGCGTTCCCGTTTGTGCTACGGCTGCGCAATGACGCGGTCATTCAACATCACTACAAGCGATTGACCGCTCGCGCGGACTTACTGCTGCTGACGCAGTTTGTGGCCAACGGTCTGGGGATGCTGTGTGCCCTGAGCGTTGTGCTGCACACCTTGACATGGTCGCAGGCGGCGATGTCGCTGGCTCCGATCTTGATTGCGGGCGGCATTCCTCTGGCGCTTTCCGGTCGGCCGCGACGCGTGGGTACGCAGCGTGTGTGCAAGTTCTGCGATTACGAGTACAGCTACGGGTACCCACCCGAGACCGATCCTTCCGCGCCGTATCGGTGTCCGGAGTGCGGCAAGGGGTGGTTGGCCGACTTGGCTGTGGGCGTCAAGCGGTCCAGTCCGGTTCGTGTCGCCTGCGGTGCGGCGTGCATGCTGCTGGGCTTTGCCCTCTTCTCATCGCCGGCTTGGAGCACGCGGTGGCTCCCACAACTGCCGACGGTTGTGGTCGAAGCGATGGTGTTTGGCCAGGGGTCCGATCGCCGAGAGGCGTGGATGGAACTCTCGCAGCGCATGACGAGTTTTTCTGCTGCCGATCACGAGCGTGTTTTTGTGAAGCTGCTGGACATGCGTCGCGAGTCGCTTTATTACCTTTCGCGTGAACAGCACGCGTACATGCTGCAGCAGTTCAGCGCGATGCCCGAATCGCTGCAAGAGCGGTTCTATCGCGAGACGTTTGTGGTGGATATCGACCGGATCGCTTCGCCACGCGTGGATCGCACGTTCATTCGTATCACGCCCAAGGATGGCGACTACGTCGCTGAGACATTGCTCCGCGTGCGAGGCATTTCGATCGGGGAGACTGCCTTGCCCGTGCAGCTTGAGCAGGCATGGCCCGGTCTGCGCGATGTCACGCATTACTTCGAAGTGTCGGTGACACGTGATGACGTGATTGTCAGTGTGCCACGGACGGAACAGGACCTGCAAATTCACCTGCGCGTGGCAGTCATGATTCCGCCATGGCAACGAAACGCCCTGAGCGGCGATGATCCGGCGGGCGCGGCGTATTTGCGGGATATTGATGTGGTCCTGCCGTCGAACTGACGCTTGTGAGGGGGATGAACTTCTTGGCGAAGTCTGGTTGTCTGGCCTCGACAGCGTGCGACAATACCCGTTCGCAGGTTGTGTCCGCCCTTTGGTTCTGAGTTTCTCTCATGCTGAGCTTTGTGGTATTTGATTCTGACGGCGTGGATGCCCGGCATTTTCCGCCGAGGCATGCGTACGTCACGGCGCAGCATGAGGTGCCCACGCAGGGACAGGTGCAGTTGTCGCCCGGGCGGGTGTCGTGCGAGAAGGCGAGTGCGTCGAACACGGCGGGGCTTGCGGTGCAGATTGAAGTGCAGCGTCCGCAACTGCCTGATGCACTGGCGAAGCTGTTGCCCACGCCTCACACGCCGGTGATCGGTCTGCTCATGCTGCAGACGACGCTGCTGCCGGACCGGGCGCGGCCTTACTTGCTGGCGATTGAATTGGCGCGGCATCAGATCATGCTGCTGCTGAACAAGCTGGAAGACTGGCAACTGACCGAACTGCCTCCGGAACATCCGGTGTTGCAGCAGTTTGAACTGGCACGCGACAACTTCACGGCGGCGCTGGTGGCGCAGAACAAGAAGCAGGACGGCCCGGCGGATGCACTGCACGCCGGCTATCACCCTGAGGCTGATCGCAAGGCGGCACAGGCGTTGGCACTGGCCCTTGAAGCGGGCGAAGAACTTGCGTTGATTCAGTCGGCCCGTCAGCTCAAAGGCCGGCTGAGCGGAGAGTCGTACAACGCGGCTCGCGCGGCGTTCACGAAGAGCTCGCAGGAAACTGTGCCGGCGGGGGCGCCGGTTGTGGTGCCGGGGAGCGGTCATGTGACGCTGCCGGGTGTGCCCCTTATTGGGTGCGCGATTTCGCCCGGGCAGATGAACGAATCGCTGGCGAAGGCGGGTGCCGCGACGTGTGATTTCCTCACGATGCCGATGCGCTGGGTCGATCTGGAGCCGGTTGAAGGCAAGTACAACTTTGCGACGACTGACCGGTGGATTGAGTGGGCGGTGCGTACGGCGAAGCTGCCTCTGGTGGGCGGGCCGGTGGTTGATCTTCGGCCCCGCAGCGCGCCGGACTGGCTGTTCATCTGGGAGAACGACTACGACACGCTGCGCGACCTGGTGTTTGAGCACATTCAGGCGGTGGTAACGCGCTATCGCAAGACGATCTCGCGATGGACTGTCGCGAGCGGGCTGCATGTCAATACGAACTTCAAGATCAGCTTCGAGCAGATTTTGGATTTGACGCGGCTGAGCGTGATGCTGATCAAGAAGCTGCACCCCACGGCCCGCGTGCAACTGGAACTGCAGCAGCCCTGGGGCGAGTACTTGGTGCAGAACAAGCGAAGCATTCCGCCCTACGTGTATGCGGAAGCGGTGCTGACAACGCAACTGCCGATTGACGCGATTGCGCTGCGACTGCAGATGGGCCATGCGGAGCCGGGGCTTGCGACGCGGGACATGCTGAGCTTGTCTGCGCTGCTGGACAAGTACGCGGCGCTCGAGAAGCCGATCTTTGTGACGGCGGTTGGCGCACCGAGCCAGCCGATTGCTCCCAAGCCTTATGTGCCTCGCGTGGGTGCGGAAGCAACGGTGCCCTATGAACCGGGTTACTGGCGCAGCCCATGGAGCGAGCAGCAGCAGGCGCTGTGGATGACGCACGCCATCAGCATCATGGCGAGCAAGCCGTACGTGCAAGGCATCTGCTGGCATGAGCTGTACGACACGCCGGGCGACCCGACGACGGCACCGGAGATGCCCTTTGGCGGACTGGTGGACAAGGACAGCAAGCCCAAGGCCAGCCTGCAGCGACTGGGCGAGATTCGCAAGTGCCTGCGCGAAGGCAAGAGCCCGTTGAGTCTGCTCAAGCCGGCGTGATGCCTTTCATCTGTTCGCAGCAGTTCACTTCGTCGCGGCTGTCGCGGGATGGGCGACAGCATCGCGCAGTTCTGCGAGTGCGCCTTGCAGTTCTTCTGTCATGGTGACACGCTGGGCGGCTTTGGCGATGTTCGCGGCGTGCTGGCTGAAGTCGTTGTGCTGGCGTTTGGCCAAGCCGTACTCGCGAATATCCGCGGCGGTCTGTCGAGCGTCATTCGCGAGCCACTGGGCGTACTGCGTGGGCTTGATGCGATCGTCGGGCATCTCCAGCAGCAGCATGACGCAGCCGTGGCGATAGACGGCGTAGTCGCACGTGAGCGTGCCTTGGAGTTCGTTCTCAAAGTCTGGGTGCTGCAGCGCACGCGCGATCCAGATGGCGCGGAGCGAGGGGCTCGCTTCGTCGGGCAGGCCTGCGACGAGGGTCCAGAGGGGCTGGGTGGGGCTGTAGCGCTCCAGGTCTTCGAGCAGGCGTTGCTCGGGTGTCATGGCCTCACGGCGTGATTCTTCGGCGGAGGCTTTGGCATGCGCTTCGGCGGCCCATGCGCTGCGCTGGGCATTGGCGTGCATGTATGCCTTGAGACACATCAGGGCGACGACAACACCGACGGCTGGGGCGGCACTTGCCGCGAGGCACAGTGCCTTGAACGCGCCGTCGCGGAACTTGGGCTCGTCGACCCATGCGCTGCTGACGAGAAAGATCAGATAGAGGGCGGGAAGCACGACGCCAGCGAGATTGAGCGTGATGATGTTGGCGTATGGATGCTTCTCGCACCAACCCAGCAGTGCGCCGAAGATCGCGCCGCCCACCAGCAGACCCAGGATCGCCATGATGAACGACCCCAAGCCTCGCGACGAGACGAGCCAGTCGAGCGAGCCGCGGTAGCCCGCCAGTGCGCTGGCGATGAGCAAAGCCAGAGCAGCGGCGGCTGAAGTTGCGACCGGAACGATGAGGCCCATCGCGCTGTCGCCCTGTGGCGGGCGGCTGGTGTAAAACGCCGAGCACAGCGCGGTGAAGAGCGTGGCCAGACCTGCGATGAGGGTGGCGAGCGTGATGCTGATGGAAAGAAGCGTGCTCATCTGTAGAGATCCTGGATGTTGACGGGTTCTTCGAAGGCGGGCGTGAGCGCATTGGCAGGCATGAGACGGCCAAACACGTGAGGTGTCATGACGTCGAGACGACCAAGGCTCTGCTCGCTGCACGCGAATGCGAGCTGGTCGGCATCGGCAGCGATGGCGATGCGCACCTGCAAGTGACCGAACTGTGCAGCACTGCAAGCGGCTTGCAGGGCCTTGCGTGTTGATGCGACGGCGGTTGCATCGCCCCAACTGGTTTCGTCGGCACGCATGGCGGCGAAGGCGGCATCGCCCGCGTAGAAGAGCATGAGGGCGAGAGCATCGGCCTTGAGCGCAGTTGCGTGGTCGAATGCAGAGGTGAACGCAGCGCGGTCTTCGGCCTTGCACTGGCCTGTGGTTGCCGCGGCGAGCATGCGATCACACGCTTGCAGCAGCGGCTGACGCTGCGGCTCGGTCAGGTTGCGCCAACCAAGGGTCATGCGACGGGCGAGGCGCGCCGCCAGCGTGACCTGGGCCCACACGGGCAATTGATCAATCCCTGACAGATCGAGGAATCGGCTGGGGCCACTGGTGTGTGTCATGTCGGGCCTCCAAAGCACACGCTTTCGCTGTTCGCGAGCGCGTTGTTGCGTGTGTCGTGCGGCGTGAAACAGCCGCGAGGTGTCGAGCGGGAAGTGCAGGGGCATAGCGTGTTCCGCGGCGGGATTACGCGGGCCAGGCGAAGCGGACGCTCTTGGAGGCGTCGGCGGTGCCGTCGGCCTTGCGCATCTGTGCGACGATCTCGATGGCAGCGGGCTTGCCACCCTCGACGTGCACGCGGTACTCCACGCGGCGTGCGTCGCCAGCGGAGGGTTCCATGCCGTTGCCCCAGATGAAGAAGGGCTTGCCCTGCGCGCCCGTGCTGCGGGCGTTGCTCTGCATCATGGCGGGCTCAAAGACAACGCCCGTGAGATGGCGGGCCTTGATGCGGACTCGCCATGCGCCGGAAGCTTCGGTTTCGCGGTACGCAACCCAGGCGTAGTCGTCGTTGAGCATCGCGTCGTACACGTCGAGGTATGCGAGCGGCGTGACTTTCATGTCAGCGGTTGATTCGGGAGCGGCGAGGAGCTGGGTTGCGGCGGTCATGTGCGAGCCTTTCGTGTGCGATCGGGACGTTCGTGTGGAAGACAGTGCGAGAAGCACCGCATGCGCGGCTGGCGAAATCGGGGTACGCTGGAACATGCTGGACTTGGCAGATATCAAGGCGGTGTTGGGTGCATCACGTGTGACGATTGATGTTCCCGTGGCGTGGGGCGAAATGGACGCGCTGGGGCACGTCAATAACGTGGTGTACTTCCGTTATCTGGAGTCGAGCCGCATCGCGTTTATCCGGTCACTCGAGCTGGATGACGTCCGCAGCGTGAACATCAACGGGACGCGGGTGGGGTTCATTCTGCAGGGTGTGCAATGCCGATTTCGACGCCCGGTTGTCTTTCCGGACATGCTGCGTGTGACGGCGCGGCTGGTGAAGATCGAGGATGATCGGTTCACGCTGGCGCATGAAGTGATAAGTACTGCGCAGGGTGTGGTTGCGGCGGTTGGCGAGGGGACGATCGTGACGTACGACTACGACAACGCCCGCAAGGTCGCGATACCGCCCGCGCTGCGGGAACGGCTGGCGGCGGCTGGGTGCGGATAAGCATGCCGTTGGCGCACAATCCTGCGGAAGTTGCTGGTGAACTGGGACTTTCGCCCCCCTATTTGGAGCAATAAGTCGCGAGCGGTCGATATTGCGTTGACGCGACGGCACCGAGACTGGTACCTTACCTGTACCTGTGGGGCTGCAGGAGAAGGTGGGTCGCGCTTGCCACGCAAGCGGTCTTGGTGCAGCCTGGCAACGCTTTCGACGGGCGGCGAACGTGATTCGTCGGCCAGCGGAGAGCCCGGGTACACCGAGCAACGTCAATACACGTCCGCAACGAAGGGTCAGCCAGACCCGGTCTTTCCGAGATAGAGGGATTCGTCATGCAACTTACTCAGTCGACGTTCTTTCAGCGCCTTGCGAACACCATCACGCGTCAGCTTGTGTCGCGCAGTGTGACCCCCGTTGAATCGCTCGAAGGACGCGAGCTGCTGACCGGACTGGGGTTTGAGTCTGGCAACGCCGTGACATCTTCGTTCGCGCCGTCGATCTCGGGTGACTTTGATCGCGATGGTGACGTTGACTTCGCGACAACCAGCCGCACCAATACCGGCATCATCACGATCTACAACAACAACGGCACAGGCTCGTTCACTGCGGCCACGCCGATCAATCTGGGGTTTGCGATCATCGGGCAGATGGACGCAGGTCTGCTGACGTTTGATGCGGACAACGACAACGACTTGGACATTCTGACACAGGGCGGATATCTGTTCGTGAACAACGGCACGGGCGGGTTCACGCCGCAACTGATCGCGGGGCTGATCAACTCGCTGGATGTGATCGTCTTCAACTATGACAACAACGCTCTGCCCGATCTTGCGATGATTCAGGGCGGCGGCGATCTGGAGATTCTCCAGAACGTGACGAGCGGCACGACCATCAGCTTCTTTGCGTTTGCGACGGCGCTGCAGGTGCCCGATGCGACGCGCTTTGCCGGCAGTGGCCGGGTCGACAGCGACAACCGCGACGACTTGATTGTGTGGAACCCCAACACGAACACGGTTTCTTCGGTGCGGAACACCAGCACTGGCACGGTGGTTGGACCGACCATCACGGATGTCACAGGCAAGCCGCGGGCGGCGGCCTTCGGCAGCGATGCATTTGTCGATCTGGTGTGGATCGAAGGTTCGGGCGGCGCGGCGGACCTGAAGGGCGCCAGCGCGACGGGCAGCCTGACGGGCGGCTTCACGAGCGAATCGATCAATCGCGATGTCGCGACTTTCGGCTACACGGCGCTGGGCCCGACGGGCGACTTCAATCTCGACGGCAATCTCGATCTGATCGTGCTGCGCGAAAGCATCAACGGCTTGCGCGACTGGATGGCTTTGTGGGGCACGTCATCGGGCATCTTTGATTCACTGGAGTCACGTGCGCTGTCCATCGTGCTGCTGAGTGATGTGGCCGGTTCGATCATCACCGGTCAGTTTGACGCCGGCTCGCGACTGGATCTGATTCGCTACGACGGCACCAACGCGCGCGTGCTGCGGAATGTGGATGGCCCCACCATCACCACGTTCTCCGGGCCCGGCGCTCGCGTGATTCCCGGCGAGAACCTGAATCTCACGGTGACCAATCTCGTCGAGAACAACAGCCGCCCCATCACCAGCGTCGACTTCTTCATCGACAGCAATCAGAACGGCCGCTACGACACGAGCGATCGCGTTCTGGCCAGCCGCGCACCCGCGAGCGGGCAAGATGACATCAACGTCACCATTGTGTTTGATGATGGTCTGCCTGCGGGCCAGGTCAAAATCTTCGCGATTCCCGCCGACGCGAACGCGATCGGCGTGGTGTATGAAGTCACGATCACCGCGTGGACACGCGTGTTCTATCCCGAAGGCTTCCGCACGGTGGAGAACGTCAACGAGTTTGTGCCGATGGTGAACGATCAGAACGTGCCGGTTGATTACCGCGTGATTCTGCGGTATGAAACGGGCGATCGTGATCAGGTCTTTGAAACCGGCACGATTCCGGCGAACACGCGCTGGGGCGTGGCGACGGCCGTGCGCAACCAGAACCTGGTCGTCAACCCCCGCGCCAACGAGCCGTACGCGATTGAAGTGCAGACCAGCCTGCCCATCGGCGCGCAGCTCTCTCGCTACGACAGCTTCGGCGTGCCGGGCGATGGCCCTGGCACGGGCGAGAGCCTGACCAACCGCACCGCACTGCGCTGGGGCTTTGCGGATGTGTCGACGCGCACGCTGGACTTCATCGTCATCTACAACCCATACCCCACGACAGCGAACGTCACGATTCAGTTCTGGAACACGCAGGGCAACCCCACGCAGCCGATCATTCTGTCGGTGCCGGCATTCCGTCGGGCCGGTGCCGCTCTGCAAGTCGAAACGGCGATCCTGAATGCCAACAGCGACTACAGCGCGGTTGTCACGAGCGATCAGAAGATCATCGCGGCCCACACGCGCTTTGCGCCGGGCCAGAATCGCGGCTTCACACAACTTGGTCAGGAGCTTGATCTGAATGGCACGCCCATCACCGCAAGCAACTTCCTGCTGAGCAACATCGAGCTGCGTGCAAGCGTCAGCAACCGCGCGGTGCTCTTTAACCCGGGTGACACACAGATCAACGTGCAACTGCTGGGCTCCTACGACGGCACAACAAACCAAAGCAGCGACTTCTACACGCTTGGTCCCAAGGAACGCCGCGCGGTGACGCTCAACACACTCGCGCCGGGCGGCACGAGCTTTGGCACGTTCCGCGTCATCTCTGCGGGGCTCACACTCGTCGCGAATGAAGCGATTGACAGCGCTCGCCGCGACAGCAATGCGACCAACATCAACACGTTTGCGACGACCAAGTGGACGTTCAGCGACGGCTTCCTGAACCTTGGCAGCCTGGGTGTCAACTACTTCGAGCACATCACGCTCTACAACCCGCAGAGCGAGAACCTCACGATCACGCTGGACTTTGTCTTCCCCAGCGGCTCGCGTCGCACGGCCAACTTCGTGCTGCTGCCCCAGCAAACGCGCGTGGTGAACCTGCACCAAACACCCGAACTGCTGGCGCAGCCCGCGCTCAGCCTCTTCAGCGTCGTCGCTCGAGCGCCCGAGGCGTTCGTCGCGACGTATCTGCACTGGGACCTCACGCAGCCGGGCGGCTGGACCACGCAAGGCTCGCCGCTCAACGCGATTGCCGCGCTGCCTGCCCCGGGCGGCGTCCCCGGTTGATCGCAACAACGAGCAGTTCCCTCACAGAACCCGGCGATGGTGCCGGGTTCTTTGTTTATCGCCCCTCGATCACCCCACAAACGCAAAGCAGGTGCAAGATCGGGCTCCCTGCGCACCACCGATGAGGGTCCGGACCCTCAGGAGACACGCTCATGCATCGTTCACTCACCATCGCAACGCTCACGCTCGCGGCCGCGGGCAGCATCGCGCTCGCGCAAGCTGGCGCGGGTTCCGCGCTCCCGGTTGATCCGGGCGAACTTGTCCACACGCACTCTGCAAACAACTCGTTGCAGAACGGCCCCAATCCGATCCAGGACGTTGACGACCCGGTCGTCCAACTGCTTGACATCCGCAACCCGGCCAGCCAAGGCGCGGTAGTGAACGTCAACTGGAACCCGCCGCGCTTCTGGAACGCCGGCGCGGGCGTGCATGAGTGGACTGCGCGCAACCTGGGCCTTGTGTTCGGCGTGACGCTCGACGGCGCGCCCAATCCCAACATCTACGTCACCTCGTTCGACTACGAATTCGAGATCGGCTTTCCGGGCGGCAACGCCGGCTTCCCCACGCCGGGCGGCGATGGCGCGGTTTGGCGGCTTGATGGCACGACCGGCAACATCTGTCTGCTGGCGCAGTTGCCCAACACCGGCCCCAAGCTCGCGCAGGTCACGTGGGGCTCTCGCGGCAACAGCCTGTACGTTTCCAACTTTGAAGACGGCCGCGTCTATCGCATCGCGCTGCCTCAGGGCTGCCCGGTTTCGCCCATCCGTCCGATCGGACCGGCCGGGCCTGACATCTTCGATCATGGTCTTGGACTGTCGACACCACTGCCCGACGACCAGCAGCCGGGCATCACGGCGCGCGGTCGGCGCATCTTCGCGGTGCAAGTGAACGAAGCCGAAGGCAAGCTTTACTACGGCGTCTGGATCGAAGACGGCTTCAATCCTGATCCCGTTCGCAACAATGAAATCTGGAGCGTGCCGCTCACCGCGACCGGCCAGTTCGCTGGTGCCGCAACGCTGGAAGTGTCGATGCCTAACCTCGTCGTGGTTGGCAACCCGGTGCCGTACACCACGCCGCCAGCGGACATCACCTTCGGCCCCAACGGCAACATGTACGTGGGCGAACGCTCGGGCCAGGCTCACGACGCTCGCGTCGTTGAATTCAGCGGCGGCAGCGGCGCCTGGGCTCCGGCACCGCTCAACAAGTGGCGCATCGGCAATCTCAACAACGGCGTCAACAGCGCGGGCGGCGTGGGCGTCGACTGTGACGGCAACCTCTGGAGCACCGGCTATCAGTTGCACCTGCCTATCGACTCGCTCTTTGGACTGCAGCGCGTGAATGCAGGCGGCAACGCGGCAGACCCCACCACCACCACCAACTCGTATCTGGTAGACACGGATAACAACGTCAACAGCATGGACAAGTTCGACATCGGCTCGCTGGTCATTCGCCGCGAGTGCGAGAGCTGCTTGACGGTGACCAACGAACGCATCGTGTGCAAGCAGCCCGATACCACGGGCCAGAACTGCTGGACGTACTCCTTCACGTTCACCAACGTGTCGGGGCAGAGCGTCAATCAGATCAACTTCGCGAGCGCTCTGGTCTCGCCTAATCCCATCGTCTTCAATCCGCCGCTGGCGAACAACGCATCGACCAACATCACGCTCACCATCTGCGGCGCACAACCGGGCAGCAGCATCGATCTGCCGATGATTCTCTTCAATCAGACCGGTCAAGCCTGCTGCAACAAGCGCGTGCGCATCACGCTGCCTGACTGTGCATGCTTCCAGCTTGAAGGCGGCCTGCCTCCGCAGGTGGCATGCACCGGACCGGGCACGTTCAACGTCAACATGTTCATTCAGCCCACGCAGTACGCCATCGGCCATGCGTTCATCTCAGCGACGGGTCTGGGTGCGGGCCAATTCGCGAATGTCAATCCCAGTTACGTGCCGGTCAACATTCCGCAGTGGGGCTTCGGCGCCATTCCCTTCAGCGTGAACACCAATCTGCCGCCGGGCTCGCGGGTGTGCTTCACCATCGTCGTTCACACGCCCGACTTCACGGAGTGCTGCTCGCGAGACATCTGCATCACCGTGCCTGACTGCAGGCCTGGCGACGAACCGTGCGACACCGACTTCAACAACGACGGCGTCTTTCCCGATGAGCAGGATCTGATCGACTTCCTGAACGTGCTCGCGGGCGGCCCGTGCAGCACGCCGCTGTGCGACACGATCGACTTCAACGGCAACGGCGTCTTCCCGGAAGATCAGGACCTCATCGACTTCCTGAACGTGCTTGCTGGCGGCCCCTGCCCGTAACCACCGAAGCACGCAAGTCCGCCAACATCCTTCATGAGCATGAGCCCCGCGAGTAATCGCGGGGCTCTTTCTATTCCCGAGGCTGCCGCGGCAGATAGCAGCCAGCAGCCCATCCCCCATGGTCAAGATGAATCATCCAGCGCAGATTGATGTCCAGGATCGAGACATCCGCTCCGCCGCGCCTTGCCCAGTGCTGCCAGACTGTTGCGCCCGCGTCCTTTCCTTTCATCACGTACATCGCGTCGTCTTCCGCCCACACCACAACCTGCTCCAGTGGTTCCAATCCGGCGAGCGCGACCAGCGACTCAACGGAGTACGGACGCGCCCGCGCATCCTCACTGATGCTGCGATCACATGCTTGGATCATCGCGTGATAGAGCACCATGAGCTCGGCCGTGGCGCGCACACCAAGAGCTTCGCGCAGCGCCAATTGCATCTGCATCGCATGAGCGGAGCGCAGTGTGTTGGGCCAACGCGCCTCGCTGGCCATCAGGAGCCTCCAGCCTCGCCCCCCACTGCCAGCACATCCAGCGCATCACCATTGCGCGCTCCGACGAGCCCCAACACCATGGGGTGCACACCAAGCACTTTGCCGGGCAGTTCCGTCACCGGAGCTCGCACGCAGCGGAAGTCGGCGATTGTCCAATCGGGATTGCTCACGCTGGCCATGAACACGCGCGGCTTGTCGCTCTCGCTGCGGCCGGCGTTGCTGTCGGCCTTCGCCGTGTAGCGATCAACTTCCGCAATGCCTTCGAAGCGGGCACGGGGCGTTTCGAGCACCACGCTGCTATCGAGCACGTCGTGGCGGCCGCGATGTTCGAAGCCCATTCGCAGGAAGAACTCGTGCGTGCGATTGGTGTCCTTGCGTACGCAGCCGAACTGCTTGCGTGCCTCGGGTGGCATCAGGTGCATCGGAATCGTGCGCGGCGGGTCATTCTCGCCCAAACCTTGCAGAAACTCATCAACAAACTGCACACTGCCGTCGCGTGCACGGTTCTGGTAGCGCAGGGTGTCGATGGTGTCGAAGTCGCGATTGCCGAAGAAAGGCTTGACGCACTGCTCGTAGAACGGGTAGTGCATGCCGCCACCGGCTTCGCTCTTCTCGGTGTCTTCCTGCGTCAGCGTCACGCTCACAATGGTCTGAATCTGCGGCATGCTCTTGAGCAGATGGCGCAGCAGCAGCATGCGGGCACGAATGTGCAGACTGCCGATGCCCTTGCCGCGATGACTCGTGTGCACGGCGTTGGCCGCGAACTCCAGCGCGTTCTTGGGGCCCGCGTCATACTCCAGATATTCAAACGTCCCGTCCACGCGCGTCCCGCCCGTCAGGAAACGCCGGTACTTGTCCTTCTTCCGCCAGACACCCGCCGCCATCATCTCGAGTTTGCACTGCCCCACCACGCCGTGACGCTCACGCATGTCAGCAGAGAATGCCTCGCTACACAGATACAGCGGCCCCTGGTTCCATGCGCTCTCGCCGCGCAGCAGTGATTGGCTGAAAGCCACATCCTCGCGCACGATGTCGGGCTTGCTGTGGCCAATGCCCACCTGCGAAGAGATCGCCACCAGCGCATCAACATCGTCGAGCGTGGCGGGGCGGACAACTGCGATGTCGAGCGGCGTGGGCATCTCAAATCCATTCCTGTGGGCGAACTCTCGGAAACCCATCGAGTCCCACGACAGTATTGGGCAACTGGGATTGCATGATCACATCGGGTGAAATCTTGCGTTTCTCGTGCGCAACCCGCGTCAAGTCAGCAGAACCACGACACGGTGGGAAAGCGACGATGACTTGCTTGAGCGGAAAGTGCTTACGAAGCGCTTCGATCGGCGGTACAAGGTCACTATCTGCTGAAACAATCATGGCCACATCAAACCGGTCTTCCATCGCATCCGTCAAGAGCCGGACTGCGATGTTGACGTCGGTCATCTTCTCAGATTCGACCGTCCAAGTTGATTGACAGGTGCGGCACGTCCGTGGAGATATCATGAATTTCCCGTACTGAATTGACAGTCCCGGCTGACTGGCGAGCGCTTCGATGTATTCAGTTTGCCTGTGCCGACTGTCAGCAGGAGTACTGACTCTTGAGGTGAAATATCGTGTCTCACACAATGAAGCGTGGCGAGGCAGATATCGACGCAAAAGTTGGGGGATATCCAGCCAGTATCCAGCCTTGAGTTTGGCCTGTCGCAGTCCGAAGTACAAGTTGAACCCGTCGACATACCCAATAACTCGGTGAGTCACACTGACGCTCCTCGGAAAAGAGACTCTTGCAATACTCGCCCGTAGTCGATATCATTCGGTAACAGCCCCGGAGATGGCATCTCCGGGAAGCACGCCCTGGAGACGGGGCGTGTGTTGTTTTTGGGCTATTCCATCTCGGGGCGCTGATCGCTGCCACCGCCATCACGGTGATACGCCGGTGGACCAGTTTTGGGCCGATTGCCGAATGCGCCGCCGGATGTCTGCGGTTTGACGTTGACGTCGAAGGGCGCGTCGCCACCGCTGCCGCCTGCGTCGAACGGCTGAGCGCCGCCTTGAATCCAACTGGGCCCCCCGCCAAAGTCCGCCGCTGCTTGCGAAGGTGTCGCGTAACCGCCACCACCACCGCCGCCACCCCCACCACCTTGCTGCTTGGCTGGCGGCGCACTCGGCATCTCGTACCCGCCCGGGGCCTGACTGTGCTGATCCAGACTCTTGAAGCGCGTCGTCTTGTTGTCCCACGCGAGCTTGACGACACCCGTGGGGCCGTTACGTTGCTTGGCGATGATGAGTTCCGCGATGCCGACCTTGTCAGGATTCTCCAGCTTCCAATTTTCATCCTGCACGTGGTAGTACTCCTCACGGTGCAGAAGAATGACAACGTCCGCGTCCTGCTCGATGCTGCCCGATTCACGCAGATCGCTCATACGAGGACGATTGCCTTCGCGGTTTTCGCTGCCGCGGTTGAGCTGGCTCAGACAGATGACTGGCACATTGAGTTCGCGTGCGAGGGACTTGACGCCGCGCGAAATCGTGCTGACTTCCACCTGACGACTCTCGCGCGCGGCGCCAGGCGCACTCATGAGCTGCAGATAGTCGATCATGATGCACTTGATGCCGTACTGCGCGGCCATGCGTCGTGCGCGGGCTCGCAGGTTCAGCACCGTCAGGTCAGGCGAGTCGTCGATATAGATGGGCGCGTGCTTGAGATCTTCGGCGGCGACAATGAGTTCGCGCAAGTCGCGATCGGAGATTTTGTGACCACCACGCAGCGACTGGCCCGACACCCCCGATCGCGCGCTCAGCAGACGCTGCACGATTGCGCCCTTGCTCATTTCGAGACTGAAGAAGCCGACGGGTGACTGCTTGCCGCTGGCTTGGCCTGCGATGAGGCCGCCCATGGCCATCTGCTCGGCGAGGTTCATTGCCAAGGCCGTTTTGCCCATTGACGGTCTTGCAGCGATGATGATGAATTCGCCCGGCTGGAAGCCGCGGAGCATCTCATCAAGGTCGTAGTAGCCCGTCGCGACGCCGCTGTAGCCGCCGCCCTCAAAGTCGGCCTTTTCGATGCGCTGCAGTTCGAGTTCGAGCAGTTCGGCGAGGCTTTGCGGATCGCTCGACGCGGCCTCCTGCGCGATCTCAAACACGGCCATCTCGGCTTTGTCGAGCACTTCGCGCGCGCCTTCGGGGCCTAGTTCGCCTGTGTGATACGCGTCGTAGATGATCTGGCCCGCCGTGTCGATCAGCCGGCGGAGTTTGGCCTTCTCACCCACGATGCGGGCGAAGTGCGGCGCGTTGGTCGCCGCAGGCACGCTGTTGGCGAGAGTTTCCAGGTAGTCAACGCCGCCGCACAGGTCGAGCACTTTGCGATCGCGGAGCAAGTCGATGAGCTGCACCAAGTCGCCTGTGTTGCGCTGGTCGTACAGATCGATAATGGCCTGGTAGATGTGGCCGTGCTTCTCGTCGTAGAAGTCCTTGGACCCGCGCAGGAAGGGCAGGGCCTCGGGGATGATCTTGGGCTCAAGAATGAGCGAGCCCAGCAGACACATCTCCGCTTCAAGCGCGTAGGGCGGCTGGCGATCAAACAGTTCCTGCGCAGAGATCTGCGGCCTGTTCTCGCGCTTCTTCCAGTTGCCTTTGCCTTCGTCCGCCATGACGTTCATCTTCCCTGACAAGTGCTGCCACGTCGTGAGGAGCACGCCGATCGCGCGGTTGCACACGCCGAACCAACAACGTAGCACCTCCCCGCGCGCACGCGGACGCAGCGATTTGCCAGCCGCCAAACAGTTCAGAACTTACTCACACGAGTTGTCCACATCTTCAAGCAATCGCGTCTGCATCGATGCCGCGACCAATACGAATACACTCGTCTATGGCCGATCTTTCAGCCTTGCTCGCTCACGTCGCCGTGCCAACGTCCGGATATACGCTGCCCACGCCGCTGCCAGTGAAACCGTTTGAGTTGTTCAAACAGTGGTTCAGCGAAGAAACCGCCGCCAGCCGCACACCCAACCCCAACGCGATGAGTCTCGCGACCATCGACCACGACGGCACGCCAAGTTGCCGCATCGTGCTTTGCCGAGGTATCAACGTCGACAAGGGTTACGTCATTCTGTATACGAACTACCAGGGGCGCAAAGGCCGCGCGTTGCTCGCCAACCCCCGGGCCGCAATCTCCATGCACTTTGACCACTCGGACCGGCAGGTGCGGATCGAGGGCTTCGTGGTGCAAAGTCCTGCGGCAGAGAGTGATGCGTACTTCCAGAGCCGCCGATGGGAGAGTCGTCTGGCAGCATGGATGAGCGACCAGAGCCAGCCGATTCAGTCGCGCGAGGAGCTGCTGGGCCGGGCCGGCTCGGTTATTGAGAAGCTCCAGCTCAATCCGGCTGAACTGCTGGAACGGGGGAATGAAGTTTTCATCCCCCGGCCCCCCCACTGGGGCGGATTCAGGCTGTACGCCCGGGTGATTGAGCTGTGGCTGGGCGGCCCGGGTAGACTGCACGATCGTGCGGTGTGGCGGCGCGAGATCCCCCTTTGTGGTTCATGGGAACAGGCAGACGCGACGGCGGCGGCAGACTGGTTGGGCTCACGTTTGCAGCCGTGAATTCTTTCGATGGGCTTTCCCCAAAATGTGGGCATCTTCACCAAATCGCGTCGTCGGACTGACCGATGATGCGGGCACGGCTGTCGTTTGAAGGAACCGGCATCGGGGTGTCGTGCGAGGATGGCAGAATGAAGCTACGTAGCCAGATCAGCGCGAGCGAATTGGGAGACCTCTACCAATTGCTTGATCGCAAGTTGGATGGCGTCGGGCTGAACAGTCAGCCTGAGGTGGCTATCAAGCTGCTGGAGATCTCGCGGAACAAGAACGCTCAGCTTGCGGACTACGCCAAGCTCATTCGCAACGACCAGGCGGTCTCGGGCCGCGTGCTGCGTCTTGCGAACTCGGCGTTCTTTGCACAGCGCCGACCGGTCACGACTATTGACCGCGCGTGCGTGGTGCTGGGCACCGATCGCCTGAAGGCTGTGTCGCTGGGCTTTCACCTGAGCCGCGCGTGTCAGACGGGCGGCGACAAGGAATACTCACGCAAGATCTGGGGCGAGAGTCTGTATCGCGCATGTCTGGGTGCGCAGCTTGCGAAAGTCGCCGCTCCGGGGCTGGTGAGTGAGGCGTTTGTGATCGGCCTGATGATGGACGCGGGGCTCCCCATCATGACATCGCTTCTCAAGGATGAGTTCCGTTCGCTGCGAGATCAGAAGCTGTCACCGGGCCGGCAGGCGCGCGTGGAGTATGACACGCTGCCCTTCACGCACGTCGATGTGATGACGGCGCTGATGCACAAGTGGAAGCTGCCTGAACTTCTAGTGAAGCCCATCGAACTGCATCACACCAAGCCGCCCGAAACGCGGAAGGATGACCCGCTCTCGCGCCTGCATCGCGTCGCGTATGTGGTGGGACTGATTGAACTTGACAGCAGCGGCGAAGGCGTGAAGCCCGTAAACGAGACGACTCCGGGCGTCAAGACGGCGCAGCGCATCTTGACGATGACTGACGGCGAGCTTGAAGCCACCGTGACGGCAAGCGTGAATGAATACAGCCTGACGAGCGAGATGTTCAAGGAGATCGCCGACGGGCTGACCAATCTCGATGAACTGATGGACACCGTGCAGCGATCGCTGGTTGAGGCGGTCGACAGCGTGATCGAAGCTGATCTGGTCTCGGGCGAAGAGGGCAAGCCGATTGAACGCCTGGTGTTCCAGGGCCGGTCGCTCGAACTGTCCTGCGATGAAGACGGTCTGGCGACGGTGTATCTGGTGGACAGTCAGGGCACACGGCTGGTGAGCCATCGCTTTGTGCCGGCACAGGCGCGATTGCAGGAGATCTGCGAGGCGCTGGGCTTGGAAGCCGCGGCACCCGCTGAACTCGACAAGCTGCAGCAGTCCGTGCGTCGCCTTGCGGCGTGACGGTCGACTCTGCATACCAAAAGAAAAAACCCGGCACTCACAGAACAGAGGCGAGCACCGGGTCTCGTGGGGGTCGTGATTGGCGTCGCAGTTTTGCGACACCATCTATCCGCATGGATGCGCGAGAGGTTGCAGGCCGAGGCAGAAAAAATTGTGACACGCGGAAAATGGGTGGAAACAGCTTGAATCTGAAGGAGTTGCGTGATGCCAGCATCCGGCCGCCCCTGAGAAGCTGTCCGCCACGAGCGCATCACTCCGCGCCGGCAGGCGGCTTGGCGACGGCCTTGAGGCCCAGCTTCTTGACGACATGCCACAGGTCGCTCCAGACCTTCATGCGGTTCTCGTCGTTGTACGCGCGGAGCAAGTACGCCGGGTGATACGTCGGCATGAGAGGGATGAGTGAACCATCAGGCAACTTGAGTGTGCGCCAGTTGTTGCGCAGCTTCGCCATCGGTTCGTCGCTCTTCAGCAGCGTGCGCGTGGCGGGCAGGCCCAGCGTCACGATGGCCTCGGGCTTGATGATGGCCAACTGCTCCATCAGGTACGGTTCACACAAACCGGCTTCGAAACTGGTCGGCGTGGCGTTGTTGGGCGGGCGCGTCTTGAGGACGTTGCAGATGTAGACGGTCTCGCGCGAGAGGCCCATCGCGGTGATCATCTTGTTGAGCAGTTGGCCGCTCCGACCGACGAATGGCTTGCCTTCGCGGTCTTCTTCTTCGCCCGGGGCTTCGCCCACGAAGACCAGTCGCGACGCGGGGTCGCCATCGCCCCAGACGATGGTGTGATGATCGGTCACAAAGCACTCGTGCGGGGCGTCGAGGGTGTACTTCTCCAGCAATGCGGCGAGCGCCCGCGTCTTGTACGCACGATCGTCTTCACCCTTCTCCTGAGGGGGACGCTTCCAGTTAGCCATGGTGCCGCGCGGGGATGGACGGGGTTCTTTCACGGGCTGCTGCTCGGGAACCGCGATCGTCACGCGGGCCGCGGGGCGAGCGACGGGGGCGGAACGGATGTCTTCGATGGGCTTGACTGGCGGCGGCGCCGCGACGGGCGGAGCGTCCACCACCACGACCTGCTCGGGCTCATCCGCAGTCACGCGATACGCCGGCACAAAGTCCACGCCCAGCAGCTTCGCGGTTTGCGCGTGCTGGCGGACAAGCTGCGGCAGGCGGGCGTCGGTGGACATGCGGGCAGGATAGGAAGTGCGAGGACACACGCAGCGCGTGGGTAATCAGACTCGGTCGGCGAAGAAACGCTTGAGTACGTGCTGCAGGCCCAGCGACTTCATCGCGTTGTTCAGCTTGTCGGCAAGGCGGTAGCGCACGTTCTGGCGAATGAGCTCGCGTGCCCGGGCGTTGACCGCTGCCGCGTCCGTGATCGGCGGGCCGCTGGTTGGCGGATCGAGCATGATCGCATCACCCATGAGCAGTCGCAGCGTGCGCGAGGGATCACTCGTCAGTTGCGGATGCTTGGCCATGAGTCGCGCGCGCAGCAAGTGATGGCGTTTGCGACTGAGCGTGTGCATCATGCTGTCGGGGCGTAGACGGTGCAACACGAGGAACTCGGGAATGACTTCCCCCGTTCCGCCCTGCTCCACGAGCGTGCAGTACAGGTCCCAGTCTTCGTAGGCGGGCAATGTGGTGTCGTAACCGCCTGCACGAAGGACCGCTTCACGCTCAAGCAGCGCGACGCAACTGCTCGCGGCGTTCAGCACGGGCATCATGTCGCGGTCGCCGCCCAGTGGGTACCAGCCGGCGACGGGGCGAGCAGGATCAGTATCAAAGCTGCGGAGTGGCGCGGTGATGAACGCGGCGCCGGGTACTCGCTTCTTGGCCTGCACGAACAGCTCCAAAGCGCGTTCGTGCAGCATGTCATCGCTATCGAGGGGCACCACCCAGGGGGCCTTGGCGGCGCGAACGCCTTCGTTGCGTGCGTGGCTCAAGCCACCGTGCACGGCGCGAACGACGCGGGTGTGCACGCCGTCGGCCTTCGCTTCTAGGTCTGCCAGCACAGCAAGTGTTTGCGGATTGGTGCTGCCATCGTCAACGATGAGAGTCTCAAAGTCCTGAAAGGTCTGCGAGCGGAGACTTGCGAGCGTCTGCGCGAGAAACTCGTGCGTGTTGTACACGGGCACGATGACACTGAGCTGGGGCGATGACGCAGCGGGCGCGACCGGCGGCGTAAAGGGCTTGACGCTGGCGACAGCGTCGGCTGTTTCGCGGGCGATGCGTGCCGGATCACACAAACTTGCAATGCGCTGCGGCGCGGCGGATGCGAGGCGACTACGAAGCTGCGCGTCTAGCAGCGTGCGGCGCAGAACGCGGGCAAGATCTTCCGCATCTTCGCTTCGAAAGAGCAAGCCGCTGACGTCGTTCTGGATGATCTCGGCCATGCCCCCGGCGTCACTACCCACCACGCACGCGCCACAGGCCATGGCTTCGGTACAGGCGAAGGGGAAGTTCTCCCACACGCTTGGAACACAGACAACAGTCGCGGATGCGTACAAGGCTCCAAGCTGCGGACGTGAGGCACGCGGTTCAAAGGCAAAACGATCGGCAAACGCAGGCTCGATGCGTCGCGTGAGCCATTCGCGCATGCTTGTGCGCAGCGGAGCCGTGTCTGTATCTTCGCCAATGAAGCGGACGCGCAGGTCGACACCTTCACGCAGCAGTCGCTGTGCGGCATCGAGCAAGATGTGCGGGCCTTTGCGCCATTCGTAGCGACCGGCAAAGACGACAGTGGGCTGCGGGGCTTCCGCACGCGGCTGGGCGCTCAACTCCGCACGCTGAGATTCGAGCGGAATGGGCAGATGCACCACACGCAGCGGCGTTGTCACACGCTTGCGGATTTGTGCCGCGATGGCTTCACACGGCGCAAGCAGGATGTCGGCATGCGCGAGCGACCATGCCTCCATGTGCTCGCAGGTCGCGCGTTCTTCTTCGATCCAGTCATCGCGGTTGATGGCGCGGATATGACGGATCGTCATGTGCGTGCGAATGCCGATGACCGCGCCGGGAAGCGTGCCCATGGTGCGGCGAGCCCGCAGCGTGCAGTATGCCTCGCCCAGAAAGTCGGGGAACTCGATGTAGTCGAAGGGATGCGCCACGTGCAACGCTTCGAGCGCGTGACGAGCGCCCAGCGAATAGCGTGTCAGCTCGCTGGCGTACGCGCGAAGATTCATCGGAAACTTCGCGAGATCAATCAGATGAAAACGAACATCAGAGCGGAGCTGCGGACCTTCGCGCACGCAACGGGCATCGTCGGTCAGCACATGCACTTCATGGCCGGCCTGCGCAAGGGCCTGTGCCGCGAGTGACGCGTATGTGCCCGCACCCCATCCGCGGAAGGGCGCGAACTCTCTGGTGACCAGACATAGACGCATGATGGAGGATAGCGATCAGGCGGGCGCATGTGATGATCGTGGCAATCACGCGGTGTCACACGCTCGGCGGATGATTCCACGTTGGAACACGATCTTCGCTCATTGCACGCTGGCCGTGCCGGTCACCGGTTGAGCGGGGCGGATGAGTTCGAGGTTGTAGAGCGTGTCAGCGAGCGCACCGGGCCTGCGGAAGCCGACGCTGCTGCGCAGCGTGAGCGGCGAAGCCAGCGCGGACGCGGGCACGCTTGCGGGCAACTCAAATCGCATGGCGCCAAAAGGCGGAATGGTCCGCTGCGCATCGCGCGTGCCCGTGTACACCGTCGTGCCGCCGGCTTCGACGCTGTACTGCACGAGCTGCATGGGCACGGCTTTGGCGTTGGGGTTCTCCGCCAGCACTTCAAACTTCACGAGTGCAAGCTGGTCGGGTTGCTGGGCGGACTGCTCGACTCGCGCGCTGAGCACCTGCATCGTGGGCGGCTCAAAGCTCGCCACTTCGCGCACGGTGGAACACGCAGCGAGGGGCAGTGAAAGCAGCACAACGGCAGGGAAAGCGAATCGACGCATGAGGCGAGGATAGGGCTGTGTGCAGACGCGTTGGAAGATCATGCCTTGAGGGCGCATTCCGTCAGCGCACGGATGCCGATGGGCAGAGCATCGTCATTGAAGTCAAAATCAGGCTGGTGCAGCGTGGGATAGGTGCTTGCGCCGCGCGGCTTGAGGCCCAGCAGGAAAAAGCAGGCGGGCACGCGCTGGCCGTAGTAGGCGAAGTCTTCGCCGCCCATGGTGGGCTGCTCGATGGTGTCGACGCAGTCGCCGCCAAACGCGCCGCGGGCGATGCGGAAGAAGGTGTCCGTCGCTTCCGCGTCGTTCATCGTGACGGGGTAGCCGGGCATCCACTTGATCTGAGCCGAGCAGCCCAGAGCCTGGGCGGTGTTCTCGACGATGGAGAAGAATCGTTCCTTTGCGAGCGTGCGCATCTGGGGGCGCAGGGTGCGAATCGTGCCGATGAACTTGCAAGTCTCGGGAATGATGTTGTCTGCTGTGCCGGCGTTGATTGCGCCGACGGTGCAGACGACCGCATCGAGCGGGCTGGCGTTCCGTGAGACGATGGTCTGCAGCGCGTTGATGATCTGTGCACTGGCGACGATGGGATCGTTGCCAAAGTGCGGGTATGCGCCGTGGGCCTGTGTGCCCTTGATGGTGACTTCAAAGTCATCGGTCGCGGCGAGCAGCGGGCCGACTTTACTTGCGACCTTGCCGACTTCCACCGTGGGCCAGCCGTGCAGGCCGAACATCATGCGGACCGGAGCACCAAGACCGCCACCTGACTCACCGGCCAGTGCGCCTTCGTCGCACATGATTTCCGCGCCGCCGCCGCCTTCTTCAGCGGGTTGAAAGACGAACGCGACAGGGCGCGGGCGGTGCAGCTTGCTGAGCACCTTGGCGGCACCGATGAGCATGGTGGTATGGCCGTCGTGGCCGCAGGCGTGCATCTTGCCTTCGGTGCGGCTGCTGTAGCTCTTGCCCGTGCGCTCGGTAATGGGCAGGGCGTCCATGTCGGCGCGAAGGCCTATGGCCCCCTTGGTTTCATCTGCGGGGTTGCTGGCGGGGAGATAGCCGAGCACGCCGGTGCCTTTGCCGAGGCCGGCCTTGAAGCGGATGCCCGCGGCGGTCAGTTCGCGCTGGACCACCGAACTGGTGTACTTCTCCTCGAAGCACAGTTCGGGATGCATGTGCAGTTCATGCCGAATCTGCCGGAGTTGCGGAAGTTCCGCAGCGATCAGGTCGGGCAGGGATTGGGTCTTGTCGGCGACAACTTGAGGCATGACAGAGGGTAACCGTCTGAAAGACGGACGCGAGCCTGACCCCTCGGACAGGCACACTCCACCGTGGGAATGCGAAGCGACCGCCAAGAGATTTTGGCATTGTCGCAAGCCACGAATGGCTGGGACCGATGAGAGCAGGGGTGCCGGGCGGGAGCACATGAAAAGGACGGATACTACTTGCCGCTGCCACCTGCTAACGCTCAACAACTACGCGTGACCGACGTCGAGGCGAGTGCCATTGCGCGCGCTTTGGAGCAACATGAAACCACGGCGCGAAACCTGGCCAATCGCAACTGCGAGCGGTTCCGGCTGCCGACCGGGTTCAAGGTCGTGGGCACCTTTACGATGCCCGGCGGGAGCACGCAGAATGCCATTGTGACGGTGCGGAACATCTCTCGCACGGGGATGGGGTGTCTGCACGGGACCTTTCTGCACCCTGGATCTGCGGCTGCTTTGGTGATCGTGGACGAACAGCGCCAGCCGCTCTTGCGCATCATGGGCAAGGTGGTGCGATGCGAACAGGTTCGTGTGCGTGTCTACGACGTGGGCGTGCGATTCGAGGAATCTGTGCCGCTGGAGACCATATTGCCGGTTGCGGCGCACGATGAGAGTCAGGGCGAGCATGCCGGAGTGCTCAAGCATCTGGAGGCTGCTCGCAACGCGCTGCTGGATGGCGAGGCAACTGCAATCGAGCGGGCATTGACCGCGCTGCATGCATTGCTCAGCGAGCGGTTGCAATCTGCCAGTAAACGCGCACAAGACGCGGCGTGAAACCACGAGGAAGCGGAGCGGGTGCTGCGACCATTCGGTCCGGGGGCTTGCGAAAAACCCGGCCGCCTCACACAGACATCCCGCCCCGCCAAGAGGAATATGCCAAATTCAGGCGGGGAAACAAGCAAACCGTGAGAAGCTGGCGAAGCGGTGCGGGTTGTGCTGACTGTGCGGGCGGGGTGGGACAGGAACCACTCCAACTCGGACGAGCAAAGGTCTTGGGACGTAAAGCCGCGCCCGGAGCGACGGGCATTTCTACCCTGCGTCATGCCTGACGCTTCACCTCGCTCCGCTGCCCTTGCTGTTGTGCAGCGGTTGCGCGCGGCGGGATTCAAGGCGTACTTCGCAGGCGGTTGCGTGCGGGACGAACTGCTGGGGCGCACGCCCAGCGACTACGACGTCGCGACAGATGCGGTCCCCGAGCAGATCACGGCTTTGTTTGATCGCACAGCAGAGGTGGGCGCGCACTTTGGTGTCGTGCTCGTCAAGGTGCACCGCGAGGTGATTGAAGTTGCGACGTTTCGGGCGGATGGCAGCTACACCGATGCCCGCCGACCCGACAGCGTGCGATTTTCGACGCCGCTCGACGATGCCCAGCGGCGCGACTTCACGGTCAACGCGTTGTTTCTGGATCCGGGCGCACCGGCAGACCGTCAGGTCATCGACTATGTGGGCGGGCTGGCAGACTTGAAGGCCCGTGTGCTGCGGGCGGTGGGCGATCCGCATCAACGGCTGGCGGAGGACCATTTGCGGGCCCTCCGTGCGGTGCGACTGGCGAGCAAATTGGGATTTACCATCGATGCGGCGACGTGCGATGCCATTTCGCAGCACGCCAGCGACCTGCGTGGTGTGAGTCGGGAACGGATTGGTGACGAGTTGCGGGCGATGATGTCGCACCCTTCGCGGGCGGATGCAGCTCAGACGCTCGCGCGGCTGGGGCTGGAACCCCCAGTTTTCCGGGATGGTCTGGGGACGGTCAAGGTCCACGGCTTGGCGGCACTGCCGGGCGGGGCAGACTTTGGGGTCTGTCTGGCGGCGTGGCAACTGGACCGGGGGCTGACGCTGGACGACCGCGCAATCGAGCAAAGTGTGCGGACACTGCGGGACGCGTTGCTGCTGAGCAACCGAGAGCAATCTGACTTTCAGCACGCGTTACTGGGCCTGAAGGTACTACGAACGGATTGGTTGGGCGCTGGCATCGCCGCTCGCAAGCGGTTGCTGGCGGGGCCGCTGGCGATAGGGCTCCACCTGCTGCGGGCGCTGGAACCTGCGGTGGCAGCCGCCGTTGATGCGGATGCACGGCGATTGGCGGAGGACGGGATCGGGATTGAGCCGCCGATGATTCTGACGGGGGATGTTCTTGTTTCGTGGGGGTACCGGCCCGGACCGGCGTTCAAGGCGATTTTGAGCCGGGTGTATGACGCGCAATTGGACGGAAGCGTGAAAAACCTGGAAGAAGCCCGGGAACTGGTCACGCGATTGAGCGTCTAGCGAGGTATCGCCACGACATTTGTCGTACGCTTGGCAACGCACGCTGGTCCAGTGTGCGGCGAATCCAAAGACTTTCAGACGGGAGCACAGCATGAAGGTTGCAAATGCGATGAAGATCGGTCTGGCCGCCGCGATGGTGTGGTCGGCAGGGCTTGCGCCGATGACGGCGATGGCGGACGAAAAGGCGAAGAGCGCGTCGAAGGAGACGCCTGACGAGTCGACGCAGGACACACTGATCTTCCGCAACGGCAACGTGCTGAAGGGCACGATCGTGAGCGAGACGGATACGAGCATTCGCTTCAAGAGCGAAGTGGCCGGTCTTGCGCTCGAGACGGAGTACAGCCGTGAGCTGATTCTGGAAGTGAAGCGCGCGACGAAGAAGGCGGACGCGACCAAGGACGCGAAGCCGGCGACCAAGGCGGACGCGACGAAGGCCGCTCCGGCAGCCACGACTGACAAGAAGGATGAAGCCGTGCAGGCGTCGCCCGACGCCCCCCGCTACTACGTCGTTCCGCTTCGCGGTTCGATGGGTGGCGAGACCTCGATCCGCAGCATGAAGCTGATCATGGAAGACGCGAACAAGCAGCGTCCGGATTACATCATCTTCGATCTGAACGTCTGGGCCCGCACCCGTCAGGGTCAGCCTGCGTCGCAGTTTGACCAGAACTTCCGCTCGTGGAGCGCGAATGAGGCACTGATGAAGTACCTCACGGAAGGCGCGCGGGCGGACTGGGAAGGCCCGTTTCCCAAGTACGTGTTCGCGATTCGTGACGCGTGGGGTGGCGCTGCGTTCCTCCCGCTGATCAGCGGCGATCTGTATTTCTTCCCCGAAGCCCGCATGGGTGGCATCGGCAACCTGACGTATGAATCGTTCGGCGGCGGCAGCACTCGCGTGCTGGAGAAGTGGTTCTCGTCGATTCACGACCAGATCACCGGCTTTGCCATCAAGGCTGGCTGGCCCTTCCCGGACGAAATGGTCCGCGCGTTCCTGCGTCCGGAGTTCGTGCTTTCACTGCGGTACGTGGATGGCAAGCCTCAGGTGTTTGAGGGCTATCCCACGGATCCTTCGGAAGAACTGCTGACGGACGCGGGCAAGTTCGCGCCGGACAACAACAGCGGTCGCAGCGACGAGTCGGACTCGATTGACGATCTGGCCCGCTGGCGCGGCAACGACCACCTGACTCTGACGGCTCCCCTGGCTCTGAAGCTGGGCGTGAGCAAGGGCACGGTGACGAGCATCGACGATGTGCTGAGCCAGCTTGGCATTGCTCAGACCGGCGTTGATGTGGGCAAGAACGCCAAGAAGATCATGGAAGACTGGGCGGAAGACACCCGCCGGGCCCAGGCTCGTATCGGTCGCTTCTGGGATGACTTCCAGCAAGTTGAAGTGCAGGCGCCGGGCGGCTTTGAAGAACGCAGCGCAGCTCGCGGCAAGCGCATCCGCATTCTGCAGGACCTCAAGAGCCTGCTGAAGCGCTACGAAGACGGCATTCCTCCTCAGGTGCTGGCACAGGCGCAGATTCCGATGGGCGAAGACGGCAAGCCCAACTACCGCGAGATCGATGACATCATCTCGCGTCTCCAGGAAGAACAACGCCGGGACCGTCGCTGAAACAGATCGCAAACTGAACTGAGACTGAACTCAAAAGGATCAAGACATGTTGAAGACACTTCAGACAATGTGCCTGGCGATCGTGATGCTGCTGGGCGTGGCCATGCCCGCTTCGAGCGCGTTCGCGGCTGACCGTGTGACGCTCAAGGACGGCTCGGTGCTGGAAGGCACCATCGTTCGCGAAGCCAACGGCATCGTGTGGATCAAGGTCAGCGTCGGCGGCGTGGAACAGGAGCGCATGCTCCTGCCCAGCGAAGTCAAGGGCGTGGAACGCAATGTGTCGGCTGGCGAAAAGTCAGCGAAGACGGAGAAGGCGACCGCTCCGACGGACAAGACTGACGACGCCATCACGACGCCGGTGATCGTGCCGAGCACGACTGCCAACTCAGGCGTGCCCCGCGCCATGGTGCTGACGATGGGCGACGCCACCAACGGCAACGACATGGTGGGCGTGTACATGACGACCCACAGCGTCGAGCAGGCTTTGGACACGATCAAGCAGGAAATCGGCGACGACGGCACGGGCGTGCTCGTGCTGCGGATCAATTCGGGCGGCGGCATGCTGCTGGAGATCCAGAAGCTGTCCGACATGATTCAGAATGAACTCAAGCCCAAGTTCCGCGTTGTGGGATGGATTGAGTTTGCGACGTCCGCTGCAGCGATGACGGCGCACGCGATCGAGGAAATCTACTTCACGCGTCGTGGCGAGTATGGCTCGTGCACGGGCTTCCGCGGCAATCAGTTCGCGCCGGTGGAAGGCTACGAACTGGAAGTGGTGCTGCACACGATGGAGCGCATCAGCGCACGTGGCAAGCACAATCCGCTGATCATGCGTGCGATGCAGATTCAGCAGCCCCTGTCGGCGACCGTCAAGCCTGACGGCACGGTGGAGTGGTACCCGGATGCGAAGGGCGGCGAAATCGTCGTGAATCGCGATGGCGAAGTGCTGAGCTTCAACTCACTCGAAGCCGAGCGCGTGAAGTTCTCGCGCGGCACCGCTGACACGCTTGAAGAGCTGACCAAGGCCATGGGCTACAACGAGCTCAACTGGGTTGGCGAGCGCATGGAAGGCATTCCGTGGCCCGTGAGCAAGGCTGAGAAGGCGCAGATGGACTTCCGTGCGAAGACCCGCGACGGCGAGAACTCGATGAACTCGATCTTCGCGAAGTACCAGCGCAACGTGGCGGCTGCGGCCAGCGAACAGGATCGCGCCACTCGCAGCGGTCTGGTGGGCGTGGCTCGGCGCGAACTGGATCGCCTGGAAGCGATCATCCGCAACAATCCGCGTCTGGCTCTGATCAACTTCAACGGCGAAGAGAACTTCCGCCAGCTCATGGAGGAAGAGCGGAACCGTCTGAAGGAACTGATGCGCTAAGTTGCGACAAGCAGGCTTTCTGAAGGAAACCCGCGAGCTGATCGCGGGTTTTTCTGTGCGCAAATCGATGGGCAATTGCGCGTTTTCCTGCGAGTTTTGCTATAGTTCCCTTTCCCGCTTCAGGAGATTGCTTTCATGACGATCCTTCCCGCCGGGTTTGACGGCACGAATTTCGCTCACATCGAACCTTTGATGAAGGAACTGCTGTCGCGCGAGGTGAGCAACCGCACGGCGCTGGAGCAGTGGCTGACGGATCGCAGCGAAATCTCCGCGGCATGCAGTGAATCGCGGGCCAATCTGTACATCACGATGACGTGCGATACAGACGACAAGAACGCGGCCAAGGCGTACGAAAAGTACATCACCGAAGTTGATCCGAAACTCAAGCCGTACTCGTTTGAGCTCGAAAAGCGATTCGTGTCGCTCGCGAAGCAGTTTGAACTGCCGGGGGAGCGGTACACCGTGCTGGCGAGGGGCGCGAAAGCGGAAGTGGAGCTGTATCGCGAAGAGAACATTCCGCTCGAAACCCAACTCTCGCAACTGGGACAGAAGTTCGAGACGCTCGCCGGCAGCATGACGGTGCAGTTTGAAGGGCAGGAGCGCACGCTGCCCCAAATGGCTCGCTACGCGGAACTGCCCGAACGTGCGACGCGCGAAGCCGCGTGGCGTGCGGTGAGCGAGCGTCGCTACAAGGAAGTTGACGGCTTCAACGCTATCTACGACGAGATGATCGCTCTGCGGCACAAAGTCGCGAGGAACGCGGGCTTTGAGAATTACATCGGTTACGCGTACAAGAGCAAGCATCGCTTTGACTACAGCGTGAAGGAGTGTGAAGACTTCCACGCTGGTGTTGAGAAGGCGGTCGTGCCGCTCGTGCGGATGCTGGAGAAGAAGCGTGCCAAGGAACTGGGGCTTGACCGTCAGGGGGATGTGCTGCGTCCGTGGGATCTGGCGGTTGATCCCAAGGGCCGCGGGCCGCTCAAGCCGTTCAATGGCGGTCGCGAACTGATGAGCAAGTCGGTCGCCGCGATGAAGCGACTGGACCCGCGGCTGGCGGGCTTGCTGAGCGAACTGGGCGATGGCAGCGAATCACGCGGCGCGCGTGATGGAGCGTGCCTGGACCTTGACAGCCGCAAGGGCAAGGCTCCGGGCGGCTATCAGTACATGCGCGACGGCAGCCGCCGACCGTTCATCTTCATGAACGCGGCGGGGCTGCACAAAGACGTGGAAACGATGGTGCACGAGGCGGGCCACGCGTTCCACAGCATGCTGTGTCGGAGCGAGCCGCTGGTTGAATATCGCCATAGCCCCATCGAATTCGCGGAAGTCGCAAGCATGAGCATGGAACTGCTGAGCATGCGCCACTGGGACGCGCCAGGCAGCTTCTACGACGGCAATCAGGTCGACTTCCAGCGTGCGTGCCGTGAGCAGCTCAAGCGCAGCGTGTTGCTGCTTCCGTGGATCGCGACCATCGACGCCTTCCAGCACTTTGTGTACGGCTTTCCGACGCACACGCGCCAGCAGCGCACGAGCTACTGGCTGGGGCTCGACCAGCGCTTCGGCGGCATCGCCAGCTGGGAAGGGCTCGAGCACTTCCGCGGCAATGTCTGGCAGCGCCAGTTGCACCTGTTCAGTCATCCGTTCTACTACATCGAGTACGGCATCGCGCAGCTGGGTGCGCTGCAACTGTGGCTCATCAGCCTGGAGAAGGGCGAGAAGACCGCGATTGACTACTACATGAAGGGCCTGAGCCTGGGCGGCAGCAAGCCGCTGCCTGAGTTGTTCCGCGCTTCGGGTCTGGAGTTCAACTTCGGCCCCGCGATCATCCAGCGTCTGGCGGATCGTGTGCAGAAGGAACTGGAAAAGCTGCCGGAGTGAAGTCGTGACTGAAGCAGCGCGTGAAGCCGTCAGCGGTGTGGTCGCCAGCACGCTGGCGCAGACGCCTGCTGCGCCCACGCCTTGGATGAATCCGTGGATCATGCTGGTCGTGGCGGGTCTGCTGGAGGTGGTGTGGGCGAGCGGGATGAAGAGCACGCAGGGGTTCACGAAGCTGTGGCCCAGTGTGCTGGTCATCGTCGCGATGATCGCGAGCTTCACGCTGCTTGCGCAGGCGATGAAGTTCCTGCCGGCGGGCACCAGCTACGCCATCTGGGTCGGCATCGGGGCTGTCGGCGTCGCCATCTTCGGCATGGTGTGGCTGAAGGAACCCGCGACGGCGTGGCGGATTGGTTGCATTCTGCTCATTCTGCTCGGTGTGCTGGGGCTGAAGCTGCGTTGAGGGCCGCCAAGCTGCTTAGCGCTTGATCCAATCGATGGATTGTCGCACGACGGACGCAAAGGCCAACACGATGGCGATGTCGCTGAGCATGGAGAACGCCAGCAGATATCGCGGCTGGGTCCACACGCCGCTTGCGTCGAGCAGGCACACGAGCGCGAAGCGAGCGAGCGCCGTCAGCACCGTGCACCCGAGCAGGACGGCGACGAGTGGCACACGCCTCGTGCGCCAGCCGTGCCAGCACCAACCGCCCAGTACAACGAGCGGCAGCCACCACGCCCATGCGAGCAAGCCCGCGTGCACCTGCGCCCATGACCTCCAGATGGATCGCAGCGCTTTGCCAACTTCGTCACTGTGCCACAACACGTCGCGTTTGGCATCTTGCGCCGGCTTGCCGGCATCGGGCTGGTCGAGGCCTGTGCGGCGGAGCGCGACGCGGTCGAAGACCAGCCGGGTATAGAGCGAAACGTCGCCCGTGGCGTGCTTGCGCAGATGCACGGGATCCGTCGAGACAATCCACGATTGCGAGGCGGACTCAGGCAATTCTCGCAGCAGTCCTCGCCACGCCGGCGCGACGAATGACAGCGGTGCGAAGCGGCGTGCGAGCCTGCCTTCGTGCTGTGCAACGCGAATTTCCTCGGCAGCTTGTGCGAAGAAGCGGTCGAGTTCGCCCGCATCGGGCCATGAGCGATAGCGAAACGCAGCATCGCGAATGCCCCAGACGAGCCACGCGCCGTACTCGTCTGTGTCGGGCGATACATCGCGCACCAGCGGGGCGTATTGCTGGAGCGACTCGCCTTCGAGCCATGGCTTGAGGAGGGCGAAGGTGGGACTGATGTTGTACGCGCGCATGCGGACATCGGTCGGGGCTTGCAGCTTGGGGCTTTCGTCGCTCGCGGCAGGCGGAATGGAGAGCAACGCTTGATGCAGCTTGGCGTATCCCGGCGCGAGAAAGTCGGCGGGTGCGTAGAGGCTGATCACGCGGGCGTTGATGGCCGAGTAGACGTGTTTGAGTGCGACGACGCTGGCGTACGGCGCGATGGCGACGACCGCCGCAGCAGCGAGTATGGATCGCTTTCGCGCGGGCAAGGTCGCATCGCGATGCCAGAAGACAGCCAGCGCAGCAACGCCACACGGCACGAGCAGCAGCGCGGACTCTTGTCTCCATGTGCCCACCAGTGCGGCAAGTCCACACGTGGGAGCGGCAAGGCATGCGACCCGCCAAACACTGCGCAAGCCCAATCTCGGCTGCTCACTTGCGAGTTGCCAGTATCGCAGATCGCGCACAAGCAGCACCATCGCGGCGATGAACGCGACGAGCAGCGTGGCGTAGAGGCCGTCTGGCGTGACGAGATTGAAGATGTAGTACGTCCACGGGTGCAGCGTGAGCAGTGCGAAGCTGAGCCACGCCGTGACGCGTGTCAATCCGCATGCCCAGACTGCCTGTGCGACAAGCAACGCCGCGAGTGCGAGCACGAGTTCGTTGGCAAGCCTGACCGGCACGCCCAACGCGTTGATGCTGGCGAGGTAGAGGTTGAAGGTCGGCACGCGGATGTACGAGTACATCTCGTAGGGCGCGCCCCAGTGCCACTTGCCTGCGGATTCGACATAACCAGCCGAGTCCCACGCGGCGTAGAGCGTTTCGGCATGGCTGCACAGCAGGAGTTTGAGCAGCACAACGACGCACGCCGCGGCAAACCAGCGGCGTGTGACGAGCCGCTGGTCGGGCGGTCGCATCACACAGGATAGTGAGGCCGGCCGAGACGCCGGGTGACGTGCGGCGGCGGTTCCCGAGCGTCAAAGTGCGACCTACGCTGGCTGACCTATGGCCATTCTCATCGACAAAGACACGCGGGTCATCTGTCAGGGCATCACGGGCGCCTTCGGCGCGGTGCACACCAAGGGGTGCAACAACTACGGCACCAAGATGGTGGGCGGCGTGACGCCGGGCAAGGGCGGTACCAAAGACGAGAACGGTCTGCCGATCTTCGACACGGTGGAAGAAGCAGTTCGCAAGACGGGCGCGACCGCCACGATGATCTTCGTGCCGCCGCCGTTTGCGGGCGACGCGATTCTGGAAGCGGCGTATGCGAACATTCCCGTGATCTGCGCGATCACGGAAGGCGTGCCGGTGCAGGACATGATCAGGGTGCGTGCGGTCATTGATGAGATGAACGCGAGCGGCAAGGGCACGGGTGGCAACAAGCCGCTGCGCCACCAGCGCATCACGCTGGTTGGCCCCAACTGTCCGGGCGTGATCACGCCGGGCCCCAAGACTGGCGCCGGCACCGGTGCGAGCGATCCGTATACCAACGCGGGCTGCAAGATCGGCATCATGCCCGGTTACATTCACACGCACATCAGCGAGAAGAAGTGCACGCGTGGCAAGGCCATCGGCATTGTGTCGCGCAGCGGCACGCTGACGTACGAAGCGGTGTGGCAGACCAGCAACCTGGGCTTTGCGCAGAGCACCTGCGTGGGCATCGGCGGCGACCCGGTTCGCGGCGTCAATCACATCGACGTCATCAAGCTGTTTGAAGAAGACCCCGAGACCGCGGCGATCATGATGATCGGCGAAATCGGCGGTACCGACGAAATCAAGGCTGCGGAGTACATCAAGGCGAACGTGAAGAAGCCGGTCGCGGCGTTCATCGCGGGTCGCACGGCTCCTCCGGGCCGCCGCATGGGTCACGCGGGTGCCATCATCGGCGGGGCGGACGACACGGCGGACGCGAAGATCGCGGCGTTGCAGGCGGCGGGCGTGAGCGTGGCGCTGAGCCCGGCGGACATGGGTAGTGCGCTGATGAAGGCGATGAAGCTGGGGTAAGGCGACAAGTCGGGGAATCGGGGGTAAGCAATGTCGCGATGGTCAGATCCAAAGCGGGCTTTCTGGAAGCGCACACTGCCGATTTCGATTGCGGTGCTGTCTGCGGTGGTTGCCATCGCCGGCGGCGTACTGGCCTTTCGCAAGGCATGGATTGATGCTCAAGTTGGCGAAGCCTTCCTCATCACCGCGCTGGTGGGAATTGTGCTGCTGCTGATTCTCGCGAAGGAAGCGTTGCTGGTGGTTCGCGGGTTTGAGGAAACCAAACGCCAAAGGCGACTTGACGAAGAGCACGAAGTGCGGGCCGCGTGCCAGGTGCTGCGTGAGCAAATCGCATCGTGGTACCTGGCGGATATCGAGCAACTGCCCGAGGAACGCAGACCCTCAGCCATACGCGTGTGCGTCTACCGCGTGGTGCCGAGCCAGGGCAAGGCGCGTTCGCCTGAACTCGAACGCGTAACGCGTTACTGCGTGGGCGAAGGCGGCGACACGGGCGAACCCGGCAAACGCATCTCCACCGCGTGCGGCGTGGTGGGCCGAGCTTACCGGACAGCCAAGCCGCAGATGGCTTACCGCGATGCCGAGTCCATCGAGGGATTTCGGCAACAGATGATCGAAGAATGGAGCTTTGACCCCGAGGATGCTAAATCGCTCAACGAAACTCGCTGGAGTTTCCTGGCTTTTCCGATAAGTTATGAGCAGCGTGTGGACGCGATTTTGTTTATTGATTCGGAACTGCGCAATTGCTTTTCCGAAGATGCTGATGGGCCCGTACAATTACTCGTCGCGCCCATGATCGAAGCGATTCAAATGGTCATTGAGCGGAGAACCTCTTATGCCTCCTGAAGCCAGCAAATCTCCCACACGCTCAAAGATGATTGTCAGCAAGCGCGAAGTCTCCAAGCCCGGCGCTGCCCTTCGCGTCTACGAGCTCGAACTTAGTGCAGAATGGCAAAAGCGTCTCATGCTCCGCCGCC
The DNA here is from genome assembly GCA_046316615.1 of Phycisphaerae bacterium. GTDB lineage: Bacteria > Planctomycetota > Phycisphaerae > Phycisphaerales > UBA1924 > BJHL01. The sequence goes on from JBKDAN010000038.1 coordinate 46,684, forward strand.
CTTCGCTGTGGTCACGCCTGACCGGCACACGCGGAGCGGCGTGAGGAAGAAGTGACGGAGTGACGAAGTAAAAAGGCCAAAGCCACCACGGTGACTTTGGCCTTTGTCGTTTTCTTCACTTCGTGACTTCCCCAAGGTACCCACTCCCACACTTACCCAATGGGTATCTTGCCTTTGGCCTTTCACTTCGTCACTGCGTCACTTCCCCACTCTTCTTCCTCAACAACGTATACGACACCACCAAATCACTCTCCAAATCCATCGCGCTTGCGCCGTTGTCCCACTCGAGTTTGCGGCCCATTTCGCGGGCGGCGGGGGTATCGTCTTCGTCGAACTTGATGACTTCGAAGCCCGCGGCTTCGAGTTGTTCGCGGGTGAAGGGGCAGCGGCCGTCGGCCCAGGGCTTGTAGGGCTCGCCTTCGGGAGCTTGCTTGGGACAGATGTTGTAGATCATCACAAGACCGCCCGGGTTCATGGCGTCGGCGAGTTCTTTGACGAACTGGTCGTTGCTCACGCCGAGTTGCACGAGCATGCGCGGGTCGACTTCCTTTTCTGGCGTGATGTAGCCGCGCTTGAGCGTGTTCTTGCTGATGAACAGATCGAACTTGCCGCGCTCCGCGACGGCTTGCTTGGTTGCGTCGTCGGCGGGCCACTGGCCGAAGACGAGCTTAAGTGAGCCGACGGGCGGCACATCGTCCATGATGCTGGGACGTGTGACTTCACCTTGCAGGGCGGGGTCGGCGTAGAGAGCCTGCAGCAGCGGATCGACTTCGATGCCTGTGACGTGAGCACCCATGTTGCCCATCATGCGGAGCTGGCCCAGGCCGCCAAAGCCGAAGTCGACGATCTTCTTGTCGCGGAAGGTCTCTGGGCCGCCTTGCGAGCTGCCCCACTGCTGAGCGATGAGATCGATTGCGCGGACGTACGCGAGGGGTGAGCCGTAGCGCGTGTAGTAGAAGAAGTAGTCGTCGTACTTGGTTTCGACGTAGTCAGCACGCTGATCTTCAGGCAGCGCTTCGTACTGCGCGGGTGTGAGGTAGCTGCGGGGTTCGTTGCGGACATACACCGTCACTTCATCGATCACCGGCAGGTAGTTGGTCTGAATGACAAAGCGGTGCGCGTCGGGCGTCTTGAGCGTGGAGCGCAGCAGGCCAGCTTCACGACGCAGGAGCAGTACGGTTGCGGGTCGCTCTTCAACCATCTGCATCTCGGGCTGGGCAGCCGGCTGAGCGGGCGCCGTTGACGTTTGAGCGAACACGTTGGGGGAGACACTGGCAAATGCGAGGCCGAGGATCGCGGCGAGGTGTTGACGTTGCATGAAGAATGGTACTGCAACAGCGACCAAGCGTGACGGCCATCGCTCAGATGGAAACAGTTATCCGCCCGGGCCGGGCCGGTCCGATCGCGGTACGCTGCGTGGCCCGACGGCTCGGGCATCGCGACGTGCCGACGGCGGACTTGGCTTGTTGGATCAGGAGATTGAACATGAACGGATCTTCGCGGCGTGAGGTGCTGGGTGTGGGTGTGCTGGGTGCGCTCGCGACGATGCTGCCAGCCGGTATGTCGGGATGCTCGACAGCGGGCGGGCACGCAGCCACGAACAATCAGGGAAAGCGGCGGCTCGCGCGTGTTGCCCACATCACCGATAGCCACACGCAGCCCGAACGTGGTGCCTTTGAGGGCACCTGCGCGATGTGGGAGCATCTGAACACACTCAGCGACAAGCCTGATCTGGTGCTGCATGGCGGCGACATCATCTTTTCAAGCTTTGAGAAGACCCGCCAGCGCTCTCAGGAGCAGTGGGACTTGTATCTGCGGAGCATGCGTGAGCACAACAAGCTGCCCGTACACCACTGCCTGGGCAACCACGACATCTGGGGCTGGAACAAGAAGGAAAGTCAGACGACTGGCAACGAAGAAGGCTGGGGCAAGGCATGGGCGATCGATCTGCTGGGCATGCCCGCGCCGTACTACGCGTTCGAGGCGCGGGGTGTGAAGTTCATCGTGCTTGACACGGTGCAGCCGCGCGGCGAAACCGGCTATGAAGGCGGCCTGGGTGACGCTCAGTTTGAGTGGCTGCAAGGTGAACTTGCAGGCTCCAAGCTGCCCGTGGTGGTTCTCACGCACATTCCGACAATTCATGCCAGCACCTTGCTGGTGGACGCACGCACGAACGCTGACAACAACTGGGTCACGGGCGGCGGATCGCTGCTGATGGACCGGACGAAGGTCGTCAACCTGATCTCGCGCCACCGCAACATCGCAGCAGTGCTGAGCGGGCACATTCACATGGTGGAACGCATTGATTACGCCGGCACAAGCTGGATCAACAGCGGCGCGGTGTGCGGCAGCTGGTGGCAAAGCCAGCAGCAAAGCCGAGAGTTTTTCGCCAGCCGTCGCAACGACCAGACGATGCTGGAACGCCCCGACCGCGCGATGCCGGGGTATGGGTTGCTGGATGTGTACAGCGACGGCTCCATCGGCTGGGAGTATGTGGAGTGGGGCTGGCAACCGACGGCGTGAGCGGCGTTGGTTTTGCTATCCTGTCGCATGGCAACGCTCGCTTCGCCCCGTCACCTGCTGGGACTTCAGAACACGCCGCGTGAACAGATCGTGTCGATGCTGCGTGCGACACGACAGATGCAACGCGCGATGGGCGCGAGCCGCGGCACGATCGCGAGTGCGCACGCGACCGCGCTGATGGGCAAGGTCGTCGCGAATCTGTTCTTTGAGGACAGCACGCGCACGCGGCTGAGCTTCAGCGTGGCGGCGAAGCGGCTGGGCGCGGAAGTCATCGACCTGCAAGGCCAGACCAGCAGCGTGAGCAAGGGCGAGACGCTCATTGACACCGCCACGAACATCGAGGCGATGGGCGTGAGCGCCCTGGTGGTGCGGGCGCGCCAGAGCGGGGCGGCGGCGCTCATCGCGTCGCGCGTGCGCATTCCCGTGCTGAACGCGGGCGATGGTCGGCATGAGCACCCCACGCAGGCGCTGCTGGATGCCTACACGATTGCGCAGAGCCATGGGCGCGAGGAGTTTGATCTGTCCGGGCTCACCGTCGCGATCGTGGGTGATGTCAACGCGTCGCGCGTCGCTCGCAGCAACATCGCATGCCTGACCACGCTGGGCGCGCGAGTGGTATGCGTGGGCAGCCCGCAGCTCGCGCCGCGCGGGCTCGAGAGCCTGGGCTGCAGCGTGACGCACGATCTGGACGCGGTGCTGCCTCAGCTTGATGCGATCATGATGCTGCGCATTCAGTTTGAACGCTACGAGGCCAAGGAAGGCGCGAAGGAAGCGGCCAAGCCCAACGTCATCGCGAGCGTGCGCGAGTACCGCGCGCAGTATGCCCTGACGGCCGCGCGGGCGGAACGTCTGAAACACGATGCGATTGTGATGCACCCGGGCCCCATCAACCGTGGCATTGAGCTTGACGCGGAGGTGGCGGATGGCCCCCAAAGCGTCATTCTCAAGCAAGTCAGCAACGGCGTGCTGGTGCGCATGGCGGCGCTGAAGTCTCTGATTGAAGTCTGAACGACCAGCGGCGACAGGCCGCCTACAAAAGGCCCATGGCTCAGACCCCCCACCGCCTGCCGACAGATACCGACAACGGGCTTTTGCTCATCATCAGCGGCCCCAGCGGCGCCGGCAAGACCACGATCACACGCGGCGTGGAGCGGTCGATTGCTGACAGCGTTTTCAGCGTGAGCTGCACGACGCGAGCCAAGACGCCCGCCGACACCGACGGCGTTGATTACCACTTCATCGATGATGCGACGTTCGAAGCGATGAAGACGCGCGGCGAGTTCTTTGAAACCGCGGGCGTGTACGGCAAGAAGTACGGCACGCCCAAAGCGCCCGTGCTCGAACACCTGCGCCGCGGACGCCTGGTTATTCTGGAAATTGATGTCCAAGGCGCGATGCAGATCAAGCAGCAGGTGCCCGATGCGTTCGCGCTTTTCATCCTGCCGCCCACGGAGGAAGAACTGCACCGCCGACTGCGCGACCGCAAACGCGAAAGCGACGAACAGATCAAGCGGCGTTTCGACGCGGCCAAGGCTGAGATCGAAAGCGCCAAGGCCAGCGGCGTGTACAACGTGTTCATCGTGAATGACAATCTGGAAGCCGCCATCAAGCGAGCGTGCGACCTCGTTTCGGGCGAGCGAGCGCGGCGAGCGGGGAAGTAAGCGAAATCCGCGCAAACGCTCGCCGACCACGTCCGCCCGAAGACGCAAACCGTCTGTTGCATGTGCGTGCCCGACAGCTCACGCGTGGTACGCCGAAAAGCAGAGGCCGGCGTTCATATTTCAATCGGTTTTTGAAAGGTTAAAACCCGAACAGACAAACAAGTTCGGTCACGTAACAAGGGGTGGGAACCAACGTAGGTTAGTCAAGTCTAACATACAGACACTGACCGTTTGACTGCGAAAACACGCGGCAAACGTCACTGACGCACACACGGTCGCCCATACTGAGCGACCCAAAATGGAGATGGTCATGCACGCTCGTTCTCTCGCTTTGGTTGGCTGCTCGCTCGTGGGCTTGGTCGCGCTGACGGGATGCCAGCCGCCTCGCGGCGATGGCGGCGGACGGGCTGATCCGTCCGGAACGACCCGGGCCGAGCGGTTCGACGCCCGCGTGACCCCGGCCAGCCTGTTTGAACACAGCGATGCAGTCGCGCAGCAACTGGCAGATGACCTGAAGAACGTGCCCGCGCTGAACGGCGACTATCGCGCGACGATCGTGTTCGGCGATATCAAGAACAACACGGGCATCGTCTCAACGACCGACTTCGAGGCCTTCCGCACGCGGATTCGCCAGCGTCTGATGCAGAGCCAGAATGTGCTGCGGAATGTGCGCTTTGTTGAAATGAAGCAGCGCATCGATCCGCTGATCCAGCGCGAAACCAGCAAGAACAGCGATCTGCTGCAGGAAGGCAATCGCCCCGAGCGCAAGGACCTGAACCCCGCGTACACGTACTTTCTCAATGGTGAGATGTATCGCGTGGAACGAGGTAACGGCGCGACCAACCTCTACATGATGGGGTACAACCTCGTCAGCATGGAGACGGGTGAGATCATCTGGGAAAACCAACCCTACGAGGTCAAGCAAGTTCGCTGAGCGCTGTGATGTCGGCCGGCTTGTTCGCGGAGGGTGTCCATGCGCGCAGTGATCTTCATACTGGCAGGTCTAATGATGGCGACGTGGCTCATGGGCTGCGCAAGTGCGGGCCCACGCACCACGCGGCTCACGACGCGTGACCTGAATGAGATGGCGACGATCGTCGCGCTCAACCTTCGCAACAGCGAGTGGATGACCACACGCAACGAGCAGAGCGAGCCTGTCATCATCGCGATGGAGAAGGTCGAGAACCTGACCGACGACATCATTCCACGTGGCGAGCAATGGGCCATCATGACCAAGGTGCGTGGCAATGCCGACATGGTGCGCGTGGGACGCGAGAAAGCCATCACGTTCGTCATGAGTAAAGATGCCGTGCTGGGTGCGGCAGAACGTGGCACGATGGAAGGCGCGGAGGCCAATCGACTGAACCCGACTCACGAAATGAGCGCGACCATGCGCAACGCGACGCGCAGCGTGAAGGACGCGCGGACGGATGTGTACCTGTGCGAGTTCCGTATCACATCACTCGCGACAGGTGAGCTCAAGTGGCTCGACACGTTTGAAGTGAAGCGCCAGGCGTTCGGTCTGACCTTTGACTGAAGATCTGGTGACTGAAGATCTGGCTGAGCATCATGCACAAGCATGCGTCCATCCTGCTACTGGCGAGCGTCTGCGGACTGCCGATGGCCGCTTGCCAATCGACCGCGCTGCGACGCGATGTCGCGATCATGGCGGATCGAGGCGAGTATGGTCGCGCCGCAGGACTGCTGCAGCAAGACGTGACCGACGACATGAGCAACAAGGACTATCTGCTTACGCGGATGCGACTGCTGCTCATGGCACTGGCGGACGGCCAGCCGGACGCGGCGGAAGAGACAGCCAATCAGCTCTTCTCGCTGCTGCGCACGCAAGGCATCAACGAAGATCGCACCGTTGCGAGTGTTGTGCTCTATGAAGGCGTGCGGATCTGGAAAGGTGAGCCCTTTGAGCAGGCGCTGGGCTTTCACTACGTTGCGATGCAGAAGGCGCTGCGTGGCGAGTGGGACAATGCCCGCGCTGCGAGCAGCAGCAGCCTGTTCCTGCTGAGAGACTTCGCGCAAGCGGTCGGCAAGCCTGAGCCCACAACGCTCGAAGTGGCGGAGGCCGCCGCGAAAGCTGACGCGAAGAAGCCGGGCCAGGGCGACGCGCTTATCGACAATGGGTACGTCACGTCGCAGAGTGACTTCGCGCTGGGCTATCTGATGAACGCCGCGGCGAACATCGCTGTCTCGCGCCCTGAAGAAGCCAGCGACAACCTGACTGCGGCGGTGCGTGCGAACGAAGCGGTGAAGGACATCGCTGAAACGATGCGCAGCGGCGCGTTCAACACGTTGCTCATCGTGGACGCGGGACGCGGACCCGCGAAGGTCGCCACAGGCAACGACGGAGCGATTGCTGAATGGAAAGCTCGCACGCCCAGCGATGACCGCAAGGTGCTCGTCAGCGTGAATGGCGAGAGCGTGGGCGCGTTCCCGTTCGCGCAGGACATCAACGCGATGGCGCGAAGCCATCGCTGGCGCAACCTCGAAGATGTGCGGACGATCAAGAGCGCGATTGGCGATGGTCTCATGATTGGCGGCGGAGCGGTGCTGCTGGGAAGTGACCGCAAGAACTCCGATGCCATGTGGGTCGGTGCGGGTCTGCTTGCACTCGGCGCACTGATGAAGGCCGGCAGCGCGGCTGATACGCGGCATGCGGAACTGCTGCCGCAGCGCGTCTTCGTCGTGCCGCTGCTGCTTGCGGAAGGTTCGCACACGCTGCGCATCGGGATTGAGAGCTCATCGCGAGCCGGGTTGACGCTTGTCAACGTGCCGGGGCCCAAGTCGTTGAGCGAAGGGGGCCAGCGGGTGCGCCTGCTGTACGCGAAGCTGGCACCCAGCGAAGCTGTTGGGGCGTGGGAAGCCGCGACCAGCGTTGCTGTCGCGAACGACACGTGGAAGGAACGCGTCGAAGGCGACAATCTGCCGTACATCTTTGGCGGTGCATGCGTTCGCACCCCCACGCCTGCCGTGCTCGATCAGTATCACGCCGCGGGCAATCTTGTCGGCATGACGCCCGTCGATCTGATGAACCTGTACCGTGCCGAAGGCATCACCTTCACGGTTGAAGAACAACAAGGTCGCTTTGTCACGCACGTGCTGGAAGGCGGCACGTCGATGGTTGCGCCCAAGCCGGGCAGCAGCGGCTATCAGCGGCTGTTCACGCAGCGTCGCGGGCGGTACACGCCGCGAAGTGAAGAGCTCAAGGCGGCGATGGAACGGGAAGGCTCAAAGGCTCGCGGAAACGAAGGCACAAAGTGAAAGACATTCATAAGGAGTTTGTATGAAGACGCGTTTGTTGGTCGGTGTGATGATGGTGGTCGGCGGCGCGCTCGCGATGAGCGGGTGCGACACGGTGAAGGCTCCGTACCGCCCCGTGCCTGATCAACTGGGTGGCAACTACCCGCAGATCACGGTGTCGGGCGAGCTGGCTGGGTTCATTGAGACCGCGGCGCCCGTCGTGGAGAAGAGCGACGTGCTGAAGGTGACGGTGCCTGTGCGTCTGCGCAGCGATCCGGGCTATAGCAGCAACATTCAGTATCGCTTTCTGTTCCTCAACGCCAACGGTGCACCCGCTCGCGGCGGCGACATGAGCTGGCGCTTTATGAATCTGCCGCCGCGTGATCAGCGCTTCCTGGCTGGCAACAGCATGGACAGCGATGCGACGGATTGGCGCTGTGAGATTCGTCTTGCGCGGTGAGATGCTCATCGCGAAGACGCGAAGATCGCAAAGAAGAGATAGCGTGAACTGCGTGGGGTCTTGGGCGTCTCACTGATGGGATACATGCGGCGAAGTGCCGCAGTCTGGAGATAGTCATGTTTTCGGCGTTTGTGTCTGGTCGTGGATTGGTTGCTCGCACGTTTGCGATGTCACTGGTGGTGTGCGCAGGGCAGGCGATGGCACAGGATCGCAAGCCGTTGCCTCCCGAGCCGGTGCGCGACAGTGATCCGGCGACGGAGCGGCTGGCCAACATCGACGGCTTCCGCGATGCGTACGCACGTGCGGGCTCCCCTCGACTGCTCATCACCGTCGATAGCGATGCCAGCGGCCGCGGCGCGATTGGTTCGCGTGATGTTGCCGAGCGTCTGGGCTTCCGGCTTGAAGACTTGTTGGGTGATCCGGAAGTGACGATCATCAGCCCAGCAGCGGCGCAGTTGCGTGAAAATCGCCAGCGCGAAGCGCTTGCACGCAACGACGAGTTCGCAGCAGCGCGGATGCTGGGCGCAGACACCAACGCTGACATGGTGCTGCTGGTGCGCGTGGGTGAGCGTGCAGGCGACGGCTTCCGCGCGTCGTACACGCTGACCGACCTGCGCCAAGGCACAACGCTGGGCCGCTTCAGTTGGGACATGACGCCCGACCCGCAGACAGGCCAGTTCGACAACTACCGCGTCAGTGAGTACGCGCGGGCAATCGGCCGCCGCATCGCCAAACAGTTCGGTGAAGCGTTCCCCGAAGGTTGCAGCGGCACGCTGAGCCGCTACAGCGTGCGTGTGGTGGGCGAGTACGAAGACGATGATCTGAGCGCGTTGCGCGATGCGCTGAACAACAGCGCAGGCGTGCGGCAGGGCAGTGTGCGCGTACGCAGCCAGGAGCAGAGCAGCGCCGATCAATTGACGACGCTGGATCTGTTCGCGACCGGCGACATGCTGTCGGTGCGCAGCGCGCTGCGCAGTGCGGTGCGTGACCAACTCTCGATGACCGCGGATGTGCTCGATGCCCGCGACATGAGCGTGACCGTGCGTCTTGCGCCGCTCGCGCTTGATACCCGCCAGCGAGCGTTGGCGGGCGGGCCCACCACTTCCCGCAACAGCAGCGAACGCGCCACGCTGGCCGACAATTACGCAAAGGCCGGCAAGCCCAGCATCGCGGTGCTCATCAACCGCGCCACGGTGGACCTGCCCGACACGCGCGTCAGTACTGGCAGTGATGCGACCACCAACCCCGTGCAATCGGGCGACGGTACCAACATCATCATCGGTGATCGCGTCGGCCTGGGCGCCAATCGCATCGATCCGATCGTGGGCGACATCATCCGCGATGAACTCACGGATCGTCGCGCCGAGCGACTGGAGCAAGGCGAAGTTGATCTGCGGCAGATCGAGAACCGCATGATCGAACGGCTGAGCAGCTTGGGCTTCAACCTCAAGGATGCAGCCGCAGCCCAAGCCGCGATGCGCGGCACAGGCGCACTCGATGGCAAGCCATGGACCGACCGCGAGTTCGCGGCGACGCTGGCGAACGAGGCCAAGGCCGACATCGTCGTCTCGGGTGTGGCTCGCGTGGTTCGCACGCGCGGCGGCGGGTTGCCGCTGACGATCGAAGTCACCGTTCGTGCGGTCCGCACGAGCGACAACGCCATCCTCGCCGCGGCGAGCAGCCAGAAGACGTTGACGGCGGCGGGCGCAACGCTCGACCAGGCGCTCGACGACCTGACCGCTGAAGCGACCGGCAAGCTTGTGGCGGGCATGAGCAACGCCTGGGCTCGCTGATTCGTCGATGGCTGCCCGCGACCGGACGGCCGTGATTCAAAGCATGAGCGAACCCGCAATCAGTTCAACACGCGGCACAGATGTGCCGCGTGTTTTTCATTGGAGACGTCGGCGCGTGCTGACATCCTCCCGCTTGTTCCCGCACGGCCCACCAACAGACTTGCATATTCCCGATATACCGAGTATCTTGTACGACTTCTCACCACCCAGTGAGATCGCCGGCAGGGAGATGTTTGGTCGGCGAATGTGGAGCACGTGCATGGCTGGCCCAGGACCGACGTCGGAAACCGCCGCTCAAACTACCAGCCCGTTTGGGCCTGGCGTGCCCCCGCTGCCGGAGAACGCGACGCCGGAGCAGAAGGACGAGCACTGGTACAAGCACGTGTACCAGGGCGACAAGATGCCGCAGCTCACGCTGCGTGCGGTGCTCACTGGCGGCATCCTGGGCATGCTGCTGGCAGCCAGCAACCTGTACACGACTCTCAACATCGGCTGGGCATTCGGCGTGGCGATCACGGCGAGCGTCATCAGCTATGTCTTCTGGTCGATCGTCACGCCCCTGCTTGGGCTGCGGAAGATGACGATTCTCGAAACCAACTGCATGGCGAGCACTGCCAGCAGCGCGGGGTATAGCACCGGCTCGACGATTGCGACGATGTTCGGCGCGCTGGTGTTGCAATACGCGATTCCAGAAGGCAAGACCGCCGAAACAGTGCACACGTGGGAAATCCACCCCGCGTGGCTGGTTGTGTCGTTCACGCTGCTCACGGGCCTCATGGGCGTCTTCCTCGCGATTCCCATGAAGCAGCAGATGATCAATCACGAGCAACTGGCCTTCCCCAGCGGCATCGCTGCTGCGGAAACGCTCCGGAGCTTGTACAGCGAGAGTAAAGAAGCGGCTCGCAAGGCGTGGGTGCTGGTCATTGGTCTGGGCATCGGCGCGGTCATTGCCTTGCTCCGCACCGGCGCGGGTACGTTCACTTTCCTCGACAAAGTGTGGAACGCCCTGGGCAATGTGCTGCCTTGGATGATGTCGCCAGTTGATCCCAACGACCCAAGCAAGGGCACGCAGCTCAGCGGCGCGCCCATTCCGGAGATGCTGCCCCACGGCGGCTTCCACAAGGTGCAGGGCAAGGAAGTGGTGGGTTACGGCGTTGACACCAGCGTGCTGCTCATCGCGGCTGGCATGATCGTGGGCCTGCGTGTCAGCCTGTCGATGCTGCTTGGCTCCATCATTCTGTACATGTGGCTGGGGCCCATGCTCGCGGAAATGGACGCGAACCACGTCGGCAATCCCGCATATGTCCGCTCGATTGACATCGTCGCTGGCGGCACGATGCTGCACTTCCCGCGGTGGGGCTTGTGGGGCGGCACGGCTCTCATGGTTATGGCGAGCCTGACAGCGCTCGCCTTCCAATGGAAGACCATCGTGCGTGCGTTCATGCCCGACAAAGGCGACTCGGGCGTTTCCGCCTCTTCCGCCAGCGCCATGGCGAAGATCGAAGTGCCATTCATGTGGATGGTCATCGGCATGGTGCCCATCACCATCGGCATGCTGATCATCCAGGTCATTGCGTTCGATATCGCGTGGTGGGCAGGCCTCATCGCTATCGCCATGAGCTTTGTGCTCAGTCTGGTGGCAAGCCGTGCAACCGGCGAAACCGACACCACACCCATCGGCGCGATGGGCAAGGTCATGCAGCTTCTCTTCGCGCTGCTCAAGCCCGGCCAGATGACGCCCAATCTCGCCAGCGCGGGCATCGCCGCCAACAGCGCCAGCAGCTGCGCTGACCTGCTGACTGACCTCAAGATCGGCTACCTGCTGGGCGCCAATCCGCGTCGCCAGTTCCTCGCGCAGTTCTTCGGCGTCTTCTTCGGCACGCTGGCCATCGTGCCCATCTGGTACCTCATGGTTCCCACGCGTGCGGCACTTGAGAAACTGCCCGCACCGGCCACGCAGACATGGTCCAAGGTCGCCGAAGTGCTCACCAAGGGCCTCAGCTCACTGCCTGAATCCGCCAAGATCGCCATTTTGGTCGGCGCAGGCATCGGTGTGCTGCTGCCCATCATCGAGCGACTGCTGCCCGCGAACGCGCGCAAGTACATGCCCAGCGCAACGGGCCTGGGCCTTGCCTTCATGCTTCCCTTCTACAACTCGCTCGCGTTCGTGATCGGCGCGATCGTCTCGTGGGTGTGGAGCAAGCTGGGCAAGCTCTCGCACGAGCAGTTCAACGTGCCCCTTGCTAGTGGTTTGGTGGCGGGCGAAAGTCTGATCGCTGCGTTTGTCGCCATGCTCGCAACCGCACTGGGCCTGATGTGAGGCGGCACGCCTTAAGCGTGCCCTATGCTGGGCCATGACATGCTCCACGGCTGGCTCGTCGCGCGCTCCGTCTTCGGTACGTTTCGATATCGTCATCAGCGATATCGACGGCTGCATGGCGCCGGAGTCCGCCGGGCCCATGAATCCACTGAAACTGGCCCACGTGGCGGCGTACAACCTTGCGGCAGAGCAACAACGCGACCGGCCCGTTGTGACGCTCTGCTCAGGCCGGCCACAGCCATACGGCGAAGCTCTCAGCCGCATGATTGCCAACGTCAGCGTGCCCATCATCTGCGAGATGGGCGTGTGGCTTTACGACCCGCGCGATAACGCGTTTCTGTTTGATCCGGCGATCACCCGCGAGCAGATGAGCCGCATGCACGCATGCGAAGCGTGGATTCGCGAAACACTGTGCCCCAAGGGCGTGGTGATTCAACCCGGCAAGACCGCCAGTGTTTCGCTCTGGCACAAAGACACAAGCTACTTGATGAGCCTCAAGCCGATGATCATCGAGAAGATCGCGAGCGAAGGCTGGGACATGCGCGTCGCCAACACCGTGGCGTGGATCAACATCGAACTGCAGCACGTCAGTAAGGCCTCGGGCATCTCGCGATTGCTGAAGATGACCGGCACGCCCAAGCAGCGCCTCGCGGGCATCGGCGACACGATGGGCGACATGGCCATTCGCGAAGCGGTCTCGTTCTTTGCGTGCCCCGCAAACGCCGACCCGAAGCTCAAGACATACGCCGATTACGTGTCGCCTCATGAAGACGTCGACGGCGTGCTTGATATTCTCGAGCGACTGCGCTGAACCGACCGCAGCACCACCATCTGCAAATTGCCCGTTCCAAAAAAACCCCACGCCAGGCGCGTGTGTGGCGATCGCCCGGCGTGGGTATGTGTAGCAGGTTTTTCGGTCGGATGCGTCATCGGCAATTCATGCCGAATCACTGCACATATAGCTTCTCAGCGTTCACATCCGCATTTCCAGCGGCATTCCGCGTCAGCAAGGTGCGCGTACCAGAGAAGAAGTTGCCCGGTCCCGTCAGCAGAATGGCCGCACCACCATCATTCTGCGTCGTCGCAGAGAGATTTACGCCGCGCAGACGACGATTCTGCGTGATGGCTCCGGCCGAGGTGATCGCGACGTTCCCCGTCGAGATCAGTCCGTCGGTGTCGTCAAGCTGCGTGATCTGCAGAGCGCCGTTGGTCCGCACCGTGACGTTGCCCGCGTTACCGGCGAGCGAAGTGAACGTGTTGTTGTTCTGGTTCAGCGTGTAGTTACCCGCGCCCAGCAATCGCAGGCTCGCTGCGCTGATGCCGTTGGAGTTTTGCGAGACATTCCCCAGCGACCGGATCGTGACCATACCCAGCGTGCGAACCTGCCCGAGCTGGAACGAGAGCGTTGAGCCCCAGTCCACGTTGCCGGCTGCGGTGGTTGATGTGTTGCCGTCAAACACCTGCAGATTGATGACCGATGCGCCGCCGCCGCTGGCTGCGCGGTTGTTGAGATCGCCCAGCGAGATACTGCCCTGGCCGCCGCTCGCACGCGTCGTCGCCGTGAGCGTGCCGCCCACCGTGAGCGGTCGCGTCTGCGAGATGCTGCCGAACGCGGTCAGCGTGGTGTTGTTGGTCACATTCAGACCGCTGGTTGCGCCAAGCTGACCGATCAGCAGCGAGGAACCAGTCGTCACGAACACCGTGCCCGTGCTGCCCGCGAGCACGGGGAAGCGGTTATCAATTCGAGTGAAAACGTAGCCACCCGTCCCGAACAGTCGCATGCCGCCAGCAGCGACAATCGGCAGCGGCGAACCAAGCTGGTTGACCGACCCTTCCGCTTGCAGAATGAGCTGCTCGTTGGTCAATGCGCCTTGGACGGAGAAGCCGTCCGCATCGCGATAGACAATGCGTCCCGAACCGATGCCCGTGTTCGTGCGGTTGTTGCTCTGCACGTTGATGTTGGCGAAGTTGTTGCCCGGGTGATTGAACAGGATCTGCGTGAAGCTGTCACTGAGCGTGCGGGCAACGAGCAGGTCTCCTGACGCCGGCTGCGACTGCGTGATGCTGCCCGAGTTGATGATGCGAAGGAAGTTGCCCGCGCCAACACTGATGCCGTTCGCGCCGTTGATTGACGCGATCTCCAAGTTGATCGTGTTCGTGAGGTTCACGCTGCCATTGACCGTGCCAGCCAGCCGCGAGAACGCGTTGTCGGCGCGATCGAATGTCCACGTGCCGCTGGAGCCACTCAACATGACACCGCTCGCGACCAGGCCGGCGTTGCCGCCAGTCTGATTGACATTGCCCGTCGCTTGCAGATAGATGTCCGACCCGGTGGTCATCCGCATGAGGCTGAAGCCATCCGCATCGCGGTATGCGATGGGTGCGAAGCCCACCGCGCCGCCGGCCGTCCGTGATTCGATTGTCAACCGCGAGAAGTTGTTGTTGGGGTTCTCCAGCGTGATGAACGAGTCGTCGTCACTCACGACGCGAAGCACCAACTGATCACCTCGCACTCGCTCGGATTGCGAAATAGAACCGGTCGTCACGACCCGCAGGAAGTTGTTCGTGCCGTCGGTGATGAAGCCCGAGCCGCCGTCGATGCCTGTGCCAAAGCTGATGTTGCCTGTGTTCTGCAGATTGAGCGAGAACGCTTCACCAGCAATCGTGGGCACCACATTCCGCGCATCGGTCAGCGTCCATTGCCCCGAGCCCAGCAGCGTGAGCGCACCGCCGACGATGAGACCCGAGTTGGCGTTGGTCTGATTGACCGGCCCGTTGGAGCTCAATCGCATAGATCCGCCGCTGCGCAGACGCAGGATCGAGAAGCCGTCAGTGTCGTTGAAGCGAATGTTCTGAGCGCCCAGATTCGCCCCGCTCGCGCCCAGCGACTCAATCGTCAGCAGGTTCACGTCGTTGCCGGCAAGAGCAAGATTGATCTCCGCCGCGCCGTTGGAGAGCGATCGCACAATGAGATGGTCCGCGATGACAGGCTCAGCCTGCAAGACACTGTTGCTGGAGATAAGCCGAGCGAAGCCGCTCATGAGGACGCCTGGCTGCCCGAGCACGTTCTCAATATTGATCGTGTTCGTCGAGAAGACGTTGGCATTCAAACCGCTCACGGCGAAGTTGTAGAAGTTGTTGGTACTGCTTGTCAGCGTGAGCGAACCATTGGTGCTGGCGTAGGCAAAGCCGACGGCGGTAACGGCGGTGCCCCCGCCCTGTGTCACATCGCCCGGCGACTGAATGCGCACGCTGCCTGCGGTATCGATGCCGTTGAGCAGCAGTCCGTTGGCTTCCGCGAAGTTGAGGCTGGCAGGCCCCTGAGAGTTGCCAGAGGCGTTGCGGCTGTTGAACGTCAATTCGCGCACGAGGTTGGTGCTATTGAGCAGCGTGTGCGTAATGGTGCTGTTGGAACGCGAGGTGAGGCTGAGCGTGTCGGCGACGATGGGGCCGCTTTGCGTCATGACACCCTGCACGGTGACTGCGGCACTCGCGGCGGTGGAGATACCGGCAATGTCAAGATTGGCGTTATTGGTGAAGGAGAGAGAGCCGATGCCGACTGTCGCGCTCTGTCCGACGCGCGAGCGGAGGTCCACGACGCCGACTTCGTTGCTGATATTGGTGAGCGCGACGCCGCCGCTGCGGGCGGTGGCAGTGAGCGACGGCGCGACGATGCCGTGGTTCTGCAGGATCGTGCCGAAATCGAGCGTCATACTGCCCGTGGAGCGAAGCACATTGACGCCGGCGATCTGATCGATGGTGACAGCGCCCGTGCCGCGGATATCCGCGGTGTCGAGCATGTTGCCCGCGAGTTTGGCGATCGAGTTTCCGGTACGCGTCAGCGTGACCGGTCCGCTGGTGGTAATGAGCAATTCATCCACGCTGAGATCAGCCGACTGTGTGATTGCGACGCCTCCATCAAGCACAAGCCGGGATGCGGTCACGGCGCCAACATCGATGCCGCCGGGCGTGAAAGAGCCCACGGACGGATTGACCTGCAGCCGGACAGCCCCCGCGCCGGCGTTGATGCCGCCCGAAGCGCCGAAGAGAATGCCGCCAAAGCCTGGATCGCGTTCAGTGCTGAAGCCACCGGGGCCGAAGTTGGCGATGGCCGTGACGTCGCCACCATCAGTGGTGATGGGCTGATTGATCGTGATGGATCGCAGCGCGTTGAGCGTGAGCGAACCGCCCGTGCCACTGGGGTTGTTGACAGAGATGGCTTCGTTGATGGTGATGTCGTTGTTGGCCTGCAGCACCACGCCGGTACCCGTGTTGAGTATGTCAGTCACGGCGCTTGCGTCGTAAGTGAATGTGAAAGCGACATCCGTATTGAAACCTGTGGACGTCAGCGCGGTATTCCCACCATCCGCGATGATGATGTTCTTGGGGTCCAGCAGCAGTGTGCCATTCTCGCCCCTGCTCGCGCTGGCGTTCACAAATCCCTTGAAATCAAGCGTGTTTTTCCCGCTGACTTCCACCCACGCGCCGTCGCCGCCGTTGTCACCGCCCTTGGCGAGTATGACGCCCGCAAAACTTGTGTGGCTGTCAGCCCACACGACCGCCGTGCCTGCACTGCCCGTGTTCACACCGCTCGTGTTGATCGTCGCGTCACTGGTCACCACGCTGGTCATCGCTCGGCGTTCTTCACCGCCGCCTTGCCAGTTGCCGCCAATCAGCACCTCACCGCCGCGGGTCGCGCCGCGCGCATCGATGTCGGCGGCAACGTACACGTTCTCACCGAGCACACGCACATCACCGCCTGCGGCGTGCATGCTGCTCGTGTCAATCGTGCCATCCACCTTCATCGTGCCCGTGCTCTCAAGGTGCACGTTGCGGGCTACCACACTGCCCGTGCTGCTCACGCTGCTCACCTGCGTGCTGGCTTCACCCGCAAACAAGCGATTACCCAGCATGTCGCCGCCGCCCAATGAAAGCCGGCGTGCCGCCGGCGCACTTGCCTGGGCCTCACCCACGCTCACGTACATGCGGCCTTCACCCTCGCGCACCAACACCTGACCGCCCGCAACCATGACCGTGCTCGCATCAACACTGCTGATGGTGCCCGTGTTCGTCACGGTCTGCCCCGCCAGCATCACGCCGTCTTTCGCTGAGATGCTGCCCGCATTGCTCACATTTCCAGTGAGCGTGAAGCGATCCACGCCACGTACAAAGTCGCGATCACTGATGTTGCCGGCGATCGCATAGAACCGCCCGGCATCTACAACGCTGCCCGCACCAAAGGCGATGCCGGCGCGATTCACAAAGTACACGCGTCCGTTGGCCTGAATCGCACCGTCGATGCGAGTCGGCGCGCCGCCCGTAATGCGGTTGAGCACGCGTGCGTTCGCGCCCGGCTGCACAAACCGCACGAGTTCGCCGCTGGCGATGTCAAACGAGCGATAGTTGATGATCGCACGATCACTCGCGCGGATCACCGTGTTGGCGCCGTTGCGCTCTATCTGCACGCTGCCCCGCACCACGTCGGCTCCTAGAGGGCCAGACTGGGCCAGAGCCACACCAGCCGAAAGAGCCAGCAACCCTACCACCGAAAGCGCGCGAGCGTCGTGCATAGCAGGTTCCTTGTCATGACTGCGCAGCGACACCGCAAGAGCACGGCAGACCGCGCAGCCTGTCTGGGTATCGGTCCCTGTGTCACACGGAGCCCAGTTTTCCACGTGGTGCGCGTCGCGCAACTGCTGCCGAGTCACACGCCCAGACGGGCCTGCATCACCAGCACCGCCATCGACATCGCAAAGAACGCCGTCCCGGCGATCGCCAAGGGGCCGTCCTTCACGAACATCTCCGTTGGGTCGTCGTAATCGCCACGATCAATCAGCACCATGCTGCGCAGCATCGCATACAGCGCAGGCAGCGTGGTGAGCCACAGCCAGTTGAACCCCGCCGGCACGCCAAAGGCCGCGAAGTTGAACACGTGTTCGCGTGACTGGATGTATCCCGCGTAGGTCAGCAGGGCGGCAACAGCCGTCACGACCACCGCCATGCGCAGCAGGTTGTCGGTGTACTTGCCTTGCACAGCGCGTGCGCTGCTGGCTTCATACCCCTCAGCTTCCGCCGTGCGCCGCTCGCCCAGCCGCTTGCCAAAGGCCAGGAACATCGCCAAAAACAGCGTGCAGTTCAGCAGCCACGTGCTCGGACTGATACCCACCGCAAAGCAGCCACCCAGCACACGAAGCACAAATCCCAGCGACAGACTGATGACATCCGCGATGACCCGGTTCTTGAGTCCCGCGCTGTACGCCGTCGTGTTGATGACATACAGAATGACCACCAGCACCGTGATGGGCCGCACGGCCGGGTCCAGCAAAATCGACAGCCCTGCCGCACCAAACAGCAGCAGCACAATCATGCCGGCAGCCAGCGTGGGAGACACCGCGCCACTCGCGATGGGCCGCTTGCGTTTGCGCGGGTGAATGCGATCACGCTCGACATCACGCAGGTCATTAAACACATAACACGCGCTGCTCGCGAGCGCAAAGACGCCGGCAGCGACAAACGCCTGCGTCAAGACCACGCGCCAGTCGTGCCCCTGCGATATCAAGTCTTGCAGTCCGTACAGAGGACCAAAGAGCACAAAAACGCTCTTCACCCACTGGTGCGGACGAATCAACTTCAGAATCGGTGGCAACAACGCGCGATGTTCCCCTGCCGGGCGTGCTCACGCTTTCTCAAGCACGCCCAGGTAATGCAACTTCCGCCCGAACACAATGTTCACGACCGGCGGATACACATCCATCGACCGAAACTCCCCCGCTACCTTGAGTCCGAATCGCTTGGGGAACTCGTCCCACTGCTTGGGCGTGTTGTAGCGATACAAGCACGGAATGCCATACGGCGCGTTGGCGGCCCAATCCATGAAGCTAATCCGCTGCTGCGCCAGCAACCCTGCCACCTGATGGTCCTTCACGATCACGGCACGCTTTGCCACGCGGGCACACTCACGCATCAGTCGATCCGGGTCCGGCTCGTGATGGAGAACGTCTGCCACAATGACCACGTCATAGGTCGCTTCACCGAACGGAATCTTGACACCGTCGTATGCGTGCACCTTGATCGGTTCGCCACCACGCACCGCGCGTTCCAGCCCCTCAGCCGTGATGCCGGGCTTGGCCTGCATCAGCGCGTGCCCCAGCGTGCCATTGCCGCAGCCCACATCCAGCACCCGGTCGCCATCCTTCAGGAAAGGTACGATGGTGCTAACGAGCGTGCGCAAACGCTCTTCGTATATAGGCTTATGCATCGATCGCATCAGGCTGCCAAGTGCCATACCAATCCTCCATCAGCAGGGGCCGGCCGCTCGTGGGTGCTTTCCGATTCCCCGCGCACGATAGCCGCCACACCGCACAAATTCCCCGACTGTCGCGGGCGGTGCAAACACACCGATACACCTCTGTCGCTGCTTCATGCGTTTATTGACTCCGCCAACTACCAGTTCCCCCGTGCGTCGCCCACCAGTCATCCTCCTCACCCTCTTCGCGCTGCTCGCGGCGGTCATGATCTTCTCGCAGCGTGTGCCCTCGCGCGTCGCGTACGACCAGAAGCTCTACCACCTGCCCTCTGTCGAGCAGTTCGCCAAGGCCCTGCCCTCGTTTGACCCTTGGGACTACCTCTCCGCGACCACACCGGGCTATCACCTGCTGTACGCCATTGCCTCTCGCGCCACAGGCGGCTCGTTGTTGGCCCTGCAACTGCTTTCAACCATCATCGCGGGCGGCTTCTTCTGGCTGCTCGCAACGCTGGTCACGCAGGCACTCACGCGCAGCGCCACTGTCGCGCCGGGCTCCCCCACCGCTTCATCGCCTCGCTCGCTCGCTCGCTTGGTCGCTTGCTCACTCGCTCTGTGTCTGCCCCTGCTCACCAGTCCCTACACGCTTTACCCCGCCGTCTTCATCTTGCCTGACATGCTGGGCTGGCTGTGCGTACTCGCGCTGCTCGCCATCGCGTTGCGCGATCGCATCACGCTTCCCCTGCTCGCACTGGCTTCGGCGGTGCTGGTCGTGCTCGTCCTCACCAGGCAAATTCACATCTGGGTCGCCGGACCGTTGGTGCTGGCATGCATGCTGCAATCGCCTCTTGGGACTGAAAGCACCCCGACCCTTCGCTCGCTTGCTCGCCTGTTCACGCTCACACTCGCCCGCTCGCTTCTCTCCCCCCGCGTACTCGCCTACGCGGCTCTCCTCACTTTGCCCGCTGTCATCACGCTCGCCCTCTTCATCCGCTACTGGGGCGGCCTTGTTCCACCGCGCTTTCAAGGCTGGTATCCCACGCGCACGCTGCTCGACATGGCCCTCTCGCCCGCGCCTGCCTTCTTTCTCACCATGACAGGCATCTACGGCTGCTTCTTCGCTGGCTATCTGCTCGAACCCGCTCGCGCACTCTGGCAACGCCACCGAGCATGGCTGATCTTCGCACTCGTGCTCGGCGCGCTCTTCGCCATCGTTCCCGTCACGACTTACGACTACGAAGCTGGCCGCCGCACGGGCATCTGGAACATCGCTGCTCGTCTGCCCGTCATTGCTGGACACACCAGCCCATTGCTGCTCGTCGGCAGCATCTGGGGTGCGCTGGTGTTCGCGGCACTGATCAGCGCACAATCACTGCGCACGGGACTCATCTTGCTGTGCACCGCTGCTGCCTACTGCGCCGCCATGAGTGCCAGTCAGGAAACCTGGCAGCGCTACTTTGACCCGATGGTCCTCATCCTGCTCGCGCTGTTGTGTGCCGGTGCGATGATCACGCCAGCCCAACACGCCCCGCGCCTCGAACGAACCGCGCGGATCGCCGGACCCGCTGTGCTCGCATTGCTGCTTCTGGTCCAGTCCACGCTCCCCTTCACGCGGGCCGATGTCACCACCATGCAGGCCCCGCCCCCGCCCGCCAAGAGCGAAAACCACCAAGGCGCCGAACCGCCCGTGCTGTTTGCGCCGCCCATCAAGCCTGCCAATCGCGTTTTCTGGCCGCTTTGATGCCCCTTCGAAGTCACGCCGTGGGCGTTATCAGCCGATAGTTGCCCTATCGTCAGTTACGCTGGCCCACAGCCGGCCTTTGGAGTTCCCATGACCACCACGCGTCGCGCGCTCATCACCGGCATCACGGGTCAGGACGGCAGCTACCTCGCCGAGTTCCTCATCGCCAAAGGCTACGAAGTGCACGGCATCATCCGTCGCAGCAGTTCCTTCAATACGGGCCGCATCGAAGGCATCTACCAGGATCCGCACGTGCAGCACAACCGCCTCAAGCTGCACTATGGCGATCTGTGCGACAGCAGCAGCCTGACCGAAGTGCTCCGCCGTTGCCGCCCGCATGAGGTGTACAACCTTGGCGCCCAAAGCCACGTGCGCGTCAGCTTCGACATGCCCATCTACACCACCGACACCGTCGCGCAGGGCGCCATCCGCATGCTCGACGCCTGCCGCGAACTGCAGCAGGAAAGCGGCATGCAAATCCGCTTCTACCAGGCCAGCAGCAGCGAGCAATACGGCAAAGTGCTCGAAACGCCCCAGAAGGAAACAACGCCCTTCTACCCGCGCTCGCCCTACGCCTGCGCCAAGGTCTTCGCTCACTACGCCACCGTCAACTACCGTGAAAGCTACGGCATGCACGCAAGCTGCGGCATTCTGTTCAACCACGAATCACCTCGCCGTGGCGAAACGTTCGTCACCCGCAAAATCACCCGCGCCGTTGGCCGCATCAAGCTGGGCCTGCAGGACAAGCTCTTCCTGGGCAACCTCGACGCGATGCGCGACTGGGGCTACGCGGGCGACTACGTCAAGGCCATGTGGATGATGATGCAGCAGGACAAGCCCGATGACTACGTCATCTCCACGGGCCAGACGCACAGCGTGCGCCACTTCTGCGAACTCGCCTTCGGCCACGCGGGCATGGACTACAAGGACTTCGTCGCCTTCGACCCGCGCTACCTGCGTCCGTCTGAAGTTGATCTGCTGCTGGGTGACTACACCAAGGCCAAGACCAAGCTCGGCTGGGCTCCCACTGTGAACCTCGAAGACCTCGCCAAGATGATGGTCGACCACGACATGGAACTGGCATCACGCGAGAAGACCCTGCGCGACGCGGGCCACAAGTTCCCCGCACGTACAGGCCAGCACGAACACCCGCAGCTGCGAGTGTGAGGATGACTGCTGCGTCAACTAGCGCAGCCGCTCGATCAGGTCGTTCATGGCATCAAGCCACGGACTGCCGGGTTCGTCATCATGCGCGTCGTGCCACAGCTCTTGCAGCTCGCCGCCATCGCGAATCTTGATCATTGCGCTGCGTGCGAGTTCGCGCAGTTGGCGTGACATCAAATCCGCGTTCTTCCTCGCCGGCCCACAAGCCCACGCACCGACGATGGCACCATTTGACTCTTTATCGTCGCCGCCATCAGGCTCAAGCTCCGGGTGAGGCTTGCCGTGAATCGCCGCGATCACCTCCGCCGCGACGATCGCGTCACACGCAAGACTCGCGTCGAGGTATCCCGCCTCTTCATCATCGTCCTCGCCATCAGGCATGGCGTCTGGATCAGTCGAAGCAGCATCGACCACCGCGATCGGCCCGATCACCAACCCGACTCTGCCCGGATTGGCATCCGTGCCCACGCCGTCGCGAGCATCCGCAATGTCGTGCAGAAAGTCCAGCGCCGTGTCATTCTCAAACGAGCCTGCGCCCCAAGCGCCCATGTGTGTGCTCCCTGCAATCTGCTCCGACAACTCTCGCGCGATTCACCGAGTGAACCCCAACGTCGCGAACGTGTAGATTACTCATCCACCGGCCCATCCGGCACCCGATTCAGCGCCGCTTCCCACCACTGTGCCGCCCGACTCATGCCATGCGGCCGCTGCTTCAGACTCTCAAACCCGCCCGTGTACGTCCCATCCTCATTCTCGCGCACCACGCGAATCGGAATCCGCGGCACAGGCGTCTTGTTGCGGATCGCCTCCGTCAACCACGCAGAATGGATCGCCCGAGCGACCTCACCGGGGTTGTCGCCGCGTGCGCGAAGGGAGAAGAGTCGAGACCAGAACATGCGATGACCAATTGTTCGTCACCAGTTTCCGTGCGGTGTCATGGAAGTTCGCAAATTACCGCCGCCACCGTTGCTGGTGACCGTGTACGTCAAGCAAACGAAGGCAACGCTACCCGCAACACACCCACTTTGTGCCGACGTGCCTGCTACCTCACGCCTCTTCCATCGACACGACCAGCTTCTTGCTCCGGAACTGCTCGCAGTACAGCTCCGCACGTTCCTTGTGCGTCACCAGCAGCAGCGCAACACCACTGTCGTGCGCCTCCAGCATCACCTGCACGCTGCGCTCGATCGTCAGCGGCGTCAGCTCCACCACCGTCTGCACAACATGCTCCATGCTGTTCTCGTCGTCATTGTGCAGCAGCACCTTAAAGGGCGGCAGCTTGTCCAGCTTGCGATCAGGCGGCGCAGGAGCGGGACGCTCCGCGACAGCCGTCGCCGGACCGGCTTGCTGCGGAGCTTCCTGCTTGGCGGGCTCTTGGGGCACGGGCGGATTGGTGTCGGGCGCGTCTGCCATGCTCAATCGTTGGCGCGCGTGCGGGCCCGGGCGAATCTCTCCCGGGTCGGCACCAGTTCGGTAACGCTGCCGCCGCTGCCGTGACGATACATCAACATGCCCGCCACCCTCCCGCACATCATGATCGTCACCGGCGCTCACCTCTCAGCGGAGGTCTACGACCGCCCGCTCGCGTACCGCCTCCAAGCCGCCATTCTGCGCGCGCTCAAGGACGACGAAGTCACCGAGCCTCATCGCAAGGCCATCGTGTGCAGCGACGTGTGGTATCTCAATCAGAATAACCTTCGCGCGCTCCCCACCATCAGCATCGGCGGCCCCAGCGTCAACGCCCTCACCGCCTATCTCGCCAGCCGCCTGCCCAGCGTGCTCGCCATCGACAACACCATGATCATCCAGCTCGATGATCGCGACTGTCCCGTCGCCACATGCTGGGGCATCGATGCCAGCACGACCGCCGCCGCCATCGAAGCATTCGAAGAGAAGTTCCTCGATCACTTCCTCAGCGGCGTGAACGTGTCGTAATCTGACGCGAGAGACGAACGTCCGCCGCAAACCTGCTCCAGCCGAGAAAGAAAAACACCCCGCTGCGTGCAGTCAGCGGGGTGTCACTTGATGTCAACATTGTGCCGCGTGCGAGAGACTCTCGCCCATGCACGCAGTTATCGCTTACTGGGGGCAGTTGCCGCCGGCGAGCACGTTGAAGAAGTCAACCACGTCCTGGTCATCGGGGAAGACACCGTCGTTGTTGAAGTCGATGTCGTTGCAAGCGGGGCAGTCAGCGCCGGCCAGCACGTTGAAGAAGTCCACGACGTCCTGGTCATCAGGGAAGACTTCGTCGTTGTTGAAGTCGATGTCATCGCAAGCCACGACGCCGTTGACGATGTCAAGGTCGGCCTGGTCAACCACGCTGTCGCAGTTCACGTTGCCGATGGCCCAGCCAGCGTTGATGGCGCCCAGGTTGGCCGTCACGATCGCCACGTCGGCCGCGTCACGCACGCCGTCGAGGTTCACGTCGCCCGCAACCGTGCCCAGCACCTGCGTGACGATCTCGTTCAGATCTTCGCAGTTGATGACCAGGTCGCCGTTGATGTCCGCCGACAGGTCGGCGCGAGCAGCTTCCTGCGCTTCGGTAGCCCAGTCAATGTTCAGGTCAACCGACGTGAGGATCTGCCGACGCACGTAGTCGATGTCAATCGCATCGATGCGGTTGTCAGTCGCTGCAGCAACGCCGTCGTTGCCATCAGCGCCGACGGGCAGCCAGCCACGGGTCGTGCCCGTCACGCTGTTAGCAACGTCACCGCGAGCATCGCCAGCGGCGTAGGGCTTGCCGGTGGCGAGGACGGTGCCGAAGAAGTTGCCACCAAAGGCGGTGTCAACTGCGGTGAAGCCAGCCTTGCGGTCAAGCTTGCCGGTCGCGGGGTCGATGGCCAGACCGTCAGCCCAGTAGCGGACGTCGATGCGGTCAGCGTTCGCGCCAACGCGGCCGAAGTTACCATCGCCGCTGAAGTCACCGAGGATTTCGATGCTTGCCTTGCTGCCGACGTTCCAAGTCACGGTTGCACCGTCGTTGCGGTCGGTCCAAGCAGCAATGAGGCCAGCCGCGTCGTTGAGGTTGCGGAGGCCGTCGTTGTTGAAGTCACCCATCACGCGGTTGATGCTCAGCGCGCCGCTCAGAGCCGCGCCGTAACCGACGGTCGTGCCGTCCTGCAGCGTGAAGGTCGTCGCCGTGCCGGTCGTGCCGTCGCTGTAGGTCTGGCCGGTCACGCGACGAGGAGCCTGACCGACGTTGCCCGACACGCCAGTGGCGCCGCCGCCGCTGGTGCCGAAGCTCTGATAGCGCGACTGGGCGTAGACCACCGAGCCACGGATGTTGTCCTGCGTGAACTGCACGCGAGCGGCGTTGTTGCCGAAGGTCACGCCGTCGTTGCCCTGCAGGTAATCAGTCGAGGTGAGCGGGATCAGAATCGTCGCCGCGAACTCGCCCGGGCTGAACTGGTTGATGGGGTTGGCGGGGTTGGCGTTGAACGCGTTGATCGAACGCGTGATGTTGTTGAGGAACTCCGCCGTGCCGGGGTTGTCCATGCCAGCCGCGACCGGGAACTGCGCGCGGAGCGCGTTCTCAGCCGTGATTTCAGCGGGAGTCAGACCGCTCCAGCCATAGCCGCCGTCAGCCGCCGGTGCGAGCAGGGGGTTGCCAATCGTCGCAAAGATCGCCTTGCCGCCGATCTGCCAACCGTCCACCGTGCGAGCGATGCCCGTGCTGGGATCGATCTCGCCGCGGAGGCCGTTGTCGAGAATCGTGTTGCCGGCATCGCCGACGTTGCCGCTGCGGGGACGGATGAAGTCACCCGTGCGACCGCCCAGGTCCTTGGCGACCGCGAGAATATCGCAGTAGACCGCGTCCTGGCTGCGGAAGCTGTCGCCACCGACGTACCCGATCGTCAGGCGGTGGTAACGCACCGTCTCACGCACGTTGCCGGTGCCGTTCTTGTTGCTGGGCAGCCAGCTCGGGCCGGGGGTGTCGGTCGCCGCGCTGTTGTTCACGTTACCGACGAATTCGCCGATGCCGAAGCTGGGATCGACGCCGATGCTGTTCATGAACGCGTTGTGCGTGCCCGAACCCACGTCACGATTGACGAAGTGAATGTTTTCACCATTGATGCGGCGACCCGTCAGCGACAGGTGCGCCAGATCGTTTGTGGTGATCTGCGTCATCCCCACGCCGAAGTTGGCGAGGGGAACGATCGGCGCCCACGCGATCTGCGTGTCGAAGATCGTGAAGTCATTGGCTTGGCTGGGCACGCCCGTGTACAGGTTGAGCGTCGAAGCGCCCAGGTTGACGAGTTGGCTGTTGCCACCCGCGCCGCTGGTGCCGCCCTGCTTGTTCACGTTCACACGTGTGTTGGTGCCGTAACCGGGCTGACCGGGACGACGGGCCGCGTTGGCATCAACGCTGGTGCCGCTCTGGATCGTCCACAGCGTGGGCACGTCGACGGGAGCCGCAGTGTTCTGCATGCCCGTGTTCGCGCCGGGGTTCACACCGCTGCCCTGCCACGCCGCCGCGCGGTACTTGTTGGGGCCGCTCACAAACGCGCGGAACGGAGCCGCGCCGGGGTTGGCCGTCGTGTGAATCCAGCTGATGGGACCGCTGGGGAGGCCGCCTGAACCCAGATATTGCTGAGCGTTGGCGAACGCGGGATTGGTGAGGGCGGCACTCATGCTGGGCAGCGTGCTGTCGGCTGCGTTGGGCGTGAACTCGCTCGTGCCCTTGCCGCCCCAGTCAACCAGTTCCTGCACACCCGACACACTGCCGACGGCGCGGTACTGCACGACGTAGTAGTTGCCCGGCAGGTAGCCCGGAGCCTGTGCGCTGGTCGGGATCAGATCAATCAGCGGGTCAAAGTTGGGGGTCGCCTGACCATCGCCGTCAACGTCGATGAAGTCGTTGGCGACCTGGGGCGACTGGAGAAGCTGCTGCAGCAGCGTCGCGCCGTACAGGTTGACGACATACGGAGCCTGGGCATTCGCGACGCTCACCGCGCCGCCGCACGCCGCCATCATCAGCAGAGCCTTGGTCGAGTTCTTCATGGCATGATCTCTCTTATCTCAGACCGACACATTCCTTCGACACGGAGCACGCGCACCGCATCGCACCACCACGTCGCTGCGCGTGTGCGCAAAACGACAACCTATGAAAGGCCCATGCTCACTCAGGTCTGGTCAAAGTCGCGCTGAGAATGCGCGAACTTGTCACACGTGAGAATCCACACGATTCCCCCTCAAAAAACGAAAAACGCACATCCCTCCACAAAGGGATGTGCGCTTCTTTGACATTCATTCTGATAACTCAGCGGTTCTCAGGCGTCACCTGATCAACCACGTTGTCGCCGCTCACGCTCCAGAACTTGTCGCCCCACTGACGCTTGCGGATCGTCTGCGTGACGAACGAGTTCTCCACGTGCCCGTCAACGAACACGAAGTTCGCGCTGCCACCGACTTCATCCTTACCCGAGTGGTGACGACCCACGCTCATCAGGCCGCTGAACGCGTTGGTGATGAGACCTTCCGGAGCGTCCTTCGTGAACTTGGTCTGACGCCACGTGCTCGCCGTGATGTCGGGATAGCGCCACGTCGCGCCGCCTGACGCGGAGACGGGGGCGCTGGTCGGGTTCGACGCAGGCGTGCCCGGACGCGTGAAGGGCGTGATGGGGCGGTGCGACTTGATGCGGTTGGGAGCGCCATCCGCGCCCGGATCACGCACCGACTGCCAGTTCACGCCGTACGCGAATTCCGTTCCCAGAATCGTGGCCGACGCGCCGCGTGCGCTGCCATCCACCAGCGACGTATCCACAAAGCGATTCACACGGCCCGGATCACCCGGCTCCTTGAAGAACTTGTTGCGCGGGAACAACGCATCGTTGCCCGCGAACGCCGTGCGCTTCACCTGGCGGTCAACGGGCGTGTTGCCCGGGTTGGCTTGCGAACCGCCAAGACCTTCCTGACCGACTTCCCAGTCTTCGGGGTTGCTGCCGGGGTTCGTCCGCGGCGCACCACCGTTCGGAACGCTCGCACACTCAAACGCGTCCTCAGGCACCTGTCCATCGTTGAACAGGAAGTACGACCAATGGATGTACCCGTTGGCCGGATCCGTACCACGCTGGTCTTCAATGCGCCACGCGAAGCTGCTCGGATCCGACTCCGCCGCATACAGGTACGCCGCGGGGAATGAGCGATACACAACCGTGTAGTTCGTCACACCCTGACCCACCGCACGCAGGTTCGCCGCGCACTTGAGCTGGCGACCGCTCTCACGAGCCGCACCCAGCGAAGGCAGCAGAATGCCGATCAGCAGCGCGATGATCGCGATGACCACGAGCAGCTCGATAAGTGTGAAACCCTGTGACGCACGAGTGCGGATGAATTGGCGCTGAAAGTGGGCGAGCATGGAGAGTTGTCCGTCCATCTGCAACGACATCGTCCATTCGCCACGCACGAGCGACGCGCCCGTGTGCAAACAGCTGGCCTGCAGATGGATGAATATTCCCACAACGCGCGCCTCTTCGCGTTCACACGGCGCGAAGATGACATGAAGTTCGTGCGATGACCCTCTCGAACGTGAAGATCGTGTTACAACTTTACAAAGTCCGCGCTCTTTTCGCCGGTCTTTCCACACGAGTTCGAGGGGGCCGCCTCGGCAGCGGCTTAGTTGTCAGCCTTCTCGGGCTGTGCCGCACCCGCCGTTGCAGGCCGCAGAACCACGCTCACCGCAGGCTCCGCCGACACCACAGCCCGCAGTTGATCTCGCACCTGCTCGGGCGTCACCTGCAGCACAAGATCAGGCACGGTATACAGCTTCACGGTGTCCACACCGGTATACGCGTACGACTCCAGCACCATCGCCCACGGCCCCGCGTCCTTGAGTCGATTCTGCCACTGCTCACGCAACGCAGTCTGCGCCTCGAGCATCTCCGCTTCCGTCACGCCACCTTCAGCCATCGCGCGTAGTTCACTCAGCATCAACGCGTGCACTTCATCCGCACGCGCGGGCGGCGCAGTCGCCACACCCACAAACATGCCCATTCCCGGGAAGGTCGAGCCAGGATTGAGCGCCCACGAGATACCGCCGCGCGATTCACGCTCAGGCATCAGCTCCTTCAGCTTCACGTCAAATCGCCGCGTCGCCACGCGCGCCGCGATCTGCAAAGGCAGCATGCGGTCATAGTCATACTCATCGCACGCCCAGAATCCCCACGAAACCACCGCACGCGGCGTTGCGCTGGGCATCGACCTGTCAACCTTCACCGTCTCCGTCGGCTTTACGATCCGCCGCAGCTCCGCGTTCGTCTGTGTCGTCACTTCCGGCCGCGCAGACAATCCCGAGAAGTACCGCTGCACCAGTTCCAGCACCATCGGCTGCGGCACACGACCGACAAACCCGATCTCAATCGGCGCACTCGTCACCAGCCGATCCAGCCACGCCTGCGCCTTCTCCAGCGTGATCGCCTCCACCTGCTCGCGCGTCAGTGCGCGCCCGCGCACATCGTCCTTGGGAAAGATCGCATCCGCCATCACATGCGGAAACGCCGCACGCGTGCCGCGCATGCGCCCGTCAATCTCACGCAGCTTGGTCTGCTTCCACTCTTCCAGCACGCCCGCATCAATCTTCGGCTTGAGCGAAAGCAAATACGCGAGTTGAAAAATCTGCTCGATATGCGTGTTGTCACCCGCCACCGTCAGTCGCGCAAAGTCCCCCGCCGCTTCACCCGTCGCGCCAACATTCCAACCCTTCAGTTTCGCCTTCAGTTCATCATGGCTCATGTCCTTCAGAGCGGGCTTCTTCCACGCCTGAATCGCCGCTTCAGTCAGTCCGCGCGTGCTCGCGTCTTCTTCCAGTCCGCCACCAAAGAACGCCACCTGAATCTGCCCCGTCTGCTTCTCGTTCGGAAAGTACCGCAGCGAGATACGCACGCCATTGGTCAGCACGCCCGTCCACATCGACGCGGCGAAGATCTCCTGCTTCTCGCGATACTCGCCAAACGGCGGACGCTGATCAAACGGAATGAGCCACGCCTCCTCGCGCCGCTCCGGCTCCGCTTCGGGCGCTGTCGGAGGCGGAACCACCTGCGCACGCGCGCTCACCGCGCCACCACACAGGCTCATCGCTGCACACGCCGTCACGACCAACGTCTTCACCAGACTCATGCTCATTCCTTCTCTCACGATCACGTTCCAAACGTGCTGCACGCCCCCTCGCACGTCGGTTCTCGATCAAACTCACCGGCCAACATGCTCCGCACAACACCATCAATCTTCGCGCGAACCTTGTCCAGCCGCATCGACTCAAACGGCAACACGCCCTTCGCGCCCGCAGCCAGACACCAATATTCGGCTTGGCCGCCCGCCAAAGTTCGATCCTTCCCGACTTCTTCGGTTCCCGCGCCAGCACCCCCGCCGTACGCATGTGCAATCGCCATCGCATACACACCCATTTGAAGGTCATCCGCCTTGGGTTCCAGTAGTTTCTTCCAGGCTTGCCCCGCCTTGTAGTCAATCACGCGAAAACCGCCGCTGGGCAGTTGGTCCACACGGTCAATCTTCGCCGTAAATGTGTGCTCCACGCCATCCACCACGTACGGAAACACAACCGTCCGTTCGGTCTCCAGCACCATGGCCGAGTCATCATGCAACGTGCGATAGCACGTCGTCAACTGCGCGGACAACTGCCCCAGTTGTTCACCCAGCGTCGCCTCGCGCTCATGCAGTTCCGTCAGCGCAAGCTCCCGCAGTAAAGCCGACTTCCCGATCCGCAGCAAGTCGTGCAACGCCGGCTTGGGTTGGCCTTCCGCATCCGCCAACGCCCACGCCTTATAAAACCGCTCCAGCGCCGCGTGCGCCGCATTTCCCAGTTGCTGCGGATCGCTCTCACTCTCAGGCAGACCCACCACATACCGCAGGTACCAGCATCGCGGACACCGCCCGTACGCATCCAGCGACGAGAAACTCAACCGCAGCGGCGGCTTCACCGCACGCAGTTGTCCATGCGCCGCTTCCACCCGCGCCTCGCGCCGACGCGCCCGCAGCCCGCGCTCCAGCGCCGCATCCAACATCTCGAGACTCGCCCCGTCACTGTGCCGCTGCACCATCGCCCGCAGCGCACTTTCCTCCGCGCCCTTCTCCAGTGCCGCCACCAGTGCAAGCTGCGTCGCTGTCACCGCCAGCACACGCTGCGCGCTCGCGAGTTCCGTCGCATCCGTCGCGCCCACGCTCTCGGCCTGCTCGCACGCCGCCGCCGCGCGCAGTCGCGCCTCACGCCGCATCGCGTCATACACATCGCGAGCTTCCCCGCCGCTCTCCTGTGCATCCGTCAACTCATCCCGCCCCGACACGCGCACGCCCGCTCGCTCCGCCTGCGCCAGCACATCGCTCCCGCGTACCCGCGTGGTCTGTAATTCCTTCGCATCCAGCAACTCTTCATACAGGTGCATCGCCGACGTTGACTTCTTCCCCTTGTGCTTCGCCAAGAGCACCAGCCGCCGCTTCGCGCGCGTGCACGCAACATAAAACAGCCGCCGCTCCTCATCCTGATGCGCCGCGTCCGCTTCCACCATCGCCGCCGCCGCCACCAGCCCGTCAGGCAGCGTCTGATCTTCATCATTCATCCGCTTCATGGGGTACCCATGCGGCGGATTACATCGGCACACAAACACCGTGTCAAATTCCAACCCCTTGCTGCTATGCGCCGTCAACAACTGCACCTTGCCGGTCCCATCGCCGTCCGCCCCATCGGTTTCCTCGTCCTTGTCCACCGCATCTTCCAGCTCACCCAATTGCCCCACGCTGCGCAGGTTCGGGTCCGCCTCCTGCAACTCATTGAAGTAATTCCAGAAGCTCCGCAGATCCCCCGGCGCATCCAGCGACCCGCGCCGCGTCCGCGCCAGTCCCAGCAGCGTCACCAGCGCCCGCACGCGCACCGCCCGCTCACGCTGCGACAAAAACTCCGCGTGCGCCGCGCCCGTCCGCTGCATCACGCGCTCCAGCGCCTCATCCCCAGGCATCGACAGCAACTCACGCCGCATCAGTTCATACATCGCAATCACACGCACCGCCGTCGCCGCACTCGCTGTGCCCGCCGTCTCCAGGTGCTTGCTCAGCCACGCCCCATACTCACCCGGATGCGCCACGCCCTCCGCGCCAAGCTCCGCGCGTTTTCTCGCATCGCGATACGCCAGCTCCCATTGCAAAACCGCCTGCGAATCCAGCCCATAGGGCGCGCGCGTCAGAATCCGCCGCACGCACCACGTCGCCTGAGGCGTCAGCAGCCACTCCACCCACGCCAGCACATCCTGCACGCCACTCTCGCTCAGCACGCCCATCTCGCGCTGCCGCTCCCAAGGCACCCCTTCCAGCGACAAGGTCCCCGCGACATGATCCAAGTGCCCGTGCGTCCGCGCGATCACCGCGTAGTCGCTCCAGCTCACATCTTCACCCGCAGCCAGGCGCTGCTTGCGGTCCATCACAATCATCGCGGCGATAACCGGCGCATCGCCCTTCTCTTCATCCAGACTGATGAGCTCCGCCGCCCCCGAGCCCGCATCAGTCCGCGCCCGCATCGTCTTGTCAGGTCGAAACCGATGGTGCGCTTTCGTGATGATCGAATTTCCCGCACCGATGATCGCCGTACCCGAGCGATAGTTCGTGTCCAGCGTGATCACATCATGCTCAGCCCAGATCTCCGCAAATCGCTCAAACGCAAACTGATCCGCCCCGCGAAACGCGTAGATCGCTTGGTCATCATCACCCACCACGCAAATCGAGCCCCCGCTCGCGCCAGGCGGACAGATCAGCTTCGCAAACTCAATCTGCCCCGCGTTGCAATCCTGAAACTCGTCAATCACCAGCGCCTTCACTTCACTCTGCACCAGCGCTCGCACACCCGCGTTCTCGCGCAGCAGCTTCAGCGGCAGCAGCAACAGATCATGAAAGCTCAGCAGCCCGCGCTTCCAGCATTCCTTGCACACCGCCTCATACGCCCGCGCGAACTGCTCAAAGTGCTCCAGCTCGCGCATCGCCACATCCGCCGGCCGCTCATCCTGCACCCCGCGAAACGCCTTCGCCCCGTTCGCCCGCTGCTCGCTCGCAAACGCCAGCGCCCGCGAAGGCAATACCCCGCTGTCCGCCAACCGCGAGATCATCTTCTCGACTCGCTCCGCGATCGCCGAAATCCCCTCAATGCGCTCGGCTTCAAAGATCCCCAGCGTCTCAATCGCCCGCTTCACAATGCGCCGCCGCTGCGCGGGGTCGATCATCACAATCTTGCTGGGAAGCCCCAGTTCCGCCCCAAATCGCCGCACAATGTTCGCACCAAGACCGTGCAGCGTGCTGGCCCGCACGCGCTCCGCCTGCACCGGCGACAGCAATTTGCCCAGCCGCTCGCGCAGCTCCCGCGCCGCCTTCACCGTAAACGTCGCCGCCACGATCTTGTCTGGCGACACACCGCGCTCCTGCACCAGCCACGCGATGCGATGCGTAATGACGCGCGTCTTGCCCGTGCCAGGCCCCGCCAGCACCACCAGCGCCTTGCCGTCGTACGTCACGCACTGACTCTGCGCCGCATTCAGCCCCGCCAGCAGCCCCGCTTCGCTCGTTGCCTTCATGTCCACCCTCACACCCACCGCCGCATCACCCTCGCGCGCCGCACCCGTCTTCCTCGTACCACGCTTCCCCGTCATCTCGCCCCCCTCGCGCGCACCGCCACCATCATCCTCACCAAACAACGAACTGCCCACCTGCACCTTCGCCACACGCACCTCGCGGTTCATGGACTCGCGTCACCAACCCCTCCGTGCCCCTGTGCCTTCGTGTCTACTTCTTCTTGCAGTACAAATGCACCGCCATCCCGTGATACACATGCGTCTCCGGCCCATCCGCCCCGCTCAGTGACAAGTCCGCATCCTCCCACTCGCGCCCGCTCTCCGCCTCGATCTGCGCCGCATCAGCAGCCTCCGCCGAGAGCAGTTCGTTCATCTCTTCCGGACTCATATACGCGCTCTCCTCGCGGTCGCCGCGAGCAAAGTCATCGTTGTGCTCCGCATCCTCTTCAAACTCATCCAGCTCAACTTCATCCAGTTCGTCCAGCTCCTCCGGCTCTTCATCGCGCGGTGCAGGCGTTCCCGCCTTGCCACCGCTCGCGCCGGGCCCCTTGCCGCCCGTGCCAGCCTTGCCGCGAGCTTCTTCGCGCTCGCGCCGCAGCTGCTCCCGCTTCCACTCCTCGCGCTCCTTCGCCTTCTTCTTGAAGACCTTCTCCGTGATCTCCATCTCACCCGCCGCTTCGTCCTGCCCCTCCACTTCAAACCGCAGAGGCCAAGGCGTGCGCAGCACGATGAACCCCGTGTCATCCAGCAGGCCCACCAGCTTCTCCATCTGCGCCTTCACACGCTCAAACCCGCTGCGCTCGCGCACCAGCGGATACGGCGGATCCAAAAACGCCAAATGCAGCGGCCGCGGCGCACGCGCCAGCGCAGCCGGCCCCAGCGCATCGGCAATCAGCACCTCGCAGCGATCCTCACACTGGAGCATCTCCACGTTGCTGCGCAGAATCTCCGCGATGCGCCGGTCCTTCTCGACCATCACGCACTTCACCGCCCCGCGCGACACTGCCTCCAGTCCGATCGCTCCCGTTCCCGAGAACGCGTCAAAGACCGTGGCACCCTCATAGTGCCCGCGCAGCAACTGAAAGAGCGACTCCTTCACCCGATCAGGAATAGGCCGTGTCACACTGCCATCAGGCGGCGTCTTCAGCACGCGACGTCGAAATGCTCCAGCGATAATGCGCATCAAACCATTGTAGTGATCCACACCACACAGCACGCGAACACACCGGATTTCTGCCTGCTCTCACCCCGCCCCAGCTCTCACGGCTCCAGCACAAAGACATCCTGCAGCACCCGCCGATTGCCCCCCTCCACGCCGCTGGTCAGAATCACCCGCAGCCGCAGTTTCGCCGCTGCACCGCCCCGCACCGCTTCATCGCGCAGCCACTGCCCCACCCACGTCGGCGCACTCAGCCGTACGCGATACGTCCGCGTGTCCCACTCAAACCGCCGCGAATTCTCCTTCGGGTCCATCATCTCCGTCGCCGACCACGACACCGCCGGCGTCTGCTCAAACCCCGTCCCCGCCACCGTGGTGGGCAACACCCCGCTCGCCACACTGCGCGACAATTCCACATCCAGCTTGCCCAGCCCCTTCACCAGATCGCCGTACGCATCGCGCACTTCAATATGCAGCACCACACTCGTTTCGCCCCGCTCGCCCAGCGCCGGCGCATCAATGTGCGTCAACGGGTGCACCCGCATCGCCACCGGCGCAAAGGGCCCCTCGCACCCAGCCGCCGGCCCGCCCCCCGCATCCGTCACCACCGCGCCGCTGCCGCCATGCTGCACCACCACAGGCCGATCCACAGCGCACCCGCCCAGCCCGCCGCACAACAGCAACATCATCGCGCAAATTCGATTCGCCATGTCCCAGTCTAATCCACCAAACCCACCCGAATAACCATCCCCGGACTTCACACTCCCCGATATCACGCCGATCCCTTCAGGAAGCAGACACAAATGTCAGCCTCGAGGAGTCCACCCATGCCGGCAATCACCACCGCTCCCACCACGCTCCAATACAGCGCCACCGCCGGCTGGTCCGCACCCTTCCCCAAGCTCGACAGCGCTCGCACGCTCGTAATTGTCTTCGGCGGCACACCCCTCACAACCAACGACCGCGCCCTGCAAGACCTCCGCGCCGCCTTCCCCACGTCCCACGTGGTCGGCTGCTCCACATCGGGCGAAATCCTCAGCACCAACGTCCATGACGACACGCTCAGCGTCGCCGTCATGAAGTTTGAGCACACCGACCTCGCGACTGCGTACACACCCGTGCGCTCCGCCGCCGACAGCTATAACGCCGGCGCCGCCCTCGCCCACCAGCTCGCCCGTCCGCGCCTCCGCGCCGTCTTCGTCATCTCCGACGGCCTCGCCGTCAACGGCACCGACCTGGTCAAAGGCCTCAACGCCAACCTGCCCAACGACGTCGTCGTCACCGGCGGCCTCGCAGGTGACGGCACCGCTTTCAAGCAGACCTTCGTGTTGCACAACGGCACGCCCACGCCCAACATGATCTGCGCCGTGGGCATCTATGGCGATCGCGTCCACGTCACGCACGCCTCCAAGGGCGGCTGGTCTCCCTTTGGCCCTGAGCGCGCCATCACCAAGAGCCAGGGCAACGTCCTGCTCGAACTTGACAACAAGCCCGCCCTCGAGCTCTACAAGAAGTACCTCGCAGAGCGCGCCGCCCAGCTCCCCGCCAGCGGCCTGCTCTTCCCCCTCGCCATCCGCGAAACCCGCGGCAGCCAGCGCTCGCTGGTGCGCACCATTCTCGCCGTCGATGAAAAGACGCAGTCCATGACCTTCGCGGGCGACATTCCCCAGGGCTGGACCGCTCAGTTGATGCGAGCCAACTTCGATTGGATCATCGCCGCGGCGCAGGACTCTGCCGCCGCCGCCATCAACGCCGAAACGCTCGACACCCCCGCGTGTCTCACCATCGCCGTCAGTTGCGTGGGCCGCCGCATCGTGCTGGGTGATCGCACCGCCGACGAACTCGAAGCCGCCGTCAGCGCATTGCCCGCAGGCTCGCCGCTCATCGGCTTCTACTCCTATGGCGAACTCGCCCCGCAGTCGCAAGGCGCGTGCTGCGACTTGCACAACCAAACCATGACCATCACGACCATCCGTGAAGCCTGAACGCGTCACTCCGCCGCCATGCACCCCACCGTCGCTCGCTATCTCGCAAAGCTGAAACTCAGCCCGGATTCCCCGCCCGCAGATGCGCAGGCCTGGAACAAGCTGCTCGCCGCGCTGTCTGCCAGCTTTGAACAAGCCGACGCCGACCGCCAGCTCGCCGAGCACACCATGTCCGTCGCCTCCGACGAAATGGCAGAGCTGCACGCCTCGCTGGCCGCGAAGAACGATCAACTCGAAACGCAGGTCATGGACCGCACCGCCGAACTCGCCGGCGCGCTGCTGCGCGCCGAAGCGATGAACGCCAGCCTGCAGCAGGCCCGCCTCGCCGCTGAAGCCGCCAGTCGCGTCAAGACCGAGTTCCTCGCCAACATGAGCCACGAGATTCGCACGCCTCTCACGGCGATTCTCGGCTTCACCGATCTCCTCGCCGACGAAGTGGGCGACGCAACTTCCCGCACCGAGCGCATCGACACCATCCGCCGCGCAGGCAAGCACTTGCTCACGATCATCAACGACATCCTCGATCTCACCAAGATCGAAGCCGGCAAGATGACCGTGGAGTCGGTGGAGACGCCGCTGGCGAAGATCGTGCACGAAGTCATCAGCCTCATTCGTCCACGCGCCGCTGCCAAAGGCGTCGAACTCATCGAACGCCTGCGCACGCCGCTGCCCGATGCGATCATGTCCGATCCCACGCGCCTGCGCCAGATCCTCATGAATCTGGTCGGCAACGCCGCAAAATTCACCGAGCACGGCAGCATCATCGTCAGCCTGGGCTCCGCGCACGGCCGCCTCCACATCGACATCGAAGACACCGGGCCCGGCATGACGAGCGAGCAAAGCGCACGCCTCTTCCACGCGTTCTCGCAGGCCGACAACAGCCTCACGCGCGTCCACGGCGGCACCGGCCTGGGCCTGACCATCAGCCAGCGCTACGCCCAGCTCATGCAAGGCGACGTCACCCTCGTGCGCACCGCACCGGGCCAGGGCTCTATCTTCCGCATCAATCTCCCGCTCATCGCCGCGCCCAACGCCAAGATGACGACCACGCTCGATGTCGTCAGCCAGTCGCCGCACACCACGCAGCCCGAAGTGACCCACCTGCCCGCGCGCATCCTGCTCGCCGAAGACGGCCCCGACAACCAGCGTCTCATCTCGTTCCATCTCAGAAAAGCCGGCGCGACCGTCGACCTCGCCGACAACGGCGCCATCGCCCTGCGCATGATCGAACAAGCCCAGCAGCCCTACGACCTGCTGATCTCGGACATGCAAATGCCCGAGATGGACGGCTACACGCTCGCCCGCACGCTTCGCGAACGCGGAAGTAACCTGCCCATCATCGCCCTGACCGCCCACGCCATGTCCGACGACGCCGCCAAGTGCATCAACGCCGGCTGCGATGACTACGCCACCAAACCCATCAACCGCACGCAGCTGCTCACCACCTGCGACAGCTGGCTCAAGCAGTCCAAGCGTCCCGCCGCGTGAGTTCCGGGAACGTGCGCGTGCCCGCACGCTCCGTCTGGGGCGTTTCACCCCGCTTTGCGCTCCTCGCGCGATTCCCGCATCCGCACACGCTCCACACCCATCGCCACCATCGTGTCGCGCAGCGCACGCTGACTCTCCGCGATCTGCTCCAGCACGCGCGTGTTTTCCCGCACGGCACCCAGCACCGCGTCCAGACTCGTCTTCTCCTGCACGATGCGCTCATGCGCTTCACGCAGTTGCTTCACCGCCGTCGCCGCATCGCGCCGCTCCGACAGCCACATCCAGCCAATCAGTCCCGCCGTACCGAACTGCACGAGCGACCCCGCCATTTCAGCGTCCAACATAGAACCTCCTGAAGGGAAACGTGACGGAGTAACGAGGTGATCAGGTTCACTTCGTTACAGCTTCGTCACTCCGTCACTCCGTCACTCCGTCACTTCATCAGCTCATCTTGCGAAACTGCACCTCATACCGCATCGAGAACTTCCGCCCCGCATCACGTCGTCCGCCTTCGCGATACGACACCAGCGACATGCCAGGCCAGCTCCGTCCCGCCGTGTCCACCAGCGTGCCGATAGTCGGCGTCGCCGTCAGTTCCGCGCGAATCGCATCACGCAGCGTCCACAACTGCGTCTCCGAATCAGCGACCAATCGCCCGCGAATGAAGATGTCCAGATCAACCAGCCCCTGCGCCGTTGATCCCCCGCCGCCGCTCCCATTGAAGAAGTTCAGCGTGAGCAAGTACCCTTGCCTCGCAAACGCCGTGCGATGCGGGCCCGATCCAAACAGATTCTGCCCCTTGAACGAGCTCATCGTGCCACCTCCCGCGTTCCGCGTCACTGCAAACGCGACTCATCCGTCACCACCACCGGATCCACATTCCCCGCGCTCGATGTCGCCACAATCGTGATCGTCCGCGTCGCGCTCAGCCCGCTTGCGCCACCGAATCTGCCTGCGCGCAGCGCATGTTCCACGCCCGTCACCACACCCGTCACCGCCACGCGTCGTCGCCCCACATCACCCGCCGTCGGTGCTGTCACAAACGTCAACGTGCTCTCCACGCCCAGCGCCGGCGCGGACAAATCGCCCCGCGCCAGTTGCTGCACCACACGCACCGTCACCATGCGATCCGGCACATCCACAAACCGCAGATGCGGCCCCGTGTCGTCCCATTCCCGCACCACGCGCGTCGCCACACGATCCACCGTCACCGCCGTCACATCTTCCCACTTCTGCGTCCCGAACACCACCTCACGCGGCTGCACAAACAGCATGTTTCGCCTCGCTTTCCGCCCTCTCAGCGCACCAACTGCCCCACGTTAAATCGCCGCACGACATCCGCCACGCCATCGCCATCCGCATCAATCCGCGCCACCACGCGCTGACGCTCATCCTGAAACACCCCCCGCCAGTACGTCGCCTTCGCCATCATCTGCGGCGCAGCGCTCGTGAGCCCCGCCGCCCCTGCGTAGATCAGTTGCAACGCCCCATATACCTCCAGCCGCGTCAGTTCGTCTGCGTTCTTGATACGTGACGCCGCCAACCGCGTCGGGTCATTCACGCTGTTGCGCCGCAGCCCCAGCATCTCCAGCAGTTGTCCGTGCACCCACTCCAACTGCGGCTGAAATGTCGCGATGACATACGGCGTGGCCTGCGTGGTCTCCATCACCGCCGCCGCACCTTCTTCCGCCAGCGCACGCAATCTGGATATCGCCAGCACGTTGCTCGCAGCCACGCTCATCACCTCATACGTCGCGCCCACACTCCCGCCGACAAGCACCACGTTGCCCGGCTGCACGCCACCCTCCACAAAGTCCGGCGTGGGCAGCCCCGTCGCCTCCAGCGTCGTGCCGTAGCACAGACACTCGCCGCGCGACATCACCTGTCCCATCCACACCAGCTCTCGATACACCGACGGCTCCACCACCGCGATATCCCGGTCTCGCGCAAATCCCATTGCTCTCTCCTTTCTCGCTCGCCATCCCCGCATCCTCGCTCACACCACGCAGCGGCGCAACGTTTCCGTCACGCCGCCGCTCCTCCGCCGATCACGCCTCTCCCTTCCCACCACCTTCACCACCAAGCGTGCCACCGGCGGATTCCCCATCCCCTCACGCGGCGTTCAAACCGCGAATCACCGCATGCGCATTCTCGTTGCGCATCTCCAGCGTGTACTCACCCAGCACCTGTCCCGCAATCGCATCCCCCGTCTGCGCAAGCGGCTTGAACTGAAAGCTCCGCCCGCTCAAGGGCAGCACCTCGATGCGTGAGCTGTCCAGCAGCAGCACCGTGTCACCCGGCATCCAGCGCGTCATGATCACGTTGCACACGCCGTAGTCACTCTCATACACGCTCACGATGTCACTGATCTTGCGCGCATCACCCAGGTAGTGCCGAGCATTGCTCGGAATGAACTGGTTGATGCGCCGCTTCTGCGCGCTGTTCACCACAATCGTGTCAATGCGCCCGCTGCTCTGCTCCCAGGCGTTGCGCATCGCGATGTTGATGAGCTGCTCCGACAGATCCTGCCCCGCGCCACCGCCCGCAGGAAAGCCGCTCTGACCCGGCACGAACTGGTTGGTCGCTATCTGCCGAATCAACCCGTTCATCGAGCGCCGCGTGCCGCCAGAGCCCGTCTGGTTCGCAAGCGGCGCCGTTCCATTGATGACACAGTTCTCCAGGTCTCGCAGCAGCTCGCGCAGTCGCTCCTGCTTCTGGTAGTCCAGCTCATCCGCAATGCCATGCTGCCGCACGGCCTGCATCGTGCCCGTCACTTCCACCGTCGCTGCGAAGATCTGCGTGTAG
The DNA here is from genome assembly GCA_046316615.1 of Phycisphaerae bacterium. Lineage (GTDB taxonomy): Bacteria > Planctomycetota > Phycisphaerae > Phycisphaerales > UBA1924 > BJHL01. Next base: position 87,845 of record JBKDAN010000038.1, read on the forward strand.
TTCTGCTTCCGCGTGCGATTCGTGAATCGGGCCGGCGTTGCATCCGCGCCTTCGAGCGATGCATTGCCCAGAATCGTGAGCCGCATGCCGTTGGCCAGCGCAGTCGCCGTCGTGCCACCAAACCCGCGCACCACCGTCAGCACGTTTCCGGCAATGCCCGTCACCTGCATCACTTCCGTGCTGTTGCCCGGTCGCAGCAGGTCACCTGCCTGAAAACGCACGCCCTGCACCACCGTGATCGCCGTCGCCGCCGTCGCGCTGGGTGTGAACGTCGTCTGATTCACCGTGTCGCTGTTGGGCAGCAGCGAATCTTCAATCCATTCATGCACCGTGCTGAACGCCGGCCGCTTCGCATCTCCCAGATGCGCCAACAGCGGCGTCTCAAACGGGCTCACCAGCCCGATGATGTCACTGACATCTTCCGCGATCTCCGGCAGATCCGCCCCCGCACTGAACGTCGCCTTGCCACTAAAACTCATCGCAATCTCTCCCTTCACTCTCGCGCCTGCACATCTGTCAGGCTTCCATCCTCACAACGCATGCAGACAACACATCTGCACGCTCACCTCTCAACCGCGCCGCAGCCGCAGGTACCGCAGGAGCGCACGCCTATCTCCCGATGCTCGCGCCGCTTCCGCCGCCTGCGTCGCGGCCTCAACGCCCGTGCGCTCGCTGCGCGCAGCCCCCGTCGCACCGCTCGGCGGCGATACCTGCGTCTTCGCGCCACCGCCAAACAGCACACCCTTGGCCTTCTTCATCTCTTGGACAAAGCCGCGGACATCCACCTCCTTCCCCGCCTCCTGCGCCGCCCGCACACGTTCGCGCAGCAGCGCAGTCGCCGCTTCGGTCTCGATCGCGCCCGCACGTCGCAGTTCGTTCTCCATCTGCCGCGTCAATCGCTCGTGCTGCAGTTCCGCCCGCGCCGCCGCAAGCTCCTGCTCCAGCGCCGCCGCCCGCTCCTCACCGCTCAACTGCTCACCGTTCATCGCGTCATCTCCTTCCATCTCAGTTCACTTCCCACGATCGCCCTTCACGCCCTCATTTTCACTTTTCGCTTTATCGCTTTTCCTACGCCACACCCGCGTCCCCGCTCCCATACCCAAGCTCGCCCAGCACACGCTCACTAGGCACACCCAGCTTCAGTTTGCTCTCCGCCGCCCGCACCTTCGCTTCCTCATCTTCCGGCAACGGGTCAGGCCAGTGCAGCACCACACCGCGATCACTCGCGCTCGTCGCCAGCACACCCGCGTTGTGCAGCGCAGTCAGCGCAAGCTCGCAGATCCGCGCCATCGCCCGCCCATACGCCACACGCTTGCGCTGCGTCTTGGCCAGCAGCCCCATCAGCGTGATGCGCAGCGCATTCGCACTCGTCAAATTGCCGATGCGCCCCTGCACCACGCCCCCGCTCAGCGGCGGCACGCCCGACACCTTGTCCATCGCCTCACGAATCTCGCGAATGTGCTCGTTCTCGCTCGGACTGCTCGCGTCCCCGCCAAACGCCTCCACACTCGCGCTCATGTTGTCGGTGTACCACACCTGCCCCGGCCCCACAGGCACCTTCTCAAATCCCTCCACGCCCTTTGCCAGATACATCTTGAAGCTCTGCATCGTCACGCGATGCGCACGGTCACTCAACCGCGCATTGAGCTCATCCTGCAGCGGAATCAGCGGCTCCACTTCACTCACGCCCGTGTAGACGAACGGCTGGCTGATGTTCTGCACGTGGGCCACCGGCACCTGGCCATCTGTCAGCCCAAGCGTGCTTTGCCACACCAGTTCGCCGTCGTCATACACGTGCCATGCATGGCCCGAGATGATCTCGAGCAACTCCCCGCTCTCGCGATGCGTCTGCGCACTCCGCGCCCCCACCACCGCGCGGGCCACATCTCCCAGCCACCCCGCGAATCCGCTGCTCGTGCCGCCATGCGTGCGGTCCACACCCGCTCGGATCACATACGCCTTGATATCGCGATAGTCGCGCTCATGCAGCACCGCCGCGCCGCGCGTCGGCTCCACCACCTCCACCCGCATCGCATCCACCGCCGCCAAGATCGCGTCCAGTGCCACAGCAGGCTCACTCCCGCGCAGCCGCTCGCCGGCTTCCACCAGCGCAGCGTCATCCATCCGCAGCACCAGGTCCACGTGCCCGTACACATGCCCCAGCGTCGCAAAGTCCTGCAGCAGCGCGATGCCCCCGCTCTGCTCCCACAGCGCATCCAGCACCTTCTCAATCACCTCGCGCGTCGCCTGCTCCTTCGCGCTGCTGCGAATCAGCACAGGCTTTCCAAATACAAAGTCCACCATCGCCTGCACGCGCCACCCAATGTCATTCTCGACGACCGCCTCGCGCACCGCGCGCGGCTCCATCAGGCCCTCCACAGGTCGCGGCCCGAACCGCGCCGGCAGCGAGCTCTCCTGCGCCTGGCTGTACCACCGGCCCCCCGCTTGCCCCGCCAGCGTCGACACACGCGTCGGCGCAAGCGGGTTGCGGTAATACCCCCACAGCTTCTCCATCAGCGGGCGCTGCCGATCCTGCTGCGCCAGCGCCCCAGCCAACCCCGCTTCATCCACCACACCCGCAAACGCCTGCAACTGATACGCCACGCCTCGCTCCTCTCTGTACCACCCCGCAGCCGGTCGGCCCCGCGCGTTCGCCGCACGCTGTGCAAGCCCGCGCACCACCGCCCACCGCTCCGCCGTCGATCGGCCCGTCACTCGACGCCGTCAAGCCGCGCTCCCAGCCCGCATCGCGACTCACTGCCCGCTTCGCTTCACACGTCCCTCCACACTCACCCCCGCGCACCGCGCCGCGCGCGCACAACCCTGCGAAAAATCCGCGCCCGCCGCTCGCAAGTCGCGACGCCACAAGCGCATAAAAAAGTGCAAAATGCCCGCTGCTTCCGCCCAATTTCCGCCGCCGCGCGCGCACAAACCCGCCCATCCCGCCCCGCTGCGCGCATACGTTCCCCTTCGCTCTCCGAACTATCACTCCACCATCAGGAGATCACTCATGCTCGACCAAATGAAGATGCTCGGCGCTCTCGGCAACCTCATGAAGAACAAGGACAAGATCGCCGCCAACATCAAGACCAAGGTCGGCGCCATCGAAGTCGTCGGCGAAGCCGGCGGCGGCGCAGTCAAAGCCACCGTCAGCGGCGAGCTCAAGGTCCTCAGCGTCAATATCAGCCCCGCCGCCAAGTCACGCGACGATCTGGGCAACCTCATCGCCGATGCCGTCAACCACGGCCTCAACGCCGCACAGCTGCGCGTCAAACAAGCGATGGACGATGAATTCAAAGCCGCCGGCCTGCCCAACGGCATCGGCGACATGGGCGGCTTCGGCGGCCTGCTCGGCCGCTAAGCCTCCGTACACAACAAGCACACAAAAGCAGCTTCAACACAGAGCTCACCGAGCACACAGAGAAGTGTGTTGTGTGACATCACACTCCCACGTCCTGCAAGTCATCGCTCCGCATTTCTGTGCTCTCTGCGTTCAGCCCGTCTTTCCGCCTTCGTGTCTTTCTTCGCGCTCTTCGCGTTAAACATGCCTTCCTGCCTCTCCATCCCGCAGATGGAAGCGCACCCCTTCCCCACCACCGCGCCCGTGCGCGTCGTGGTGTCGTCGCACGAGCCTCCCGCCAACTCCGCCGCCATCGATGCCGCGTGGGCCAAACTCCTCGCCGCCAACCCGCGCTACTTCGACGGCCCCATGCTCAGCGTCTTGCACCTTGACCTGAGCACCAACACCATCCACACCCGCCGCGACCGCTTCTCGCGCCTCGCCGTGCAGCCGCCACTCAACACAGGCGTGCGCATCTGCTCCGTCACCGCCGTACTCACCGCGCACGACGCTACCGGCGCACAGCACGTCCTCCTCGGCAAGCGCAGTCGCGAAACCCGCATCTACGCTGACATGTGGGAACTCGGCCCCAGTGGCGGCATCTCCGTCCCCCCGCCATCACTGCACGAACTCACGCAAGACATGCTCTTCGCCAACGTGCAGGACGAAGTCAGCGAAGAAGTCGGCCTGCACATCGCAACAGGCACACCCTGGGGCATCACGCGCGACGACATCGCCAAGAGCGACGACATCGTATTTGTGTGTGACTGCGGCGACCTCGCAACCGCCCGCGCCAAGACCAGCGCGGCCAACTGGGAATACACCGCCGTGCAATGGCTCCCCACGCGCGATATCGCCCACTTCGATCGCGATCACGCTCCAGCCATCATCGGCCCAACGCGTGCCCTCTTCCGTGCACTGGGCTGGATCACCCAAGTCTGATCACGCAGCCTTACACGAGCACACTGCGAATAGCCCGCGCCCGCACCACCCGCTCCGCATCACTCGCATCACCCCGCAACTGCTCGGCGCTCCAGCCCCACACCGTCGCCCGAGGCGTCGGATCATCCGCGTGCCTCGGCACAACATGCCAGTGCACATGCCCCACCACATTCCCCAAGCACTCATAGTTAATGCGAGGCGGCTGCACATCCCGGCCCCATCCATGCTGCACGCTGGCTGCCCGCACCGCCCGCGCCACGCGCGCAACTTCGCGAAACACTCGCTCCTGCCGCGAGATATCCATCTCGTCCATGTGCTCCACATGCTCACGCAGCACGGACACACACCAGCCCGCACACCCCTGATTCTCGCCCAAAATCACAACCGTTTCATCCAGCGTCGCCACATGCATCGCATGCCCCGCGCCCTGCCGAACAACTTCACACAAGGAACATGTCATACCCCAAGGTATCAACCCCCGCGTGCCGAACCAATGACACAGCGAACACGCACCCACCGCGCAAACCCCGCTGCCCGCTTCTCGTCTTTCTTCGCGCTCTTTGCGTCTTTGCGGTGAACATCGCCACGACAAACCCGCATCTCACCGCGGCTTGCCCGTGCCAGTGTCGCGCCCACGGAAGTGCCGCACCATGTCACGCATCATCTGCTGTCCGCGCGTGCGCTGCTGCACCGTCGCGTGACTGCCCACAGTAAAGTTCATGAACGTGAAGATCTCACCCAGTTGCTCGCCGCTGGGCATCGCATCCGGGTTGTTCTGCATCATCTCACGGTTGCGCCCCACCTGCTCGCTCATCTCCTCAAGCCGCTTTTCATCACTCACATCGCGAGGCTCGCCATTCGCCACCACTTCCATCATCTTGCTCATCTCAACAAAAGTCTTGTCGAGATACCCCGCCCGATCACCCTCGGGCACCTTCGCGTAGTCCACCGCGTACTTGTCCCACGCGTCAATCGCCAGGCGTGAGCCGTTCTCTTCCAGCTGATCGCGCGCTGCGCCCGCAATGCCCGCCGCAAACGCCCCCAGCATCATCGAATCACTCGACGACATGTTCTTGAGTCGCGACACAAGCTGCTGCATCAGCTTCAGCCGCTCTTCAATCGGCAGCTTGTTGAACTCATCACTCAGCAGCGTGTAATCGAAGATCGCGTCAAGGTCCGCCGTCATGTAATCCGGCTGAGGCGTCGGGCGCAGCGCGAAGTACCCGCCCACACCGCCCGCAACCACAATCACCGCTGCCGCGATCAGCACATTGCGAGCCCGCGTGGGCGAAGCGCCCAGCCATGCCTTCGCACGCTCGCGCAATGCGCTCACGCTTTCACCCACCGTCGGCCCACGACGCGACCCCGCCACCGCATCGCGCACCTTGTCCAGCACGCCGCGATCAAGCCCCGGTGCAGGCCGAAAATCTCTCAGTTCACTCATTGCGGCCCTCCCGAGATGCAGTTGGGATCAACCCCGCCCGCCAGCGCGCTGATGGATTCAAAGACCGTCACGAAGTTCCCGGGATCCTGATACGCGATGTCACCCGCGCGCCAGTCACCGTAGAACAGCGCATTACGCTTCCACCGCTGCGCCGCATTGTCATTCACTCGTTCGCCAACGCCCCACCGCGGGCTGTGCCAGTCATCTGCATCCGCCAGCACCGCCAGCACATTGTTCTGGCTCTCGAAGTACTTGCTCACGCCACCTTGCGGATCCTTCAGACACGCCACTTCCGCCGCCAGCATCAGCAGGCCCGGGCCGTACTCGTAGCTCGTGCCATACGTCTGCCACTGAGGCCGGAACTCCACGGCCGCATCAAAGCTGCGATCATCCGCCGGACACCGCCACGGATCACCCACCACCCACAACCCGTTGTCATCTTCGTAGGGCAACCCCGCGTCCACGTACTTGCCCATCACATCCAGCAGCGATGGATCGTTGGAATTGCTGCCTGTGTTCAGCGGCCGCACCCGCGGCAGGATCCGCCCCTTCGCCTCAGTATCCATATACAACTGCAAGCCCACCCCGATGCCCTTGAGATTCGCCAGGCACTTGGTCGACCGTGCCGAAGCTCGGGCCTTCCCCAGGGCCGGCAGCGTGATGCCCACCAGCACCGCGATGATCGCAATGACCACCAGCAGCTCAATGAGCGTGAAGCCGCGAAGCAGGTTGGATCGTGCAAACCGCATAAAGAAGAGTAAACGTCGTACGAACGCAACCTGCGTCCGTTTCCATCTCATCCGTTCACTTCCTGTTTCGACACAAATCCCCTCTCGGGCGCACACGAACATGCACCAATCGCCGGACCCACTACCCTCCCGCGTGGCCGCCAAGAAAGAAAACCCCCTCCAGCGCTCCGGCATCGCCTACCCCCGCGCCGTCGACGCCCTCATCGCTGAGTTCGCCAAACTTCCCGGCATTGGCCGCCGCAGTGCCGAGCGCCTCGCCTTCCACGTCCTGAAAGCCGACGAACGCGCCGCCATGGGCCTTGCCCAAGCCGTCATCGACATCAAAAAGACCGTGCGCCAATGCGAGAACTGCTACCACCTCGCCGACGGCCCCCTTTGCGCCGTCTGCAATGACGCAGCCCGCGATCGCTCCATCGTGCTCGTCGTCGAGCAGCCCAAAGACCTGCTCGCCCTCGAACAAACCGCGATGTATAAAGGGCTCTACCACGTGCTCATGGGCCGTATCAGCCCTCTCGAAGGCATCGGTCCCGACGACCTCACCGTCGCCCGCCTCGTCGAGCGCATCAAAGACCCCGCCACCAACCCCGGCGCCGCACCCATCCGCGAAGTCATCCTGGGCCTCAACCCCACCCTCGAAGGCGACGGCACCGCCCTCTATCTGGGCGAAGCTCTCGCCCCCCTCAACATCAAAATCTCCCGCCTCGCTCGCGGCCTCCCCAGCGGCAGCCAACTCGAGTACGCCAGCAAGGCCGTCCTCGCCGACGCGATTCACCATCGCCAAGGTTTGTGACGCCGCACCTACCTATCCACCAAAAGGCATCACGGGCCGGCCCCCCTCGGAAAGGAGCGCGACCCGTGTGCGCGTTGGTTCTGCTTTTCTCACCTACATCCGCAACCTGCTTACGTCACGGGCACGAACCGCCCGCCAGCACGTTGAAGAAGTCCACAACGTCCTGATCTTCAGGGAACACGCCGTTGTTGTTGAAGTCAATCGGATCGCACTGCGTGATCTGATTTGGGCAATCAGCACCCGCAAGCACGCTGAAGAAGTCAATCACGTCGGCATCTTCAGGAAAGACGCCGTTGTTGTTGAAGTCGATGTCGTTGCACGCCGCAGGATCGCCGTAGTACGCGGCTTCGCCATTGGTCCGTTCGCCGCATGGATTGGTCACGACGAGTTTGTAAAAGCCAAAGTCCGCGTTTGAAGGCTGGTTGATGGTGAGCGTCTGCGTCTGCAGGCCAGTCAGTCGCCCGTTGTCGTCATCCGTAATGGGCAGCCCGTTCTTGAACCACTGGAACGTCATGGGCTGATCACCGACCCAGCTTTCGCCAAACTGCGTGAAGCAGCCCAGCCCGCAGCCTGATCCGTAGCCGGAGTGGTTGTACGGCACGAGGCACGAGTCTGCAGCACTGCCATTGAAGGCCCACGTGTCGAACGCGTGAGTGGAATCAGCGAGTCCGGTTGCACCCGTAATGCCCACCCACGTCTTGCCATCTTCGTCGAAGATGCTCTGGCCGTTCACGTTGGCCAGATCAATGCTGTTCACGGTGAACAGCACCGTGCCATCGATGTTCACTGTGAACGTTCCGGGCGCGGGCGGGTTGAGCGTCGGCGCGACGTAGTGAAAATACAGCGTGTGGGTCTGCGAGTCTGTCAGTTCGAGACCAAAGTCACTCACCAGCGCGTGGCCCAGGCTTTCCGCGTCGCTCGCGCCGATTTTAGTGCTGCCGTCCTTCATTCCTTGCAGCGACACGTGCGTGGCATCAAACTCGCCCGGCGAACCGAACGAGAACGTGTCGACTTCGAGCGCAACGCCGTTCTCAATCCACACGCTCTCGCCCAAATTCGTAAAGCCGTCGCCATAGCCCAAGTCTGAGCCGCCGCCGCCCAGTTGGTTGAAGCCGCGCGGATCGTTGTGGAACACGATCGCGAAACCATCGCCATTGATCGTGGGCGTGGTGATTCTGAAGTCGATCGTGCCGCGGAATCCGCCGATGGCGTCCTGCTTCACGTCGTACCAGAGCGCACCGCGCTGGTCGCCACCGTTGGTCACTGTCGCGTAAAACTGCGGGAACGCCGCAGTGCCCGTCAACACCATCTCAGGCGGCTGCCCGAACCCAAACGCGTTCGAAAAATCTGCCCGCGCGCCCGTCGCCGCAGCAAACAGAGCCATCGCCGCCGCCGACATCCACTTCTTGCACATAGCCCACCTCGCATTCACAACCAACGCGCACGCCTCGCCAGCCAACAACCCGGCGAAAAGCCATGAGCGAAGGACGTAGCCACCCCCCCGACGCACTTTGACAGATTCACGCGTCAGATCACCACAATTCCCGAGATTTCGGACCTCACCCCAAACAGTGACTTCACATCGTCGCCGCAGGCGCACTATTCGCCCGCTGCCGTGCCCGCACCACGATCGCCACCGGGATCGACAAGACGTACAGCCCCGCCAGCGACGCGATCGTCAGCCAGGGCGACACCAATGTCAGCGTCGCCAGCGTCACCACCCCAATCAGCAGCGGAACGACCAGGTTGCGCGAAATACGAATCCCCTTGATCGCAAACATCGGCATCGTGCTCACCATCAGCAGCCCCGTGATGAGCAGATGCAGCGCAACCACCCACCCCGGAATGTTCCACCCAAAGTACTTCACATCATCGCTCGCCGCCAACATCGCCGGAATGAGCGCGACACCCGCCCCCGCCGGCGTGGGCATCCCCGAAAAGAACATGCTGGGCCGCTTGCTCTGCTGCGCTGGCGTTGGCCCGCCCGCCCACGCCTCCGCCGCCGCTCGTATGTCCTGCGTGTGTGCCTGCGCCGTAAACCGCGCCAATCGCAACGCGGCACACAGCGCGAACACCATCACGCTGACGAGTTCCAGCGCATCTTGCGTCTTCGTGCTCGGCGCGTTCAGCAGCCACTGATGCATAATGACCGCCGGCGCGATCCCGAACGCCAGAAAGTCCGACAGCGAATCCAGCACCGCGCCAAACGGGCTTTGCACCCGCAGCAGCCGCGCCGCCCCGCCATCCAGTACGTCAAAGATCGCCGCCAGCACAATCGCCGCCAGCGCCAGCTCCCAGCGCTTCAGCAGTGCAAAGTGCACGCTCGCCAGCCCGCAGCAGACCGCCAACGTGGTCAGCATGTTGGGCACCAGCGCAGCCAGCGGCACCGATCGAGTCTTGGGTCCTAAGCGTAAAAACATGGGAAATCAGCAGTCCAATCTCGCCCCCCAAGGCAGCCACCCCAGTCACCCCCAAACACCCCGACATCAACCCAGCCGCGCGAGCTTCGTCACCCCGCCCGTCGTCTTCTCACCCGGCTTCACTAGCCACGTCACGCCCTTAGGCAGGTACACATCGGTCCGGCTGCCAAACCGAATCAACCCGTACCGCTCACCAACCTTGTACGCCTTGCCTTCCGTCGCGTGGCACACGATCCGCCGCGCAATCAGCCCCGTCACCTGCGTCACCACTGCCGTG
>JBKDAN010000039.1:0-7732 GCA_046316615.1 Phycisphaerae bacterium
CCGGGCCGCGGTCTTCGACTACATCGAAAGCTTCTACAACCGCAAGCGTCTGCACGCCAGCCTGAACTACCAGAGCCCCGAGCAGTTTGAAGCGAGTAAAGTTGGCTGAAAGTGGGTCAACGAAACGTGGGTCAGGTCAGACTGTTAAGATCACCAGAAGCCCCCGCGGTCGGTGATCGTTAGTATTTCTTCGCCGACGCGGGCGTTTCTTGCCCTTGCATTGTGGCGAAATCTGGCGGCACGTGTCCAGCGTGCCTGAGTGCCCATCTAGTCACTCCATTCTCCGACGCGCCCCCGCGTCGGGCAATGGAGATCTGTGATGAAGTGCACATCTGCATCTGTCGTGACCGCGACCGCCAGTCTTGTGATTACTGCGGCGGCGATCGCTCAGCCATCCGCCCCGTTCACGTATCAGGGCGAACTGAAGCTCAATGGTCAACCGGTGACCGGTTTGTACGACATGCGCTTCAACCTCTACACGCAGGCGTCCGGCAACACGCCCATCACGCCCGCCGTGTGCGCCAACGACGTGCAAGTTGAGGATGGCAAGTTCACTGTGCAGATTCAGTGGTCGCAAAGCGACTTGTATCCGCCCACTGGCGGCTTCCGCTTTCTGGAACTTTCCGTCCGCGAAGACACCGGGCTCGCGTGTGGAGCCGACATCGCCACATACGGCACGCTCGCGCCGCGGACACAACTGACCTACGCGCCGTACGCCTCGTCATCGATCATCTCCCAGATCGCGGCGACCGCCACCAGCGCCAGCGCCTTGGGCGGCCAGCCACCCTCGTTCTATCTCAACGCCTCCAACCTCAACTCCGGCACACTGAACGCCGCCCGCCTGCCCTCAACCGTCGCCCAAACCGGCAGCGTACAGACATTCACCGCCGTGCAGACCTTCAACGGCGGCAGCGCGTCGACTGCGCCGTTCAACGTCAACAGTTCGGCGAAGGTCGGGAACCTGAACGCGGACCTGCTCGACGGACTGGACTCCGCGGCGTTCGCGGGCGTGTCGCATACGCATGATGCGGGCGCGATTGTGTCGGGCGTGCTGGCCGACGCGCGGCTCGCAACCAACGTGGCGCGACGCGACCAAACCAATGCGTTCACGTTTGCGCAGACATTCGGCGCGAATATCGCCGTTGTAAACCCAACCTCGCCGCTTGTGGGTATCCAAGCCGGATATGCCGCTGATCAAGCGTTCATCAAGATCGGCGGACTGGGCAATGGCTCGGCAAACGGACTGGTCTTCCAGAACTTCGCGAACGCAACGCTGATGAAACTGCAGGACAACGGCGATGTGGGCATCGGCACGGCGACACCCGCCGCTCGGCTGCATGTGCGCGGCGCGGGGACGCTGGGCGAAGTGATCGTGACGCCCGGGGTGAGCGATTCGACGTCGCAGTTGTCGTTGTTTGAAAATCAGACCGCGACGCTGGGCATGGCGATGCGGTACAACGGCACGACGAACGACCTCGAAATCTTCGGCAAGAACACGGTGGGAGATACTGCGGCACACCTGCGGATTGATCGCGACTCCGGTAACGCGGTCTTCGCCGGCACAGGCGGCGATGCGAGCGTGCAGGTGCCGACAGGTTCGATTAACGCGATCGAGATGCTGGGCGAACCGGCAATCTCGCACAATGGGCAAGCAAACGGTGCAGCCCCCCCCGCCGGTCCGCTGCTGTTCACGGGTGGTGGGGCATCACGCACTCTTGGAACCACGAATGTCAACGCGCCCACGGCAGGATTTGTGCTCGCGATCGGCACATTCACAGTTATGAATCCACCACTCGTGAACAGCGACGACACCATTGGCTACGGCATTGAAATCGTTACACCGAGCGCGGGTACGCCAGCATCCATCGTGGGCAATGTCGACTTTGTCTCGTGCGAAAATTCGGGCCCGGTCTTCAACACCTACACCAATGTCACCGTGCAGCGGTTGTTTGCCGTGCAGCCAGGCATCACCAGCGTGCGACTTTTCGCCTATGACTTGAGCAACAACGGACGACGCGGAGAGCGAGGGCGGCTGTCGCTGATCTTCTTCCCGTCCTCTTACGTCAGTGGCGCCAACAAGATTGACAATCCGTGAGCGCCGTCGAGGATGAGAATTGTCTTGAGCAGTCAGATGCTCGCAGATGGAAGTAACAAGCACAACGCCCCGCATTACTAATGCGGGGCGTTGTTTGTAGTTGATTCTGGTTAGAATGCGGTCGCCCCAGAGGAGCGGCCCGCCGGCGAGCGGTTTACGCCGCGTCGCGCTTGCCCTTGCGCTGTGAATGCTCGGCCCAGCGCGGCGGACGCACGTTGCTGGGGTTGTTGTAAGGCTCTTGCCAATCTTCCGCGCTGCTCAGGTTGATCTCCATGGGCATCGTCTTGCGATAGCCCAGCAGCCGCATGACTTCGAGCACGTCAGTCCATGTGGGGAACGTGCGGGCGTTGGCTTTCTTGAAGGCCTCAATCGCCATGACAAAGAGGAACTGCTCCTTGGTCAGGTTGCCCTCTTCCGCGCTGCGAGAGAAGTCGCTGAGGCGTCGGCCCGGTCCACGTCGACGCTCAAGGCCGGCCAAGTCGCCCGCCTCAAAGTCGCGGCGATCGAGACCTGAACGACGATCAACAACGCCCGCGCCGTAGCCGGTTGCGTCGGTGGGGGCGTGCGCGTTCTGAGGTGCAGCAGCGCCCGCCTTGGCGGTCTGGCAACCGGCGTTGCACGCCTCGCGCTGACAGTTGTCACCACAGCCGCCCGCCGGGCAGCCAACGCCGGAGCAATCGTCAAAAGGCGAAACACCCCGCGCGCAGGCGCCCGGGGTGCGGTTGGTGTTGCTGTTGTGATGAGAACTCATGACGGCGTCCTTGGTCTTGCGGAAAGATCGCGGACGCGCGGACGATCAAAGATCGTCGTCGTCGTCCTCGTCTTCATCATCGTCGTCATCAAGGTCGTCGTCGAGGTCTTCGTCGGCATCGTCATCGAGGAAGTCGTCGTCCTCGTCGTCTGCGCCGTCCTCGTCGTCGTCTTCGAAACCTTCCTCATCATCTTCAAAATCATCACCGTCGTCAAAGTCGTCATCATCGTCATCATCATCGTCTTCGTAGCCCAGCACGTCCGTGCCGAAACCGCCGTGCATGGGCTGGGCGGGCGAGCGCCACGCGGGCGTGTCAATGACGCTGACGCCGTCTTCGGCGAAAGCAGTTTGGAGTCCGATCTTTTCAAGCAGCAGCTTTGCCATGTTGAACCTCGTGTCTGAGTACCACCTTCTTCAGCACCGACCACCGACAGGCCTGCCGGCCCTCCACCTGCCGCCAAGCCCGCGAACGTAGGCACGCATTTCGCCTCGGAAAAGTCCCGTGGAGCCTGCGACAAACATTGGGCGCACGACTGCGGTCAATCCCAGACGCGCGGTACAGTACCGACTTTCCGTCACCAGTCAAATCGCATGGCAACTTCCCCCACATCCACGCCCGCCGCGACGACCATCGAAGATGTTTCGTTTGATCCCCTCGCACTCGTCGCCGCGTGTGTGCTTCCCGGACTTGGACACCTCGTTCGTCGTGAGCGCGCTCGGGCTGCAGCCATCTGCGTGGGCGTGCTGGGCCTGTTCGGCACTGGCATGCTTGTGGGCGGCATTGACGTCGTTGATCGTCGCGAAGACACCGCGTACTTCGTCGGTCAGGCGTTTGTGGGGCCGATTGCTTTCGGTGTTGATTACGTCCACCAGTCGCGATTCAAGGTCTGGCGCGAAACTCGCGTCGGAGATCGTGTCATTCGCCGGCTCCAGTCCGGCTTTCCCGGCGAATGGCGTGCGGCAGACGGTTCGGGCGTGATGGTCGCCGCTGGTGCAACCCCGCCCATTGGGGCTACCAAACCCGCCGTCAAGAGCATTAGCAAGATCAACGAGCTGGGCATGCTGTTTGGAGCGATCGCCGGCATGCTCAATCTGATAGCGATTATCGACGCCGGCTTCCCAACGACGCGGCGGCGCGTGGTCAACACCTTGGGTGGCTCAACTCCTGCCGGGGGTGCCGCGTGAACCACCTGATCGCACACCTCACGCTGGCGCATCGGCCCTTCATCGACCCGATTGAACTGCACACGCAGTGGTACCTGCTCCTGATTCCGATGGCGTTCTTCACAGCCCTCGCGTACAAGGCGGTACGCGTGTGGGACGTGAAGACGCTGCCTCGTCAGGTTCTGGCGATGGCGGTGCAGATCGTCCTCGCAATGGCGGGTTTGGGCCTTGCCGTCTACCTGTTCGTGGAAGTCGCGCTACCGCTGATTGCGCCCAAGTAAGTGCCAGCATGCCAAGTGCATTGCTGTGGGTACATCTCATTTGGATTCACTTCGTCCGCAGGCGCCCCGCACGCTGGGTTCGCGTGGCCTCAGTGTTTCCCCACAACGCGGTACTGCAGCAGCGTATAGATCGCCAGCCCCAGCACGCCGCCATACATGAGTAAGAGTCCAGGAAGCCCGAGTTGCTCGGTCAGTTGTTGGCCGCCTGAGATGGTGACCAGTGTGATCACGCCCGGAATAAACGTCCACAAATAAGTTGTCAGCGGCAGTCGCTGGCTCAGTCGGAGCGCTGTCACCGCGCCGCAGATGGTGACGACAAGCACACTGAGGCTCATCGCGATGCGCTCGTGTTGTTTGCTGGTTGCTTCGCGGAGCAGTTCGCCTGTCTTCTTCTCCAGATCGATATAAGCCTTGCGCAGCGTTGAGTCCGCCGGCGCGGTGCGCGCCCGGTCACGTGCTTGATCGAGCAGCGTGAAGGTCGGCGTCTGCGTGAGCGTGGCTGCTGGATTGGGCGTGACGAGCAGGTTGCCCGCTTGCCATTGGCTGCGTTCGGGGCTCTGTGCGAAGGAGTTCTGCGACGTGACTTCACGCGTACGGACTTCCTTCAGTTCCAGCAGCAGCGACCCCGGTCGGGCACGGTCATCAATCCGCAGAGTGCCTTCTCGCGCCAGTGTGTGAAGCTGCACATCGCCCCGGTCGCCACTTCGACTGTGGAAGACCTCTATGGCGCTGCCGCCGCGTCCCAGCACCGGCACACGCACTTTGCCGTCAATCAGTGCCGGAGCACCAAGTTTGACGGCCTTGATCGTGAAGTCCCGGTTGCGTGCATCAGCGAAGTTGGCCTCGCCGTTCTTGTTCAGTTGCTCCGCGATGGCGACCCAGATGATGTCCTGCCCAAGTTCATTCGCAAGCGTCTTCCGGCGCGACTCGATCCAGTTCATGCGCTCTGGAGCGGTCTTGAGTGCCGCAAGCTGGCCAGTCGTCAAGAACTTCGGGTTGTCCTTGAGCACCGATGGCACGTTGAACTGCGCTGTCGCGCCGTCACGAAACCCGCCAAGGCCGGACGGGTCGGCGGCAATCACTTCATCCAATTCGAGGACGACCAACGACGAGTCACTGCGACCGGGCGCAGATTCATCACTGGTCGTTTGCCCCGGAGCGGCACCGGGCGGAAAGAGCCACATCGTCGCGTTGCGAGCAGTTACTTCCTGCACGGGCTCGCCCTTGTCGTCGAGGCGAATAGCCGCAAAGTTCGTGAAGATGACTTGGTCCACCGCGCCGCCGTCGCCCGGCGGCACCCGCTCGGCCCGATCAGCGAAGACGATGGTGTCTTCAAGCCGAACCGGCTTGCCGCGGCTGATTTCCTGAGCCAGCAGCCGCGACACATCCACCGTGATCAGTTTCTGCATCTGTAGCAGAAAGCGAGGAATGACCTGTTCATTCAGCCCCGAGACGATGAGCGCCAGTGTGAGCCCCATGACCGCCGCGGGCATGAGAATGGCCCGGTGCGACAGGCCGCTGGCGTAGGCCGCGGTGGTTTCATTGCTTGTCGCGAGGCGGTGATACGTGAGCGTGCTTGCGAAACCCGCCGCAAAGGGCAGTACGAACGCCAGCATGGGCACCATCGCGAGCGAGACAAAGATCGCGGCGTCACCCGCTTCCAGCAGACCATCCGACAGCGGCTTGATCGCGGCGCCGATGGCAATGATGACGACAAGCACCCCCGCTGAAAGCCCCGTGAGCTTCGCGAGTTCAAAGAAGATCATGCGCCAGAGAGTCCAAGGGCTGGTCACGAGCACACCGTATGAACCAAACCTCACGCAGGGAGCCAGGATGTACAATGCCGGGTGACAGGGGAGCAATGGATCAAACTCGCGCTGCTCATCGCCTGCCCGCTGCTCGCAGCGGTCGCCATGGTCGCGTGGTGGGGAGATGGCAACCATCGCAAGCGCCGCTGCGGAGCTTGCGGTTACGACATGGCAAACGCCAAGTCGCGCAAGTGTCCTGAGTGCGGACACGAGGCCGCCAGCGAGTTCGGCATGTACGGCCCGCGCCCGTATCGCGCGGTGATGAAGTGGAGTCTGGTGCTGCTGTGCATCACACTGCCGGTTCTCGTGTGGTCAATGATTCCGACGAAGTGGAATCGCAAGACACCGGGTCCGATTCTCAAGATTTTCCTCGCGACAGTGCCTGATGCGCCCAGAAGTTCATCGGGGATAACGGCACCCGCTGCGCAGTATGCCAATTCGGCTGATCCGTGGCATCGTGAGATTTGGGCGGATCAGTCCGCTCAGGCCCTGCGTGACGCGATCGGGATCGTTCGTGCTCAACAGGGTGACTTCACCCCCGAGCAACTGGTCGCGTTGCTTCCCGCGATGCGCGAGCTGCGAGAGATCAACCGCTCCATTGGTGCCCTGCCTTGGAAGGATGCATGGCAGTACATGGACGTAGTGGATGATCTTGCCGATCTTCGGCAGGAAACTTGTGCAAAGTCGTCCGAGCGTGACGACTGCGTGCGACTCACTTGGCTCCTCAGCGAGATAAGTGTCGATGCAGGGGTCACACCCTTCTCGCATCGATTGGCGGTGCCGCCGGCGTCTGTCGTGCGTGCCGCCTTCGCTCATTCCGATCCGGCCATTCGCCTCGAAGCCGTGGACTGGTACGGTCGCCTCCTGCACGTGCAATTGATGAACCCGAAGTTCACCGCTCCAGACTTTGAGCCGGAACTGCGCGCCGCTGTGGATGATGCGAACCCGGCGCTCGCCACACGAGCGAAGTCACTCATCATTTGGGCGGAGGGCCTCGGTGTTCTTCGTGCGGCGCCAGCCGCGCCGCCGCCATGACGCACACTACGCCCGTCGCACTTCCACACGCCCCTGCGGCATGTCCTTGATCGCGTAGCCCATGCCAGCCAGTTCATCACGAATGCGGTCGCTGGCCGCAAAGTCCTTCTTCGCGCGAGCTTCCTTGCGTGAAACCAGCAAGGCCTCAACCTTGGGGTCAGGCGTCACACCAGGCGCATACGCAGCGATTTCACTCGTGACCGCTTTGGGCACCAGTTCCAGTACACCCAGCACGCCGTCTACCAGCTTGAACGCGGCGGCATCTTCTTTGCTGGGTGCGGCGCACGACCCAACCCAAGTATTGATTGCAGCAATCGCCTGTGCGACGTTCAAGTCTTCGTGCATGGCTGCTGCAAAGTCCGCGAGCATGGTGTCGCGAGCCTGCTTGGCGGTGGGGGTGTCCGCACCCGAGCCTTCCGCAACGCGGCGCCAACGCTCCACCATCCGAGCGCAGTCGGTCAGGCCCTGCATCGTGAAGTTGGCGTTGCTGCGGTAGTGCGTACGGACAAGCTCCAGCCGCAGAGCGGCCGGTTCAACACCCTTCGCGAACAAGTCTCGCGCCGTGAAGAAGTTGCCCTTGCTCTTGCTCATCTTCGTG
>JBKDAN010000040.1:0-127648 GCA_046316615.1 Phycisphaerae bacterium
GTGGCGCTGCCCGATCACCTGCTCGACCGCAGCGTCCTTGAACTCTCGCGAATAGACCTGCTTTCCCATCGTGACACTCCTTGCTCCAGGCTGTTGTAGCCAAGACGCGATTGTGTCAACGGAACGTGGGATGGGTCACACGCTTGAAGCTCCCCACCGCCATGCCCCGCGCATCAAGGGGCGCCGCCAGCCGCTTCGCCCGCAGCACAAACGCCTCGCCGCTCCCGCGCGCTGGCAGTTCATGCTCGCGGAACATCTCAAACACCGCCGGCCAGTCCACGCACGCCGCGCCGGGCTGACCGTTCTCGCCATCATCCCACCAGTGCCCCGCGCCAGGCTCCATGTGCATCCCCACATCCATACCAAGCAAACTCAACCGCGCCGCACCGCGATACGCCTCACTCGCCGGCACATTGTCATCCGCCGTGCCATGCACCAGGTACACGCCCATGCGCCGCATGTTGCCCAGCCGGTCCATCGTCCAACTGCTCGCATGCATCCCCGCTCGCATCCTCGCCGCCTGTTCACGCGGCGCCCCACCCGCCTCCGCATACGTGTCAAAGCTCAGCCACCCCGCGCTCGGCGCCGCCGCTGCAAACTGATCCGGATACAGCGTCGCCATCTGCCACGTGCCGTGCCCGCCCATGCTGTGCCCCGTCACATACTGCCGCCGCGGATTGGTCCCCAAGATCCGCCGCGACACATTCAGCACCTCCAGCGCATCCACGCGCCCCCAATCTTCCCAGTCAAATCCAAACGGCCGCCGATTCGTCGGACACACAATCACAAAGTCCGTCTTCGCCGAATAGCTCGCCGCCTGATTCGTCGCCTCCACGCTCGCCCCGTGCAGACTCAGCACCAGCCCCGGCGCCTCAGGCGGCACCTCCGCCCACGGATCCTTCGCCGCCGGCACCACGCTGTAGTACTGCACGCTCCCATCAATCCCGCTCACAAACGTGCGCTTGTGCGTCTGCGTCACGGCTTTGCATGTCAGTTCAATCTCGCCAGTGTCGCGTGGGCCGTCAATCTGCGGGTCGTACAGATCAAGGCGCATCTTGACGCGTTCACCAGGCTTCGCGCGCACGGTGAAACTGACCGGCACCTTGGCGACACTCAGTGGCGGCATGACGATGGACGTCTTCTTGTGTGATGCCTTCGCGTAGGGCGGGATGCGGCCTCTGTTGCTTTCAGGCGGCCAAGCCCACAGTTCCAGCGTGCGAGACTTGGTCGAGGTGTTCATGATCGGCACACCGATCCAGTGCACATCCACGCCGGTTTCAAGAATGTCGGGCGCGGTGATGTCACCCGTGTTGATTTCAAACCACCCCTTCGGCTCGCGCAACTCCGCCTTCAACCCCCCGCGCCCTGCCGCCGCAAACAGCAACGTGTTCACGCCCTTACGCATCAGCACCGGCACGCGGACATACCCATGCCCATACGGGTCACCCACCCGCGGCTCCCCGTTCACATACACCATGCCGTGACCGCTCGCCTCCAGCACCATCACGCGCTCACGCTCACTTGTCACCGTCGTCAGCAAGTACCGCCCCGCACCAATCGAGAACGCCCCGTCCTCACCCGCCGCGACCTTCTCCCACACCCCGCTCGCCTCATCCCCCGCAATCAGCCGCTCGCCTTCCTTGGGCACCACCGCCCCCACATGCCCCAGCTCGCCGCGCACCACGCGCTGCACCACCGGATCAGTGTTGATCAGCCGCCGCGCCCAGCTTCCTTTCGCCTCGACAACCAGTCCCTCGCGCAGCTGCACTGGCTGCGCATCACGCGACAGCGCGACCTGCGCAGCCACCTCACCCACCCACTGCAACGCCACAACGCACGACAGTGCCAGCATCTTCATGCCGCAACTCTATCGCCCACTCACAAACGACCAAGTTGACCCCACCCCCACGCCATGGCTTCATTTGGAAATTTAGCCATTTAGCCATTTAGAAATTTTGCTCACCCCACCACCCGTCCGCCAAACTCCAACCCCATCGCCTTCTTCGCCAGCGACAGCGT
The DNA here is from genome assembly GCA_046316615.1 of Phycisphaerae bacterium. GTDB lineage: Bacteria > Planctomycetota > Phycisphaerae > Phycisphaerales > UBA1924 > BJHL01. The sequence continues at coordinate 2,020 of JBKDAN010000040.1, forward strand.
CTCCTCCGCCGTCTTGTTCGCCCGCTTGATGCCCCCGCGAATCACATCCAGCACCATCGCCTCACCCTCAGGCGTCTCATACTTCCCGCGCCGCTCACGCATCGGCCCAATGAGCTGATTGATTGCGTCACCAAGCTCAGCCTTGATCAGCCCATCCTTCACTTCCTTGCCGCTTGCGTAATCCTCGCGAATCTGCTTCGCGCGTTCCGGGTTCTTCGCGCCAATAAACACATCGCAGTACTGCAGCAGCACATGGTTGGGATCAATCGGATCCGTCATGCTCGCCCGCCCCGTCACAATGCCATTGATCTTCTTCTGCACCGCCTTCGCGTCGTCATACAAGAAGATCGCATTGCCCAAACTCTTGCTCATCTTCTGCTTGCCGTCCGTCCCCACCAGCCGCCCAACGCGCCCCACCTTCGCCTTCGGAATCGGAAAGACACCACCAGCCTTATGGTGCTCATCCGCCGGCACACGATTCCCCACGCCGCAGTACATCTGATTAAACTTCAGCGCCACATCCCGGCACATCTCAATATGCGCCTCTTGGTCTTCACCCACGGGCACCAGGTCCGGCCGAAACGCCAGAATGTCCGCGCACTGCCCCACCGCATACATCGGGAAACCAAACGGATACGTGTCGCCCAGCCCCTTGCTCTCAATCTCCGTCTTCAGCGTCGGGTTACGCATCACCTTGTTGAACGGAATCAGCATCGCAAACAAAAACGTCAACTCCGCAATCGCCGGAATCTCGCTCTGCAGCACAAACGTGCTCTTCGCCGGATCAAGCCCCACCGCCAGCCAGTCTTTCACAATCCCCAGCGTGTTCGCACGAATATCCGCCGGCTTCTCCGCCAGCGTCGTGAACGCATGCACGTTCGCGATCAAAAAGTAACAGTCATACGAATCCTGCAGCGCAAGCCGATTCTCCAGGCTCCCCACATAGTGCCCAAGGTGCAGCCCCGTGCTCGTCGGCGTATCCCCCGTCAAAATGCGCGGCTTGGAATTCATAGGACGCGACTTTACGCCACAACCAAGCGCTGCAAGCACACCAGCGACACCCACTCGATCGCCACCATCCATTCCCCCACCCCTCGCTCGCTTGCCCGCGTCCCCCCCGGTACCATGCCCCCACATGGCCAAGAAACCCGCCTCGAAAAAGCCCGCCCCTTCCTCCCCCTTCGCCGCGCGCATCGCCAAGCTGCGCACCGCCATCCGCACGGGCGACCACGAGGCCACCCACATCCTCATCACCAGCCCCGTCGATGTCGCCTACTTGACCGGCTTCCTCGGCGGCGACTCCTACCTCCTCATCGCTGCCAGCGACAAAGTCAAACCCATCATCATCAGCGACGCCCGCTTCGACGAAGAGCTCGAGCCCCAGCGCAGCACGTGCGAAGTCGTCATCCGCAAATCCATGATGTGGCCCGCCGTCGTCCAACTCCTCCGCGAGCGCGACGTCCTCCGCCTCGCCGTCCAAGCCGACGACATGACCCTCGCCACGTTCGAATCCCTCGAACATCATCTCCGAGGCACGGGCGTCAAGCTCACCAAGCTCAAAGGCATCGTCGGCAAGCTCCGCGCCATCAAGGACGACTCCGAAATCGCCCTCATCCAAAAAGCAATCAAAATCGGCCAAGACGCCCTCAAGGCCTCCCTCCCCAAGATCAAAGTCGGCATGACCGAACTCCAGGTCGCCGCCATGCTCGAAGCCGCAATGAAAGAACGCGGCAGCAGCCAGCCCGCCTTCGAGTCCATCGTCGGCGCTCGCGCCAACGGCAGCCTGCCCCACTACCGCCCCCACACCGTCAAACTTGCCAAGAATCAGCCCCTCCTCATCGACTGGGGCGCCAAGTACATGGGCTACCACGGCGACATGACGCGCACCTTCTGCCTGGGCAAGTGGCCCAAGGTCATGGAGGAGATCTACAAGATCACCCTCGACGCCCACAAACTCGCCGCCGCCGCCCTCGCCCCCGGCAAGTTCTGCCGCGACATCGACGCCGTCGCCCGCGACCACATCAAAAAGCACAACTACGGCGACAAGTTCGGCCACAGCCTGGGCCACGGCCTTGGCATGAACGTCCACGAAGAGCCCCGCGTCAGCCACCTCGCGGGCGACCAAGTCCTCGAAGTCGGCCACGTCGTCACCATCGAGCCAGGCATCTACCTTCGCGGCATCGGCGGCGTCCGCATCGAGGACGACTACCTCATCACCAAAGACGGTGCCAAGAATCTCTGCTCGTTGCCCAAGGATCTCAAGTTCGCAACTCTCTAAAAACCCACGGGCGCAAGCCCGAGGCCTTGTCTTCCCTAGTGCCTAGTGCCCAGTCCCTAGTGCCTATTCCCGGAGTCCCCATGATCGACCTTGCCAAAATCAAAGAAGTTGTCGGAATGATGAGCGCCAATGACCTCAGCGAGGTCAGCATCAAGCAAGGCGAAGAGCACATCACCATCAAGCGCGGCCAGCAAGCCGGCACCGTCGTCAACCACCAGCCCGTCATCTATCAGGGCGCTGGCCAGTCTGCCGCACACGCCGCCCCGGCCCACATGCCCGCCGCCCATGGCTCGCCCATCGCGCTCGCTCCCGCCGCTGCGCCGGCCGCTCCCGCGCCCGCAGCCGCCCCCGCCGCACCCAAGGGCCCCACCATCGACAGCCCCATGGTCGGCACCTACTACGGCAAGCCCAACCCCGACGCCAAGCCCTTCCTCACCGTGGGCCAGACCGTCAACAAAGACACCGTCGTCTGCATCATCGAAGCCATGAAGGTCTTCAACGAAATCAAAGCCGAAAAAGACGGCGTGATCGACGCCATCTTGGTCAAAGACGGCCAAGCCGTCGAGTTCGGCCAGAAGCTGTTTGCCCTCAAGTAAGCATCGCATGCAGGGCACGCAAAGCGCTCGAGGAGTGGGAAGCCCGCGCGTCGCCTGCTGATTCTTCTCGAAATTTGCACTTCCCTCCGCGACCTCTGCGCTCTCTGCGTTCAAAAAGTTCCACACCATGTTCAAACGAGTACTCATCGCAAATCGCGGCGAAATCGCCCTCCGCATCATGCGGGCCTGCAAAGAAATGGGCATCGAAACCGTCTGCGTCTACAGCACCGCCGACAAAGACGCGCCGTACCTCCAAATGGCCGACCGCGCCATCTGCATCGGCCCACCGCTCGCCAAAGAGTCCTACCTCAACATCGCTCGCCTCATCGCCGCCGCCGAAATCGCCGACGTCGACGCCATCCACCCCGGCTACGGCTTCCTCAGCGAACGTCCCGACTTCAGCCAGGCCTGCCGCGACTGCAAGATCGAATTCATCGGTCCTTCGCCCGAAGCCATGCAGATGCTGGGCGACAAAGTCGATTGCAAAAAAACCGCCAAAGCCAACGGCGTCCCCGTCTTCCCCGGTAGCGAAGGCGCCATCGAAGAGGAAGACGAAGCAGTCCGCGTCGCCGGCCAAATCGGCTACCCCGTCATCATCAAAGCCGCAGCAGGCGGCGGCGGCCGCGGCATGAAAGTCTGCCACAACGAAGCCACGCTCCGCAGCAACCTTCGCGTCGCCAGCCAAGAAGCCCTCGCCGCCTTCGGCAACGGTGCCGTCTTCATCGAGAAATACCTCGAGCACGCCCGCCACGTCGAAATCCAGATGCTGGGCGACAAGCACGGCAACGCCATCTACCTCTGGGAGCGCGACTGCAGCCTCCAGCGCCGCCACCAGAAAGTCATCGAAGAAGCACCCGCCCCCAACATCGACCGCACCAAGCTCCAGAAAGTCTGCGAAGCCGCCGCGAAGATGATCAAGAACGCCAAGTACGCCGGCGCCGCCACCTGCGAATTCCTCTTGGACGGCAAGGGCGACTTCTACATGCTCGAAGTCAACACCCGCGTGCAGGTCGAGCACCCCGTCACCGAAATGATTACAGGCGTCGACATCGTCAAGATGTCCATCATGATCGCCGCTGGCGAAAAAATCTCGCTCAAGCAGGAAGACATCAAAATCCGCGGCCACGCCATCGAATGCCGCATCTGCGCCGAAGACCCCGCCCACGGCTTCCGCCCCAGCGCCGGCAAGATCGACAAGTGGGAAGTCCCCGGCGGCCCCGGCGTCCGCATGGACACCCACGTCGTCCCCGGCTACGTCGTCCCACCCAACTACGACAGCATGGTCGGCAAGCTCATCGTCCACGCCGACACGCGCGAGCAATGCCTCGACCGCACCCTCCGCGCCCTCAAAGAATTCCACGTCGGCCCCATCAAGACCACCATCCCCCTCCACCAGCAACTCGTCACCAACACCGACTTCCGCAAAGGCGGCGTAGACATCCACTATCTGGAACGCTGGCTCAAGAGCCAGGAATCCAAGTAATCACATCTGCTAAGTCCCCCCACTGACACCAGTCAAAACCCAATGGCTCCAGCAAGGTCGCTCCCCCGCGCCCTCGCTGGAGCCATTTTCATTCACGCACCAATCCCCGCCACATCCACCGGCCACTGCACCTGCCCGCACTCCGGACACGTCAGCAACCCATCCCCATGCCCCGCGAAGTTGTAATCACATGCAACGCATCGCCTCGCAAGAAATCGCCGTCGAACGATCATCGCGCGTCGAACCGCCAAAACAATCGGCACCGCAGCACCCAACATCGCGATGCCCCATGTAAAGCCAAACGCCTCCACCGTGGGCAGCCACGTCAAACTCCACAGATTCTCCAGGCGACCGCTGCGACCAAGCACCTTCCCCAGCGACTCATCAAAGACCAGAATCTGTCGATGTCGAACCCAACGCGGCGAAAGCCAATCGCCCGACTGCATCGGGCGAGACAGCTCGATGACCCACACGCGCGAACCATCCCCGAGCCGCGCGAGGAACATCAAACCATCCCAACCGCGACGTTCCCAAGGCGACTCCGTCAGCGGCGGATCACAATGAAAATCAAAGAACCGCGGGTCAGGATGCAGTTGCAATCCCACAGATAGCGGCGGTACCGGAGCGTCGACAAAATACGACGAAGGCACATCGCGCACGCTCCGCCACCGACGCAGTGAAGCCTCATCACCCACCTGCGTGCCGTCATGCAACTGCCACTTCGCGTTCGCATCCGATGGCAGCACCCGCGCAAAGCCAAATCCAGACGGCGAACCAAAGCCGCTCGGTATCGGCGTCCACACCATGTGCGCCGCCGCCTCCACCGCAGCCACATCACCCAACTGCGATGGATCACGCGCCACCAGCGACGCCCCAAAGTGCCAACCCCACCGCCCCGCCGTGATGATCGCAGCAAGCACAACAGCCCCCACCACCCACCGCCACGCCCTGCGATAGTGCCGCCGCCAAGGCCTGTCCGAAGTCACAATCATCGCCCAACACTCTACCAGATCCGCCAATCCCCCGCCCGACCGTACCGAATTTCTTATCCAGTTCGTCACTCAACATCCACCCGCACGCCGCGCCCACCACCAAACGGCAAACCTCCGTTGCCAGATACACGAACATCCGCACCCGCCCGCCACCCGCTCAATTCTCAACGGGCAACCAACTCCGCATCGCAAAGCGATGCCGTTGAATAGCCGCGGGTCGAGCGCAGCGAACCCCCCGGAAAGCACCCAACACACCCACGGCGGGTGGCACAGCCTCAGCTACCGCCCACTGAAGTGGGGCAACTGCCACAACTTCACTAACGACCCGTTCACGTGCCCCAGCCCGCCCACCTCTGCGGCCTGCCTGTATGTCCTTTCGACTTCACAGCTGCGCCGCCCGACTCACTGCAACTGCTGCAGTCTCGCCATGACCGCCATGCTCAGTTCGCCCATCTGCTTCGATCCGCCAAGCACCTCTCGCGCATCAGGGTCCGACTCGATCTGCTGAAGGCACAAAATCGCCGCCCGGATGACTTCTTGACGGTTGTAAGTCGGCCACATTTCAGCATGCGCCAGCACGCACACCGTCCAGCAAGCGCTGAATGCAGTGATGTAATCATCACGATTGCGAATCACCAGGCTCGCCTCGACATCGTTGGCAAGCCCAGTTCCTCGAAAGAGCCGCTCAAACCACTCACGCGACTGCGGATGAGCCAAGAGAGCATCGGGATCAGTACACGGTTTCACGTTTGATTCCTCCGGGTCACCGCGCATCTCTCGCTCCGGCGAGCGATCGCGGCAACCATGCTGCCACTTCCAGCCGCCGCAATCGTAGCGGCAGGCGGAAAAGCTCCAACACTCAACCGACCCCGTGGCGGGCGGCACGACTTCACAAACGCCCTATCCAACTGCCATGTCCTATGACTCATGACAACTCGGGCCACAATCGCAGCCAGCCCACCGAGCCAGACAGGCTGTGGCCCCGCAAGCACCGTGCACGATGAGCCGTCGAGCGACAGCGACTCGGCGAAGATGATGATGTCGTGTGCAGGTTGCGCTACCCGCCCCCAGCGGCAGAGCCGCGCCCGCCTATTGCCACAGGCGCCAGCCTCTGGACCACGCCCCCACACCCAAGCACACCGGCAGGTGTGCGCGACCACGAACATCCAAACGCTCCTGCCCCTCACACTCTCGCCGCCCCTGCGCAGAGCACGTTCCTATTGCAAGGAGGAAGTGGAAACCCCTTCCTCCCTGCCCCCACCATCACCCAAGCCCCCACAACGCCCGCCCCCACGCCTCCAGCGGGGGTGCCGGGGGCGGCAGCCCCGGCACGAGCCGCGTTGCACCTTCCCGCACTTTCTGCTACGCTCTCTTCCCGCATGGATGCTGACCGCCAGAAACAACTTCAGGCCTTCGTCGATTACGCCAAGACCCTCGATGGCGACGAAAAGGGCGAGGCCCAAGTCTTCCTCGACCGTTTATTCCGCGCCTTCAGCCGCAACGGTTACAAAGAGGCCGGAGCCAAGCTCGAAGAGCGCGTAACCAACGACCGCGGCGGCACGTCCTTCGCCGATCTGGTCTGGAAGCCCGTCGTTCTCATCGAAATGAAGAAACGCGGCGAGGACTTGTCGCGCCATTTGACCCAAGCCTTTGACTACTGGGTTCGCCTCGTCCCCAACCGGCCCCAATATGTCGTCTTGTGCAACTTCGACGAGTTCCGCATCTACGACTTTGACCAAGACATCAACCAGCCGCAAGACACGCTGACGCTTGACGAACTCCCCCAGCGTTCTGGCCCGCTTGATTTTCTCTGGCCCACCAACGAAAGAGCCCGCTTCCGCATCGACCGCGAAGATGCCACGCGCAAAGCCGCCGCCAAGCTCAGCGCGATCTACCAATCCCTCAAAACCAAGCACCCCGGCGGCGCAGAGGGAGCACAGCGTTTTGTTCTGCAGGCTCTCGTCTGCTTCTTTTCCGAAGACATCGGCCTGCTACCTCGCACATTCTTCACCGACTTGCTCGAAGAGTGCGTCAGCCCACCCAAAGCCTTCGACCTGCTCGATGGACTCTTCCGTGCCATGAATCAGCGGGGCGGCGTCGCGGGCGGGCGTTACAAAGGCGTCGAGTATTTCAACGGCGGAATCTTCGCGGAATCGGCAGCGGTCGAGCTTGATCCCCACGCCGAAGTGGCGATGCTCAAAGAAGCCGCCACGTACAACTGGTCGCACGTGTCGCCCGACATCTTCGGGACCATCTTCCAGCACTCCATGAACGAGGGCGAACGCCACGCCATGGGCGCTCACTACACGGCCCAGGCCGACATCATGCGCATCGTGAAACCGACCATCGTCGATCCCTTCACGCTTGGCATCGCCAAGGCCAACACGCTCAAAGAACTGGCTGCGCTGAAATCCCGCCTCCAATCGGTCCGCGTCTTGGACCCCGCCTGCGGCAGCGGAAACTTCCTCTACATCGCCTACCGCGAAATGCGCCGCCTCGAAGCAGCAATCGTCGCCAAAGAGAACCAACTCAGCAGCCGTCAGGCCGCGGGCCAAATCGCCATGGCCGGCGTCTCGCCCCGCCAGTTCTTCGGCATGGATGTCTTGCCCTTCGCTGTGGAACTCGCCAAGGTGACGCTCAGTCTTGCTCCCAAACTCGCCAGCGACGAGCTCCATTCCAGCGAACGCACGCTCCCGCTCGCTAACCTCGACACCAACATCAAAGTCCAAGACGCCCTGCTGGATGACCAAGGAAACCAAACTCCGTGGCCCGCCGCCGACATCATCATCGGCAACCCGCCGTTTCTAGGCTCGCGGTACTTGCCGAAGGAACGGGGATATCCATATGTGCGAGCCCTGCACGCGGCGTATCCCAAAGTCCCCAAGATGGCCGACTACTGCGTCTATTGGTTCCGCCGGGCCCACGATCATTTGCAGCCCTGCACCGCCGCCAACTGGCACACCGGGAGAGCGGGCCTCGTCGGCACCCAGAACATCCGCAACAACCAGAGCCGCGTGGGCGGCCTGGACCATATCGTTGCCTCGGGAACCATTGTCGAAGCCGTCGAGAACATGCCGTGGAGCGGCGAGGCCAACGTGCACGTATCCATCGCCAACTGGGTCAAGAACGTCAAGGTGAGTAAACCCGCTGCAGCCGCGGGGAGTGATGCCCCCACGCCCATGCCCGGCCCCGGGCCGAGTTTGAAAGACCGCGCCGCAGCCAAAGCCGCCAAGGCCAAAGCAGGCACGCCGCCGCCGGGAGGTGGGGGCTTCGCCAAGGCAGCAGAAGAAGACGGCGGCCAGCCCGACGACGATGACGACATAGCCCGCAATATGTCCCCCGCCCGCCGCCTGTGGACCAAGGTCGAAGCGACGGCGGAATTCTTCGAAGACGACAAAGAGCCCAAGCGTCCCAAGACCATCACGCTGGGCAAGCGCGGCAAAGTCAGGAAAGACAAGAGCTACGAAATGGCCGCGCGGGAGACCGCCGTAATTTCGCCGAGCCTTTCCGACGAAGTGGACACCACAGCCGCCCAGCAGCTCGTCTGCAACACCGAGCCGCAGCTAGTTTTTCAAGGACAGAACCCGGCAAACGACGACTTCATGATCTCGCCCCAAGTGGCGAAGCTCTGGCTGTCGCAAGATCGCAAGCTCAAAGCCGTCTTGTTCCCATACATGATCGGCCGAGACCTCGTTGCCGACGGCGCGCCGTCGCGATGGGTCATCGACTTCGGCAAACGCGACATGTTGGAGGCAGCCGCCTTTCACGCGCCTTTCGAACACGTCAAGAAAAAGATCATGCCCGCGGTGCTTGCCCGCGCTGCTCAAGAGAAGACCGACACCGGGCTGGCGAACACACGATGGTCGCGCATGGCCGAACGATGGTGGCAGTTCCGCGACTATCAACCCAGCATGATCAATGCCATCGCTCGCCTTCCGCGATACATCGTCTGCTCGCGCACGACCAAGCGGCCCATCTTCGCCTTCATCGCTAAGGCGATTCACCCCGACACCAAGCTGATGGTGTTCGCATTCGCGGACGACTACTCCTTCGGAGTTCTCCAGTCCGCCCAACACTGGGATTGGTTCGTCACCAGGTGCTCAAAACTCACAGAGCGGTTTAATTACACGCCCTCGTCCGTCTTCGACACCTTCCCCTGGCCCCAGTCTCCCACCAAAAAGCAGATCAAGGCGGTCGCCGCCGCCGGGCGCGAAGTTCGCAGCGTCCGCGCCAAAGTCCTACCCACCATGTCCGGCGGCCTGCGGGCCCTCTACCGCACGCTCGAACTCCCCGGCAGCAATCCCTTAAAGGACGCCCACGCCGCCCTCGATGCCGCCGTGATGGAAGCCTACGGATTCTCTGCGCGTAAGGACCTGCTCAAGCAACTTCTCGACCTCAACCTCTCCGTCGCCGCCGCGATTGCGCGCGGCCAAGGCGTCACCGCCCCCGGCGTGCCCGCGTCGTACGGCGATGCCCGCGATTTGGTAAGTGACGACTGCATCGAGCCGTGAACTTCCGCTGCCCCGCCAGACTACGCCGGCAGGTTGCAACCTCATCAATCACCCGACCTCACATTCGTGCCACGGGCTTCGGGCTTTGCGAATGCCCGTGCGCCTTGGGGGGCGGGTCGCCCTCCTTCGCAGCTGACCAGCTCAAGTGCCAGAGGCTGCCCGGCTCTTCCGGCAGCCTGTGTGCCTTTCCAATCCTGCAACTCGCGCCCGCTACCAACAGGGATAGAGGGTGCAGGGAGGAAGGGCTTCCCTTCCTCCTTGCATCAGCCCACCAACTCCGCGCCCGCGTTCATCACAAGAGCTCGTCACAAGATGAACCAGCTTTGTGCGCGCGCCCCAGCAGTTTTCAGCCGGAACATCCGGGATTTTTCCAGATTTTCTTCTCCCGGTGCTCCAAGCACTTGCGTCTCGAAAAAGCCGCAAATCAGCAGATCTGTGCGCGCGCCACCTGCCACACGGGGGTGTATATGGAGGGCCACACAAATGCAAGCTCGTCTCACCGACTACGACCGCGATCTCATCAAACTCATCCACGCCGCCAAGGGCGACATGCAAGTTGTCTCGTACAACCGCGACTTGCGTTACTACCAGGTCCTCTGGTGGTCCCGCCAGCCTCACATCGCAGAAGCTCTGGCCAAAGCACTCGCCAAAGCCCCCGAACAGCCCGCCCCCGCGCCGCATGCGCCGGCGTCAGGCTCGGTTTCCCAACTTATTCCGCCTACAGCCCCCGCACCCGCACCATCCGCGCTGGCACCATCTGCACCGGCACCAACGCCCCTAGCGACCACCCCGCCAAGCAACCCCCACCCAGCGCCTCCAACGCCGAAGGTCCAGGCCGCCCCCTGCCAAACGCAGGGTGCCGCGACGCAGATTGCACACGAGCCCGCAACCATCCCGTACAATCTCGGTACAAGTTCCTGTGCCGACACTTCCCTCCCACCCCCGCCGCGCCTTCACGCTCATCGAGCTGCTGGTTGTCATTGGCATCATCGCCCTGCTCATGTCCATCTTGCTGCCCACGCTGGCCGGCGCACGCCGCACGGCCCGCGCAGCGGTGGGCGTGGCGAACATGCGTTCACTGTCGCAGGTGATGTTCATCTACACCAACAACTACCGCGACTCCTTCCTCATGCCCTTCCGCTCCGACTGGAGCCGAGTCTCCTCCGACAACTGGGACTGGGCCGACGTGGTCGCGCCCGCCAACGACCCCAACCAGACAGTCGCGTGGGACTTCAGCAACATCGACCAGCAGTTCGAAACCGAGAGTTTCGCCTACTACTGGTACAGCTACATGATGAAGATCGACACAGGCCGCACGCTCAATGTCGAGCAGTTTTCCCCCGCCGATGCTCCGCTCGCGGCGATGCGCAACACGCTGGGCGATCGCCAGGAATCGCGCGAAGGCCACATGCTCTGGCCCAGCAGCTTTCTGCTCTCACCCACCTTCTGGTGCAGCCCCGCGCGCTACACCGGCAACACCCGCGCCCCCATGACGCCCGACCTGCTCAGCGGCGCGAGTACCGCCTCCATGACACTCCCCGACCGCAAAGTCATGCTCTGGGAACGCATGGACTTCCGCCAGACTCGCCGCGGCGTGATCGACACCAACCTCAGCACCGAAACCCTGCCCCCCGCGTGGAACAGCCCGCGCGCCAAGATCAATGTCGCGACCGGAGACGGCAGCGTCACCGATGTCGACATGCAGGACCTGCTCATCCGCGCTGCCGCCGATGACGGCATCGTCCTGGAGCCCCTCGGCACCCTGCGAGCTCCCGACGGCCCGCCGCTCAAAGCCCCGCGAGATCCCCAGCCCGCCGGCGCAGCGGTCAATCCTGCCGTGGGCGGCGAACAAACACTCGACAGCGAGTATCCGCTGTGGTTTTTCGCGACGCGCGACGGCATTCGCGGAAGGGATTTGCCGTAACCATGTCGTTCGAGGAGCGTTTCGCCAACTTCGGCCGCCGGCTTGACGACCTGGTCTGGTCGTTCAAGATGCGCTCCGGCAGCGGCGATCGCATGCGCGGCGTACGTGACGCCGTCGCCGAGCGCGTGCGCACCGCCAAAGAAGGCGCAGGCGAACAGATCGATCGGGTGAAGTACATGCACCTGCCCGACACCACCAGCGAAACCAGCAAAGGCTGGCGCATCGCAGGCATCGTCGTCGCCTGCGTGCTCTGCACCAGCCTCGGCATCTTCGTCGGTCCCCGTCTGTTCGGCACAACCCAGCACCGCCTGTCCGAGGAAGAACTGGCGGCGATGGAAAAACTGCGCCAAGGCACGAGCCGCACCACACTTTTCACGCCCGCGCCCGAAACCCCCGCCGAAGGCGAGCCCGCGCGGCGCGAACGCCAGCCGACCAGCAACCCGCTCTTTGGTCCCGGCGCGAGTGGCAAATAACAACGCAGAAAGAGCACTCGCGATTGTGCGATTGCGAACGGAAAAACCGATACACTGCATCGGTCGCGGGTGTCGCTCGCGCCCTTTCCAACGCATCGCCCACACACTGCTGCAAGGACGCACTGTGACCGCCATTCCACACTCGCCGACTGATGCTTCCGCCGCGCACCTGCGGCTTGTCGCCACCGCCGCCGCGGATGACTTTGACGTGCTGATGAAGCACGTCTATCTCATCGGCATCGGCGGCTCGGGTATGTCGGGCCTGGCCCGTATGCTCAAGAGTCGCGGCGCGATTGTGAGCGGCAGCGACAACTCGCCCAGCGAAGCAACCGACGCGCTCGCGAGCGAGAACATCGCCAGCACGTTTGACCAGAGCAAGTCATGGCTGCCGGACGCGTGCGATCTTGTTATCGCCAGCGCGGCGGTGCGGCCTGACCATCCGCAGATGCTCGAGGCCGAACGCCGTGGCGTGCCGGCCATGCTGTATGCCGAAGCGCTGGGCAAGTGCATGCAGGGTCGCACCAGCATCTGCATCGCGGGCACGCACGGTAAGAGCACCACGACGGCGATGACCGGGTGCGCGCTGACGGACGCGGGGCTTGAGCCGACGGTGATTGTCGGCGCGACGTCGCCGCAGCTTGTGAAGGGCACGTTGCATGTCGGCAACGAGCAGACTGTGGGCTTTCGTCTTGGCAACGCGAAGATTCCGACGGGCGGCATGGAAGGCAAGCCAGGTCTGCTCGTCGCGGAAGCGTGCGAGTACAACCGCAGCTTCCACAACTACCGCCCCACCATCGGGTACATCAGCAGCATTGAAGCGGACCACCTTGATTGCTACGGCACACTTGAAGCCGTCATCGAGAGCTTTCATGAGTTTGCCAAGCTGCTGCCTGATGCGAGCAACGGCGGCAAGCTGCTGATTGCGCACGATGGCGCACACCGGCGCGAAGTGACGCGAGGGCTTGACTGCGAAGTGCACACCATCGGCTTCACGCCTGAGGCTGATTACGTGGTGCAGTTTGACCCAGCGACGCGAGCTGTTGCGCTGCTGCACGGCCGTGAGACCATCGCGCGCTGGACGAACAAGATTCCGGGCAGCCACATGGCATTCAACGCGTGTGCGGCGCTGGTGCTGGCGACGTTTGCGGGTGCTGATCCAGTCATGGCGGCGAAGAGTCTGGCTCACTTCCGCGGGGTTGATCGTCGCATGCAACTGCTGGGCGAGAAGCAGGTCGGCAACGGTCTTGTGCGGGTCTTTGATGATTACGGCCACCACCCCACTGAAGTTGACTGCACGCTGCGTGCGCTGCGCGAGAGTGAACGCCCTGAGGATCGCGGCGGCCGGCTGATCTGTGTTTTCCAGCCCCACCAGCACAGCCGCACGCGGCACTTGCTTGAGGAATTTGCGAACAGCTTCGGTCATGCTGACATTGTGCTTGTGCCGCACATCTACTTTGTGCGCGACAGCCAGGAAGAGAAGCAGAAGGTGACGGCGAACGATCTGGTGGACCGCCTGCGCGAGAAGGGCGTGAAGGCGATGCATCTGTATCCGTTTGAGGCGATTGTCGATCACCTGGAGCACAAGGCTCGCGCGGGCGATGTGATCGTTGCGATGGGCGCGGGTCCTGTGTGGCAAGTTGCCAAGGGCTATCTCGAAGCGTGAACGGAGACGACTGTGGCAACTGCAACGCTGCCTGATTTTGTGACGCACGCCGCACCGATCAAGACGTGGTTCGGCATCGGCGGCGCTGCCTCGCGATTTGCGAAGCCTCGCACGACTGAGGAAATTCGCACGTGTCTGGCGATTGATCCGGGCATGCGCGTGCTGGGTGACGGAGCGAACCTGCTGGTGGATGATGACGGCGTGGACGAACTGGTCGTGTCGCTGGATGCGCCGGGGCTTGCGAAGATTGATGTGATGGACGCGGCGAGCGGACTGGTGCGGGCGGGCGCGGGGATTCACATCTTCAAGCTGATGAACACGACGATTCGCGCGGGACTGGGCGGACTTGAAGTGCTGGCGGGCGTGCCGGCCACGCTGGGCGGCGCGATTGTGATGAACGCGGGCGGGACATTTGGACAGATCGGCGATGTTGTTGAGCGGGTCTATGCGATGGATCGCGCCGGACGCGATGTGACGCTGGAACGGCGTGACATCGCGTTTTCGTATCGGCACAGCGGGCTCAACCACCTGATCATCACGGGGGCGGAGCTGCGGCTGACGCGCGGCGACGTTGCAGCGCTCGAAGCTCGCAAGAAAGAGATCAACGATTACAAGGTGCGCGTGCAGCCGATGAGCGCGAACAGCGCGGGGTGCTGCTTCAAGAATCCCACGCTTGCGCATGCGATTGACGGCGTTGGCGAAGCGGGCAAGCGTGTGAGCGCGGGGCTGCTCATTGATCGCGCGGGGCTGAAGGGACTGCGCCATGGCACCGCACGCGTGAGCGATGTGCATGGCAACTTCCTCGTCGTGGATGACAAGGCGACGGGCAAAGCCCGCGATGTGATTGAACTCATGAACCTTGTCACCACGCGCGTTCATGAGCGTTTCGGCGTCACGCTGGAACGAGAAGTCATCGTGTGGTCGCGCAACGCTTAACGCAGTCTTCGGAGCCCCTATGTCTCTCCCCAAAGTGCTTGTGCTTGGCGGCGGTCCTGACAGTGAACGCGATGTGTCGCTGCAGAGCTCGCAAGGCGTAGCTGATTCGCTCATCAAGGCCGGGCACCAGGTGCGACGCGAAGTGATTGACCGCATCGGCGTCGAAGAGCTTCGAGCGCTGGGCGGCGATGTGATCTTCCCGGTGCTGCACGGTCCCTGGGGTGAGGGCGGACCGATGCAGGACGTTCTCGCTCGCGTTGGCAAGCCTTATGTGGGCTGCGCTTCGGCGACGGCGCGGTTGGCGATGGACAAGATGGGCAGCAAGCAAGCGGCGGCGCGCGCGGGCGTGCCCACGTTGCCAGCGGTGGTGCTGAATGCGAAGGATGATGAGCCGCCGCTTGGTATTCCGTGCGTCGTGAAGCCGATTCACGAAGGTAGCAGCGTGGGTGTGCATATCTGCACGACGCGTGAGCGATGGGACAAGGGCATGATCGCTGTCGCGGCGGCGCGAGGGCAGCATCCGCTGCGTGTGAACATGGTGGAGCAGGCGGTTGTTTCGCCTCGTGAAGTGACGGTGGGCGTGCTGGATGGACAGGCACTGCCTGTGATTGAGATTCGCAGCGCGGTGGAGTTTTACGACTACGAAGCGAAGTACAACCGCGATGACACGAAGTATGTGGTGAGTCCGGAACTGCCTGCCGGTTTGACGCAGACGCTGCAACAGCGTGCGCTTGCTGTCGCGAAGGCGATTGGCGTGCGGCACTTGTGCCGGGTGGACTTCCTGCTTGATAAAGCTGGCGATGCGTGGTTCCTGGAGATCAACACGATGCCGGGATTCACGAGTCACAGTCTGCTGCCTATGGCTGCAAACGCGGTCGGCCTGGACTTTGCTGCGCTAACGAGCAAGCTGGTTCAGATGGCGATTCGCGACCATCGGTAAGCAACTGACGGCGATGGAATGCGCGTTGGAGTTTCGATCGCCACAGCGATGCAACGACACAGAAGCGCATAGAACGTGCGTGACGTGTGCGTCAGGAGTTTTTCGGATTCATGGCGCGGCGAAGCAACTCTTCGTGGGGCGCGAGCGAGAACTCGCTGTGCACGGCGTCGCGGATTTCGCCGGTTGCATCGATGAGATAGGTGATGCGCAGCGTGCCGAAGGGCAGGGGCAGGCCGAAGATGCCGCTGGCTTTGTAGAGCTTGGCGACTTCACCTTTTTCGTCCGCCAGCATCACGTGCTTGAGGCTGTGATCGCCGCGGAACTTGGCCTTGCTGGCGGTGCCTTGGCGGCTGATGCCCACCACGGTCACGCCCGCGGCTTGCAAGTTCGTGAACGAGTCGCGCACCATGCAAGCTTCTTTGGTGCAGAGGGGCGTATTGTCGCCTGGATAGAACATGAGCACGACGGGGCCGCGGGCGAGCAGCGTGCGCAGAGCAACGGGCGCGTTGGCATGATCAGGCAGCGTGAAGTCTGGCGCTTTGGAGCCGATGGCGAGCATGCGACATCATTGGCCCATCATTGACACATCACTGGCACATCTGGGGGACGATAGATGTGTCGCTGGCGAGCATTCGCTCGCAGACCTCGTCGATGTCGGATTCAGAAATGTCTGTCGTGGGGCGTGCGGCGGCGTCGACCGGCTCACCGAAATTGCGAATGGTGTGATCAAGGCCGCCCGGGGAAGTGAGGACGAGCGTGCGAGACTCGCCGGGCTGCGCGGTCCACGTGCGGTGGGCCACGCCGGCGGGCATAACGATGATGTCGCCAGGCTGGGCTATGCCGCTGTTGTCACCGATGTGATAGCCAATGACGCCTTCGAGCACGCGGACATACTGGGTCTGCTCGGGATGGATATGGGTGCGCATCGCGACACCTTCGCGGTAAACCGAAACAGCTTCGTGCAGCGTCAACTCGCCGCTGGCATCGTCGCTGCTGATGAGCAGCGTGACAACATCGCCCACGATGCGGTAGCGCTCGAGGCCGAGCACATCACGAAGGGAGCGCGTGACAAGTGATGATTGAAGTTGTGACTGCATTTCGCTCTTTCACCGGCGAGAAAGAGTCTCGCGAAGACAAAGCAACGCCCCATGAGAGACCTTATCGACGCTCGAACGAACACACTACCACAAGTTCACGCGAATTTCGTATGAATCTCGGCCAAAAACTCTAAAAACTTTGAGAGCCAGCGTCTCCAGAGAAGCCCGGGTATCCCCGAGTCAAAACCGGAAGATGTTTGCGTACCATTGAGGGAAGGACTTTGCAAGGAGCACCGCCATGCCGTTCTACACCAAGCTCGGTCTCATGCCCGCCAAGCGCCACGTGCAGTTTCGTCGTCCAGACGGCTGCCTTTACAGCGAAGAGGTTTTCGGCACGGAAGGTTTCTCCGGCCCGACGACGACGATGTACCACATTCATCCGCCGACGCAGGTCTATGGATGGAAGCCGCTGTACAGCACGAAGGTGGAGTACGTCGAGCAGGACATCATGCGGATGCGGCACGTGAAGAGCGCGCCGATGGCGCCCAAGGGCGACTTTGTGACGGGGCGCGTGGTGCTGTTTGGCAACAGCGACTGCGAGATGGCGGTGTGCAATCCCGCGGAGCAGATGGCGTATCACTACAAGAACGGGCAGGGCGATGAATGCCTGTTCATTCACTTTGGCAGCGGCGTGTGCCACACGATGCTGGGCACGCTGCGATTCGGGCCGCGTGACTATCTGGTGATTCCCAAGGGCGTGATCTACACGATCGTTTGGGACAAGCGTGCGGACAAGGTGACGTTTGACGCGAGCGGCAAGGCGAGCGATGGCGGACCTTCGGTTGAAGCGATGCCTTATGGCAAGGTGCTGCTGATTGAGACGACCAATGGCAGTCACATCGGGCCGCCGCCGCGGTATGTGAGCAAGGCGAATGGGCAGTTCCTGGAGCATGCGCCGTACTGCGAGCGCGACATCAAGCTGCCTGAGTTTCCGATGACGTGGGATGTGAAGGGTGATTTCCCGGTGCGCATCAAGGCGCGCGATCTGATTCACGAGTACGTGTATCACTACCACCCACTGGACATTGTGGGCTGGGACGGGTGCTACTACCCGTTCATCTTTAACGCGGATGACTTCAGCCCCATCACCGGGAAGCTGCACATGCCGCCGCCGATTCACCAGACGTTTGAAGCGCACAACTTCGTGATCTGCACGTTTGCGCCGCGCATGCTTGATTACCACCCGCAGTCGATCAAGGTGCCTTACAACCACAGCAACCTTGATAGCGATGAAGTGCTGTACTACGTGGATGGCAACTTCGGCAGCCGCAAGGGCATTGAGATCGGTTCGCTGACGACGCACCCGCAGGGCATTCCGCATGGGCCGCACCCGGGGACGATTGAAGCGAGCCTGACGGCGACGCACACGCAGGAACTTGCGGTGATGTGCGACACGTTCAAGCCGCTGTTCCCGACGAAGGCTGCGCTGGAGATGGATGACCCGAAGTATCCGGCGAGCTGGCAGGGCGAGCACTTCCCGGGATTGACGAGCGGCAAGATGCACCTGAACGGCGTGACGGTTCCGCCTGCGAGCGCGGCGGCATTCCCGAAGGAAGTGCATCCGGTGTCCGTGATCAAGGCGGACGCGGCGGATACGCGGTTGCCGGCGCCGGGGACGGTGGTTGGTGGGAACGGCGGCGGCGGTGCTGCGCCGATGAAGACGGTGACGGCGAATGTGTGGGGGCCGTAACTCCACCAGGCACAGCTCAACCATCGATGTCGATTCACAACACAACCGGCGCACCGTCGCGCCGGTTTTTCTTCAACACGATGCACAGGGGACACGTTCATGTTCCGCAAACTGTTCGGTCTTGCCGAGAAGCGCCAGCCCAAGCCCAACCACATTCTCTCGATGCCTCTGCTGCAGTCGCACACGAATTTCGTCGCGAGCGATGTTGTGCAGAAGGCGAAGGAGCTGTTTCCGATGTGGCCGGTAGAGTTGGGTGAGGGCAGCGACAAGGGCGCCGCGATGTTCGGCGTGCCCTCCCTGAGTGCGGGCGTGATGGTGATGCCGATGCCCACGAGCCTGCCGCCAGGGGAGCTTGATCACTCCCTGCCCATGTCTCCCTTCTGGGTTGACGCGAAGAACAAACCAGCACATGGCTCGCATGTGGTGATGGTGGGCCAGGGCGAATCTCTTTCGGCTGCTGCGCAGGCGGCGACGGTTGTGGGCATCTCGATGCTCAACCTGCCGGGCGGTGTCGCTTGGTATGTGGGCGGCGGATGCATGGTGCATGACATTGAAGTCGTGACGGGCCTGGCGACGGAGTCGGCGCGAGATGGCGATTTTCCTGTGCCGATCTGGGTTAATGTGGTTGTTTCGAAGAATCCGGCGGGCGGGATTGACGCGAGCACTGTGGGCATGGATTCTTTTGGCCACATGGAGATGGAAGCGATTGGCTCGACGGAGGAGCTCAGTGAGCTGCGCTCTCGCTTATTTGGCGCTGCGATGTATGTCATTCTGAATGACGTGGTCTTTAAGCATGGCGAGACCATGGGCGCGTCGGCGACGGAGCGCATTCGGATTGAAGTGGGTGCAAGCAAGCTGGGTAAAGATGGGAAAGTCGTGCGATTTGTGATGCCTTGAAGGCTTCCGAAGAGTGGGAGTTCGTCCATGTGTGACGGAGCGCATCGGGCCACTACACTGGGGCATCATGTCAATCTGTCCGTGTCCTCTCTGCAGCTCCGGTGCAGCTCGCCCGTGGCTGCATGTTCCTATCGACTGGCGCAAGCCCGCTGACGCAACTGCGTATGAACTTGCGTGGTGTGATAGCTGTGCGTTTGGCTTTCTGACGCCGCGCCCGACGCCCGCGCAGGTCGCATCGTTCTATGACACGCCAGACTACTACACGCACGGGACGCAGGCTGCGAAACGGCCTGTTTCGCCTTGGCATGAAAAGCTGCGTGTGGCCATCGCTTGGCGGCTGGACAAGGGACGTGAGTTGCACCACACGCCCGACGTCGTGAAGCAGGCTTGGAAGCGAGCGGAACTGGGCGGGGCGCGCGTGCTTGATCTGGGCTGCGGCAGCGGCGGCTTTCTCGCGGCGATGAAAGATCAGGGTGCGACCGTAACGGGCGTGGAGCCCGACGATAAAGCCCGCGATGCGGTGCGCTCGCGCGGCATTTCTGTGCATGCCGGGACCGCGGAGGACATTCCAGACGAAGTGCTCGCGCAGCAGTTTGACATCATCACGACTCGACACGTGCTGGAGCACTGCATCGATCCGCTCAAGGTGCTTCGCAACGTGAAGCGGATGCTCGCACCGGGCGGCGTGTATCTGTGTGATGTGCCTAACAACAACGCCCTTGGGTTGCAGCGAGCGGGCGGGGCGTGGCACTGGCTGGATGTGCCGCGGCACATCAACTTCTTTACGCGAAAGAGTCTTGCTGATGCGGCACGACAGGCTGGCTTGCAGGTTGCAAGCGAGTCGTACTGCGGCTTGACGCAGCAGATTGCGCCGATTTGGATTGACTTTGAGAAGACTTCGACGCAGCGGATCAACGCGGCAGCGGGCAAGAACACGCGGCCCGATGGGTTGACGCCTGGTCACTCGCAGGCGTGGAAGCTGCTGCTGGCGCTCGCGGGAGCGTCTGATGACCAGCGGTATGACACGCTGCGGCTGATCGCGAGGTAGTGCGGGCGCTGCACGAGTTGTGAAGCGGCCGCGGCTGCTCCACGTATCATGCGTCATGCCCCAGACTGTGCATCGACCGATTGATCTTCGCAGCGACACTGTGACCAAGCCGACTGCCGGCATGCGTGAGGCGATGGCTCGCGCGGAGGTGGGCGATGATGTGCTGGGAGATGACCCGACGGTGATTGCGCTGGAGCGGCGGTTCGCGGAGATGCTGGGCAAAGAGGCGGCGGTCTTTGTGCCAAGCGGCACGATGGCGAATCAGATCGCGATCAAGGTGCACACGCAGCCGGGCGATGAGATCATCTGCCATGAAGGTTCGCACATCATTCATTATGAAGGTGGCGGGCCAGCGGCATTGGCGGGATGCATGATCAAGTCGCTGCCTGGGCTGCGCGGGCAGATCAGTGCGAGCGATGTGATTGCGAGCGTGCGAGCGGACAATGTGCACTATCCGCGCACACGGATGCTGAGTATGGAGAACACGCATAACCGCGGGGGTGGTGCCGTGTGGAAGCTGGCTGATATCGCTGCTGTGACGGGGGCGGCAAAGGGTGTTGGGCTGATGACGCACCTTGACGGGGCGCGGGCGTGGAATGCGTGTGCTGCGGGCGGGTACAACGCTCGCCAGCTTGCGGAGCACTTTGATTCGGTGTCGATGTGCTTCTCCAAAGGCTTGGGAGCGCCGGTGGGCTCGGCACTTGCGGGATCACATGTATTCATCAAGCAGGCACGTCGCGTGCGCAAGCTGTTTGGCGGGGGCATGCGGCAGGCAGGCATTCTGGCGGCTGCATGCATGTACGCGCTGGATCATCATGTGGCGCGGCTGGCGGAGGATCATGCGAATGCGCGGGCGTTTGCGCAGATCATCATGCAATCGCCGCGGGTGCGGCTTTCGGCGCAGCATGGTCAAGGCATCGAGACGAACATCGTGCTGTTTGAGTTGGCTGATGATGTGCGCATGAACGCGGCGACGCTTGCTGAGCGACTGGCTGCTCGCAACGTGCTGATGCTGCCCACGGGGGAGCGCTCTTTGCGAGCTGTCGCGAATCTGGAAGTGACCGCCGAAGCAATCAAGCAAGCGGCGGCCGACGTCGTTGCGTGTGTCAGCGTTTGAGACACACGTCAGTTGCAATCAGAAGCTCATGCTCACGCCGCAGCTCAGGATGCCGACGGTGTCTTCGTCGTCATTGAAGTCCTGCGTGGAATCGCCGAGCAGCACGCCGGTCGCGCTGCCGTAGACGGTCCAACTGCCCCACTTGTCGTCGACGGGCAGCGCGTAGCTGACCTTGACGCCGATGGAGGCGTAGCCGAAGGTCTCGTCTTCGCCATCGGCACCTTCGTAGTAATCGCTCAGCGAGAGACCGACCATCACGGGGACATCGATGCGGAGGAGGGGATCGCCGCCTTCACGCGTGCCGACGTCGCAGCCGGGCGTGATGCCGAGCTGGAGGTACGTCCCGCGTTCCTGGCCATCGGCCTTGCCTTCGCCGGTTTCGAAGACGAGCGCGACGGCGGGCTTGAGGGCCCACTTGCCGAGGTACTCGCTGTCGTCGAATGCGGCGGAGAACTGCAGTTCCTGAATCGTGGTCCATGAGTCGTTGGGAGCCATGAACCAGCCGTACTGAGCGCCGACGGTCCACTTGCCGGCGACGACGGTCGCGCCGAAGTAGATGTCAGACTCGTACCACTTGTCGTCGAGCTGATCGTTCTGAGCGGCGCCAGTGGCGCGGTCGTGGAAGCTGTTCCACGTGCCGACGTACGGCGTCACGGTGAAGGCATCGGTCTTGTAGATATCGATGCCGAGCGTGGCCCAAGGCTGCACCATCACGCCGCGATCTTCCTGGCGAATGCCGCGGTAGTAGTAGGCGTTGGCGAAGTCGACGCCTGCGCTGAAGTGCAGACGGCTTTCTTCGTCAGCTTCCGGGGCCGCAGCATCTGCAGCCTTGTCATCTGACTTGTCGTCGGTGCGCTTGACGGGCGTGGGCAGCAAGTCACGGTCCATGTTCTGACCGCTTGCGAACTCGTCTTGGGCGCTGATGTCCGTGACGGCGTCCTGGGCGCGGGCCGTGGTCGCACCAGCGAGCATGACCAACAGAGAGATAGTCTTCAACATTGTCATGTACATTCTCCACATGCCACCCCGATGAGTGGCGTGAGGTGTCCATCGTCGAACCCGCGCTCGTGGTCAAACGGAAACGAAAAACCGCTGGAAATCCAGCGGTCTTTTGAGGTCCCAATCGTGTTATCGCGCAACCTTTGCGCTCGTGCTAAGTTACTTGAGTTTGAAGGATCGCACCGCCGTCGCGAGGCGTTCGTATTCACGCGACATCCGCACCGACGCTTCGGACAAACTGCCTGCGCTCTGCTTGGCAGTTTCGGTGACTTCCGCGATCTCCGTGACCGAGCGAGTCAACTGCTCACTTGCGGCTGACTGCTGCTCGGTTGACGCGGCAATTGCGCGCACCATGCCTGAAAGGGCGTCGGTGTTCTGCGTGATACGCGAGAGAGCGAGCCCCGCTTTGTTGGCGGAATCCACGCCCACGGTCACGCGTGCTGAGCCTTGCTCGATGGTCTGCACGGTCTCCTGACTTGCGCTTTGCACTTCGCGCACCGTGCGTGTCACTTCTTCGGTCGCGCGCTGGGTGCGTTCGGCGAGCTTGCGCACTTCGTCGGCGACGACGGCGAATCCACGGCCATGCTCACCGGCACGGGCCGCCTCGATCGCGGCGTTGAGGGCGAGCAAGTTGGTCTGTTCCGCGATTTCGTCGATCGTTTCGACCAGCTTGCCGATCTCGGCGCTCTTGGCGCCAAGGGCCCGCACGCTTTGCACGGCATTCACCACGTTACTGGCGATGCCCTTGATTTCCGTGACGGTGTGATCGACCACTTCCGCGCCGCCGCGAGATTCCTTCTGGCTTTCGTCGCTGCATCGTGCAGCGTCGGTGCTCTTGGTGGCGATTTCACGAATGCTCGCAGCAAGCTCTTCAATGGCGGCTGACACCTGAGCGGTGGTCTGGGCCTGGCGATCCATGCCCGTCACGACGCCGCTGGCATTGTCGCGCACGTGTGTCGTCACGTCGCCCAGGGCTTCAGCAGCTTCGAGCATGGACTGCACGGTGACGGCGAGCTTGTTGCGTGTGACGTTCAAGTCTCGCACGATCGCGCCAAGCTCGTCATCGATGGTGTCGTTGCAAGACTTGGTCAAGTCGCCAGCGGCAAGCGCCGCCAAACCTTCTCGTGCGACGGTGGTGCGCTGCAGAATACCACGGCGGATGAACCAGCACGCCGCAACGAGCGCACCGCCTCCCAAGGACAACGCCGCAAGGGTGCGCATCATCACGATGAACGGCATGTTCGCGGCCGCGGTGTTTGCGGCCTGCACGCCTTCTTCGAGCAACGCCGAGAGAGCCTCGAGCTGCTCCTCGAGTGCGTCAAAGCGGCCGTTGAACTCGGTCTGCGCCACCTTGACAGCATCGACATCTTCAGGATTGCTGCGCATGAGCGCATGAGCCGAGGCGATGTATGCGTTGACTTCTTCCGTCGCTTTCGCCACGGCGTTCTTCTCCGCGCTGGTCAGTTCCGCTTCACCTGTTTCCTTCAGCAGCCGTTCGAAGTTCTCTGCATGCTCTTTGAGGGCGGCCACGGCCTCGTCCCGCTCTGCATCGGTCTCGGCCAGGCGCCACGCAAGCACATCACCGCGAATGGCATCGTGCATCATGTCACCTTCGCAACTGCTGCGAATGGTGCTGGCGCGTTCGGCCATCATTGCTGTCGTGTGCGTGACGGCATTCATGCCCAGGAACGTGCTCCCGGCGACGACGCAACCCAGTGACACGCCAAGCCCGCCCAGCAGCCACAATTGTTTCGAAAGCGTCAAACGCATATTGCGTCTCCTCTGTTAGTCTCGCTGAACGAGCTTTCTCAAGCAAGATCAGAACTCGACACCGACACCGGCGCTGAGAATCCCCACTGTGTCTTCGCCGTCGTTCACATCCGCTGCCATATCACCCAGCAGGGCGCCGGTCGCGGAGGCGTACACACTCCACGAACCGAACTTGTCATCAACAGGCAGTTCGTACGTGAACTTCACACCCACTGACGCAAAGCCGAAGAGTTCGTCTTCATCATCTGCCGTCTGGTAGTAATCCCAAGCGGACAGGCCCACGGTCACGGGCACGTCCACACGCAGGAGCGCGTCGCCACCTTCGCGCGTACCGAGGTCGAAGCCGGGCGTGACGCCAAGCTGCAGATAACCACCCTTCTCAAAGCCGTCGCTTGTGCCATCGCCAGTTTCGATGATGAGCGTGATGTTGGGCTGCATGGACCATGCGCCCAGGTGCTCGCTGTCATCAAAGCTGACGCTCAGTTGCAGTTCTTCGACCGTGGTGAACGCGTCGTTGGGGCTGGCGAACCAGCCGTACTGCGCGCCAAACGTCCACGAGCCCGTCACGGCGTTCACGCCAAAGTAGAAGTCCGCTTCGTACCACTTGTCGAGCGTGCCGTCGTCGGTGCCGCTGCCGGTGGCCTGATCGTGAAAACTATTCCACGTGCCGATGTAGGGCGTCAGCGTCTAGTCGTCCGTCCGGATGATGTCGATGCCGACGGTGGCGAAGGGCTGCCAGAGCACGCCGCGATCTTCCTGGCGGAGACCACGTGAGTAGTAGGCGTTGGTGAAGTCGATGCCGGCGATCAGACTGACGCGGCTGTCGTCTTCGGTTTCTGCGGGCTCGCCAGTTTGGCTTGCTTCGCCATCCGCCTTGGGCTCACGCACAGGCGTGGGCAGCAGGTCGCGATCCATGTTCGGGCCCGACGCGTACGCCCCCTCAGGATCGATGCCGACCTGGGCGTGCGCGGGCACCGCGATGCCACCAGCACACAGGGCGAATGCGACAACACTGCAACGCTTCACGTTCTTCTTGATCATTTCCCGGTACTCCCTCACCCCGACACGGGGTCTGGGAGCGAAGATCGGGCGTGCGTGACAGGATGTTTATCCCATGAGGGAATTCGCTGGCGTTTGCGGTGAATTCCCGCCGATTTGCGGGGTCGCACACATTGTTGCGAGCAACCCCCTGTTCCAACGACTCGAAGTCAGGGCATGGGCGGGGGTGAGTTATTGATGGCGTTCCACATGCCGAAGGTCACACCGAGTTCGCGAGCTCGCTCGGGTGTCTGCTGGTCAGGCGGCAAGGCGTTATACGCCGCGACGGCGGCTGTCATGGCGGCGGGCGAGGCGGCAGACGATGCACTGTTCTCGCGACTTTGCTGTGACTGCGCGATGCCATAAGCGACCGCACCCACCACCTTGGCCTTATGCATTTCCGCCGATGCTGACGACTGCTGGGAATGTGCAGCAGGCTGGGAGCCAGCAGAGCCAAAGAGCATTTTCTTAAATGCGCACCAAAGCCCCATGCAACACCTCCTGATTCCGATGCAACCCGACCATTCGCGAGCCCATCATCGTCACTTATCGCGACGGTGATTCTTCTTTCGCTGATCGCGACTCTTGCTGCGCTGGCTGCGGGCTTGGTCGCCTGTCTTGCCGCGCCACTTGCCGGTGTCTTTGTCCCAGCCGCCGCCGCCGAAGCCTGCGCCGGCCGCGGGAGCGCCGAGGCCACCGCCGTCGGCGCCGAAGCCGCCGAGCAGCTTGCCTTTGCCATCGACGACATTCTTGCCTTTGCCTGCGGCGCGCGTCGCGGCGGACTCATCGCCCAGTACGCACTCCATCTGGCGCTTGGCGAGATCAACCTGCACGATCTTGACCATGACGCTATCGCCAAAGTTGAAGCTGCGGCCGCTGCGGATGTCGACCAGTGCGCCGCTGCGTGCGTCGATCTTCCAGAAGGGCGTGACGTTGCCGCGCGTGACGTCACCCGGCAGGTCTTCGCTCTTGATGAAGCCGTCGGCAAGGTACTTGTCGATCTGCACGAAGATGCCGCGGGGTGAGATGCCGGTGACGACGCCTTTGAACTCTTCGCCGATGTGGTTTTCAAGCAGTTGCAGCACGAGGAAGCTGCGCAGGCTGCGTTCGGCGCTTTCGGCGTTCTTCTCGCGCAGCGTCGCGGCTTTGCCGATTTGTTCGAGTTCGTCTTCGGGCAGCACGCCTTGCATGCGCATGAGATCGGTGCCGAGGCGCTTCCAGTCGCTTTCGCCGCGTGGGCGCTTGCGGCCGTTGTCGGTCATCTTGAGGTACTGCGCGAGGGCGCGGTGGACCGTCAAGTCGGCGTAGCGACGGATGGGGCTGGTGAAGTGCGCGTACGCGCTGCTTGCGAGGGCGAAGTGACCGACGAGGGCGGGGCTGTACTCGGCCTGGCTCATGGTGCGCAGCACGGCAAAGTGCACGGCGCGGGCAGCGGCGGTGCCTGCGGTGGCTTTGAGCAAGCCTTGGAGTTCGTCGCGCGTGGGGCTCTTGGGAATGCGGTAGCCGGCGACCATGGCGACCTTGCGCAGCGTGTCGCTGTCGCCCGGGACGGGCTCGGGGTGGATGCGGCGCAGGAGCGGCACGCTCATGTTCTCAAAGAGGCGAGCGAGCACTTCGTTCGCTTCGACCATGAACATTTCGATGAGCTTGTGCGTGAAGGCGTCGTCTTCACGCTCTGCGTCCACCACGTGTCCGCGCTCGTCGTAGATGAGCACGCACTCGGGCAGATCGAGCACGATCATGCCCTCGCGGTCGCGGCGGGCCTGAATGGCCTTGGCGCAGGCGTTGAACTCGCGCAGAGTTTCGAGCAGTTGGTCGGTGTACTTGGGCGGGGTCTTGGCGTGGCGGCGAGCTTCGTTGAGGTCGCCGTCAATCAGGGCCTGCGCTTCGAGATACGTGAGGCGCTTGCTGCTGCGGATGAGCGTTTGCGCGACGCCTTCGGCACGGACCTTGCCGTGGCGGTCATAGGTCATGAACGCGCTCTTGCAGAAACGCGGCACGGCTTCCTGCAGTGAGCAGATGCCGTTGCTGAGCACTTCGGGCAGCATCGGAATCACGTGACGCGGCAGGTAGACGCTGTTGGCGCGATTGCGAGCTTCAAGATCGAGCGGAGAGTTGATGGGGATGAAGTGCGCAACGTCGGCGATGTGCACGCCCACTTCCCAGCCGCCGCCGTCGATGCTGTCGGTGCGCTTGATGCTGATGGCATCGTCGTAGTCCTTGGCATCGGGCGGATCGATGGTGATGATGAACTCTTCGGTGAGGTCGAGGCGGCCGTCGCGGAGGACGCTGGAGCCCTTCTCCTTCCACTCGGCGATCTGCGCGTCGAACTCCGCGCTGGCTTCGCGTGCCTGCTGCACGTGACTGCTTTCGAACTCGCCCGGCAGGTCAAACGCGGCGATGACGGCCTGTGTTTCCACGTCGGGCCGGCCCGCTTCGCCCAGCACTTTGGTAATGACGCCTTCTCCCAGGTCGTTGCCTTCGGGGTAAACCAGCAACTCCACCACCACCTTGTCGCCTTCGCGAGCCTTGGTGCTTTCGGCGTCGCGAATGACGATGGGGTTGGTGATCTGCTTGCCATCCGGCAGCATGACCCACAATTGGCCGCGCTTGGTCAGCGTGCCGCTGTAGCTGCTCTTTTTGCGATCGACGACTTCGACGATTTCACCGGCGAAGCCGTGGCTGCCGTCGGGCTTGCGGTCGCGGTAGACCTTGGCGCGCACGGTGTCGCCTGTCAGGGCATCGCCTGTGCTGTCGGGGCCGATGAAGATGGAACCTTCACGATACTTCAGATTGGGCTCGACGAAACCGAACCCGCGCGGGTTCTTGCGGAACGTGCCCGTGACGGTCTTCTGCTGACCCTTGGCGGCATCCGCGATCATGGCGAGGCTCGGCAGCGTCACGTGGCCACTCTGGCCCAGTTCCACCAAACCCTGCTCGGCATAGGAACGGACTGCCGCTGTGAACTCTTCCAGTTGATCAACCGGAATGTTGAGGTCTTTTGCGACGTCACCGATCCGCGCGGGCGTGTAGCTCTCGTGGCTCAGGTGGCTCAGCAGACGACTCTTGTACTTTGCGCTCAAACGATCTCTCTTCCTGCTCGCAGCAGCATGCCGCGAACGAACCAAACTTTATCAACGAGGCCCATCCTTGATCGGCAGCCTTCTTGGCGCCGACGGCTGACGAACCTCTCACTATTGCGGCTGGCGTTTGAACTCGTAACCGCCCTTGACCGCGCCCCACACTTGCTTGCCTTCTTTGTCAAACCCCTGATCCCACGTCAGCAAGCCCGTGGAATCAATGTGAGCCTTTGAACTCGCGTAGGACGCGCCGCGCAACGAGCTTTGGCAGTTATTGCCCTGTGTGCCGCCCTCATATACGCCTGGCATGAGGCGCGTCAGCAGCACTTCGCAGCCGTCGCGACGGGTCAACTGCGCGGGCGTGAGATTGTCGAACGCCTTGGGTGACGCGTATGCGCCGGCAAAGCCCAGCGGGTTTTCGAACTCATAGACCTCGCTGATGAATGTGGCCTGGCCCTGGGGCGTGAGGCCGGCTTCGGTCACGCGGTAGATGCGCTGGCGATACGGCTTGTCGAGCGCGGTGGCCATAGCTTGCTCGACGTAGAGCCACTTGGCCGTGGGTGTGGAGTGCTGAGGCCAGATGGGCGTCATGTGGAGACGAATATCGAAGTACTCGGTGTCGCGCTCGCTCTGGGCCGTGGAGGCGAAGGCGCCTGACATGTGGCCGACAAGTTCCGCGAGGTCACATCCGACGCAAGGCGACTTGCTCAGCACGCCCACATTTTGCGACGCACCGTCGTGCCCGCCGGCATGCGTGCCGCCCGAGCCATTGCAACCGGCAAGCAACGTGAAAACTGGTACAAAGAGCACTGCGCGTGCGAGGTGCTTCATGTTCATAACTGGCGTTCCTGTTGATCTGGGGTCGAAGTGCCAGCGGACTTGTTTATCGTGCTGGTACGAATGACGACGGTCGGGCCGGTTGGCTTCTTGACCTTGGGCTTGAACTTGCGATCTTCCGCGTCGGCCCACTTGTCCATATCGCGCCACCAAAGCAGCGTGAACGGCACGCCCAGCACAATGCAAAGGGCGATACAGATCCACATGACGGTTTCAACGATGTGCACGCAGGAGGGTAGGGAAAGCGACATCCCTCGACACAGCAATCGTCAACGTCTCGCAGCACGCCGATTGTGAGGGAACCTGCACGCCGCCGGATGAAAAAGCCCGCGCAACGCTCAAAGCAGGAAAACTGGGGATCAAGGATTTGAACCTTGACTAACTGAGTCAGAGTCAGTCGTGCTACCGTTACACCAATCCCCAAAGAATGGCTGAATGTCAGGCATTATACCTCGGCGAAACGAGCTTGTCGCATGAGGGGTGTCGAGACATGGGCGCGGCCTGGGGCGACTGGCGGCACGTGGAGCCGCATGCGTTGCGCAGATTTGGCGGCTGCCACGAGCGGATTGTTCATGTTTTTGGGAACCAGACCGCACCCAGATGGGTCCGGTTTGGTACTGTCTGCGTGCCGGGCGATTTGCTCGGCCTGTCCGCGTTTGCAACTGCTTGAAACCATGGACTTTGGTCGTTTCATTTACGGAGATCGCATGAAGACGCTGCCTTGGGCCTCGGGGGATGTTCAGACTGTTCGCACGCCTGCGGTCGTGATCGCGCTCGCTGCTGTGTGTGCCGCCGGCCTGACCGGCTGTGCGAGCAAGCAGGGGGCGGCAACGAACCACTCATCTGGTGGAGCCAAGGCTGAGTCGCCCATCGCCGCACCTGCCGCACGCAGCCGCGATAACGTGCCTGAGCTGACCAAGAAGGTCGAGTTCGCCCGCGACCGCGTCTTCCCATCACTCGTCAACATCACCGTGATCACCGTCAGCTACTGGGGCGGCACGGAAACCAAGGGCGGCTCCACCGGCTCAGGCACCATCATCTCACCCGACGGTCTGATCGTGACCAATCACCACGTGGTGGAAGATGGCAAGAGCTTCAAGGTCACCCTCGCCGACAAGCGCGAAGCAACCGCGACGCTGGTGGGCGATGACCCGATGACCGACCTCGCCGTGCTGCGTATCAACATGGAGGATCTGGGCGACAACACCACCCTGCCCGTCGCCAGCTTCGGCAATAGCGACGAACTGCAAGTGGGCGACTACGTCATCGCGATGGGCGCGCCTTACGGCTTGTCACGCAGCGTCACGCTGGGGGTTGTCAGCAACACCGAACGCGTCTTCACCGGCATGTCGGGCGACGACATCGCTGACCAGGAATTCGACTTTGATGTTTCCAGCGACATCTTCACTCGCTGGATCCAGCACGATGCGTTGATCCTCCCCGGCAACTCGGGCGGCCCGCTCGTCAATCTCAAGGGTGAGATCATCGGCGTCAACACGCGCGGCGGCAGCGGCATGGGCTTTGCCAATCCCACCAGCCTCGTCAAGTACGTTGTTGACAATCTCATCGAGCACAAGGAAGTGCCGCGCAGCACCATCGGCGCGAACTTCAAGAGCGTCAAGCGCGCAGGCTTTCAGGAAGGCGTGCTGATCAATAGCGTGAACGAGAACGGCCCGGCCGACAAGGCTGGCCTCAAGGCCGGCGACGTGATGCTCGCCATCAACGACCAAA
Source organism: Phycisphaerae bacterium (assembly GCA_046316615.1). GTDB lineage: Bacteria > Planctomycetota > Phycisphaerae > Phycisphaerales > UBA1924 > BJHL01. Next base: position 33,120 of record JBKDAN010000040.1, read on the forward strand.
GCACCAGTGCCCGCTTCCCGGAAGAAATTCCTCTTGTCCTTCGCAAGATCGCCGAGAAGCCTGTCGGCACGACGCTGGAGATCTCCTACAAGCGCGATGGCCAAATCGGCACCGCGCAGGTCACGACGGAAAAGCTGCTCAAGGAACGCGGCGACGAAACCGCGCTGCGTCTCTTTGGGATCTCCGTCAGCGAGATCACCGACAAGATGGCTCGCAATCGCAACTTTGACAGCACCGCCGGCGCGCTGGTGCTGGGTGTGAAGGGCGGCAGCCCGGCGGAGACTGCGGAACCCAGCCTGTCGTGGGGCGATGTGATCAAGAGCATGGATGGTGTCGCCATCAACTCACTCGAAGATCTCGTCACGCAGTACAAGGCCATGGCCGCGAAGGACCCGCTGCCGGAGTTCGTGACGATCGAGTTTGATCGCAACGGCAAGAACCAGCTCACGCTGATCAAGCCCCGCCCCGAGAAGCGCGACGATCCGCCGCGTGAATTGCCCAAGGGCTGGATCGGCATCGCTACCCAGCCGGTGCTCAAGGACCTCGCAAAGCAGATGGGCCTGGGCGATCAAGTCGGTTTCCGCGTGACTCGCATCTATCCCAACACGCTCGCTGCCAACAGCGGCCTCAAAGTGGGTGATGTCGTCACCAAGATCAACGGCGAGTCGATGGCTCCCCGCGGCATGCAGGATGCCGGCATGATGCAGCGTCGGGTGCGCCAACTGGGCACCAGCGGCGAAGCGACTATCACCGTGCTTCGCGACAAGCAGCCTGTGGAAGTGAAGGTGCCGCTTGAGCGCACGCGCATCACTGCGGAAGAAGCCCTGCGCGACAGCAACCGCGATTTTGAAATGTCCGTGCGCGAACTCACGTTCTTTGATCGCGATGACAACCGCTGGGACGAAAGCGTCAACGGCGTGATGGTCATCAGCGTTGAGCGCGTCGGCTGGGCGGGCCTTGCCGGCATGGTTGAGGGTGATGTGATCCAGCGCATCAACAACGAAGTGGTCACCGACCTGACCAGCTATCGCGAAGCGATGAAGAAGATCAGCAAGGAACAACCGCAGCGCGTCGCGTTCTTTGTGCAACGGGGGAATCGGACGCAATTCAAGTTCGCCGAGCCGGAGTGGAAGCCCACGACGGATAAGGCGGAGGAGAAGAAGTAAGGCCAGAGGTTCACCGCGTTCGCACAGATCTATCGTCAAGCAATCCAGCTCCGTGCAGGAGCATCCATGTTGATTCACTGAAAGGACTTTCATGACTCGTTTTTCGTCGCTTCTGGCTCTCCCCCTCGTCGCTCTTGCTCTTGTCAGCGGCACTGCGGCAACGCCCGCATTTGCCGACGAGAAGGCGGACGCCATTCGCAAACTCAGCACGGACAAGTCCCCCGCTCTTGTCACCATCAAGTTCATCCTCAAGGGTGACGAAGGCGACATGATGGGCGGCGGCGATCGCGAAGAGGAAGCCACAGGCGTCATGATTGACAGCAGCGGCCTGATCCTCGTCAGCAGCCTCTCGATGGGCACCAACCCCTTTGCCGCGATGATGGGCATGGGCGCCGGCCCGCAGCCGCAGGAGATCAAGGTCCTCGTCGGCGACGACACCCAAGGCGTCGATGCCAAGATCATCGCGCGTGACAGCGAACTCAATCTCTCATGGGTCCGCGTCGACAACGCGCCCGAGAAACCCTTCACTGCGATCGATCTCAGCACATACGCCGAAGCCGGCGTGGGTGATGAGATCTTCGTTGTCTCTCGCATGGGCAAGTTCTTTGATCGTGCGGTGAACGTCAACACGCTCCGCATCGCCGGTCAGACGACCAAGCCCCGCAAGGCGCTCCTCGGCGGTGAAAGCCTTTTCAGCTCCATGGGCCTGCCGGTTTACAACGCTGAAGGCAAGCTCGTCGGCGTCAGCAGCATCATCCTGCCCAACAAGGATGAAATGGAAGGCATGCAAGGCGGCATGGGCGGCATGCGTGACATGATGGCCGGCGCGATCATCCCCGCGAAGGACATCGCCGAAGCGACGAAGAACGCGCTTGAGAACGCGGCGAAGGCTCCAGTTGAAGAACCCAAGGAAGAGCCCGCGGCGGAAGTGAAGCCCGCGGAAGCTCCTGCGAAGCCGGAGTGATAGAGACTTCTGATCAACCAAGAAAGCCCGCGAGTGTTGCTCGCGGGCTTTTTGCATCTAGACAGTTACTTGCGTACAGACACAATCGAGGCACGACGTTGCAGTTCGCGTATGCGTTCAGGTACCCAGCTTCTCAAAGTGCTCCAGCGCGGCAGCAACCACGGGCGTGTAGGTGTAAACAGGTCCACCACCCATCATGACGGCGACGCCTGCCGCTTCCATGATCTCAGCGGGTGTTGCGCCCGCTTTCAAGCACTTCTCCACATGGGAGTAGATGCACGGTTCGCATCGCGCGTACACGCCCACACCGAGGGCGATGAGTTCCTTGTGCTTTACGTTGAGGGCACCGTCTTTCATGAGACCTTGGAAGAAGGGGCCGAAGGCTTTGCCGATCTCGGGCGCGCGGGCCTTCATGCCGTTCATGGTTGCGGGCCAGGTTTCGTAGAACTTCGTTGCGTCTTGCATTGCTTTACTCCAAGAGGCACGAGCGTGAACTCGTGCGGACGTCCATGACACTTCCACCGTGACCGGAGCACCGTGCTCATCACGTTTTCGCATTGGTTCTCTGCGTTCATCCGCCATTGCTCATCACATGGAGCAACTTCCACCCGAGCGAAACTTGTTCCAAGGCATCTTGCTCATCACCGTCGCGAGTGCGCACGTGCCCGAAGCTCCGGCAAAGATCAATCCCGCGCCAAGAAACGCGGGAAGGGCGACGAATGCCGGATGCACGAACCAAGCCAGCGCACTGCCCACGAGCGCGAGCACGCCAATTGTCATTTGCACCTGACGCATCACGCTGATGCCTGTCTTGACATCGCTGCGAGTGGTCGGCTGTCCATGGCGCTTCCACGCTTCGAGGCCGCCTGCCATGCTGTACAGCCGGATGCCGCGCTGCGTCAGCGGCTGCGCCAGCCGGCACGCTTCCGCCGATCGCTTGCCACCTTTGCAGTGCATGACAATCGTCTTGCTCGATGTCGCAGCACGCGCCAGCTCTTCAACCTTCAGGCTCGAAAGCGGCACCAGCTTGGCACCTTCGATGCGTTCTGCCGCGTGTTCATCCGGCTCACGCACGTCAATCAGCACACACTCACCCGCTTGCAGCATGCGCTGCGCGGTGGGCGCGTCGATCTCCGTAAAGCTCATCTGCTGGCCTTGGGTAGTGTTCATGGTGGCTGTCGTGCTCATGATGGAGATTCCGCTGCACACTCGTTTGTCGCACACCTTTGGTGCGGCCATCTATTGAGAGGCACGCCGCAGGCAGTGCGTTCCCAACGAACCGAAACATCAACACAAATCCGCAAAGGGCGTTATAATGGACCGCCAGAGGCGTTATCATCGCGGCCTCGCGTTTCATGGCCCACTCGCTCGACAAAGGGACCGATATGGCTGTCAACTACCCCAAGCTCAACCTCGCCAAGTGGATTCGTGAAAACCAGCCGAAGATGGTGCCGCCAGTCAGCAACCGGCAGTTGATGAACGCAGCCAAGGATGTGATCGTCTTCGTCTCCGCGGGCCCCAACACGCGCAACGATTACCACGTGAACCCCACGGAAGAACTGTTCTATCAGCTCAAGGGCGATGTCGCGGTCCGCGTGCGTCCGCTGGATGGAAGCAAGCCGTATGACGTTGTGATCAAGGAAGGCGAGCTCTTTCTGCTGCCGCGATGGGTGCCCCACCGCCCGCAACGCCCCAAGGGCACGCTGGGGCTCATCATGGAGTTTCCGCGCGGCGTGGACGAGAAGGGCAACCCGCAGAAGGATGGCCTGCGCTGGTACTGCCCCACGTGCGACAACCTTGTGCACGAAGCTCGCTGGGTGCTCAAGAAGATCGACGAAGATCTCAAGATCATCATGGAAGGCTTCTGGGGCGGTCCGGTTGAGAATCGCACGTGTAAGCATTGCAAGACGGTGATTGAGCGTGCGGGCACCATCGCTCTGAAGGGTGGGAAAGTCACCGCGGCGAAAGCGGCGAAGTCCAGCAAGCCAAGCAGAGCCAGCCGTCGCATCGGGATTTCGAAGACTGCGAAGAAGAAAGTGCAAGCTAAGAGCGCCGCCAAACGCTGAGCCGCGCAGCGTGCAACACTCTCGCGTGAGCCACCCCAGCGTCATCGATCTCCACACGCACATCCTGCCGCAGCGCTGGCCCGACTGGACAGCGCGGAGCGGGTATGCTGGCTGGATTGAACTCGCGCACACCAAGCCTGGGTGCGCGTGCATGCAGCGCACCGAGCGCGACGGCACGCGCACAAGCTTTCGTGAGATTCAGGCCAACTGCTGGGACCCTGCGGTGCGACTTGCCGAGATGCAGACGACCGGCGTCACGATGCAGGCACTAAGCACCGTGCCCGTCATGTTTTCGTACTGGGCGAAGTCGCAGGATGCGTATGACCTTGCGCGGCTGCTCAACGATCACATTGCGGAGATCTGCCGGGCTCAGCCGGCGAGCTTCGCGGGGCTTGCCACGATTCCGCTGCAAGACCCGGCGCTGGCGATGCGCGAGCTTGAGCGCTGCGTGCATGAACTCAAGCTGCCTGGCGTGCAGATCGGCACGAATGTGAATGGGGTGAATCTTGATGATCCTGCGATCATTGAGGTGCTCGCGCACGCCGAGAAGCTGCGTGCGTGCGTGTTTATCCACCCGTGGGAGATGCTCAGCCTTTCGCGGCACCCTCGCGTGAACGCGGATGCACAAGTTACTGAACGCATGGCACGGTACTGGATGCCTTGGCTTGTGGGCATGCCCGCGGAAACGACCATGGCGATCTGCTCGCTGATTTTTGCGAACGTGTTTGAGCGATTCCCGTCGCTGCGTGTCTGCTTTGCACACGGGGGCGGCAGTTTTCCTGCGACTGTCGGCCGCATCTCGCACGGCCGTCACTGTCGCAGCGATCTCTTTCCCACGGGAGCTCCCGATCCCCTCCACTACCTTGCAAGCGAGAGAGGTCCGGCGAAGTTCTACGTCGATTCGCTCGTGCATGAGCCGCACGCGCTTCGGTTGCTCATTCAGCTTTTCGGCACCAATCGCATCGCGCTCGGCAGTGACTATCCCTTTCCGCTGGGTGAAGATACGCCGGGGTCGCTCATTCGCTCGCTTGCACACGAACTGACGCCGCAGGATGTGGACAACATGCTGCATGCGACGGCGCGTGAGTTTCTGGGTTTGCGTTAGTCGATGAGCGAGCGGAACATGACGAGTGCGTCCACGAAGCCCAAGGTGGGATGAGCGAAGGCGCCGGGCAATCGCCCCACGATTTCGAATCCAATCGCTTCCCACGCCGCGACCGCGCGCGTGTTGCTGCTGACGACGAAGTTGAACTGCATTGCTCGAAAGCCGCGTGACTTGGCGTGTCGTAGCGAGTGCTCGCACATCGTGCGGGCGATGCCACGGCCAGTTGCCCGTGGCGAGACCATGTATCCGCAGTTGGCGATGTGCCGGCCCCCGCCAGCCTGATTGGCACGCAGGTAGTACGTGCCGACGACAGCGTCACCATCAACCGCTACGAACGTTTCGCGATCCCGTCCTAGCCAGTAGGCCAGTGCATCATCTCGCGACATGTCGCGATCGAGTGCGTATGTCTCGCCCGCGCGAATGACTGGCTCGAGGATCTGCCAGATCGAATCTGCGTCTGCGGGTGTTGCCGGTCGAATCAGCATGGCTCGGCGCTAAAGCGTCTAAAGATCACGACTCTTTCCAGCCGCTCACGGCTTCGCGGCGTGTCGGGTGCAGCATGGTCCACACGCGATCAAGCAGCGGACGCAGCCCAAGCTTGGCCGCACCGCTGATGGCGAAGACATCGCGATCGAGCCGCGCGCCCGTGGCCTTTGCGACTGCTTTCAGAGCTGTTGCACGAGCCTTGTCGTCTTCGAGCAGATCCATCTTGTTCACCGCGATGATCTCAGGCTTGTCGGCGAGCACTTCGCTGTACGCCTTGAGCTCCGCGCGGATCGTTTCGTAGTTTTCCGCGGCGCTCTTGCCGTTGTCAGCTTCGACGTCGAGCAGGTGGATGATGACTTTCGTGCGCTCGATGTGGCGCAGGAAGTCGTGCCCGAGGCCCGCGCCATCGCTGGCGCCTTCGATCAACCCGGGGATGTCGGCGATCACGATGCGTCGTGCGCCGTCGATCTCGCAGACGCCAAGCTGGGGCGAAAGCGTCGTGAACGGATAGTTCGCGATCTTGGGCGTCGCCTTCGTCAGCGCGGCAAGCAGCGTGCTCTTGCCAGCGTTGGGCAAGCCGACGAGTCCCACTTCCGCGATGAGTTTCAGTTCCAACCGCGCGCGGAATGTTGCGCCGGGTTGTCCGGGTTCGCTGCTCTTGGGGCTTTGGTTGGTACTGCGCTTGAAGTGCTCGTTGCCCCAGCCGCCGCGGCCGCCCTTGCACAAGATCACGGTCTCGCCTGCCTTGAGATCGTGGACGACTTCGCCGGTTTCGTCGTTGTAGATCAGCGTTCCGGCGGGCAGGTGCAGCACCAGGTCCTCGCCGCGTCGCCCCGAGCATTGCTTTGCGCCGCCGCTGTCGCCGTTCTGAGCGGTCCACTCAGCTTGGAAGCGAAAGTCGTAGAGCGTGCTCATGCCGTCGTCAGCGACCGCGACGACATCACCGCCATCGCCGCCGTTGCCGCCGTCAGGGCCGCCTTTATTGACGAACTTCTCGCGACGAAAAGAAACCGCGCCGTTACCACCGTTGCCGGCACGAAGGTTGATCACTGCTTTATCGACGAACATGGCAGAGGGTAGGGGAACAAAGCGATACAGCGAAAAGCGAAAAGCGATAAAGCCCAGCCAAAGCAAAACAGCGTGCGATCCACGAGAATCGCACGCTGCCGGTTGATTTTCACTTTATCGCTGTTCGCTTTATCGCTTTACGCGGCTCTGCGCAGCCGTCCCGCCGCAAACGTCCGCAGCAGTCGCTCGCGGTCACCCGCTCGCGCAAACCGCGTGAAGGCCACTGCCATCCGCACCGGACCGGGCTCGCTGTCGTCCATCCACACGATGTTGCCAAAGACAAACACCGCTCGGCCAGGCCCCACATCGCCCGCGGCCAGCACGGCCTCGGGCAATTCGATCCTCATGGCGACGGGCGTGCCCGGCTCGAGCCCACGGTCGAGCTCAAACTGCAAGCCGCCCTCGCTGATGTCGTAGGTGTGGCCTTCCCAGTCAAAAGTCTCGCTGTCGAGCGTACGAATCGCGATCGCCGTATACGCCGCAGGCAGCATGAACCGCTCAAATTGCCGACGATTCGTGATGGGGAAGGTGCTCATGGCGTCGCTCCGAATCTGAAACTACTGCCTTTCCTACGCAACGCGCATGCCGCGTGTGCGGGCAGATGTCAGAGATATCGGGCGACCGGATACCCGACTTGAACGCCATGCACGACATTTCAGACCGTTTGGGCTAACCTCCTGTTGACGGTGATTTGTGTGCCCACAAAGGGGGTTAGCTTGTTCAGTTTCCTCGATCCAAAGAAGGCTTTTTGGAAGTGGTTTGAAGCCAACGGCGACCGGCTGCGCAAGGCGCCCGTCGGCCCCGGGGCGGAGTTTCACGAACTCAGCCGACGACTGCGCAAGGTGCATCCTGAGTTGTGCTTCGAACTGGGCGGCGCACCCGACCAGCCGCGACAGTTGGTCATCAGCGCCGCAGGCGATCGCGCCATCTTCCATGTTGTGGAGGACCTTGTCGACCGAGCACCCAAAGTGCCCGGATGGGTCATCGTGAGGTTCAAGCCTCGTGAGCCCAACTACGCCCGGCACTCCATAAGCCTGAACGATCTCAACATCGGACCGGAGAAGATCCGATTCAATCTTCTTGCCGGCTGGGACCAGACAGGTCTTCAGTTCCAGCTCGGCGTGGATCTGTTTATCGATGGTTGCACACGTGAAGGCGAAGAAGAGTTTGTCGGCGCGGCGTTCATCTTGCTTGATGGCGCACTGGGCGAGTACGACGTGACCATGAAGATGGGGCGTCTCCGCGTGTTGCCCGGTTCCGCTGCGCCGGCGTCAGCAGATCGCTGGCAGAACTTCGTCGCGATGTTCGATGAAGCCTTCGAGGATCTGACTGCCCAAGCAGCGAGCCGCGCCGCGGCCCGTCACGGCAAGCCGGGACTCGGGAAATGAAAAACAGACGCGCTTGCACGCGTCTGTTTGGAATCATGTCACTTCAAACCGGAACCACGTGTGGTGCCCGGGTTATTCCTTCACCTTGAACTCCGCGTCGATCACGTCGTCCTTGCCCGCGCCTTGCGGCTTGGGTTCGGTCGTGCTCGATTCAGCGCCCGCGGGCTGCTGCTTGGCGGCTTCGTACATGACTTTGCCGATCTCCATGCTCGCGGCTTCCAGTTCCTTCATCGCCGCTTCGATCGCCGCGCGGTCATCGGCCTTCAGCTTGGTCTCCAGGCTGCTGATCGCGCTCTCCAGTCGCGCGCGAGCTTCGCTGGTGACCTTGCCGCCATGCTCTTCCAGAGCCTTGCGGCTCTGAATGACCATCGCGTCGCCCTTGTTCTTGAGGTCCACCAGTTCACGACGCGCCTTGTCCTCCGCCGCGTGGGCTTCGGCATCGCGCTTCATGCGTTCGATCTCGTCCTTGTTCAGACCACCGCTGTTGGTGATCTTGATATCCGCCTTCTTGCTCGTGGCCTTGTCCATCGCCGTGACGGTCAGAATGCCGTTGGCATCGATGGCAAACTCCACTTCAATCTGCGGCAACCCACGCGGCGCGGGCGCAAGACCCGCCAGTTCAAACTGCCCCAGCGTGCGGTTGTCCTTCGCGAACTCGCGTTCGCCCTGCAACACGTGGATCATCACGCTCGTCTGGCTGTCGGCCGCCGTGCTGAACGTTTCCTTACGGCTCGTCGGGATCGTCGTGTTGCGCTCGATGAGGCGCGTCATCACGCCGCCCAGGGTCTCAACACCCAGCGACAGAGGCGTGACGTCGAGCAGGAGGATGTCCTTGACGTCGCCCATCAGCACGCCGCCCTGAATGGCCGCGCCAACGGCGACGACTTCATCCGGGTTCACGCTCTTGTTGGGCTCGCGACCGAAGATCTCCTTGGCGATCTGCTGAGCGCGAGGCATACGCGTCGAGCCACCCACCAGCACGACTTCGTCGATTTTGCTGATGTCAAGCTTCGCATCGCGCAGTGCGGCCTGGCAGGGAGCCTTCAGACGGTCGAAGAGATCGCCTGTGATGCTTTCAAACTTCGCACGGGTCAGCGACACCTGCAAGTGCTTCGGGCCGTTCTGATCGGCCGTGATGAACGGCAGATTGATGGTGGTTTCCATCGCCGTCGAAAGCTCGATCTTGGCCTTTTCCGCCGCTTCCTTCAAGCGCTGCAGCGCCATCGGGTCCTTGCGGATGTCAATGCCTTCCTTCTTCTTGAACTCGTCGGCGAGGAAGTCAATGACGCGCTGGTCCCAGTCGTCGCCGCCCAGATGCGTGTCGCCATTGGTGCTGAGCACTTCGAAGACGCCATCGCCGATGTCCAAGATGCTCACGTCGAACGTGCCGCCGCCAAGATCGAAGACGGCGATCTTCTGGTTCTTCTTGCCCTTGTCGAGGCCATAGGCCAGCGCAGCTGCGGTGGGCTCGTTGATGATGCGTTCAACCTTGAGACCGGCGATTTCGCCTGCGTCCTTGGTCGCCTGACGCTGCGCGTCGTTGAAGTACGCGGGCACGGTGATGACTGCGCGATCAACCTTCTCGCCCAGGTAGTCTTCCGCCGTCTTCTTCAGGTCCTGCAGAATGAACGCACTGACCTGCTGGGGCGTGAATTCGCCCTGATTGACCTTCACCTTCACGCTGTCGTCAGCGCCGCCGGTGATGATGTAAGGAACCTTGCTCTCTTCGTTGCCGCTCTTGCCGTACGCGTTGTCGCCCGTCGCGCTCACTTCGCTGCGACGCCGACCCATGAAACGCTTGACCGAGTAAATCGTGTTCTTGGGGTTGGTCACCTGCTGGTGCTTGGCAGGCTGGCCGACGAGCCGCTCGTTCTTGTCGGTAAAGCCGACAACGCTGGGTGTGATGCGGTTGCCGGTGCCGTTGATGAGAACCTTGGGGCTGCCGCCTTCCATGATGGCCACGCAGCTGTTGGTTGTACCGAGGTCGATGCCGATGATTTTGCCCATAGGTGAAATCTCCTGTCACCCCTTGGTCTGCAAGTTGCGTGCCAGTCTAGACGCTGGTCACCACGCGACTTACGTCACGCAACGCCGCATCGAACTTCTGCCACGAGAACCACACCTGCCGGAATGGCAGGCCGACGACTCTCCGCTCTCGCACCAGTCGGCTCCAGCAACTGATGACCGCGCCCAAAGTACAATCGAACATCGCGCGTATCTGGGAGGTTTTCGTTGGACCGAAAAGACATCAAGCAGCTCTTCCGCAGTATCGCGCAAAGTCACGGATTCAAGTGCCGGACCTCGCGTTACTCGTGGGTCGTTGGACAGTGGCACGCGGAGTGTTGGCTTTACAACAGCCAATGGGACAGTGGCATGTACATCGACGTGGGCATCCGGCCTCTGGAAAATAGCCATGAGTCACTCGAAGACATGAAGAGCATGCAGTATCGTGTGGTTGACTACGACTGCCCACATCACGACATGCTCCGGACACTTGAATCACAATCTGAGACTCTCTCGGCCAGCGACGCGACCATGGTTGCGGATTGGACTATGTCGCACATCAAGTCAGAGTGGCCGTCGCTCGAAGTAATCGCCACGAAAGCACTCGATATAGCGCTTCACCAGCGAATTGGTGCGTTGGTATCGGGTGGTATGCAGAGGTGGGCAACCGCGTATCTCGAATCACTGCCGAAGACTTCGTAACCCGTTGACCTCACATCGCGATTCCTCCCACCCTCGAAGTCCACGAGGGTGGCGTTGCTGCCTCGCGCAATGGATGCCTCATTCTTCAAATGAAAACTAGCTTCGGCAACCCAGCCTTCACACCAACACCACTCCCCGCCACCCCCGCACCGCGTAATACGACTCCGCCCCGTTGTGATACGTGAACACCCGGCCGTACCGCCGATCGCCAAACAGCGCACCGCCGCGCTCTCGCACATCCGTCGGTGTCGCCAACCAGCTTGACGTCTTGAGATCAAACTCGCCCACTGACTGCACGTGCGCGTACTCCGCTTCCGTCAGCAGCCGCACCGCGAACTCGCCAGCGCGCATGTCCGCTGCCATGCCCATAGCGCTGCCGCGCGGCTTGGCCTCTTTGCGAGCCTTCCACGCAGCGTCATCAAAGCACAAACTGCGTCGCGACTGCTCCCCCGCGCCCGCCGGGCTCTCCGCCGAGCAATCACAAAACGCAATCACGCCCCTCGCCGCGCTCGGCCACTTCGCGACCACATCCGGCTCCCCACCACTGGCCTCCATAGCGGCGATCACTTTCATGGCGTGTGGTTGAGCCTCCAGCTTCGCTTTGACGTTCGACCACTTCACGCCCATGTGCCGCTGCGGATGAGCACCAAACCTCTTCTCCAAGATAACGAGCAAAGCTGAGGCCTTCATGATCTCAACGTACGCGCGACGTTACCGCCCCACCACCAGCACGATCCAGTCATCTCGCAGTTCGTCTGCGGATGCCACGGGCGCGGGGGACTGACCCGGGGCGATGTTGAGATCCTTGTAAAGGGTCACCTCGCTGAAGCCCGCTTCGTGCATTGCCTCGGTCAGTTCCACCAGCGACCACAGACGCCATTCGTAGACAAACGCTCGCGGCATCTCGGCGATGACGTCGCCGTCGAGCACGACACGAAAGCTGATGCTGTTGCGGACTCGCGCAGTTCGCGGGTCCGCTTCTTCGTGCCGCCACACGTAGTGAATCATCTCGCGTCCGCGTGCGGGATGCTTGCGCTCCAGCACACCGAGGCGATACGCACTGGGGCCGCCATACAGATCACACGCGAAGATGCCACCGCCGAAGCCTGCGTTCCCCGCATCAAGCCGGCGCTTGCTTGCGCGCAGATACTGCACCAAGGCCGCGCGCGTCTGGATGTACCCCATCGAGAAGTTGCCCACGAAAATCACGTCCGCCCCGCGAACGTCGTCGGCAGCAACGCAGTCAGCCTGCACCACGTCCAGTCCAGTCACCTGCTGCACGCTCGCGCTCTGCCGTGCCCGCGCAAGGGCCTCGCCATCCAAGTCCACCACCATGGCGCGAGCGTGCTCGCCGCGCGACTTCGCCTCAGCCAGCCACCGCAGGCTGACGGAGCCGGTGCCCGCGAAGTCTTCGCGCAGCACCGTGGGTTCTCCGCCATGCGCGCCGCGCAGTAACGCCACCACATGCCGCGGGCTCTGGACGCACAGCTCATAACAGTCGTGGCGGTCAATCATGTCCAGAATCATTGGCTTTATCGGTACGCCGCGAGAACAGGGGGAGCCCGTGCATCCCCAGCAAATGGACCCTTCTACCCATCATTCGTGGAGCTTCACAAGCGAGTACCCCCACGAGCGTGTCGATCTCATCCACCGCGGCGTCCCTCGTTTCGCACACCGCACATGCAGTCTCTCGTTTCAGCATCGCAAGGAGTGCGTTGTGCACGCTGTCGATACAACTATTCCCGTCTCCATTGAAGCGTTTGCCGCCGCGCGCTTCGCGGAACTCTTCCGCGCATTGCCTGTCGCCTGCATCGCGTTTGACGCCGATGGCCAGATCTTTGAATGGAACGACGCGGCCGCTCGCTCCACTGGCCGCCGCGCTGATCAGGCCCTTGCCTGCGACGTGCGCGAACTGCTTCAGACCGATGAGCGATTCGACAACGTCTTCCAGCGCGCCCTTGGCGGCGAGGCTGTCCTCGATCAATCCCTCGACATCGCCCTCGCGACTGGCGTTTCCGCGTGCCTGGTCAGCATGGTGCCGGTCCGATCAAGCGGCGTCATCACCGGCGTGCTCTGTGCAATCGTCGATGTCAGCCGTGAGCGCAATCTCGCTTCCATGCTGCAGGAAAAGCTCGAAGATCTCGATCGGGCCAGCGCGGAACTCGAGCGTGTCAGCTCCATCGACGCGCTGACCGGCCTTGCCAATACACGCCGCTTCCGCGAGTGCCTTGCGACCGCCGCCGCACAGGAACGTCTGAGTGGCGAGCTCTCACTCATCATGCTCGATGTTGATCACTTCAAGAGCTTCAACGACGAACATGGCCACCAAGCCGGCGACGAAGTCCTCGCCATCGTGGGTGAAGTGATGCGAGAACTCGGCCGCCCGGGCGATCTCCCCGCCCGTTACGGCGGCGAAGAGTTTGCAGTGATCTTGCCCGCAACAACCGAAGCGCAAGCTGCCGAAGTCGCGGATAGCCTGCGCGCCGCCCTCGAAGCCTGGCCCTGCAGCTATCGCACGATTACCGCCAGCTTCGGCGTCAGCACCCTCGCGCTCGATGCCACGCCCAGTGAACTCATCGCCGCCGCAGACGCGGCTCTGTACGCGAGTAAGCGTGCCGGCCGGAATCGCGTCACCAGAGCATCATCACTCACGCAGACCAACAAGCCATTCGACAGCTCAGCGTGGCTCGCTCGTCGCGAAACATCGCTGCACGGCGCGCTCATGAACCCTGCACGAGTACGCACACAAATCGCGCTCGCAACGCACTTTGCCTGGAAGAATCAGGCTCGCACAGCCCTCGCTGCGTCCAGACCCCTGCCCGCCGTCGCAGACGACACATGGAATCAGTGGCTTTCCACCGAGCTCGCAGGCGATGCCTCGCCGGCCCTCGCCGCGGCACTGAGCCAAGCGCTGCGGGCCGCTGCGCAGTGTGCGGCGGCTGCGCAGCCTCACACCTCACTCGAGCTCTTTGAGGGCTGCTGCCGCCGCATTGAGGTCTTGCTATACGCGTGGGAAACGCCGACGGCCCAAGTCAATACCGATCGCTAACCAAACATTGGCCCAAGCCCGCTCGATCGGACGATTTTGAAGCGACGGAAGTTCCGGAAACACAAAACTAAGTGCTTTCGTTCCAGTCACTAAAGCCGAAAAACACCTCCCAGACAGAAAAACTCTGCCACTTTGCTGGCATCTCCGAAATTCTGTGGCATATTCACAGAGTCTTGTCTCTCTCTCCTCCTAATACTCGGCTGCGGGCGGAAATTCGCAGTCGGGTTTGATGAACAACGCGGAGCCCGTTTCGTACGGAGCATCGCGAGTTCGACGGTGTCTTGTCTCTCTCTCCTCCTATGACTCAGCCACGGGCGGAAACGCGTGGCTGAGCCTTTTTTTAGACCTTTCGAATCGGCGCTCCGCCCTTCGCACACGTCCTGGTGCCTCGCCCGCACAATCGGGCCAAGCCGCCCAAGCCCGCGTAACCGCAGAGGCGCATCACCTTTCCTACGCGCGTCAATCGTCACCACTTCGCGACCATGTTGCGTTCTTGCAACATGCGCCCGTCTTTCCGCGGTGTCTCGTCCGAAGATGCTGGTATGACCGCTCATCAGCCAGACTTCTTCCCTGAGCAAGACCCGCTGCCCTTTGCGCCGCGTGGCGCGGGCGACGACAACTCGCCGCGTGCTTCGTACACAGGCGTCGACCGCTTAGGCACGCTCATGCAAGACCTGCACCGCCTTCTCGATCAGTCCATCGAGCACGTGGACAAAGCCAAGACCACGCTCAGCAGCGACAGCGTCGTGACCGCGGCTGCCGCCGCCGTGGTAGAACGCCACCTCGCCAGCGCTGCTGATGATCTCGAACGCATGGCCGAGCTTGTGCACGCCGCCATGCAAGGCAAAGCAACCCCGCTGGGTTCTACCAACCTCTCCCGCGCTCGCCCCGTCACCTTGGGCGAAGCCCTGACCCACGCTATTGATGTCTGCAAGCCGCTGGCCGCCAAGCATGGTGTCACCTGCAACGTCAGCGTCGCCCCCTCACTCAACAGCCTGCCCAGCGGCGCGATGTACACCGTCGCCCTGAACGCCATCCAGAACGCCATCGAGTCCGTCGCCCGCACCAACACGCCGGGCACCGTTGACATCGAGCTGCGTCCCGACGTCGCCCCGCGCGAAGCCTACGGCCGTGACGGCCGCGTCTGGTGCGTTCTTGACGTGCGCGACACCGGCGCGGGCCTGCCCAAGAACGTTGATCCCAAGCGAGTCTTTGATCTGGGCTTCTCCACCAAGCCCAATGGCGCTGGCGTGGGCCTGGGCGTCGCACGCAGCGTCGTCCAAGGCATGGGCGGCACCATCGAACTCACGCCCCGAGCTCAGCAGCATCCGGGCGAAGTCGGCTGCCTCTTCCGCGTCCGCTTCCCCTGCGTCACGCTCAACACCTCGCAGTATCGCCACACGGCTTGAAAGTGAGGCAAGCCTTGCCCCTCGCCCCCACCTCAACCGCCGCCAGCCCAACCGCCACGTCAAAGCTGCTCATCGTCGACGCCGACGTTCCTGC
Source organism: Phycisphaerae bacterium (assembly GCA_046316615.1). Classification (GTDB taxonomy): domain Bacteria; phylum Planctomycetota; class Phycisphaerae; order Phycisphaerales; family UBA1924; genus BJHL01. Next base: position 48,621 of record JBKDAN010000040.1, read on the forward strand.
CGCGCAGTCGCTCGCGAGCTTCTTCATCGCTGATGGCCATCAGGTTCTACTTGCTGCCAGTGCTGCTGAAGCGCTCGACACGCTTGGAGCGCAGGCCAACACCATCGACTGCGTCCTCACCGAACTCTCACTGCCCGACATGCCCGGGCAGGAGTTTCTGCGCGCCCTTGGCAAGCAGCACCGTTCCACAGCCGTCATCGTCACGACCGCGTACGGCAGCGTCGAGTCCGCAGTCGAAAGCCTGCGTGCTGGTGCGTGCGACTACCTCGTCAAGCCCTACGTCGATGGCGAACTGCGCCAAGCTCTCGATCGCGCGTTGCGCGAGCGGGCCCTGCGCAGCGAGAACGTCGCCCTGCGCGGTCGCCTCGAACGCAAGCACAACCTTGACAACATCGCGGGCAGCGACGCTCGCATGCAAAAGGTCTTTGAGCTTGTCCGCGCCGTCGCGCCAAGCCGAACCACCGTCCTCATGACCGGCGAAAGCGGCACCGGCAAGAGCCTCATCGCTCATGCCATTCACCAGCACAGCCCGCGCAGCGCCAAGCCCTTCGTTGAGATCAGTTGCGGCAGTATTCCCGAAACGCTGCTCGAAAGCGAACTCTTCGGCCACGTGAAGGGCGCATTCACCGGCGCACATGCCGACAAGGTGGGCCGCTTCCTTGCGGCAAACGGCGGGACGATCTTCCTCGACGAAATCAACTCCGCCAGCCCGGGCATGCAGCTCAAGCTGCTCCGCGTGCTGCAGGAACGCCGCTTCGAGCCCGTCGGCTCCTCCACCACCATCGAGGTCGACGTCCGCGTCATTCTCGCGACCAACCAGCCTCTCGAGAAGCTCGTGCACTCCGGCGTCTTCCGCCAGGACTTGTACTACCGCATCAACGTTGTCAACATCACGCTGCCGCCGCTGCGAGATCGCATCAGCGATATTCCAGAGATGGCGCGGTTCTTCCTCGCCAAGCACGCTGCGGAACTCAACCGGCAGATCGTTGACTTTGAGGCTGACGCTCTGGCTGCACTGCAGCGTTACGCGTTCCCGGGCAACGTGCGCGAGCTGCAGAACATTGTGGAACGAGCCGCGGTGCTTACGCGAGGGCAAGTCATCAGTCTTGAAGACCTGCCCGAGCACGTGCTTGCAACGCCGGAGCGGACTGTCAGCCGCCCGCTTGCACTGGCTGATCCCGCAAGCGACGACGCACCATGGACGCCTCAGACGCTGGAAGACGCGCTGCGCGAACCCGAGCGCCGCATCATCCGCAAGGCGCTGGCCGCCAACAACTGGAACCGCCAGAAGACCAGCGAGCAACTGGGCATCAATCGCACGACCCTTTACAAGAAGATGAAGGCTTTGGGCATGCTCGACGATCCCAACGAGGGTGAGCATCAGCCGCGTCTGGCGAGTTGATCTGTCACTTAGGCGATTCCAACGGCACGCTTTCCTCATAAGGCTCTCGTGAGCCTTCGATGACAGCGGTCACAAGCCTCAGATGCGCACTGCGCACCGGGAAACTCTCGACGCATGACAGAGCCTCGAACGCTTCGGGTATCTCCATGCGCTGTGCATAGGTCAGCGCGAGCAGGCCCATCGTCACATCTCGCACATGCTGCGAGCGTCCCGGGTGCGTGAACGCCCGCACGCGCAGATCTTCCGCCACGGTGAGGGCCTCATCGCACATGCCCGACCAAATCAGCGAATGCGCGAACAAGTTGAGTCGCACTTCATACTCAAACGACAACTCACCATACGAGCGTCGCACCGACTCCAGCGATCTGCGCAATCGTGGAATCGCCTCGCCGTACAGCCGCCGCCGAATCAGCCCTTCGGCCACGCCGTCTGACACGAGCACCGTGTACGAATGGTCACGACCGAAGAACTGGGCACACTGCGCGTCAATCTCCATGTATATCGCAAATGCTTCGTCGCTCCGCTGGCGCTGTGCGAGGGCCTGACCCAAATTGACCTTCGCCGCAATGGTGCGAATGCTGTCCTTCCCGCTGACCTCCTCTGTCAGTCGCACACTTTCGCGAGACCACTCGATCATCCGTGGCTCCGTGGGCAGTCTCGCCGAGACGATAACCAGCGACTGCAACGCCTGCAGCGTCTGCGTGTGCTTCTCGCCAAGCACGCGCTGGTGACGGCGCCAGCTCCGCTCCGCGACCTCTATCGCCTCTTTGATCCGCAGGACGCTCGATTCGACAATCGAGAGGGCCAACACCGTTTCAGCCTGCATCGTCACAGGATGATCCGCCCCCAGAGCGCGTAACGCATCTTCGTAAGCGGCCCGCGCATACGGCTCATCCACGCGCTCGCGACCTGCCCGCGCCAGCCCCATCGCCAGCTCCATACGAGCACGTAGCGCTCGCTCACTCTGCGCTCCCAGTCGCTGCACGAACTCGCGTTCGGCGATCCGCTGATGATGCAAAGCGTTGTCAAACTGCGCCAGCGCGTTGTACGTGCTGCCCAGCAGCGTGTGGGTTTCCGCCCGTACCAATGGGTCGATATCTTCGCTGGTCTCAAGCTGATCCGCCGATGCATCAAGCATCTCTCGCACCGTCAGCTCGCGCCCCAACGCCACTTCAGGCGTCCCCGCCGCGATCATCCGCTTGAGAACCTCCGCCGTCTGTTCCGCTCGCTGCGCCTGCAGCGTCGCTCGCTGGGCCGCCTGGGTCGCACGCACCGCTTGCCACCCCACCAGCGCAGTCGCAGCCACCATGGTCACTGCCACTGCGCCCGCTGCCGCCACGAGCACCTTGTTCCGCGCCGCAAACTTCCGCAACTGATACACCGTCGTCTGAGGCCGTGCCTGCACCGGCTGTCCGCTCAAGTACCGCCGCACATCATCAGCCAGTTCCGCCGCGCTCTGATACCGCTTTTCAACCGTCTTCTCCAGCGCCTTGCCGACGATCGCCTCGATATCTCCCCGCAAGTCACGCCGCACCCGCCCCAGCGGTGTCGCTTCTTTGTTCTTGACAGCCTCAATCGCTTCCAGCAGGCTCATCGTCGGCAGTTCAATCGCGGGTTTGCCTGCCAGCAGTTCGTACAGCATCGCCCCCAGTGCGTACACATCGCTGCGCACATCCACCAGCCGCTGGTCACCGGACAACTGCTCGGGGCTCATATAGCCCAGCGTGCCGATCACCTGTCCAGCCCCTGTTGCCAGCGTCGCACTGGGAGATGCCTCCGTCGCTGTCAATCTCGCAACGCCAAAATCCAGGATCTTCGGCTCGCCCCGCTCGTTGACCAGAATGTTGCTGGGCTTGAGGTCGCGATGAATCACGCCACGCTTGTGCGCATGGTCCACGCCATCCGCGATCTTCGCCACAAGCTCCAATATCTCTCGCGCCGACGCTTTGCGTTCACGCACCCACTTGTGCAGCGCGATCCCTTCTGCGAGTTCCATCGCCAGAAAGCTGCGCATCCGACCCTCAACGTCCGCCGCGCCGGCCTCCAGCACTTGTGCAATTGCCGGATGCTGCAGCATGCCCAGCGCCTGCGCCTCATGCCGAAAGCGCCGCATCATCGAAGGCGTCGCGACATCGCTCCGCACAAGTTTGATCGCCACTCGCCGCTGCGGAAACCGCTGCTGCGCCTCGTACACCACACCCATGCCCCCGCGCCCGATCTCACGAATCACTTCATACTGCCCGATGCTTCCGGGCGCTGCAGGTTCCTCATCCGCCATCTCCGCGAAAACACCCGCAACGTCACGAACCCCTCCATCCAGCAGCCCCGTGTCATCGTTGTACGCCAGCAGACTTTCCAGTTCCGTCGCGATGCTCTCATGCTCTGCGCGTGCTTCGTCCAGCACACGCCGGCGACCCGCTGCATCCACAGCGACAGCCCGCTCAAAGTACGCCCGCACGCGAGATTCACGCGAAGTGGTATCCACGCAGCCTTTCCATGAGCTCACCCAATCCGTGCACGATCAACCTCGCGCATCAGCCACGCACGCGCAAACGACCACTCATTCTTGACAGTCGTCGCCGACACGCCCATCGCCGCGGCTGTCTGGTCGACATTCAGCCCCGCGAAAAATCGCAGCATCACCACGTCGTATTGCCGCTCATCGCGCCGCCGCAGGCTCTCCATCGCATCATCCAGTGCGAGCAGATCATCCACCGCTCGTACGGGCGTGTCGCTCAATGTCGGCAGCCCGACGTCATCATCAAATACCGCAGCTCGCCCGCGAATCGCCTTCAGATGCCGCGCCCGATCAATCAAAATCTGCCGCATCGCTCTCGCCGCGGCGCCAAAGAAGTGCGCCCGGCTTTCCCACGCGGGCTCTGCGTTGCGCACTAGCTTCAGGTACGCCTCATGCACCAGGCTCGTCGGCTGAATGGTCACCTTCGCGTCAGGCCGCTCCTTCGCAAGCAGCGCCGCCGCCATCGATCGCAGTTCGTCATACACCGCATCAAACAGCTGCGCCTTCGCCGACTGGTCGCCCTGCGAAACGCTTTCAAGTACACGGGTGATGTCCGCAGGCACACTCGCCACGGTGCCATTCTAACGGGAGTGTCTACACACTGCCAAACCCCTCACGCCCCGTCCAAGGCGCCGGCCAGATCCGCAATCAAGTCCTCCGCCTTCTCGACCCCAATCGACAACCGAACCAGATCCGCCGGCGGTGCATACTTCTCCCGCAGCTCAGCAGGCACGCTCTTATGCGACATGCTCGCGGGCATGCTCACCGAGCTTGAAATGCTCCCGAAACTGACACGAATCGCAAACAGGCGCAAAGCTTGCACCACCTTTGCTGACCGCTCCACGCTGCCTGTCGTGAAGCTCAGCACCGATCCGTCGCCCATCGACTGTCGCCGATGCAGTTCGCGCCGCGGATGCTGCTCGAGCCCCACATACAGCACGCGTGAGATGTCCGGCCGCCCCGCCAGAAACGCCGCCACCCGCAGCGCGTTCTGCTGTTGCCGCTCGACGCGGAGCGCCATGGTTTCCATGCCGCGCAGCATCAACGCGCACTCAAATGGAGGCAGCGCAACGCCCTCGGCATTGTGGTGAAACGCGAGTTCGTCAATCAGTTCCCGTTCGCGCAATGCAAGCACGCCCGCCATCACATCGCTGTGTCCGTTCAGGTACTTCGTCGCCGAGTGCATCACCACATGCGCCCCCAGCGCCAGCGGCTTGATGTTCAGAGGCGTCAAGCTGGTGTTGTCCACCGTCAGCAACACCCCGCGCTGCCTCGCAATCGCCGCCAGCCCCGCGATATCGCACACCGTCTGCATCGGGTTGCCCAAAGGCTCCACATGCATCATCCGCGTCCGAGGCGTGATCAATCCCGCGACGCGATCCAGATCTGTCAAGTCGGCGTACTTGACCACAATCCCGCGCTTGCTCCACACCTGCGTGAACAGTCGAAACGTGCCGCCATACAGGTCGGCTGATGCAAGCACTTCATCGCCGGGCCGCAAGAAAGTCGCCAGTCCATCCAGCGCTGCCACGCCGCTCGGGTACGCGAACGCCCGCGCCCCATCTTCCAAGTGCGCCAGCTGCGCCTCCAGCACATCGCGAGTCGGATTCGCGCCACGGCTGTAGTCATACTTCCCAAACGCCAGCGGTGTCTCCTGGTCATACGTCGCCGACAGATAAATCGGCGGCACACTCGCCCGATACGGATCACCGCCGTGTGAGCCCGTGTCGCTTTGCAAATCACCGCTTAGCCCAGGATGAACCAGCCGAGTCTCAATATGCATGATGCGTGCCTTGTGCTTGCCCCTGCCAGTCCCGCCGCGTTTCCCGCTTCAATCTCGCTTCACGCGCCCTTCCACCAGCGCGCAACCCGTTCGCGCCACGACTGCTCCGCAAGCTCGCGGAGTTCGCCCGCATCGAGCAGAATCCCTCGGCACGACGGACACTGATCAATGTCCACATGCGGCTTGTCCACATGCTCGCGCAGCACAAGCTCTTCCTTGTCACGCGGGCACCGCATCGACGAGCCCCGGAAGATCGCAATCCGCCGCTCGCGCTGCGGAGCATGGTCATCAATCGCTTCCGCCGTCGCCTCGCACGTCAGCACGCGTTTGAGCTCTTCGGGATCAAACCACATCACGCCGCACTGCGCGCACACGTCCACGCGAAACTCATCCGCGACACGGTGATCCATGGCCGTCTGGCACTTCGGACAGAGAAGCCGAAATGTCGATGGCGGCACAGACAGCGGTGCATGCGGCGAAAACGGCATGGACAACGATATCGCGACCGGCCGCCCGACACTCAGAAGGCCAGCCCGTCACTGTCCTTCACGCCCAGCGAGTTGTAGATCTCTTGCGTCGCCGTACTGCGATTCAGCGTGTACAGATGCAGACCCGCCACGCCATGATCCAGCAAATCGCGACACTGCTCCGTCGCCCAGTGCACACCCACGCGCCGCACCGCTTCCGGGTCGTTGCCCGCTCGCGCCATCGCTCGCAGCAAGGGGGCTGGGAAGCGACTGCCCAGCGAAAGCTCCGCCATGCGCTTCATTCCCTGCACACTCGTGATGGGCATGATGCCCGCGATGATCGGCACACGAATCCCCAGCAGTTCGCACCGCGCCCGGAAGTCATAGAAATCACGGTTGTCAAAAAACAACTGGGTGATGATGAAGTCCGCGCCCGCCTCCACCTTCGCCTTCAGGTGCTCCAGTTCCACCATCCGGTTGGGCGTCTCCGCGTGGCCCTCGGGGTAGCCCGCCACCGCAATCCCGAATCCCTTCGGATGCGGGTGACGCTTCATGTCATTGAACTTCCGAATCGCCGCCACCAAGTTCGCCGCATACCGGAAATCAATCCAGGGCTGCGTCCCAGCAGGCAAATCACGCGGCACATCTCCCCGCAGCGCGAGAATATTGCTGATGCCCGCCGCCGCGTACCGCTCCAGAATCCGCTGGATATCTGAGTCACTGTGACACACGCACGTCAGGTGCGGAATCGGATCAAGCGCAGTCGTCGTCTTCAGCCGCACGACCAGATCATGCGTCATTTCGCGCGTGCTGCCGCCCGCGCCATACGTCACGCTCACGAAACTCGGACGCAGCGGCTCCAACTGCCGAATCGCATCAAACAGCTCGCCCGCCGCCTGCGGCGTCTTTGGCGGAAAGAACTCGAACGAAACCGTTCGCTTGCGAGATTGGAAGTGGTCAGGAAGGTACATGCAGTGCGGTCGAAATATAGACACGGCCCCGCGTGCGGGGCCGTGTCGAACAATCGCTTGTCTACTTACGTGAACGAATCAGCGAACTTCCGAGATCGTCTCGCCGAAGTCGTTTCCGCGCAATCCCTGCCGCGTCCACTGGAATCGCCCAGGTTGCGCCGGCAGCGTGTACTGCGGCTCCCAAGGACGACCCGCGGGCTGATACGACACACTGGTGAACGCAGGCGACGTCGGGAACTGCGGGTTCCAGCCCACGGGACGGGCGCTCTCGGTCGTGCGAAGGTTCACGGACTGATCAAACAGCAGCAAAGGCTGCTTCGCACGAGGATCAAGGAAGAACAGCTCGCCATTTTTCTGGCTGTGACGGTCATACCCGTCGTGCATCTGCACCTTGCTCGACGGGAACCGCACGTCCACCATCTTGTTCTTGCCAAGCGTCGAGTTGTTGCCAATCAACTGATACGCCGCGTGGCTCGTCGCCTGAATCACGATGCCGTTGTTACCCGGCGAGTAAATCGGCGGGTTGTAGCTCGCAGGCACCGCCTGATAGCTCGAGCTGTAAGGCCAGCGACGCTGATTCACGTCCGTGTTCGAGGGCTGATTCGGCAGGAAGAAGCCAGCTTGGAACTGGTCCACGTTCTGCCACTGCAGACGGTACCGGTCGCTCGGGCACACCGTCGCGACTTCCGGCAGACGCGTCGACGCGTAATCCTGCAGAACCAGGTGCGTGTACAGCACGTGCGGAATCCACAGCGTCGGACGCGGAATATCTGTGCCACGTCCGCTGCGGCGACGGATGATGTCAATCGCCTGCGAAGCCGCGGCTTCCAGATCGTCGTTGAAAACGTTCAGGTCAGGAAACTGCGAGTTACCTGCACGCTGCACAGGGCCCTGCGCTGCACGCCAAGAGAACGAGAAAAGTTTGTCTTGGTAATCGGCGGCGTACGAGTGCGTCGCCACGCCCATCGCACGCATATTGGTGGTGCACACCAACTGCCGGCCCGTCTGCCGCCACTTGCCCAGCGCGGGCAGCAGCAGGCTGATAAGCAGCGCAATGATGGCGATGACGACAAGCAACTCAATAAGAGTGAAACCCCGACGATGCTCAACAGAACGCAAAGACGTAGGCAGCATCGACTTTCTCCTGTTCATGAACGACACGCGTTGAAACGACGACATCCCTGTACGTCGAACCACTTCAGCCGATTAGTCCAAACTCGAACGTAATCGTACGCGCATTGGACAGAACGCCCGATACCGCAGTATCCGCGAAAATCGCCAACATGTCAAGCGTAAATCTACGCTGCAAATCGGCGTGCCTTCACCGCAATCAACGCCGCCGCCGACCCACCGTCACCATCGCCTTATCATCCGGCATGAAGGCCGAAACCCTCCTCGCCGAACTCAACCGCCTCCGCCAAGACGTGCCCAAGGACCCCTCCGATTTGGAGTGGGTGACCCTCCACCACGTCTTCTGCTTTGTCAGCTACAAGATGGGCGACTTCCAGAAGTACGTGGAGGAAGAAACGAAGAAGGGCAGCTTCGACAAGCTCGAGGATTGACTCGACGCCGTCGACCGCTGCCCTTCCTTCTTGTTTCTCGCGACTTACGTGCCAGGTGCCTTGCGTGCACGACTGCCAGGTGGATCCGTCGTGTTGGGTGGCGACTCCGGGATCTGCATGATTTTCTTCGTCTGCTCGTCGTTCGCCATGCCCTGCTGAAGACGATCAACCTCCTGCTGTTGGTCAGGTGGAATCGTCGCAGGTTCGGCAGGACGAGTGTTCCAATAAATCAGGAACCCAGCACCAGCAAGAAGAACGACCGCCAACGCGATCTTCCATGGGGCGGGCCGATCGCCCGAGAGCGATCGCTTCTTTGCCGCACCAGAGCCGTCGACTTCAAACTTCGCACGCGTTGTCACTTCGTATCAACTCCGTAGATGCCATCACGCGTCGCCCAGAAGAACGCCGGATCGGTGTAGTCCCACGAGAAGCCCCAGTAGGACATGTTCACAGGCCCGCCGCCCGCAGCGCCGCTGTAGAAGAAGTTCATCATGTTGTTGGTGATGATGCCACCACCAAACTGTCCAGCCGGGAAACGCAGCCGATTCCCTTCCGGCGGATCGGTCGGCAATTGCGTCTGGCCATAGATAACCGACATGTCAACCGCTCGCGCGCTGCCGTCGCAGAACACAGCCTGAGGCCGTGCGCTGATCTTGTTCCATTGCGGCTGACCCTTGCCGCTGAAATCCTTGTTCTCAAACAGCCACACTTTGTTAGACGGAAAGCGAATATCGCTCTGACGGTGGCGCTGAATCGCAAAGCCGTTGCCCGCAGTCGCAACGCCGCGCGTGCCGTTCGCAAACCGTGTCGGACGCTGCCAGAAAGTCGGCGGATACCAGTAAGACGACGGGAAGATCCACGAGGTATCCGACTGCGCGTTGCTGTCCGTGTTCTCTCGCAGGAAGCGCTGAATCGCTCGGTCATCGGGCGCGAAGAGCGACGGATAGCGAGAGGCCTGCGTGTTCTCTTGATAGAACATGTGCGCTGCCCAGTGCATGCCGAACATTTCGGTGCTGACTGTGCCGCCACCCGAGCCGGGTCCGGTCGGACCATAATTCCAAGCGTACTGATACGGCTGTTCACCACGCGTCTGCGCGGTCGAAACCGGCGCGAACACCACCGTGCGGTCATCCCAGCCGCCCAAGATGCGGTCCGTCGTATCGAACGGGTTGAGCAGCTCTTCCTTGTTCTCTTGGATGTAGTACCCCATGTACGTCGCGTTCTGGTAGAGGTAATTCAAACCCACCACGCGACGACCCGACGCTCGCGCCTTACCCAACGCAGGAATCAAGATCCCGATCAGCAGAGCGATGATCGCGATCACCACCAGCAGTTCAATCAGGGTAAAGCCAGAACGATTGTGATGACGGCGGCGAAAGAACTGGACCATACAAAATCTCCGGGAAAGGCGTCACGGACGAACGCAACACGTCGCCACAGAACGCGGCACCGTGCCCCTACGGTGATTCCTGACATCAGTAGAACAGAACGTTCTCTTGATGTCAAGTCAAACTCCACAGCTCCCATACTGTACCAACAAGTTTTCGGATGCGACAATCTTGCGGGTCCAATTATCTGGAGAAAATTCTCAGATTCCGGCCCCCACCCCTTTGCCACGGAACCGTACTCCTTCCTGAACGTACCGACTGATGTCTCTGGTCGGCCTTCTTTCGGCCTCACCGGGCTTCTCCGGCAAAGTCGGCACAATCCGTTACAATCGCCGACCGCCCGCCCGATGTCTAGGCTCATAGGGCCTTGTGCAGAGGTGGGTCGGAAAGTGTGGGGCTGAAGCAGGCTGCTTCAGCGGGCGACGAACGCAACACGGGCGTGTGACCCTTGTGCGAACGTTGAGAGTTGGTCCAATCGTCATGGCAGAGCCCCAGCGTCAGACAGACTTGGCCGAAACCAGCCCACTCGCGAAATCGGGTGATGTCCCCGCACTCGCGGCCAGCAAGGCGGGCGAACCTGTCGCCAACATGGGCAGCACGGGTCCCACCGTCCCCACGACCGAAGAAGTCTTGCAGGAAGTCGCGAAGGCGGCCAGCAATATCGACTCCATCGTCGGGCGCCTCGTCATCGAGAATAATTTCGCCACCCCCGAAGAAGTGCAGAACTGCCTTCAGCAGAGCCGCGGGGTGGGCGACAACTCTCGCTCGCTCGTCGAGCTGCTCGTCGACAACGAATACATCACGCGCCGCCAGATGGAGCGCCTGCGTGAAGCCGCAGCCGCCGAACGCAGCGGCAAGAACATTCCCGGCTACAAGTTCATCGAGAAGCTGGGTGCGGGCGCGATGGCCACGGTGTGGAAGGCGAAGCAGATTTCACTCAACCGCACGGTTGCCGTCAAGATTCTGCCGAAGAAGTTCAGCACCAACAAGCAATTCATCGAGCGTTTCTACGCCGAAGGCCGCGCCGCTGCGCAGCTGAACCATCCCAACATCGTGCAGGCGTACGACGTCGGCAAAGCGGGCGAGCTCTACTACTTCGTCATGGAATTCGTCGACGGCAGCACCGTCTACGACGAAATCGCCAAGCGCAAACGCGTGGGCGAAGACGACGCCGTGCAGGTGGTCATTCAAGTTGCCGAGGCTCTGCAGCACGCGCACGAAAAGGGCTTGATTCACCGCGACGTCAAGCCCAAGAACGTCATGATCACCCGCGACGGCGTGGTCAAGCTCGCCGACATGGGTCTAGCCCGCGCCATCAGCGACCGCGAAATGGCCGAAGCCGAACAAGGCAAAGCCTTTGGCACCCCCTATTACATCTCGCCCGAGCAGATCCGCGGCGAAGTCAACATCGGACCGCCGGCAGATATCTACTCGCTTGGTGCGACCCTCTACCACATGGTCACTGGCCAGGTGCCCTTCGACGGCAAGAATCCGTCGAGCGTGATGCACAAGCACCTCAAGGCTGATCTGGTGCCGCCGGATCACGTCTACCCCAAGCTCAGTGCCGGCCTGTCCGAGGTCATCGAGATGATGATGGCCAAGGACCCCAAGGCTCGCTACCAGAACTGTAAAGATTTGCTCATCGACCTGCGGGCTGTCAAGGCCAAGCAGCACCCGCCGATGGCCCACAAGGACTTCGCGCACACGGACCTCACGGCCATCGCCCAGATCGAAGCCGCCGCCCCGGTGGAAGTCGCTCCCGACCGCGCCGCCATGGCCAAGAGCTCGCCGCTGGTGCGCCCGTGGCTGCTTTGGGCTCTGGGAGCCAGCGTGCTGGCCAACATCGTCATGGTCATCGTGCTGCTGACGCGAGCGGGTGGCGAATAAGCCCGCAATCCGATGTCATTTTCGCTTGCGTCGCGGGCGTCCTAGAGTTATCCTGCTGCAACATGCGCGACATGACAAGCCAACATCGTTTGTGCAAGATGTGCTTGGGCGAGAGCCTGGCACCATGATGATCGCGCGCAGTGCTCACAAGTCTTGTGTTTCGATTCGTCCCCGGCATCGTTGCCCGGGCGAGGGTGGCTGGCAGTATGGAAGGAGTTCTCTAACTTCATGAGTCGATTCGGTCGCGATAGTGGTCCGCCGGTGCAACGCACACGCGTGAACTTTCTGATCCGCATCACCCCGGTGCGGTTGCTTGGCCCTGAGAACGAACAGTTGGGCGTCGTCGAGACGGCCGACGCGATTCGCATGGCACAGGACAAAGGGATGGATCTTGTGGAGATCGTGCCGGACCAGCGTCCGCCGGTTTGCAAGATCATGGACTACGGCAAGTACAAGTACGAGCTTTCGCAGAAGGCTCGTAAGCAACGCGCCAGTTCCAAGGCGACCGAAATGAAGGAACTGCGCCTGGGTCGCAGCGTGAAGATCGACACGCACGACATCAAGGTGCGCGTCGACCAGGCCCGCCGCTTCATGATGGCCGGCCACAAGGTCATGTTCACTCAGCGCTTCAAGGGCCGCGAAATCGCGCACAAGGATCTGGGCCTCCAGAACCTCGCTGACGTGCGCGACGCACTGGCCGACATCAGCAAGGTCGAGCAGACCCCTCGCTGGATGGGCAAGCAGGCCAGCATCATCCTCGCGCCCGACAAGCCCAAGATCGAAGCCGCCAAGCGCAAGCTCGAGAAGGAAAAGGCCGAGAAGCTTGCCCGCGGCGAAAAGGTCGAAGCCGAAAAGAGCATCGAGGAACTCGAGAAGGAAATCGAGGCCGAAAACGAGCAGGATGTCGGCGACGACGGCGAGGATTAAGCCCGGCAGCAGACTGTCTCTTGCAAACAACAACCCCGAGCGTGTGAACGCTCGGGGTTTTCATTTTCACATTGCCGGCAAGTTTGGACGACACAGATGCGTGAGTCGATTCACGCTTGATTTCCGGCACTCAGCGTGCGCCGACGGTGCCGCCCGTCGGCAGCTTGATCTTCGGCGTCGCCATCACGATCACATCTCGCTTGTGCTCGTACTGCGCCGGCAGCTTGAGTGTCGTGCCCAGCTCTGCGAGCGGTTCATCCGCCGTGAAGCCCGGCTGATCGGTCGCGAACTCAAAAAGCACATGGCCGGGCTCACGGAAGTAGATCGACTGGAAGTACTGGCGATCGATGACGGGCGTCACGCGTAGGTCGTTCTCCGCGATGACCTGCTGCCACTTCTGATGCGTCGCCAGATCAGGCGTGCGGAATGCCACGTGGTGTACAACGCCCGCGCCGAGCTTGCTGACTGGCGCATCGTGGGGAGTGACGATGTCGACCACGCGCGCAAACGCAGTTGCGTCACCGCTTGCGATGTAGCGTGTGCGGCCGCTCTCGGCGCCGGCCGGGGTGAAGCCCATGGTGCCTTGCAGCAGCGACGCGGTCTCGCTCGCGTCCGCAAGCGACAAAGTCACACCGTGGAATCCGCGCAGCGCGTGCTGCGCCGGAATGTCGCGCGTCGCGAACGGCTTGGCGCCCGGACCGTCATGAAACACGATTTCCAGCCGCATGCCGTCGTGATCTTCAAACGCCAGCACTTCATCACCAAATCGTGTCGACGCTGTCACTGCGATCTTCGCGGATGCCAGGCGATCACTCCACCACTGCTTCGACGCCTTGGGCGCGTTGAACGCGGTCGCGATCACGCTGCCCGTGCCTTGCACGCCGCGCTTGACGTGCGGCCACGGAAAGAACGTAAGCGCGGTACCCGGCTCGCCCGACTCATTGCCGAAGTAGAAGTGATACGTGCCCGGATCATCGAAGTTGACCGTGAGCTTGACGAACCGCAACCCGAGCGTCTGCGTGTAGAAATCAAGGTTGCGCTGGGGATCGCTCGCGACAGCGGTCACATGGTGAATCCCGACGATGGGAGCAAGTGCGGACGGCTTGACGTAGGTGCGAGGCATGTTTGTCTCCGATTAGTTGTTAAGACAACCAATTCGATGCCACGCACTCACTTCGGTGACACCGCTGTGGCGAACTTGCAGCGCCGCACGCCGACGTACACGAGCGATTCAAACACAAACAGGCCTGCGATGAGCCCACCCACCACCAAACCGCCTTGAATGACCGCGTTCCACGAGATCGGATCCGGATATACCGGTGCGATACTGAACGTGCCGTTTGGCGCGACGTTGAACAACACCAGCACGCTGTACAACAGCGCCATCGCGAGCATGGGCAAGGTCGCAAAGAGAATCCAGCCATAGCTGGCATGACTCACAATCTGCCACGCCGCCTGCGGCGTGAGTCGCCAACCGCGCTGTCGCGAGATGAATCGCACGCCGAACACTTCAAGCGCAGTCAGCACGAACAGCAGCCCCGCTGCGATGGTGGCGAGCGCGACCCAGACGACCGCCGTGAGCGCAAGTTGAGCAACGATGTGCCGCGTGTGCCCGCCACGTGATGGATCGCCGATGAGCGTGCCGACCCACGGATCAACCAGAATCGCGCCCGCGATGAACAAATTGATCGCCAGCAGCACACGCCCGCTGCGCGGCTCGATGCGCACGCGATCGAAGGTTTGCTTCGGGTGTCTCAGCACGCCCCACGCGGTGCGCAGCCACGCGGTGAAGGCGTATCGCCATTGAAAGTTCGCGTGCGCACGGAACTTCTGCCAGTCGCTTCCTTCGCGATGCGCGGGCAATGACGTTGCAATGGGCCTGCCGCACTCTGGGCAGTTGCCAGGTGGAGCGGGGTCCGATGGATTCTCGATCAGACCTTCAAGCAAGTAACCGCACGTTTCGCAGAGCAGCGTGTGCGGAGTGTGAGACGTCATGTCGGGAAGATACGTTGGCGGATTGTGGTGTGTTCTTTGGTTCTATGAAGTGAGTGTTGCAGGCCTGAGAGATGAGGGCACACGGCCGCTCCGGAGGAGCGGCCCACCGCGACCTGTCAACCGATCTTCTCAACATTGCCCATGTACGGTCGCAGCACTTTCGGGACGCTCACGCTGCCGTCCTTCTGCTGGTGAATCTCCAGCAGCGGAATCAGGAAGCGCGGGCTCGCCAGCACCGTGTTGTTGAGGCTGTGGCAGAAGGTGGTTTCGCCTTTGCCGGCTTCGCCGCCTGCGCGGTAACGCATGTTGAGCCGGCGGCACTGGAAGTCATACAGGCGCGATGCGCTGTGCGTCTCGCCGTAACCCTCGCGGCTTGGCATCCAGCTCTCGATGTCGACCATGTCGGCGTTCTTCACGCCCAGGTCACCCGAGCAGCATTGCAGCAGGCGATACGGAATCTCCATGCTTTGCAGCAGCTCTTCGACAAAGCCGATCATCTTCTTGTGCCACTGGCGGCTCTCGGCTTCGTCTGCCTTGCAGATGACCACTTGTTCGACCTTGTCGAACTGGTGAATGCGGTACAGGCCCGCCGTGTCTTTGCCCGCGGCGCCGGCTTCACGGCGATAGCACGGCGAGACCGTCACGTAGCGAATGGGCAATTGCGACTCGTCGAGGATCTCGCCACTGTGGATGCCCATGAGGCCCACTTCGCCCGTGCCCGTCAGAAACAGGTCGTAGCCGCCGCCGCGCTTGCTTTCTTCAATGTGATACGCCTGTTCGCGGCCAGCGGGGAAGAAGCCCGTACCGACCATGGTCTCTTCACGAACGATCGTCGGCACGCTCATCGGAGCGAAGCCGTGCTTGTCGATCATGTAGTTGAAGGCGTACTGCAGCACCGCCTGGTGCAGACGCATGCCCATGCCGGTGAGCACGTAGCTGCGCGAGCCGGCGAGCTTCACGCCGCGTTCAAAGTCGGCGAGCTTGAGATCTCGCAGGATTTCAAGGTGGGTCTTGGGCTTGAAGCCTTTGTTAGCTTCGAAAGACTTGCTCACATCAAAGTGCGCGGGGTTCCAGCGCTTGATTTCGACGTTGTCTTCGCTGCCTTTGCCCACGGGCACATCCGCGTCGGGCGGCAGCGGCACTTGCAGCAGGAGATCGAGAATCTGCGGCTCAAGCGCTTGCTCCTGGGCTTCGAGCTCCTGGATCGCGCTCTTCATTTTGGCCGGGGCCAGCTTGAGTTCTTCGAGTTGCTTCTCAATCGCTGCGCGGGCATCGCCGCTCACGCCCTTCAGGGCACCTTGCAGCTTGCCGATCTGGGGGCCGGCTTCCTTGCTCAGGCGGTTCTGCTCAGCACGGAGCTTTTCGCGCTCCATGGTGATGGTGCGCTTCTTTTCATCGAGTTGCAAGAGTTTCTCGATGTCAACGTGCACGTTCTTGGCTTTCGCGCCGAGGGCGAAGCGGGCGGGGTTTTCGCGGAGGGCCTTGAGGTCGATCATGGGGCGGGAGGGTAGGTCGATCCCGAGAAAACAGAAGGCCGACGACTTTCGTCGCCGGCCCTCTGGCGTGTTGAGTACACAGGAAGTTGCGGAACCGGATTAGGTCGAGCACAGTCCGCCCGATAGCACCGTGAAGAAGTCGATCACGTCCTGATCCTCGGGGAAAGCAGCGTTGTTGTTGAAGTCGATATCACACGGCTCGCTGTACGGGCAGGGGGCACCTGAGAGCACGTTGAAGAAGTCGATGACGTCCTGATCTTCGGGAAAGACGTCGTTGCGGTTGAAGTCGATGCTGTCACAACCGGCGGGAGCGCAGCCCCACTCTGCGAAGAACGCGCTGGGGCGGCCGTCGGCGGTGGCGAAGAAGCCACCTGCGAGCAGCGTGTCACCTCGCACCGCGAGTGCTGCGACAGATTCGCCCACCACTTGCACGCCCACAACCTGCTGGCCAATACCCAATCCCAGCGAGCGCCATGTCGTGCCATTCCACGCGGCGATGTTGCGAACGGGGTTGTTGCCAGCGCTCGAGAAGAAGCCGGCGATGACGAGTTCGGTGTCGATGACCTGCATGTCACTGATGAAACCGGGTCCGGAGACACCCGTCACGCCGCCGCCAACGGGGACCCAGGTGGTGCCGGTCCAGCGGGCGATGCTGCCGATGAACGCGGTACTGCCCGATAGACGCAGTTCCGATCCTGCGGCGTACAGCTCGCCGTTGTAGACCTCGACAGCTTGCACGATGCCGGTCAGCAGCGGGGCGTCTTCTTCCGTAACACCCAGCACGCTGATCTGATTGGATTCGTTCACGATGCCCACGCACGATGCGAAGACGGAGCCGTTCGATTCGACAAGTGAGTTGCCGCCGACGACCAGTTGGCCGTTGAATCGCGTCACGTCGTACACCGACGCGAAAGGCGTGAGCGCGGATGCGGCGACGTTCCACGATGCGCCATCCCACTTGTACAGAGGCGTGCTGGAGACGAGCGTGCTCGCGTAGAGACCATCGGCGAGTTCTTCGACAAAGCCGATGGGAATGAAGCCCGTAGGGTTGGGCAGCTCGGCACCGAGCTGCGTCCACGCGCCGTCTTCGAGTGCGAAGACGCGTGCGTTTGTGCCGTTGGAAGAAATGAGCGCGGCGGTATCTCCGAAGGATGTGAGATCATCAATGCCGCCATCGAAACCATCACCGGCTTGTTGCCAGCCTGAGCCGTCATTGACTGCGACGTTGAGCGCGTTGACGCTGGCGAATGCACCGAATCGGCCAGCCACGTATGTCTTGCCGTCGGCCACGGCGACGCCTCGCACAGGGCCGGTGCCGCCGGTTGCAAGCGGAGATGCCCACGCGGTGCCATTCCATGCGATGACGTTGGATGTCGATGTTTCGCCGGCGAGCGTGAAATCACCTACGACGAAGAGCTTGTTGTCAAAGACGGCGATGTCGTTCACGATGCCGGCGATGCCGGGTGAAGAGGTGCGAGGCAGCGCGGGACCGATGGGTTGCCACGTCTGCGCCGCGGCATCGAGTCGCATGATGTTGGTGGCGAGCGTGCCGCTCAGATCACCTGCGAACTGGCCAGTAACGTAGATTTCCGAACCGAACACTTCTGCGTTGTCAGCGATGCCATTAATTGCCGGGCCAACCGGTTCCCATGTGCTGCCGCCCAGCCAGCGGAAGACCGCGGAGGTGATGAACGAACCGATTGAGTTTCGTGCGACGACGTGCAACTGGTTGTTGAACTCGAACAAGTCGTAGCCAAAGCCGACGACGCTCGTATCCCACACGCCCTCCCATGCTGTGCCGTTCCAGCGTTCGACGGCTTCCTGTGACACGAATGAGCCCGGCAGCGCGCCAGCGCGGAACAGGTCGCCGTTGAAGACGGCGTAGTCGCGTACATCATCAACTCGACGGGGACCGAAACGCGTCCAGACGCCATTGGTCAGGATGTAAGAACCGTCGCTGCATGCGGCGATGAGTGTGTTCTGCCACACACCCAGCGACAGGATGCGAAAGGGCAAGCCGCGATTGACGTCAGGCGCGAGGCCTGTGCCCACAGCCTCCCATTGCGTGCCGGTCCAGCGAGCGATGTTGAGCTCACTGTTGAATGAATTGCCGACACTGAACTGCCCCGCGATGACGAGATCGCCTTGAAAGACGGTGAGTGCGTTGATGTCGCTGATCGCACAGAGACTGCCGGGATTGCAGGCGGAACTCGCGCCGATGGGGCCGGGCGTGAGAGGCTGAAATGATGTGCCGTTCCATGTCGTCACGATCCACGAAGGGGTATTGCCCGCGTGCAGCACGCGACCTGCGAGCACAAGCAGTTGGGCGGCAGGGCCGGGACCGTCGGGATCCCACGTGGTTGCGAGGCTGGGGCCGCCGATCACGCCGCGGACGGGCTGACCTTCGAGCCAAGTCTTGGTGCATTGGGCGAAAGCAACGTGCGACAGAGCAAGTGTGGAAGCAGCAGCGAGTGCAGCGTGGGCGCAGGACAACACCGAACGATTGCGCGGGCGTTGCATAAACGATTCCTTTCCGGGTGAGCACGACGATGGCACCGGCGAGGCAGCAAGAGCCGGCCGGGCGGACAGAAAGGGATTCGTGCGACGATAAGGCAGAGTTGCGAAAGAGTTCTCAAAATGTCATCGAATTTCATATACGACTGTCGTCCGGGTAGCGGTAGGGATTTGCGGCGGTGCGGGGCCTGCGTGCGGTTACGCTTCGCCATGCATCAGGATGGTGATGGATCGCAGCGGGTGCTGACATGGTCGGTGCTGCTGGCCAAGTGGACGGAGTTTGCGAAGGCGTCGACCGTGCTGCCGGACGAGGGCGACGCGGGACGCGTGAAGCGCAATGTCGCGGCGATCATCGGATTGCAGGCGGTGACGTGCGCGCTGGGCGAGATCGACTCGCTGGCGGCGGACGAACGTGCCGCGGGTATTGATCTGGCGGCGGTGCAGATACGGTCGCTGGCGGCGCAACTGAATGAAGCGTGGCGCGGCGAGGTGATGCCGGAAGGATTGGTGGAACTTATGACGGATGCGAAGATCGCGCTGGCGGCAGCGAAAGACGGCGGCGTGGAATTCACGGTGGTACAGGCTCCGCTGATCGCGGAGCATCCGGCGGAGATGGCCACGGCGCTACTGGCAACTGGATTCGCGGGAGATCTGTATCTGGCGGCGCCGGGTGTGCCGCTATTTGCGGGTTGCCCAGCGGGCTTTGTGCGATTGGCGAAGGGTGGTACGCCCAGCGCTGATGTGATCGCGGAGATCGCGAGCTTTCTGGGCAAGCGAGAGGTGAAGTACAAAGGCGCGCCGCGCTTTCGGCAAGCGTACCGGCAGTTTGATTTCGGTCGCGGCGGACCGGTGCGCGATGTGGTGATTGTGAATGACGAAGGTCTGCCGGCAGGGCAACCGCTGCTGGTGCCGGTGATCCTGGGTGGACAGCTTCAGCCTGTGCCACTGCCCATTCCGGCTGCGCGGAATCAGGATGAACTGCCGGTGGAGTTTGAATGATGCGGTGAGCGAGTTTGTTGCCGTAAACGACAAAGCCCGCGAGTATGACTCGCGGGCTTTTGTGTTTTTTGCTTGAGGCTGAAGGCCTTCGGATCACTTGCGGCGGCGACGAGCTGCGAAGAGGCCAGCCACCGCGAAGGCACCAACTGCGCCGGGCGTGGGCACGGCGAGGGCGTTGGCGAAGACCCAGTCACCCACGGCGCTGCCCGCGGCGAGACCGGCCTGATTGTCGAACTGCCAGTGGATGCCGCCATAGATGCGGCTCATGCCAGCGTCGTTCATCGCATCGGTGAAGCTGTTGTACTGGCGGCTGCGACCATCGCCCATGACGGTGAAGGTGAAGTTGTCGCTGCCGACGAAGTTGCGGAGGACCGCAGCCGCTGCGCTGCTGAAGGTGCTGTGGCCGCTGGTGTAGCTGGGGTGGTTGGGCGTGGCGAAGAGAGGCATCCACGTGCTATCGCCCACGGTGGCGGCGTTGCCGTCGGTATCGCCCAGTTGGATGCCGGTTTCAGGACGCCAGATGAGTTGGCTGTACTTGGTTTCCCACGAGGTCACGCCAGCGTCGGCGACGGCAAGGCCCAACAGAGCGAACATGCGGGCGCTGTCGTCGATGTTGAGGCTGCGCGACGCGGCGATCTGCTGCGCGACCTGGTTCCACTGCCCGGGGGGCGTAACGGTGTTGCCACCGGCGCGCCAGAGGAAGGCCGTGTCGGTCTGATACTGCGTGCGTGTTGCGCTGTCGACGCGGCCGAGTTCCTTCACTTGGTTGTACGCGGCGGCGTACTCGGCACTGTTGAGCGCGGGTGCGGCGGGCGCGGCAAACTGCGATGAACTATTCACGACGAAGGGACGCACTGAGCCCCAGTGAGGCAGAATGGGTGACGCGGTGAGCGGCACGGTGCGCCACTGGCCAGGCTGGGTGCCATTGGTGAATGACACGGTGTTGTTGCTGTTGTCGGTTGAGCGGTTGGCGAGCATGGCGCTGGCGGCTTGGCCACCGAGCGTAATGCCATCGAACTTGGCGGCACCGTCGGAGATGCCGCCCAAGTGCGACGTGAGGCGAGCGTTGATCTGAGCGGCGCGAGTCGGGAAGAGCTCGAGCATGACACCCGCGGCGGCCTGCGCGGCGGCGGCTTCCTTGCTTGTGCCCGTGGGGCATTCAAAGTACTGCTGGAAGCTGCGGAAGTTGCGGTCGAGGCTGTTCACCGCTTCGAACTGAGCGGTGTGGACCATGGCCATGGCGCGAGCGGCGCGGGGCGGAGCCATGTTGGTGGCGGAGATGGCGCTGAGCAGTTCCTGGTTCCAGTCGACGATGACGTCGGCCTGAGCAACCGTGGTGAAGGCACCGGCAGCGAGCGTGATGGCGGTAATCAGCGTGCGAGTCTTCATTTTCGAATCTCCCGTTCCCTTGCATGTTCCGACGCGATGCCGGCGAGCCTGCGTGTTGGCTGTCGGCACTACGAATAGAGCACGGATTTCAGCGGATGCAACCGCTTCGGGGAGAATGCGGGGATCGGAGGCGTGAACGGGGCCGCATAGACGTTTGTGCTTCACAGGATTGACGGTGAAGGTCCGGATATGAAGCTGCGATAACGCGCGGGTCGCTACGATTGCGGGTCTTCTGAAATAGGCTCTTATGCAAGCACTTTCGTTTGAAGTTCTGATCATCGGCGGCGGTCATGCTGGCGTGGAAGCTGCGTGGGCGGCGGCGAACCTGCTGCCCGGCAAGGGCACCGTGGGGCTGGTGACGATTGATCCGAGCAAGATCGGCGTGATGAGCTGCAATCCGGCGATCGGGGGCCTCGCGAAGGGTCAGCTTGTGCGCGAGATTGACGCACTCGGTGGGCTGATGGGTCTGGCAACGGACGCGACGGGCATTCAGTTCAAGATGCTCAACACGAGCAAGGGTCCGGCGGTACACGGGCCGCGGGCGCAGTGCGACAAGCATGCGTATGCGGAAGCCGTGCAGATGCTGATTGCGTCGCGTGAAGAGATCGCGATCGTGCATGGGACGGTGGAGCGATTGCTGGTGGATGGCAAGGTGTGTGCCGGTGCGGTGATTGCGTCACCCTTGCAAGGCGAGTTGACGGTGCATGCGCGGGCGGTGGTGCTGACGACGGGCACCTTCATGAAGGGGTTGATGCACACGGGTGAGAGCAAGACGGCGGGCGGGCGCGCGGGGGAAGCGGCGGCGCATCGCATCAGTGATTCACTGCGCGAGTTGGGCTTTGAGTTGGGGCGACTGAAGACGGGCACGCCGCCGCGGCTGAAGCGGGACACGATTGATTGGAAGGCACTTGGCGAGCAGTTGCCTGATGACGCGCCGATTTCGTTCAGTGATTTGACCGATGCGAGCGTGGCGCAGCCGGAGATGGCGACATCGCAGGCGTGCGTGACGTGGTGGGCGCGCGAGTATGAGGCTCGCGGCGAAACACTGGCGCACGAGCGGCTGCGTGTGTGGCGCGACGGCGGCTTTGTGCAGCGTATGTTTCCGCTGTTGCCGCAGGTTTCATGCCGGACGACGCAGACGTCGGGTGCATCGCATGAGGTGATTCGCGCGAACGTGCACCGTGCGCCGATGTACAACGGGCAGATTGAGAGCGCGGGGCCGCGATATTGCCCGAGCATCGAAGACAAGGTGATGCGTTTTGCGGATCGCGATAGTCACGGCGTGTTCCTGGAGCCTGAGAGTTTGCGCAGTGACTGGGTGTACTGCAATGGCATCAGCAGTAGTCTGCCGGCGGATGTGCAGGATGTGATCGTGCGGAGCATGCCTGGGTGTGAACAGGCCGAGGTCCATCGCTACGGATATGCGGTGGAGTATGACATGGTGCGGCCGCACCAGATTCATGTGACGGGGCACAGCAAACTGGTGACGGGGTTGTTCCTTGCGGGGCAAATCAACGGCACAAGCGGGTATGAAGAGGCGGCGGCGCAGGGGCTGGTGGCTGGCGCGAATGCGGCGAAGTTTGCGAAGCGTGAGGGCGATTTTGTGCTGGGGCGCGAGCAGGCGTACATCGGCGTGTTGATGGATGACCTCGTCACGAAGACGCCAGTGGAGCCTTATCGCATGTTTACAAGCCGGGCGGAGCATCGACTGCTGCTGCGGGCGGACAATGCGCCGGAGCGGCTGACGCAGCGCGCGATTGATGCGGGGCTCCTGGGTTCGACGGCGCTGGGGGCGCGGCGACGCGAGATGTTTGTGCGCCGCAGTGAGCAGACGCGGGCGCTGCACGCGCTGGTCGATGCGACGAGCGTAAACGGGCATGCGCTGGAGAAGCTGCTGCGCGGCCAGGCGTTTGAACTCGAGCAGTTCAAGGCGGCGCTGCCTGCAGCGAGGTTCGATGAAGCGGTGTGGCGCACGGTGCATGCGGAGCGGCGGTATGCGGCGTACATCGTGCGGCAGCAGGCTGAAGTGAAGCGGCACGCGGAGATGGAGCACAAGCGGCTGCCGACGCAAGTTGATTATCTTGCGATTCAGCACCTGCGGCCTGAGGCGCGGCAGGCGCTGCATCGGTTTCGGCCAGACACCTACGGGCAGGCGGCGCGGCTTGAAGGCATCACGCCGGCGGATATCACGCTGCTGAGCGTGCTACTTGGCAAACGCTGAAGCCTTGGATGCGTGCGAGAACACGCCGCGGCGTGTGATGGTGTGGACATCGATCACTGGCAACGTGCCCCACTGCCCGACCGTCGCGGAGACCTCGACGGGTTCGGCGATGAGCTTTGCGTGGTCGGGCTGCCAACCTGCGGCGATCACATATGCGCCGTCAGCCGTGACGAGCATGGCAGGAATGCCATTGGTGACGCAGAGAGTTGCGCAGGCTTTGTGGGATTTGCCTTCGCCGGGCTTCATGGCGCCCAAGTAGCACTTGGCATCGACGATTTCACCCACGAGTGTTGTGGATGAAGCTTGCCAGACGAGTTGGGGCAGTGTGTCGGGAGGTGTGGTCGAGGCTGTGAGGCTCGCGATCTCAAGCATGGTGGTTGAACCGCGTGAGAGCGTGGTGCCAGTGAGGGTGATGTGCGAGCCATGCAACGGCGTGACACGCGGCTGGGCTCCGTGCTTGCCCTCTTCCACAAGCAGTGTGAGCTGCTGCTCGCCGGTGGGCGTCGTGTGAAGCAGGGCCGGCAGCGGCTGGGAGATGAGGGTGCCTGAAAGCGTTGTGATTGACTGGTTCCAGGTGGCTTTGCCGGGAGAGCGTTGTGCGGCGGCGATGCCGATGGCGAGCACGGCGAGCGTGCAGAGCAGACCCGGGATGAGCACGAGCAGCGAGCGACGTATCTGCGCGGGGACGTCGCGGTAGCCGACGTAGATGTCATCGGTGCGCGGCGTGCTCATGTGGTTTGGTCCTTCGGCAGCGAACGTACCTGCACGGTGCGACCTTCGACGCGTACTTCGTAGGTGGCGAGCTTCTCGGTGAATGGCGGCGGGCTCGCGCCGGTCTGCGGCAGGTACTGGTAGCCGTGCCACGGGCACGTGATGCAGCCATCGATGATGGCACCTTCTCCCAGCGGACCGCCTTGGTGCACGCATGTGTTGGCGACGGCGTGAAACTCGCCCTGATGAAGTAAGACGGCGATGCTCTTGCGGCCTTGCGGGCAGACGGTGCGGGCACGACATTCGGTGAAGTCGTTGATCTCGGCGACGGTGAGCCAGGTTGCTGCTTCGCGGCTGGCGAGGCGGTCGGCGCGGTGCTGAGAGATTGCGGCGATGGTGTGGAGCACAGCGAGCATTGCGGCGCCAGCGGTGAGCGCGGCGGCGTGGCTCCAATGCCGCTCGGATTGCAAAGCACCCAGCAGTACGTGCGCAACGAGCAGGACGTACACGAGGTAGACGAGCGTGTGCAGCCACTTCCACAGACGCGGCGAGAGGACGTTGAGCCAGAAGTCGTGGCTGGTAGCGGCAAGCAACGCGAGGATGAGCAGGGCGGCGACGCCCAGCCATTCAAACGGGAAACCACTGACGCTGCGGAGATCTCCCGAGCCCAGGATGGCACGGAGGGGGTTCACGCCGCCGAATGCGCCGTAGTACAACGTGGCAAGCGTGGCGTGGAAGAGGCAGACGAGAAATGTGGCGACGCCCAGATGGCGACGGTTGTAGAGCAGTGCGGCAGCAGCAGGCCAGAGGCGAGCGAGCGGCCCGATGGCAAGCGTGATGTTCAGCAACGTGAAGCCGCAGACTGCGCTGGCGCGGATGAGCAGGACTTCGTCGCTGATGGCCTCGCCATCCGGTGCGGTCAGTTTGCTGATGAGCACGAAGCCAGCGAAGATGATGAAAATCGCGAGCGTGACGACGATGTCGTAGACGCGCTTGTGCGGGTTCCACTGAATGAGGCTGTAGGAGACGCTCATGATTGACGGACGGTGATGACGAGCCACGCGCACGCTGCAAGAGCGCACGCGGTGAAGAGAAGCGGAGCAAACCAACGGTGGACTGTGCGTTGCTGGGGAGTCATGAGGACGGACGACGGAGCAGGAAGTAGAGCAGAAAGGGCCACGTGAGGACGCAACCGGGGATCCAGAGGCAACGCACGATCATCGATGCGTGCGCGGCCACGGGATCAAGGCGCTTGATCCAGAACAGGACAAAGCCCGGCGCGAAGATCGCGCCGAGCGTGAGATAGAGCGTGATGACGTTGAGTGCGATCATGAGCCCTTGAGCAGATAGCTGATAGGGTTCTTGATCGCGGCTCGCACCTGCTGCTGGCGGAGGGCGAGGACCCCCACTGCTGCACCGAAGACGATGAGTGCGAGCGTGAAGAGCAGGCCGTTGTCATTCTGCACGACGATGCCCAGCGGGCCCAGGTGACTGGCGATGGCGCCGAGCATGATGCCCACGGCCATGGCAGCGCCGAAGATCGTGGTGCGAGGAATGAGCAGAAGCGCAGCGGCGATGAGCTCGCTGGTGCCTGCGAAATAGCGGCCCCAGGGCTCCACGCCGAGCTTGGAGAAGATGTAGATGGACTCGGGCGCGCCGGTGAACTTGAAGAAGAGCGTTTGAAGCAGAATGGCGGCGGCGATGACCTGCAGAATCCATGCGGTAATGACGCGACCGCGAGGAAGAGCAGGGGCAGATTGTGCATTCATGACGGCTTGCATTGATGGTCCCTTTCCTTGTGTCATCCCTTGGTTGCAGGACACGCAGGTGTGGTTTCGCGTTTCTTGTGATCACGTGGGGGCGATCACTTCGCTGACTTCAGGTTGGCGGGCTGCAGGGCACGCAGAGCGGCGATGATGTCAGCGGGTTCGGCGCGGTTGCGGTAGTCGGCATCGACGAAGGCGTAGCGAATGACGCCGTCAGTACCGATGACGTAGGTGGCGCTCAGCGGCAGCTCGTTGGATTCGTCGCCATTGAACTTGACGAGATCGAGCTTGCCCTTGAATGACGCAGCGATTTCGGGCGGCAGCGTGTAGGCGATGCCGTACTGCCTGGCAACGGCGTTGGACTTGTCGCTGAGGACATTGAACGAAAGTTCGTTCTTCTGCTGTGTGGTCAGCGAGTTGTCAGGCGTTTGGGGCGAGATGGCGACGAGGTTGGCACCGAGAGCAGTGAGCT
This sequence comes from Phycisphaerae bacterium, assembly GCA_046316615.1. Lineage (GTDB taxonomy): Bacteria > Planctomycetota > Phycisphaerae > Phycisphaerales > UBA1924 > BJHL01. Next base: position 75,089 of record JBKDAN010000040.1, read on the forward strand.
CGGGCATGGCTTTTTGGTACTCACGCAGCTGGATGTTGCAGTACGGGCACCACGCGCCGCGGTACCACGTCACGACCACGGGGCCCTTTGCGAGCAATGTGGCGAGTGCGACACTTTCGCCCTTGGCGTCCGGAAGCGTGAACTCGGGAGCCTTGGCACCGACCTTGAGGGCGGTTTCGGTCACGCCGCCAGCGGCAACGTCGCGGATGCCTTTGTCGTACAGAGCGATGACATCAGCGGGAGCCTTGGTCGCAAAGTTCTCTCGCATCGCATCGAGCTGCGGCTTGAGCGTTGCCGCGGCGTGCTCAGCGGGCTTGAGCATCGCGGGATCTTCGCCGCTGAGGGTCTTCCACTTGGCGTCGGCCTGCTTCACTTGGGCGGCGTGGTCTTCCTTTTCCCACTTGGCCTTGGTGTTGCCCCAGAAGCCGTCGTAGAAGAGATAGAGGCGATCGTTCTTCACGATGAACTTGGTCGGATCGACTTCGACTTTTTCGCCGTCTTTCATGGCCCAGGCGCACCAGCCGCCGTATGCGGGCTCGTACTTGGCGGGGTCAGCGAGGAAGGCATCGCGGTTGGCGGCAGTGGCGAAGTGATAGACGGCGCCGTTGTAGTCGGTGGTGATGTTGGCTTTGCCCTTTTGCGGTGAGCCGCTGAAGTAGGCGACGGGGTCGTAGCCCTTGATGGCGAGCTTTGACTTTGCTTCGAGGTTCCACGCGCTGACGCTGCGAACGGCTTGCACGTGCTGCGCGAACGTAGCAGATGTGAAGCTTGAACCGGCAAGCAGGACGATCATGGCGATGGTGGACAGTTTCATGTCAGCGTTCCTTGTGTCTCTGTGTTCCGTGTGCCGCAAGTTGGTTGCAGCAGCATCGTGACAGGTTTCAGCGATTGCATGCGCATGGAAAAACCCGCAGCGATTTGCCGCGGGTTTATGCAGGTTTCATCAAGATGCGCGATCAGTCACCGCGACCGCGGATGCGGTGCATGCTGAACTTCTCAGTGGGCTTGCCGTCATTGAAGATGATTTCGACATTGAGCTTGTTCGCGCCTTCGGCGGCGTAAGTCACGCTGGTGACGCCGCGCGTGTTCTGCACGCCATCGAAGGTCGCCTTGGTGCCGTCGGCTTCGCGCAGCTTGAAGACGTTGGCTTCGGTCTCGCCTGCACGAGGTTCGAGCGGATTGTGGAAGTGACGCAGACGCAGATACACGCCATCTTCGGCGACGTTGATGTGGGTGACCTCAACGAAGCGGCCGATGCCATCTCCGCCAATACGGCGGAACGCGCCAGCCATGCTCTTGCCGCGGGGCAACATCCAGTGTTCTTCGTTGAATGGACTGTTGGGTTTGTCGGTCGCGTCGATCCACGCGCCAGCGAGGAAGGTGAGCGGCGCGAGCTGAGGATCAGCGTCGGGCAGATTGGCGGTATGCGGGTTGGCGCGGGGCGCGGTGGTGCACGCGGCGAGGCCGAGCGGGAACGAAACGAGCAAAGCGGCGAACAGGGTTGGTTTGTGCATGGAACGAGTGTATCGAGCGTGCCATGACGCGAGAGAAGCCGGGGATTGATACGCTTGTGCCGGTGAGCGAGCCGCATCCCATCATTCTGTTTGACGGCGTGTGCAACCTGTGCAACGCGAGCGTGCAATGGATCATTCGGCGAGATACACGCGATGTGTTTCGATTCGCCGCGTTGCAGTCCGACGCGGGCAGGCGGGTGCTCTCTCAAGCGGGCGGAAACGCAACGCTCGATGAGAACCTAAGTAGCATGATCGTCATCGATCAGGGGCGCGTGCTGACAAAGTCTGATGCGGCGATAGCGATCGCGTCACGCCTGGGGGCACCGTGGCGATGGGCGAAGGTCGGGCGCGTGATTCCGCGATTTGCGAGAGACTGGGCCTACGGCGTCGTTGCGCGTAATCGCTATCGCGTGTTCGGCAAGCAGGAATCATGCATGATGCCGACGCCAGCGCTACGTGCCCGATTTCTGGACGCGCAGGAACAGGCGTGAGCAATTGATTGCACTGGAGCCGCCGTGCGAGGCTTACGGGCACTCACCGCCTGCGAGAACATTGAAGAAGTCGACGACGTCTTGATCTTCGGGGAAGACGCCGTTGTTGTTGAAGTCGATGTCGGCGCAGAACGGGCAGGTGCCGCCCGCGAGCACGTCGAAGAAATCGATGACATCCTGATCTTCGGGGAAGACGCCGTTGCGATTGAAGTCGATGGTGTCGCAGTCGTTGGCGACCAACGGCTTGTCGAGGGTGAGCAGCAGATCAAGTGAGGAGGAGTCTGCATCATTGCCGGTGTTCTGCGGGAAGAGCGGTGCGGAGGAAGCGGTGCCGGAGCGAAGCGTGTAATAGCCCGGCGCGAGCGTGCCCGTGAAGTTGATGGGACCGTTGCCGCTGGGAACGATGAAGATGGGCTGGCCCACAAACTGCATGTACGCGGTGGCATCTTCGGAATCGAGGGCGAGCGTGCCTGTGAGGGTGTAGCTGGTGGTTTCACGCACGTGGATCGTGACGCTGGTGAAGCCGCCACCAGTGGCGAGATAACCGCCACCATCCATGTTGATGACGGAGTGGTTGTTGTTCACCTGCAGTCGAATCGTGCAGGCGTTCGTGAGCGGCGTGACCGTGATGCGTGCGAGCGAAGAAGCCGTGGCAACGCCTTCCGTACCAGGCAGACTGATAATCTGACCTGGCAACACCGGACCCACGGAAGATGTGAACTGCTTGCCGAACACACCACCCTGTGCACTCACCGCGCCAGGGATAGGCCCTTCGCTGAAGCTCTCGGGCCCTGACACGCTGCCCTGACGGCCAGTGAGTGTGGTGACGCCGACTGAGTAGACAACCTCTGGAATACTCACGCCGGTCTGCGCGAGGGCCAGAGAAGTGACAGCCATCGTGCTGACGATCGCCAGAACGCCTGTGTGTGTACGCCGCATATTGAACCCTCCACTGAAATGCGGGCTCGAAACGTCACCCGCCGCAAGCAGGTGCAACGACGCCTTTGCGCAGTTATTGCAGCGTGCCCCGAGGATTTCATTGCAGGGGCAACTCAGCGAAAAGCGGCGACCTTTCGGTCGCCGCCTGTTGGGGTATTCAACTGTTCTCGCTTCGATCAGTCCTCACGGGGAGCGCTGGGCTCGCGGGGAGCGTCGAAGTCACGACGGGGGCCACGGTCGCCACCACGATCACCGCCGCGGTCACCGCGCGGGCCACGGTCGCCACCGCGACCACCACGGTCGCCGCCGCGTCCGCCGCGGTCGCCACCACGGCCGCCACGGTCACCACCGCGGCCGCCACGATCGCCACCACCGCCGCCGCCGCCACGGCTGCCGGACTCAGCGGGCACGTAGACCTCGCCGCGTTCTTCCATCAGGACAGCCTTGCGGCTGAGCTTGATGCGGCCCTGGTCGTCGACCAAGATGACCTTGACCTTGACGGTGTCGCCCAGCTTGACGACATCAGCCACGCTCTGCACGTAGCCTTCAGCGAGTTCGCTGATGTGGCACATGCCGTCGGTGCCCGGCGCGAGTTCGATGAACGCGCCGAAGTCCTTCATGCTGACAACCTTGCCTTCGTAGACGGTGCCGACCTTGATCTCTTCGCAGAGAGCTTCGATTTCGGTGCGTGCGCCAGCAATGTTTTCAGCGTTGGCGCTGGCAACCTGCACGGTGCCGTCGTCTTCGACGTCGATGGTGACCTGCCACTTGTCCTGCAGGCCGCGGATCATCTTGCCGCCCGGGCCGATCAGCTTGCCGATCTTTTCGGGATCGATCTTGATGGTGACCATGCGCGGAGCGAACTGGCTGATCTCGCTGCGCGGAGCGGGGATGACGCCTTCCATGATGTCGATGATCTCGAGACGGCCCACACGAGCCTGCTCGAAGATGCGCTTGATCTGTTCGAGGTTGAGGCCGCGGGTCTTGAGGTCGAGCTGGATGCCCGTAATGCCTTCGCGGGTGCCCGAGACCTTGAAGTCCATGTCGCCGTAGAAGTCTTCTTCGCCGATGATGTCGGTGACGAAGACTTCGTTCTTGTCGTTCTCATCGGCGAAGCGACCGACGCTGATGCCGGCGCAGGTGGCGCGGATGGGCACGCCTGCATCCATGAGAGCGAGGCAGCCACCGCAGACGCTGGCCATGCTGCTGCTGCCGTTGCTTTCGGTCACGTCGCTGACGACGCGGATGGTGTAGGGGAACTGCTCAGGGCTGGGCAGGATGGCGAGCAGGCTGCGCTCGGCGAGTGCGCCGTGACCGATTTCGCGGCGGCCCGGGCCCGTGATGCGCTTGACTTCACCGGTTGAGTAAGGCGGGACGTTGTAGTGCAGCGTGAACTTCTTGCTGTATTCGGGGAGCAGGCCGTCGATGATCTGCTCATCCTTGCCTGTACCGAGCGTGACGGAGCAGACGGTCTGCGTTTCGCCACGCGTGAAAAGGGCCGAGCCGTGGGTGCGGGCCAGCAGGCCAACCGTTCCCGTGATGGGACGGATTTCCTTGGGCTGGCGGCCGTCGGCGCGAATGCCCTTGTCGACGATGAGCTTGCGTGTGAGCTTTTCGTCCAGGCGGCTCATGGCCATCTTGGCCATACTGCGGTTCTTCTTGGTTTCTTCCATCAGGCCGATACTGCCATCGGTCTTGACGGGGAAGTGCTCGTCGAGCGTCTTCTTGAAGAGGTCCGCGATGGCGTCGTTGCGTTCCTTCTTGCCCTTGATCTGGCGGAGTTCGAGCAGCTTGCTCTCGGCGAGTTTGCGAACCTTCTCGGTGATTTCGGGGGTGGGCAGGTGGAGAGCGCCGTCGACCTTCTTCTTGCCGGCGAGCTTGGTGAACTCTTCGATCATGGCGAGCAGGGGCTTGATGCCTTGCTCAAAGCCGAAGGTCAGACCGCCGTGCACGCCATCTTCGCTGACTTCGGCGGCGCCGACTTCGATCATGTTCAGGCCGTCCTTGTGGCCAGCAACGACGATGTCGACATCGCTGAAGTCCATCTGCGTGACGGTGGGGTTCAGGACGTACTGCGGGCCATCGTCGGTGTGGATGCGACCGACGCGGACGGTGGCGGTGGGACCTTCGAAGGGCACATCGCTGAGGGCGAGGGCGGCGTTGGCGGCGGTGCCTGAGAGCACGTCGCTGTCGTTCTCGCCATCGTGGCTCAGCACCGCGACCTGGATCTGCACTTCGTCGAGGAAACCGTCAGGGAAGAGCGGGCGGATCGGACGGTCGATCATGCGCATCGTCAGAACTTCGCGCTCGTTGGGAGCGCCTTCACGCTTACGGAAACCACCCGGGAACTTGCCGGCGGCGCTGGCCTTCTCGCGGTAGTCGACGGTCAGGGGGAAGAAGTCGATGCCTTCACGCGGGACGCTGCGGACGACGGTGGCGAGCACGGTGGTGCCGCCATACGTAGCCATGACGGCGGCGCCAGCCTGCTTGGCGATGACGCCGGTTTCGAGGATGAGGGTGCGACCGCCGATCTCGCGTTCGAGACGGATGAGGCCGGTGTTCCAGGGATACGTGGTTGCCATGACGAAACTCCTACTGCCGCAGTGCGGCGGGAAGCGTCAGGCATCGGGGAGCGGAAAGAAGGCACTGGGGACTGGGCACGAGCGACTGGTGATGACACCACGCGAGTGCGCGAATCGCAACAGAGGCCTTGGCTCAGACAGCGGGCGAGAGGCGTGAGGGGCTCACGCCACAGGCCCGATGCCTGAAGCCAAACAGAAAAGGCCGGGACAAGCCTGACGAAAACAGGCTTGACCGAAAAACAAACCGGCCTCGATCCGTTTGGATCGAGGCCAGGGGTGAGACAACTTACTTACGCAGGCCGAGGCGTGCGATGAGCTTCTGGTAGTCGCTCGGAGCGGTGCGCGCCAGGTAGCGGAGCAGGCGGTTGCGCTTGCCGACCATGAGCAGCAGGCCGCGGCGGCTGTGGTGGTCCTTGGCATGGCCACGCTGGGTTTCGCTGCCCTTGAGGTGGTTGTTGAGTGCTTCGATCTTCGCAGTCAACATGGCAATCTGGACCTCGGGCGAGCCGGTGTCGGTGCCGTGACGGCGGTTCTTGCTGACGACTTGTTGACGTTCTTCTGCGAGCAGTGCCATGCGGAGCTATTCCTTCTTACGGGAGGGGATAGTAGACGGTGGAGGCGAGGCGGGCAAGGGGAATGTGAGTGGGAAAAGACCCGGACGGAGACCGGACGGGGAGGGGGGGGTGGAACGGAGAACGGAGAGTGGAGAACGGGAAGCGAGAGAGAAGACCGGGTTTGATGGGCGAGTTTGGTGTTCGTGTCGGTTGACGGGAAATGGAGCGTGGGAAACGGGCTACTGCCTGCTCTGTTCTCTCCGCTCTCTGTTCTCCGTTCTCTGCTCCCCGTTCCCCCTCCTCCACTATCCTGCGGCGTGAGCAAAGCGAAACCCAAGCCGGCACCGGAGTCGTTGACGTTTGAACAGGCACTGGAGGCGCTGGAAGAGATCTCGCGCAAAATCGAAGCGGGCGAGGTGGGGCTTGAAGACTCCATCGCGGAGTACGAGCACGGCATGGCGCTGATCAAGCGGTGCCGCGAGGTGCTGGCGAAGGCGCAGCAGCGGGTGGAGGAGTTGCAGCGGAAAGAGGCGTGAAACCGCCCGCGAGTCGCGCCGCTCTCACCCCGCCCAATAGCTGCGACATCTCAGCCCGTTTTGCCGAGATCGAAGCGCGGCAACCGGCCAGACTTCCGAATATAAAGCAGTCTCTGGTATATGGCGGCACGATCGCGAGAATCGCTCGCCTGTTGCATGCCAGCAAAGATCCGCTCGAACTCGGCCGTGTACGGCAAGCGGTCGAGAGGCACGCCCTCTCGCTGATACAACTGAATCAAACGGTAATCCGAGTCGTTCAACTCGCCACCCTGCTCGAAAGGATTGGGGAGACTCGTCATAGGGGATCCTTCGAGTGAATGGTACGCACGCGCCATGTTGCATAAGCAGCAGCACCATCGAGGCCGCCGTAAATCTGCGTATGGGTGACATTCATGTAGCTCAACCGACTCATTATCGTCCCCAACTCAGTGGTTGGGATCGTGAACTTGGTCGTGGCTTTGCCCGGGAAGAACGAATCGATCCTTAACTCACTGCGCAACACCCGAAACGAGATCGCTTGCTGCGCAACCGCTCGAGGGTTAAACCGAATCGCATCGGCTCCTTCGTAAATCTTGAAGTCATCAAGCCCAAAATCGGCCGGAATACTGGCTCGGTTCAGCGCCCAGATTGCGATCCGTTCAGGAGCCGACGGAGAATCGTGAATCGTGTCGTGACAAGCGAAGAAAGCGGCGACGAACGGCGACATCGTGAAATCGATCAGTGACGATGGCAGCCCATGATGCCGCGCGATGACTCGCTTCGCGGTATCGTCCATAACATATATTTCTGCGAGGCTCGGTAGTGCTGACTTGACGAACTGCTCCACTAATTCACGCTCGACCGCCTCGGAATCACTCTCCCGCAAAACTGGCAAAAGACGATCGAGCGTCGATTGCAATCTCCATCTCGCGTCGGCATGACCGCGGAACATGTACATATCGCGGTCTCGCGGCGCACGCCTGAAGAACGCCGCGAGCAACTCCTCAAAGTGATTCCAGTCGCGGCAAGCGATTTCATTCATCGATCACCACTCCGGCCCACCGCTATAGCGACCATAAATGTCGGCCATGGCTTGGACCATCTCACCCATCGTGCAGTTGGCGAGTGCACCGTTGACGAGGGCGGGCATGACGTTGGTGGCGTGCACCGCGCCGGCCATGTTTGTGCCGCCTTCGAGCGCTCGCAGTTCGCTGCGTTGACCGCGGCATGCGGCACGGATGGCGTCCAAGGCGCGGTTGACTTCGTCGATGTTGCGACGCTTCTTGAAGGACGTGAGGCGTTCGACTTGATCGACTTCGACCTGATGCGGGATAACGAGGATATCGATGGGCCGCTTCTCGTCGTTGTCGTGGTACGCGTTCACGCCCACGATGACGCGGTCGCCGGCTTCGCACTCTTCGCTGAAGCGGTAGCTGGCTTCGGCGATAGAGCGGCGGAAGTAACCCTTGTTGATACCAGCGACGACGCTGCGGCCGAAGCCGCCACGCGACTGGTAGGCGCGGTGCAGTTCGCTATCGCCGCCTGAGGGCTTGGGCGTGCTGGTGTACGTGCCCATGCTGTCGATTTCGTCGATCAGGCGGAGGGCTTCACGCTCCATGGTGTCGGTGAGTTGTTCGACAAACCAGCTGCCGCCCAGCGGGTCGGTGACGCGGGTCACGCCGGTTTCGTGGGCGAGAATCTGCTGGGTGCGAAGGGCGACGGTGACTGCTTGCTCAGTGGGCAGGCCCAGCGTTTCGTCCATGCTGTCAGTGTGCAAGCTTTGGCAGCCGCCCAGCACCGCGGCCATCGCTTGATACGCGACGCGGACGATGTTGTTGAGGGGCTGCTGCTCGGTGAGTGAGCAGCCGGCGGTCTGTACATGCGTCTTCATGTAAAGCGAGCGTTCGCTCTTGGCGCCGTAGCGCTCCTTCATGACGCGGGCCCAGATGCGCCGAGCGGCGCGGAGCTTGCAGATCTCTTCGAAGAACTCGTTGTGGCTGTTGAAGAAGAACGACAGTCGCGGCGCGAATTCATCGATGGGCAGTCCGCGCTCGAGGCTGGCTTCGACGTATTCCATGCCGTCGCGCAGCGTGAAAGCGAGCTCTTGGTGAGCGCTGCTGCCGGCTTCGCGGATGTGGTAGCCGCTGATAGAGACGCTGTTCCACTTGGGGACGAACTTGCTCTGGAACTCGATGGTGTCGACGACGAGCTTGACGCTCGGCTCGGGCGGATAGATGAACTCGTTCTGGCTGTGGAACTCTTTGAGGATGTCGTTTTGCAGTGTGCCGCCCAGGTTGTTCCAGCTCATGCCGCGTTGGATCGCGTGGGCGAGGTACATGGCCCAGATGACGGCGGCAGGACCGTTGATGGTCTGCGAGACCGTGACTTTGTCGACGGGAATGTCGGCGTAGAGACGGTGCATGTCTTCGATGGTGTCGATGGCGACGCCGCACTTGCCGACTTCGCCCACACACAGGTCGTCGTCGCTGTCGCGGCCCATGAGAGTGGGCAGGTCGAAGGCGGTTGAGAGACCGGTGTTGGCGGCGGTGCTGCTCTTGGCTTGTTCGAGAAGATACTTGAAGCGCTTGTTCGTGTCGTCGGCGCTGCCGAAGCCGGCAAACTGGCGCATGGTCCAGAGGCGGCTGCGATAGCCCTGCGGGAAGAGGCCGCGTGTGAAGGGATACTGGCCCGGCGCGGGCAGATCGCGCGGCATGTTCTTGAGAGCCTCAGCCTCCTGGTACTTCTGCTGCGTGGGTCCGTAGCTGGGGTCGAGCACCAGCCCAGAGATCGTGACGGCGTGCGGATCGATGGGGCGAGCCGAGGGCGAAACGCTGGGACGGGAGGGCGTAGAGGTCATGCGGAAATGATACGAGCCCGATCGCGAGCGAGGGAAGAGGCGAGGGAGGCATCGCGTTGCGCCAAAGCGGTGACGTCCTACGTTCTCGGTCATGAAGATCATGCCCCCCTCGCCGAAGAACTTGATCGCGAAAGTCGACTGGCTATATGAGCATCTCAGCACCAATCTGAGAGAGAATCCCAATGCCAAAGCCGGTTGGCAAGTGATGATTCACTTCCCGGACATTCTCTCCATGCAGCGTGCCACGCGCCGCCTTCGTAAAGAGGGGTATGTAGTTGCATCCGAGGAACATCACGAAGAATTCACGATCACTGGTCGCAAACAGACCGTGCGTGATCTGGGCCCAACTGCGCGGGTGTACAAGGTGGGGGCTTTCAAGGCACCTGCAGTTAGGGAGTACGTACGGGAGATGCTCGAACTCGCGAAGGAGTTTGGCGCAAAGTGCTCGCATCTGGACCATTGGTCGCGAGATGATCTCGACATGATTTTCGGGCCTCCCTTGCTCATAAGTTCGTTGAAGTCTGCGCAGTGGCGACTACGTCATTACTCCGACACGGGGTTGGCTGAAGGCGATCCGCTGGTGTATGTCTTTGGCTTTGCTACAGACTCGCCTGCTGACGCTGTCGCCGCGCTCAAGAAGGCTGGCGTGAAGAAGGTACGACGCGGACCTCGGGACGCTGACTGGACCGTTGAATACCGGATGCTGGGCAGCAACGACGACGCACATCTCGCTGAGGCATTCAAGACCGCGAGGAAGCACGCGAAGATGCTCGGTTGCAAGCTCGTTGGTGTCGAATTCGAAGACCCTTGAGACGCTGGAGTGCAACCTTGTGCTCCGCGCGCGGAATATGCTCGCTCTGTGCGTGCGTTTGCACGCTTCAGAAAGGACTGCCCATGGCCCTCTGGGGTGGACGTTTCTCTGGCGGACCGGATCCACTGTTTCGCGAGCTCAACGACTCGCTCCCGTTTGATTATCAACTGGCGCGGGAGGACATCGAGGGATCGATCGCGCAGGCGCGGGCGATTCATCGCGCGGGGGTGCTGACCAAGGATGAGTTGGAGGCACTGCTTGCCGCGCTGGATGAGTTGCTGCGTGAGGTGACTGCCGATCCGCGTGCGCCGCTGGCGGAAGCCGGGCAGCATGAGGACATTCACAGCTGGGTGGAAGCGCGGCTGGTGGCACGAGTGGGGCAACTGGGGAAGAAGCTGCACACGGGGCGAAGTCGCAACGATCAGGTGGCGACGGATCTGCGGTTGTGGACGCGGCGTGCGATCGATGAGCGACTGACGGAGCTCACGGCGGCACGCAAAGGGCTGTTGGCATTTGCCGAGCAACATGTGGATGTGATTCTGCCGGGGTATACGCATTTGCAGCGGGCGCAGCCGGTGCTGCTGTCGCACTGGGCGCTGGCGTATCACGAGATGTTGCTGCGCGACGAGGCGCGGCTGCGGGATGCACGGACGCGGGTGAATGTGTCGCCGCTTGGCAGCGGTGCGCTGGCGGGGAGCGCGTATGCGATTGATCGCGAGCAACTGGCTCGCGACATGGGATTCGCGGCGGCGAGCCGTAACAGCTTGGACGCGGTGAGTGATCGGGACTTTGCGCTCGAGACGCTGGCGGCACTGAGCGTGCTGGCGATGCACTTGTCGCGGCTGGGTGAAGACTTGGTCTTGTACACAAGTCAGGAGTTTGCGTTCTTTGATCCTGACGATGCGTTCAGTTCGGGGTCGTCGCTGATGCCGCAGAAAAAGAACCCGGATGCGGCGGAACTGCTGCGCGGGAAGGCGGGGCGGGTGATCGGGGACTTCACGAGTCTGGTGACGACGTTGAAGGGACTGCCGCTCGCGTACAACAAGGATTTGCAGGAAGACAAGGAGCCGCTTTTTGACGCGATGAAACATGTGAGCCTGATGCTGCGGAGCGTGCCGCGGATTTTCGCGGGGCTCTCCGTGCGCAAAGACGTGTGCATGCGTGCGGCGCAGGGCGGATACAGCAACGCGACGGATTTGGCCGACTACATCGTGAGCAAGGGCGTGCCGTTTCGCGATGCGCATGAACAGGCGGGCAAGTGCGTGCGGCTGGGGCTGGAGTTGGGGCAGCCGCTTGAAGCTTTGACGCTTGCGCAACTGCGCCAGCATGCACCGGTGTGTGATCAGGATGTGTACGAGCGCATCAGCATCACACGTGGGCTGGCGAGCAGGAACTTGCTGGGTGGCACGGGGCCGGAAGCGGTGAGAACTGCGCTGGAGGCGGCGAGAAAATTGTGACCGGTGGGCCGACCCTCCGGGGCGGCCGGATGCCCACGGCGTGCAAGAAATGAGAACGCCCCGCATCGGCGTGATGCGGGGCGTTCTTGGTGATAGATTGATGTTGGAATTCTGCCGCCCCGGACGGGCGGCCCACCCAAAGGCTCAGGGATTGCCGGCGACTTTGGCGGCATCCGCAGTGGTGCGAGCCTTCAGCAGCAGCACGGCGGCTTCCACTTGCAGGTCAATGCCCTTGGTGATCAGCTCGTCGGGGTTGGGCTGCTCGGTCTGGTCCTGACGCTGGATGATGCCTTGTTCGTTGATGGGCAGCACGTCGGCGTTGCGGCGCAGGGTGCTGGCCTTGCCGATCTGCTCGGGCAGCATCTCCACGTGCATATTGGGCTCCACACCCCACACGGCCTTGCCGGGGCGTTTGTGAATGATGCTGCGATCGGGCAGCATGTAGTGGGCGGTGGTGAGCTTGAGGAAGGCATTGCTCGCGACGGGCCACACGTTCTGCACGCTGCCCTTGCCGAAGCTGCGCTGACCCAGCACCAGCGCGTCGATATCGCGCGTCTTGCTGTAGACGCTGATCGCGCCGCTCACGATCTCACTCGCACTCGCGCTGCTTTCGTTCACGAGCACGACGACGGGAATGTCGCTGAGCGTGGCGCGCTTGGCGTTGGTGTACCACTCGGTTTCTTCCACGCCGCCGGCCTTGCGGGCGCTGACGATGGGTTCGTGATCAAAGGGCAGGAATCGCTGAGCGATCATGCCGGCTTGATCAAGCAAGCCGCCTGGATTGAAGCGAAGGTCAAAGACCAGGCCCTTGAGGCCCGACTGCTTCATCTGGCGGATGGCGTTGTCGAGTTCGTCGGTCGAGGTATCAGCGAACTGGCTGAGACGCACGTAGCCGATCTGGGCTTCCTGATCGACAAACCAGTCCCAAGCGTCTTCACGGATGCCGTTGCGCTTCCAGCCCTTGATGCTGGGGACCTTGATGGTCGCGCGGCCCAGCGCAAACTCAAGATACTGCGTTTCGGGCTTGCCGGCTTCGTAGCCTTCGTCATCGGCCGCGTCGTCGGTGGGCGTGACGGGGTCATCGCTGCGTTCGACGCTGAGCATGACCTTGGTGCCTTCGCGGCCCGTGATGAGATCGACGACCTGATCGAGCGACAGTCCGAAGATGCTCTTGCCATCGACCTTGGTGATGATGTCGCCCGGGTGGAGGCCCGCGCGGTGCGCGGGCGTGCCTTCAAGCGGAGTGACAACTTTCACGCGCTGGTCGGGGTCCATCTCAATCTGCACGCCCACGCCCACGAAGCGACCTTGGGTGTTGCGGTTGAATCGGGCGACTTCGTCGGGCCAGATGATGGTGCTGTATTCGTCGAGCTTGGCGAACGCGCCGACGCCAAACTCGTGCAGCACCGCCGCGACAGGCGCTCGCACGCTGGTTTCGTTGGCGGCCAGCACGCGGTCAAGCATGCTCTCCACTTGGAAGCCGTCGTACTGCTGCGGGGCCTGCGTCAGCGCACGCTGCTCGCGTGTGATGGCATCGAGCATTGCACGGCGAAGGTCTTCGTTCTTCAGACCGGTAAAGTCGAGCGAAGCCTGCAGGTCCGTCGTCGTGTACATGACGCGGAGAGTTTCGAGGCCGGCGGTGAGCAACTGGTTGGTGGGCACCTGATCGACGTGCTCACGCGAGCGCTGCAAGCTGTTGAGAATGATCTCACGCGTCACGCCGGCGAGGCGCTCGCGATAGTCGCCGCCCACGGGGTTGTACGCAGGCAGTTCCTTGTCGCCACGCGCCTTGCGGCGTTCGTTATTGAGTTCCCACAGGCGCTGGGGCACATAGAGACGCAGCATTTCCTGGCGCTGGGCCATGCGGCGCACGTCGTTGCGATAGGTGCCGGCGACGTCGTTGAGCGCGTCGAGCAGCACGAAGAGTTCGGTCGCCTCAAGCACGCGGTTTTCGGATTCAGCGGCGCGGGCCATGGTCAGAGCGCGGTCGCGCAGCATCATGACACGGTCAAGCTGCAGCACAGCGTTGTCGTCCTTCATGACGAACTGCAGTTCGATCGCCTTGCCCAGAGCCTTGGCGACATTGGTGACGGTGGGCTCATCGTTGATGAACTTGTCCATCTCCTCGCGAATCTTGGTGGTCTCGGCTTCGCGATCGATCTCGCGCTGCTGGATGTTGACGGTGTACGCCTTGACGGCCCCCACCACTGTCTCGTTCGCGTCGACGACTTTGCCATCGTCGATGAGCTTCAGAAGACGCTCGACTTCCTTCTCGTCACCAACGCGAGCCGCGTCCCACACGCTGGTGCCCCACGCGGCCATGGTCAGGTTGCGGTTGGCGCCTTTGTCAGCAACGCGATTGACGCGAATGCCTTGCTCGGGAACGACGGTGGATTGAGCCGCGGCGATTGAACCATGCGACAGGGCCGCCGCCGCCACCAGAAGAGCGAGCGAAGGCTTCACGCGAGCGAACAAACGCATGTGTCATCTCCTGCGGCGGGTGTCCGCATCTGTCTGAGGCATCCGCGGCCTCGTCACCCGAAAGTCGTCCACGTGCGACGCACACAAGCGTCACGCGTTGCGGATGCCATCGACTAAGCTGCACCAACCCATCACTGCCAGCGTAACAGCCGGCCCGACTCTCCGCTATCGGACATCCATACGCGGAAAGTTCGGTTGTCGGTTCGCCAGTCAGGCCGATCCACGAGGTTTGTTCGCCCGTGGTATCCGGACGTTTCGAGGATTGCCGCCTGAGCATGGTGGGCGGCAGGCCGAATCACGGCTTTTTTGCGTGCGGCGACTCGCCCCGCGAAATCGCTTGCCCCGCGCCGGTCTTGACAGTGGTTCGCATGAACTCCTGGTACTTGGCGTTCAGGCTGGCGGTGGGCACGCCCGTGTACAGGCTGAGCACGTCGATACCCCGGCGGCGCATGGCGTGGATGCTGGCGGAGCGGCCACCCAGCCCCTCGCGAATCTTGGTGCGAAGCGTGCCGCGGTGGGCGTCGGAAACCATCTGCGTGAACGCTTCGCGGTACGCGCCATCGTCACCTTCCATAAGGAAGAGCGTGAGGGCCCATACCTGCGCGTAGTAGTCGAGGGGGCTGTCGCCGCCGCGGGACATGAGGTCTTGCGGGGCTTCGCGCAGCAATTCGTCGAGTGAGAGCAGGCGATCCTCGGCGACGGTTTCGCGCAGTTGGCCAAAGCGTTCCCAGTTGGCCCATGGCATGAACTGCGGCGTCGTGCGGTCGGTGCTAGTCCAACGGAAACCCTCCATGTACGTGGCGATGCCCTCTTCGTACACAATGGGCAGCGGGTCTTCGAAGTTGTTCTGCGTGTACTGGTGCCAGCCTTCGTGAGCGGCGATGGTGAACGTGTCGCGGCGGCCAATATCCCACAAAATCGCTCGGCCACGAGCAGCGAACCCGCCGCGGGCAATCTGCAGGTACGGATCAGCATCGGACCCCATGACGCGCATCGTGAGCCGCTCCCACTGGGGGCGGTTCCCCATGATGTAGGTTTCCATCGGCGCGTCGGGCGCGGGAAGGGTGAGGAGGGCAGAGGTGTAGTGCTTGAGCGCAGCCTCGGCGAATGTCGGCAGGCGCGTGAGCATGGCCTCGCTCGTGGCTGTGGTGTAGATACGGAAGTTGGGCGTGCTGATGAGGCGGCCGGCGGTGGACTCAAACGTCCACGGCTCGGACGTGATTGACTGAGGCGTGGGATCTGCGACTGGGGCGGGCTCGGTAATGATGCCCATGGAGCCGCTCGTGGTCGTTGCGGCGCCGCGCGAGTCGGTTGAGCAGGATGCGAGGAGTGCAGTGCCGGCGGACGCAGTGACGAGCGCGGCCAGTTGGAGCCACCGCCCGACCCCGCGTGATGTGCAGCGGCCAGACAAACCTGCAAACGACGTGGCAAGCATCATCGCCATGCAACCTCCGCCAAGGAACCGTCAATGTACGGTTCGCCCTGCCTGACGGTTGGATGCCGGATCGACAAATCCGCACAGATGGCGAGAACATTTCGCGCCGGGTGCGGCTTTCGCGCGGGGGCGTGCAACCGTCGCTATCTCTTTCCCTTGCCCCAGACGTCCTGTTTCGCAAACTCGGGGCGACGCTGCGGAAAATCGAGGCGGAGGTGGCAGCCGCGGCTTTCTTCTCGCCACAGAGCGGCACGGGCCATGACGGCGCCGACAAGCAGCATGTTCTGGGTTTCCCAGCCAAAGGGCTCGTCGAAGATCTTGTCGAGGGTGTATCTGCCCCAGAAGTCGATCATCTCGGCGACGCCCTGCAGCTTGGCGCCGGTGCGCTCGATGCCCACGTTCTTCCACATCGCGCTGCGCAGGCTGCTGCGAACGTCGGTGAGGTCGAGCTCGCCGCGGTCACTGGGGCGGATGTCGCTCACGATGCTGACCGGACCCGGCCGGGGCAGGCTACGTGAGCCGTTCCAACCGTCGGCAGCGGCTTCGCCTGCGATTGCACCGAAAACGAGCCCCTCGAGCAGCGAATTGCTTGCGAGACGGTTGGCTCCGTGCAGCCCAGTGCTTGCAACTTCCCCAGCCGCGAGCAAACCCGGCACGTTGGTGCGGGCGCTTGCGTCAGTCTTCACACCCCCCACCATGTAGTGCGCGGCAGGGTGGATGGGAATAAGGTCAGTCTGAGCGTTGAGATCGAACTTCTTCAGCAGTTCAGCGAAGCCGAGGAATCGCTCGTTGATGCCTTCGATATGGCGGCAGTCGAGATAGACCTTACCGCCGCCTTGGCGGGCGAGCTGGCGCACGATGGCCTGGCTCACAATGTCGCGCGGGGCGAGTTCGGCCATGGGGTGCACGCCGATCATGAAGCGGTTCTTGGCTTCATCGAGCAAGTACGCGCCGGCTCCGCGGATAGCTTCAGTAATGAGACTGCGCGACGCACCGGCGAGGTACAGCGTCGTGGGGTGAAACTGCATGTAGGCCATGTCGGCCAGCAGCGCACCGGCGCGGTAGGCCATCGCGAGTCCATCGGCGGTCGCTTGCGGCGGATTGGTTGTTTCGCGGAAAAGCACCCCACTGCCGCCAGCGGCAAGGATCGTGCTGCGAGCCCAAATCATTTGCAAGCCGAACTTGGGGTGGTGCGTGATGGCACCCATCACGGGCGAACCTTCGCTGTCGTTGGGCGTGATGAGATCAAGCGCGAAGCAATTAGCGAAGACGCGGATGCCCGCGGTCTGCTTCACACGTTCGAGCAGCACGCGCTGCACTTCCGCGCCGGTTGCATCACCACCTGCATGAATAATGCGGTGCGCGGCGTGCCCACCCTCGCGACCCAGCAGCACTTTGCCGCCTTGGTCGCGATCCACGCGCATGCCCCAGCCGAACATCTCCTCGATACGGCGCGGGCCTTGCTCGACGACCAAACGCACAATGTTCTCGTCGCACGCGTCGGCACCGGCGACCAGCGTGTCCTGCACGTGGCTTTCGATAGTGTCCTGCGGATCCAGCACGGTTGCCACGCCGCCCTGGGCCCACGCCGTATTCGTGTGCTTGAAGTCGCCTTTGGCGAGCACGATGACTTCACCATGCTGGGCTGCTGCGATAGCGGCGCGCAGGCCCGCCACGCCACCGCCTATCACCAGCGTGTCGGTGAAGATCTGCGGGAGCAGCGACGAGCGAAAGGGGATGAGGAAGCGACGTGCGTCAAAGACCGAATGCATGCGTGTTGGTGCCTAGGCCAACCGCGCGGCTGGCGCGGTGGGTGCGACTCACTCTTCGCGACGGAAGACGGCGACGACGTCTTCCACCGGCACCACATAGAGCCGGTTGCCACCTTCAAAGTCGACGGGAATGGCGTGCTTGGGGTGAAAGAGCACGCGGTCATAGCGTTCCAGCGGGTAGTTCTCGTCACGCTCCACTTCAGCCGAAATGGTGAGGATGCGTCCGGTCAGCGTGGGAATCTCGACCTTGTCAGGCAGATGGATACCGGCCTTGGTCTGCTTCTTGTCGTCGTCCTTGCGAATGAGGACCCGCTTGCCGATGGGCTCCACGATCTCCAAGCCGCGACCGGAAGTCTGCGGGGCGGGCTTATCGCCCGGCGTCTTGTCAGCGGGCGTCTCGTCGTCGGGTTTCTTGGGAGTCTTGGCCATAAGTCGTTCGTAGCGTAGTGGCGGTGGCGAGGGTGTGACATGTCGCGGCATGAGCAACACCGACGTTGTCATGTATTCGATGCCTTCGGGTTAATCGAGTCACCGGAGGCGGAACCTGCTAACATGGCGGTCGCGCGCCGGGTGCGTCAATCTTTCATCGCTGGTTCCGTCAGGGCGAAAACGTGCAAGACCTTTCCAAATTCATTCTCGACGTGCCGGATTTTCCCAAGCCTGGCGTTCTGTTCAAGGACTTCACGCCGCTGCTGGGCGACCCGCGCGGGCTTGCGCTCGCGATTGAGTACATGACCAATCCGTTCCGCGGGCTCAACATTGACACGGTGATCGGCGCGGAGAGCCGCGGATTCATCTTCGGCATTGCGGTGGCGCAGGCGCTGAGCGCGGGGTTTGTGCCCGTGCGCAAGGCAGGCAAACTGCCCCGACAGGTCCGCGCTGTGCAGTACGCGCTGGAGTACGGCACGGATCGCCTCGAGATGCATGCCGATGCGCTCAAGCACGCTAAGCGCGTGCTGATCGTCGACGATCTGCTCGCAACCGGCGGCACGCTTGAAGCGTGCGCGCAGCTTGTTCGCGAGACAGCCAAGCCCACGGGCGGCGTCGAGATCGTGGGCGTGAGCGTGCTGATTGAACTGACCGCACTGAGCGGCATCCGCAAGATTCGCGACTGCGGTCTGGTGCAGAGCGTGCTGAAGTACTGAAGAAAGCGATAAAGCGAAAAGCTACAGAGCGAAAATGAACAGGAGGCGGATCCGAGTTGCAAGCTCCGATCCGCCTCCTGTTCATTTTCGCTTTTCACTTTGCTGCTTTATCGCTTTCTTCCGCCGTTCCTCACATCGGCACTTCCTTGAAGAGCACGATGCGGGGCTTCTCGCCCAGTTGCGTGACGTTGGAGCGATCGATGACCATCAGGAAGCGACGCTGGATGCTGGGCAGCAGCGGCGCGGGATCCTGACCGGGCGCGGGAGCCGGTGTGTTCACGTCACCTTCGCGGAAGCCGTAGATGGTGAACCAGACCGCATACACGTCGCTGCGCGTCGTCGCGGCGGACATCATCGCACCGGGAATGAGCAGCTTCTCGCGCGCAAGGTTCCGCGGGTTGGTTCCTGCGGTGTTGTTGGGGCTGGTCGCCACGTTGCCGTTGGGCGTGAGATCCGTATCAAGCGTGTGACGCTGGATGGGATCAAGCCCGCGGAACGCCGCGCTGATGTCACGCGTCTTCTGCGTTGTCGGCAGCGGCCCAAACTGCTGGTCAAAGCCCAGATAGTCAGGGTTGGTCGGCAGACCCTTGACAACTTCCTTGCGGAAGTTGGCGGTGGCCGCCGCGGTGCTGGGCAAACCGACGTTGACATTCGCCGCACCGTCAGACCAGTGGGCCCGAGCGATGAGCAGTTCCGCGGGTGAGCGGAAGCCCGGCTGGCTGCGAATGCCGCGGATGCGTATGGCACGCTCGCGCGTTTCGTTTGTACGCGTCCACAACTGCTCGATGTCAGCAGCATTCAGGCTCGAACCCGCCCACGTCCATAGTGCAGGAACGATGCGGTTAGCCAGACCGTTCGGCGCACCGCCGGTGTACACGCCGATGGGATCGAAGATATTGGCTTCAGGCGTGATCAACTGCGTCTGTGCGGCGCCGGGCATGCCCAACGCTGCAAGACGATTCGCCATGAAGATCGATGCATCGGTACGGATGCGCTCGGGGTACAGATCGCGCACCGCAGCGATCGTCGGGGCGATATCGGTCGCCTGATCGATCACTGGCGCACTGTTCACACCAGTCACGTTCACGCGCCACGCGAGGAAGGGGTTGTTGTCCCAGTCGTTCACGCCCGGCGAGAAGGTGCGCCACTCCGTTTGAGGCGGCACAGTGCCGCTGATGAGATCAGCCTGCGCAACCGTGGTCTTGAGGGTGGGCAAGGGGCTGGCAAGCGGCAGCGTGCGCAGCACCTGCACCGGCGCGGTGTTGATGTTGATGAGACCGGGCACGGCAGTCGTCAACTGCTCACGCGTGCGACGGGCCACAAAGTCGCGGATCTGCTGCGCGCCACCTGTGGTCGGCACGCGATCAAGGCCGCTGGGGGCGGTGATGGTCGTGAACTGATCCAGCACGCTGACAGCCGCGGGCACGCCCAAGCCCCACGTCTGCTCGTTCGCGTCGATGACGCGATCAGCATCAAGATCCATGAAGGGCACGAACCGATCCAGCGCCAGTTGGCCTGCGTCAAACATCAGCAGGGCCGACGCATCGCTCCGCAGCGGGTCGGTCGAGTTGGGCACCGTGGGCACCGGCAGAATGAACTCGCTGGTGGGAGCCGGACCACGCGGCGCGAGCCACATGGCCGGATCCTGGGCATAGACAGTCGCCGACACATTGGCTTCGTAGCCCATCGCGATCGCGACGGCTTCACTGAGCGTCGTGTAGCGCTGCTGGAACTGTGCGTGGACCTTCGAATCAAGCGCCGTTGTGCCAGGCCAGGGGCTCGTTTGGGCGCCCACCGGCATTTCCATAGGGCCAAGGCCCAGCGGCAAAAGCAGATCGGTCAATCGCAACGTGGAGATGGTCGCGACCGTCTGACCATCAGGCAGCGTTTGTCCAATCAGTTGGCCCGCGGCGTTGTAACGCTCCTGACGGAACATCGAGCTTTGCAAGATGTCCGGAGTGGCCAACGCCGCGCCGCCTGCTTGCAGCAGCGACGGATACATCTCGTTGTAGTACCTGCGAAGAGGATCTGCCACGAGCGTGCCGGCCTGCGTGGGACGGGCACCATGCGTTGCAGCGAACTCGCGACCGGGGTAGGCGTAACCCTCGGCGGTCACGTTCTCGGTGTTTGCGAGCATCTGCGACGTCGACCAATCCTTCGGAGCCTTCCACGCATCGGGCACAAGGGCGGTCGACGTGTTGAAGAGGCTGCGGGTCACGATCTCCGAGAAGCCAATGAATGCGCCGGCATACTTCGTTGGTACCGGTCCGCCCACGCGGTTGTTCGGGTCACCCAGGAAGTCGCCGTCGCTCGTGCCGCGGTATTCGATCGTCGGCGCCGCCGTGTTCAACGAGGGCAGCGCGAAGAGGTCGGAAATCTGTGCAAATGTCCACGAGTCTTCCGGGCGAAGCTGGGTGCCGGTGACGTACTTGGGCTCGATGCAGTACGCGGGCAGCACACCACGAGGGGTATCGCCACCTTCGAAGTCGAAGCCCGGATCACCGGGGCGGCGATACGTGCGTGCGAGCATGAGCGTGACACCGTCGCGATCGTCGACCTGCCTCGTGCCGCTGATCGTTACATCCGCGGTCGGGTTCGGCAGGGCTGAATCGAAGATCGTGCCCAGAGGCAGCTTGAAGCGATCGACCAGAATGTCGTTCCCGGGGACGTTGGGCGCTAGCACTGTTGGAGGCGGCGTAAAAGTCTCGCGCGGGCCGAGTGGCGCCAAAGCCGAGGTGTCCTGATCGGCGGGCGTGCCACCGTCGGGAGCAAAAAGCTGGGTGTTGCCCCAGGCACCACTTGCATCGATCTCGCGCAACTCATTCGCAAGCCGGCGGTCGGCACGCCAAAGCGAAACGGTTTGCGGTGTGATCGCACCGCCACCCAGGGGCGGCGGAGCCGGCGCGTCGGGCGGAATCACGTCGACGAATCTGGTGATGTCCTGCAAACCGCTGACCGGATCGATACCCGTGCCGGTGTTCTCTAGCTGCGGCGAATACATGGGAATCCAGAAACGACGCATCGTGTCCGTACCCGTTCCGCCGCCGAGTTGCTTGGTGAGCACGCCTTGCACGAACTCACGAACGTCTTGTCCGTCCAGGCCACTTACGCGCGCCCAATCACCACGATCGTCAATGCGTTCAGCGATGCGAGCGGGCGGCTCGGAGATGGCGTAGAGCAGGACTGTTTCACCGGGATCAACAACGATCGGCTCAAGCGTGATCGGAGGAGCGACGCGACGATCTGACAGCACGTCGGGCTGATACGTGCCGTTCGGCTGCACTTGTTCCACCATGCTCATCAGCAGGTAATACCGCGATGCTTGATTCGATGTGGTGAAGAGTTGACCGACCCGGATGTAGTGGAAGTCACGCAGACTGTCAACACGCACATTGGCGGGCAGTTCGCCGAACTCCGTCACATCCATGTACTTGCCGTTGACCCAGCGACCGGTTGGCAGGTCTTCAGCGCTGGGGGCAACAGCAGTACGGATGGGATCGGTGCCGTCGGAGAAGGGCGCGCTACTGAGTGACACCGGGCGATCAAACGGGTTGGTCACCTTGAAACCGATGATGCGGGCCATCACTTCGCTGCTATCCGCTTCGTCGATACTCGCGGAGTTGACGATCCTGATGAATGTCGACTTGGCGTTGTTCGGAAACTGTGGATCAATCTCCACTGGCTGGCTCGGGTCGGGGCCAATCGCGCCGGGGTCGTCCATGTACATCGTCATCGTCGAGACCTGCGTGATGAAGATCTGCGGCTCCACGCCGTAGACATTCAGTGCAGGTGCCACGACGCTGGTGTTGGTATCAGCCAGCTTGGCGGCGGCGGCGGCAGGATCGATCTCAGGAATCAGCCGGCGAGACTCGAACTCGTTGCGAGCCTCCTGATAACCCAAGCTATCGATGCCGGCGAACCACGGCGAGAAGTTGTTCAAGGGGGTGAGGGCGTTATTCGATGCGGGGGCGTTCGCCGCGGTGCCCAGAGCGTTCAGCGCTTCGTTGGACAGCACCACTGTCGCAGCCGACGGACGCGTGTCGGCATCGGCGAAGTCCTTCAGGTTGACGGCCATGTGCGCCGCGGTGATCAGCGCGGCTTCGGGGCCGCGGTAGCCGTAGGAGAGCGTGGCGGTGCGCTGGCCCAACTGTGTGCGCGACCATGAGCCCTTCAGGAAGGAATAGGGAGCGAGGCCTGCGGCATAGCCGCGATAGAGCGACGCGAGATCGCCCTGGTCTGCCGGGTCACCCGAATCGAGAATCGCGCGGAGATCGGTCTTGAGCTCGTTGCCTTGCAGGCGTTCAGGATCGACCGACGCGACGGCGCCTGAGCCGACATCGATAAACGATGACTCGCTGCGGAACTGGCGAGCGCCGTTGAGGGGCGTGATAAGGCGACGCACGTCGCTGCCGAACATGCGCATGACGCGGTCTTGCTCGCTGCCCACTGGCGGGGCGCTGTCGATGCCGGTTGCAGGATCGACTTCGAAGCGGATGAGTTCGACCGACTCAGGACGGTTGGAACGGAGCGGGTCGAAGCGCTGCGTGAGCTCGGCTTGTGTGCCGTCGCGGCCGCCAATGACGCCTTCGAGCGCAGAGCGTTCGTCCGTGTTGATGCCGTGACGCGTGAGGAGTTCGCCCAGATCGGCGGTGGTGAACAGACTGCCCGGCAGCGCGCCGTCGTTGGTGTTGGTCGCGTTGTACGCACCGCCCACGAGCGTCTTGCGGGACTGATTCCACGCGGCTTGGCGCATGGCGGCCCAGTCAGAGTTTGTGATGCCGCCACCGGTCGGCAGCGCACCAGTTGCGGGGAACGGCGCACCGAAGATGGATTGCAGCGCCCGCAACTCGCCCGGCTGGCCCGGATCAAGGTTCTTGAGCTCCGCGCCATACGCACCAAGCAGCGAACTATCGAGCGTGACTTGGAAGTCGGGCTCGGCAAGCGTGATGGTGTTGGGGTTGCCACCAATGTCGCGCGGGATGATGGTGTTGGTGGCAAGACTGAGGCGCAGCGCGGCGTACGCACCGGCACCGGCGCGGAACGCGGCATCTTCGGTATAGAGGGCGTAGTTCTGCGGCAGATCGCGGTACTGCGCTCCCGCGCCTTCGAGATCGGCAGGATCCGCGACTTGGATGAGGCCCTGATAGCCCGCAAGTGCGGCGCTTTGGCCGGCGGGGTTCTGATCTGCGTAGATGTCGGCCTGCGTGAGCAGGCGACGCAGGTCAACATCGGCGGGGGTTGCACCAGCGACGAAGCTGTTGTTGGTGCCCGTCGTGAACTCGGTGGCAGTCGTGAGGTTGACCATGCCCGAAAGGTCGACCGCGCGTGTCGCGACGAACCAGCGCACGTTCGTGTTGTTAAGCGAAGGCACCACGCGGCGGCCCACGCCGCCAAAGAAGTCGACCATCTCAAACAGGCGCGAATCGAGCATGCCGTCGCCATCGGCGTCGGCCCATTCGGCAGTCAGCTTGCCCGGCTGGAAGGCGCGCTGCTGATACATGGTCCAGTGAAACGGATTGTCCTGATCGGCCGGCGTATCGAACACGGTACTTTGCGTGGGCAGGCCGTTGATGTCGTAAAGCGTCTTGTTGCGACGCAGGTCAGCGGAAGATGCACCGAAGTTGTTGCGCAGGTTCTCAAGGCTGATGAATGCGCCATCGGGAGCGAAGTTTGAGATGGAGAGCCAGTCGAGGTCGTAGAGATACGGACGGGTCGGATCAACGACGGAGCTGGGACCTTGACCGCGCGCGAACTCGTTGTTGAAGTTGACCGGGAGCAACGTCGCGAGGTACGGGTCGCTGGCGGGGATGCGGTTGTTGGGATCAACAGCGGCCGCGGCGGTTGACGTGAACAGGTCGTTCTGCACCTGCGCGTTAACCTGGCCGACGGGATCAAAGACGCGGTTGGCGGGCGTGCCCGGAAGCGTTGACAGATTGGGTCGCACGCCGGGCGCGTCGGAGGTTTCACGACGCAGCAGCGCACGCAGGTTGGCGCCGCCGGGCTGACCGGTGGTCGGAACGACGTTGCTCACTTCACCCGCGAACTCGGTGGCGGTCACATCATCTGCAATGACAGACGCGATGTACTCGCCGACCTTGGGGGCGACATCGTCCTGCTGCACGCGGCTCTGGGCGGCAGCCTTGGTGCGTGTGTCGGCGTTGCCCAGCGCGACGTAGACAATCGTGATGACTGCCAGCAGCGCAAGCGTGCCCACGACGAGCACGAGGAACGACCCTTCGCGCCCGCGACGCACCTGCACGCCGCACGGTGCGCCGGCGGCGGCGCTGAGCACGCCCGTCATGGTGCCGCGCCGCACGGGAGCGGACTGCGGAATGCTGTCAGACTGGTTTCGCTTGGTACCCATAGTGCACACTCATCCCAGCGCGGCATGCACGAGCCAGCCGCGCGATCATCATCAATTGACGTGACGCTTGCCTCACTTGGCGGGCAGCGAAAAGACATACTCAAACGTGGATTCCAGTTCCTTCTCGATCGGGTCACTCACGGTGACACGCATGCGGATCATGCTGGGCCAGCGCCAAGGCAGCGTGGGCTGCGCGGCGTCGGCTGCATCGTTCACATCGCCATTGCTGTCAAGGTCTGGATTGAAGGTCGGATCAACATAACCGAAGTAGCTGGTGACGCTGATGGGCTCGCCGTCCGCATCGCTGGGCGTCAGGCCGTAGATGAGGCGCGACGTGACGGCGTGCGGCGTGGCGAAGGTTCCATCGCGGCGCAGCACGTCTGTCTTGACGTTGCCGATCGCGCCGTCGGTGTCGTTGTACGCGAAGTAGCCAAACACGCCATCGGTTGCGGTCGCCTGCGTGGGATCTTCACGCGGGCCATACCAGATGGTGGAGCCGGGCGTGCCCGTCACGCTGCCGTCGGCGTCAACTTCGCCAAAGGTCCATTCGACGATGAACTCGGTGCAGTTCGAGAGCAGCACCGAACTCTGCAGCATGCGACGATCCGCGAGCATGTTCGCCAGATCGCGGCTTTCTTCGGGGTTGCCGGGCGTGACGGACAGCAGGTCGTACAGCCGCTCGGCGGTGGGCATGTAACGAGGACGCACGCCCGCGATGTCATCAGTGCCGAAGCCCACGCTGTCGAGGTTGAACTGATCACTGCCGTTGGCGGCACCGGCGCGGCCCGGGAAGGCGTTGCTCATCCAGCCGTGCATGTAGTCGAGCGACTCGTATGTGCCCGGACGCGAGACGGGCACGGCGGTGGGATTGGCGACGGGTGTGAACGAGAAGGTGGCGCTGGGCGGCGGGAACGCAGGCGAGAGCAGCCCAAGTTCGCCGGGCATCGCGAAGATCGGGGCGAAGCCGGGCTGCGTGGCACGCGTGTCGGCGTAACCCAGCACCTGCGTGCGAATCTCCGCGAGTGAGCTCGTCGCGATATCAACCAAGCCGCTGGCCAGACTGGGGCCAGCCATGAACTCGGGGCCGACGGCCGTCTCGTAGTTTCCACCAATCGGGCCGGTGTTGTTGCTCAGCCACACGTGGCTGTCAAACGTGCCGTACGGGAACTGCGTGTTGGGATACTCAGGACCCATGCCGCGATTGATGCCGCGGAAGATGCTGGGCGCTGCGGGCTGGCCGGCGATCTGCGATTCCTTATCGCGCTTCGTATCGATGTCGGCGGCGTTGATGTCATAGATCGCGCCGGCGGGCAGCGTGCCTTCGCTGCTGTTGATGGGAACCAGCAACGTCGTCTTGCGCAACAGTGACCAGGCATCGGCGGTCGCGTTGGGATTGTCGTCCACAAAGCGCCCCAAGCGCACATCGTCCGCAGCAGTCGCGGCGGGATTGTTGGAGTCATTGACCTTGGGCTGCTGCACGTTCAGCAAGCCACTGTTGGGATCATCCTCGCGACGGCGCTGGCCGTGCCCGTAGTAGATCATCGCCTCGTTGGACTTGGCGCGCCAGGACTCGTCCGCGAGCGGAGCACGCTGGCTTTGGAAGGTGCCCTTGCGGAAGAAAAGAATCTCGTCGCTGCGGCGAAGGCGCTGACGATCAGCTTCCTGTCCTTCAAAGAGTGGGATGCGATCCGCGTTGTTGCCCGTGCGATCGAGCACGCCATCGGCATCGCGATCCGCGTATTGCTGACGCACGACCAGAAAGCCGTCGGCCGTCATGGCTTCCACATCGGCCCGCAACTGCTGCTCGAGCAGTTTGCCGATTTGATTCTGGCGGCTGAGGCGGCGACCTGCGGAGACTGTGTCCCCCACGGAACGGAAGATGGTGGCAAGCCCCACCGCGACAACGACCACCGCGCCGAGCGCGACGAGAATCTCGAGCAGCGTGAAGCCGCGCCGCGCGCGCAGGTTGGACGCCGGCGATGTCGAAGCGAGGTTGGCAAGCAAGCGAGCGTTCACTTCAGTCTTCCTTTCGCGCCGCGGAGGGGCGCGTCTTCGCTTCAGTTGAGGGGGCCGAACGCCGGACGAGTCGGAGCGGCAAGCGTGATCACGCGGACGTTGGCGGGCGTGTGCATGGTGAAGAGAATGTCCACCGTGTCGCCACCTTGCGCCTGCGTGCGATCTTCAAGCGGCTGATCGAGCGTGATGAGCGTCTCAGCGTTCTCTTCGCGCACCGAGAGAACGGTCCACAACTGGCCTTGGGGCCCGACGAACTTCTGACCAACGCGTCCGAGCCACTCGATCACGACTTCGTCCGTGATGCTCCCCACGGAATTGGGCTCGAGCGTCACGATATTGCGAACCGGAGGGTCGCCGTTGGTCGGCTGATAGACGGAAAGCTGGCCACGCAGGATCGGGGAATACTGACCGCGACCGTTGAGCGTGGGTGCGCCGTCGGTGCCCTGGGCGACAGCGACGACACCGTTACCGGCGAAGACGGCGTTGAAATCACCGCGAATGCCGGGATCGATGCGACGCACAAAGATCGCGATCTGCATCGCATCGCTGCCAAGCGGATCGAGAATGGCCGACGTGCCCTTGTCGCGACGCAGCGCCATGTCCCAGACGAACTGCGGACCATCGTTCTTGCTGCGAACCGAGCCTGCGTCATTGCCGCGGAGCTTGGCCTGCGGGAAGAGGCGAGCGGCCTGCGTCAACTCGACCGATTCCGCGCTTTGAATGCTCGGGAGAGAATTCACAGCGTCGTCGACGTCGATCGTCACTTGACCACCCTGAGGCATCAAGACAAAGAGCGAGCCGTTGGACAGGTCCATGTCGAGGGCACCGCTTTCATTGGCGCCACCGATGCCGATCTCCCAGCGTGTAAGACCTGAGGCGTCGACCGCTGCACTGAAAGTGGTGTTGATGCGAAGTCGGTCGACCGCGCCATCGAAGGGGCGGTTGAAGCTGGGACTGGCGCGGAGCAGCGCTTCGACACTCTTGGCGGTGGAATCGCCCTGCACGGCATCGGCAGCCTGCTTCTGCTGCACGACGACAGCAGGGAAGACCGAGGCCAGACCAAGCAGGCCCAGGCCCAGCACGATGATGCCGATGAGCACTTCGATGAGCGTAAAGCCTGCGCGTGCGCGAGCGTTGAACGGAACGGATGAGATGTGCGTCACGGCTTGACCTCCTGCATGCTGCCCAGATATCGCGAGAACGTGAAAATGCGCGCCTCAAACGGCTCGTTGATTCCAGCGGGCACCGCTGCGGTGTCGGAAAGATCAGGCGCGATCCACGCGTTGACGCGCGTCTGCACCTCAGCCGCGTCAGCCACGTTGGGAACGAGTCCGACATCGATCGGCGATGCATTCGTGCCGACATCTTCGGCACGCACGAGCAACGAGTTGGTGACGCGGTTGAGCCCGCGAGCGCTGATACCTGACGCGACCGAGGACTCCAGCGCGAGAGCGACGGTCTGCACGGGACGGGCGAGGATGGTGTCGTTGCTGCGATCACCCAGCAGGCGGTGCAGATCAGTGGTGCCCGTCAACTGCGTGGCGAGCGGGTGCAGCGTGCGGCTGGCAAGCAGACGGCGAACGGCAGGCGCCAGATCATCATCCAGTTCATCCAGACGCGTGGCGACCGTGTTGTACGGGGCTGCGCCGCGGAACTCGTCGGTGGGCACCACATCCACCACGAGCACCGTGGCGTTGGAGTTGGTCACGAGGTTCCCCGTCTTGGCTTCGAAACGCACGATGAAAGTCTGGCGACGCCAGCCTTCTTCCGCTGTTTCGATGTCAAGCACGCTGTTCTCGGGCAGCATCCAGTTGCCCGATTCAGCCGCGGTGGCCTGCACGTCATTCACCCACTCATACCAGCCATTGGGCGCGGCGGTGGCGTGCAACTGGCCCGGTTCGGCGAAGCCGCGAACGGTCCATCGCAGGGGAAGCGTAATGGGTTCAGCCAGAGCGACGGGCACAAACACTTCGCGATTGACGCGAAGCGGCGCGCCGGTTGTGGGCGACTGCTGCACCTGACCGTCAACACCCAGCACTTCGTCGTTCACGAGCGTGCCGATAGAGACTGCAGGCACAATGCGGCAGCGACCGTTTTCAAGCAGGAAGACAGCCGCCGCGTCACCCGATTCGCTGCGAACCGCAAGGTCGCGTGCAGCCGAGAGGCCCACGCGGAGCTGATTCTCGGCGAGTGAGCGCTCGCTCGAACGCAGCAGGCTGCCCAGCGCGCCAGCGGCGACGCCCAACAGCAGCAGCAGCAGACCCGCGACCACCAGCAACTCGACAATGGTGTAACCACGACGACTGGCGCGAGGTGATTGAATAGCACATTGCAGCATCATCGCTTTGCCTCCCCGTAGACGACGATGTTGTCACGCTCAGCGTCGAAGCGACGACGAATCAATTCCTGCGGCGAGGCGCTCGCGCTGACACCCAGGCCGCGGGCAATCGCCGCGTCGCTTTCGTCGCCGAAGACGCCATTGGGACCGGCGGCGAGCAGTGCCCACATGTAGCGGCCGTTCAAAGCAGGATTCTTCGAGATATCGCGAGACGCAGGCACAACCGACTCACCTGGCACGCTGGACGCTGGACTGAGCGTGCCGGTCTCGTCGACATATCGGCCAATAAGCCGCGGAACGCTAAGCTCCGGGAGGGTCCGCGGCTCACGCCAGGTGCCATTGTCATTGAATTCGTTGATCCACAGGTAGTAACGCACAGCGGCGCCATTGCGATCCTGCAACTCAATACGACGCCCGCCGCTAGCGGTGGCTTCCACCACGAGTTTGAAGGCACCATCAACCTTCACGAAAGACTCGAAGCGTTTGCCGACATCTTTGCGCGCGTTCGCGGCGGCGCGACGCACGGACTCTGGCACATCGAAGCTGCCGGCCGCACGCGGCGGGAAGAAGCCCTGGCCAGGGACGCCGTCGATAGGCACGCCCGTGACACCGGCTGCGTAAGGCGACTCGAGCGCTCCGACGAGGAAGTAAGGCACCGAGAGCGTGCTGAACCGCTGATCAAAACCGGCGGTCAGCGTGTTGCCGTTGTTGGCGGCGATCTGATCGCTGTTGCTGCCGAAGGGCGAAGTCGCGGTCGGGACCGAAGAAGAGTTGACGCCGCGGAGTACTTCGAGATCGTTCGCGTCGCCACGGTTGTAGACGCGAATCGAATTGCGATCGGGTGCCGCGACCGTGGTCGTGACGATGGCGTTCCAGCCGCCCGCGTTGTCGCCCGTCAGCAGGCGACGTTCCGCGACCAGAGGCACGGCAAAGCCGAACTCATTCTGGAAAGTTTCGATCGCTTTGCCGATTTCGCGCAGCTCGTTGGCGGCGACAGCAGCATTCACGCTGCGCCGCGCAGCCTGCACCGAAATGATGAGCAAGCCCATGATGATCGCGATGATCAGGATGCCGAAGATGATTTCGACGATCGTGAAGCCGCGCCGCGCGGGCGTTGGCTGCGAGAAGTTGTGGCTGATCTGTCCTTGCATGTGCGCTCCGCGCTCGATTCACTCTGTCAACTGAGTCCAGGTCCTGATGACGCCGGCCCGCTGGCGCGGGTCGGCACGGCGATCACACCGCACCGCCGCCCTGAAGGCTTTGGATCATCTTGACGAGAGGCAGGAACATCGCCACGACGATGAGACCGACGAAGCCGCCCAGGAAGACGACCATCAACGGTTCCAGCAGGCTCACCAGCGATGCGACGGCGACATCGACTTCTTCGTCGTAGTTGTCGGCGATCTTCATGAGCATCTGGTCGAGTTCACCGGTTTCTTCGCCGACGTCGATCATGTTCACGACGATGGCGTCGCAGGTCTTGCTCTCACGCAGCGGACCGGCGAAGCCTTCACCTTCGCGGATGCTGTCGTACACGCCTTGCAGAGCCTTCTCGAAGACGTAGTTGCCGCTGGTTTCCTTCGTGATCTTGATCGCTTCGAGAATCGGTACACCTGCGGCGATGAGCGTGCCCAGCGTGCGGGTGAAGCGGGCGATGATCGTCTTGCGGACCAGACCGCCAAACACCGGAATGCGCAGGGTGGCCATGTCCGTCACGGCGCGACCGGGTTCGGTTTTGCGGATGAGCTTGAAGAGGAACCAGAAAATGAAGGGCGAGGGCAGGACCATGATCCAGCCCGGGATGACCTGACCCGCCATGGTGCCGGCGAACCAGCGGCTGGTCGCCATGAGCCACATCGTGAGCGGGGGAAGATCCACACCGAAGTCTTTGAAGATTTCCTCGAACTTCGGAATGATGAAGACCATGATCGCCGTCAAGATGATGGTGGCGATACCCACGACGACGACGGGGTACACCATCGCGCCCTTGATCTTGCGCTTCAGTCGCTCGCTCTTTTCCATGAACTCGGCGAGACGCTGCAGGATGATGTCCAGCACGCCGCCGACCTCGCCTGCCGCCACCATCTTGACGTAGAGGTGGTTGAAGGCCTTGGGGTACTTGCTCATGGCTTCCGACAGAGCGGTGCCGCCTTCGACTTCTTCCGAGATGCCGATGAGGGTGTTCTTGAGCTTGCCGGGCTTCTGCTGGCTCTCGAGAATCTGCAGACTGCGCAGCAGCGGCAGACCTGCGTCCTGCAGCGTGGAGAGCTGACGGGTGAAGGTGGTGAGCTGCTTGGGGCCCACCGAGCCGCCACGGCGCGTGCCGGGCTTCTTCTTCTTCGCAGCTTCGCCACCAGCGGGCGCGCCACCGTCCTTCTTGGCGGCGGCCTGTTCCTTGATGCTGGAGGGATAGAGCCCCTGGCTCTTGATCTTCGCGATCGCTTCCTCGGTCGAGGTCGCTTCCACGGTGCCTTTTTGCGGCTTGCCGGACGTGCTCAGAGCTTCATATGCAAACGTCGCCATGAATCAGACTCCCGAATCTCGTGTCGAGTCGCCGCAGCGGACTCGTGTTTTCACTTCGAACTTTGCTACCCCGTTGCCTACTCGACGATTCCTTACACCTCGTCTTCGAGGGTTTCACGCACGACTTCGTCAATCGTGGTGACGCCGTCGTAGATCGACATCAGACCGCTTTCACGCAAGGTGCGCATGCCGCGCTGACGCGCGTATCGGCGAAGCTGCGCGGTGTTCGCGTTCTTCATCACCATCTCACGCATGGTGTCATCCATGGTCATGATCTCGAAGAGCGCGACGCGGCCGCGATAGCCGCTGTTGTTGCAGTTCTCACAGCCCTTGCCCACGCAGAACTTCTTGCCCTCGACCTGCTCCATGCGCAGGCCAAGCTCCATGATCTCTTCTTCCTTGGGCGTGTACGAGGTCTTGCACTTCTTGCAGATCGTGCGTCCCAGTCGCTGGGCAATCACGCCTTCGATGGTCGCCGTCAGCAGGAAGGGCTCAACGCCAAGGTCCACCAGACGAATGATGCTGCTCGGCGCGTCGTTGGTGTGCAACGTGCTGAGCACCAAGTGGCCTGTGAGACTCGCCTGCACCGCGATCTGCGCGGTTTCAAGGTCGCGGATTTCACCCACCAGAATCACATCGGGGTCTTGACGCAGGAAGCTGCGCAGCAGCTTCGCAAACGTGTTGCCCGCGTCGTTGTTCACCTGACACTGACACAGCCCGTCGATGTCATATTCCACCGGGTCTTCGGCAGTCAGAATCTTGGTCTCAATGTCGTTGAGCTTCGCGAGGGCGGCGTAGAGCGTGGTCGTCTTGCCGCTACCGGTCGGCCCCGTCACCACCACGATGCCGTTGGGCTTGGTGATGAGTCGGCTCACGGTGTCGTAGTCATCCTGACGCAGACCGATACGGTCGAGGCTGAGTTCGACGTTACTGCGGTCGAGCACGCGCATCACGCAGCTTTCGCCGTGGATGGTGGGCAGCACTGCGATACGCAAGTCAACAGGCTTGCCGCCCACGGTCAATTCCACGCGACCGTCCTGAGGCAGACGACGCTCGGCGATGTCCAGGTCGGCCATGACCTTCACGCGGCTGATGATGGCCGGACCCAACTGCTTGGGCGGCGGGACCATTTCATACAGCACGCCGTCGATGCGGTAGCGCATCTTGAACTCATCTTCGAAGGGTTCGAAGTGAATATCGCTGGCGCGATCCTTGATGGCTTGCAGGAGCACGAGGTTGAGCAGCTTGACGACCTGATTGTCGTTGGCCGCGTCGGTCAGAGCCTCGAGGTCGATGGACTGGTCGCCCTTGCCCAAGGCTTGGAACTTGGGGTCAACCTTCAGGTTGCTGACGACGTCGCTGACCGACTCCTTCTTGGAGAAGTGCTTGGCGATGACGGAGTCGATGACGGTCGGGTCCCCCACCACCGCCTCAACCTTGCCGCCCAGCAGCAGGCGCAGGTCGTCAACCGCGCGGAAGTTGTTGGGCGACTTCATCGCGATCTTCAGCCGCTTGCTCGTGGGGTTGTACTCGATCGGGATGACCTCGTACATACGCACGTTTTCGGACGGGATCACATCCTTGAGCTTGTCGTCAAGGTCAAAGTCTTTCAGACTGTCGTAAGCCATGCCGGCCTGACCGGCGAGCGCCGCCGCGACGTCCTCGGGCTTGCAGTAGCCCAGCTCGATAAGGAGCTGACCCAGGGGAACCTTGCGGGTCTGCTGAATGGCCAAGGCTTCGTGCACCTGCTCGCGCGTGACCTTACCCATCTTGGTCATGACGCGGCCGATTTTGCGGCCTTTCAGTTCAGCGGGATCGATGTTGGTAACTGGGGGCATGGGTTTCCAAACTCCAAAGGCCGCAGGCATCAACAACGAAACATGCCGACGCGCCCTCGGGCTGCATACTGCACCACAAGAACGATTCGGCATGTGATACCACGGCGGTTCGATGATTCCAAGGGTAATAACGCCCTTTTGAGGTCAGATCATCCGGGTTTTTCATCACAGTCGATTCGCTGGTCGGTCTTTTCGCCAACCACGCGACGCCTGCGAACGATAGCTCACCCGGGTTTTTACTCACTTATTCGGCTTGGCGGGGGCTGTTGCTTCGCCCGTGTCCTGGGCTTCTTCGTCGTCCAGTTCGGTACGACCGATGGTGCGACCAAGGCGGTGAACCTTCGCCAAGATGTCGGCTTGGTTCTTTGAGACGTCGTACATCTCTTCCGCCGAAATCTTGCCGGACATGTAGAGGCTCCAAAGGTGGTCGTCCAGCAACTGCATGCCGAACTTCTTGCCCGTCTGGATCATGGAGTCGATACGGAAGGTCTTGTTGTCACGGACCAGGTTGGCGATGGCGGGCGTGACGACCATGAACTCATAGGCAGCCACCATGCCCGGCTGATCGATGCGGGTTAGCAGGGCCTGGCTGAGCACACAGATGAGTGCCGTCGAAAGCTGCACGCGGATCTGGTTCTGTTGGGTGACCGGGAAGGCGTCGACGATACGGTCGATGGTCTTGGCGGCACCGGTGGTGTGCAGGGTACCGAACACCAAGTGGCCCGTTTCGGCGGCGCGGATGGCCGACTCGATGGTTTCAAGGTCGCGCATTTCACCGACAAGGATGACGTCAGGATCTTGACGCAGCACGCGGCGGAGAGCTTCCGCAAAGTTGGGCACGTCGCTGCCGACTTCACGCTGGTTGATGACTGACTTCTTGTGGTAGTGGTAATACTCGATCGGGTCTTCCATCGTCACGATGTGGCGGTCCATCGTTTCGTTGATGAAGTTGATCATCGACGCCAGCGTGGTCGTCTTACCCGAGCCGGTAGGACCAGTCACCAGGAACATACCACGGGGGCGACGAATCAGGTCCTTCACGACCTCGGGCAGACCGATGGTTTCGATCGATAGCAGGCGGTTGGGAATCTGACGCAAGACGATGGCAAGATCGCCACGCTGTCGGAAGACCGACACACGGAAGCGAGCGGCGTCGCCATAGGCGAAGCCGAAGTCGGTCGTGCCTTCTTCCTGCAACTCCTGCTGGTTGCGTTCGGGCGTGATGGACTTCATGAGGCTGACCATGTCTTCGCTGTCGAGGACTTTGGTCTGGAGGCTGCGCAAACCGCCGTGAAGACGAACGGTCGGAGGACGACCGACGGTCAGGTGCAAGTCGCTTGCGCCGAACTTGACCACCGTGTCGAGGAGGCGGTCGATTTGCATCGTGGACATGGTTCAGACTCCTGCAAGCCGACCGCGCTGCGCGCCGGCGTTACGTTGCGAACGGGAAAACCGGTTCAGTGCTTGCCCACCGTGGACTCGTTATCAATGTCAACCTGAGCGATACTAGCGATTTCGTCCGGTGTGGTCACGCCGCCAAGCACCTTGCGACGTCCGTCTTCCACCAGCGGACGCATGCCGTTGTTGAGAGCAGCCTTGCGGAGCTCGCTCACCGGCGCGAGGTTGAAGGCCAGTTCGCGGATCTCGGCGTTCATGAGCATGAGCTCGAAAATCGCCTTTCGCCCGCGGTAGCCGGTACCGTTGCAGTTTTCACAACCCTCACCCTTCATCGCCTTGCCCATCGCGTCTTCCATCGTGAGGCCGATGAGCCGCATGTACTTGGGGTCCATCTCCTCGGCCTTCGCCAGCCGCTTGCACTTGCTGCAGTTGGTGCGAGCCAGACGCTGAGCCATGATGGCCTGAATCGAGCTGGCCACCAGGAACGGCTTGACGCCCATGTCGATCAGACGCGTGATTGCGCTGGGCGCGTCGTTGGTGTGCAGCGTGCTGAAGACCAAGTGGCCCGTGAGCGCGGCCTGAATGGCGATTTCCGCGACTTCCTTATCGCGAATTTCACCCACCAGGATGATGTTGGGCGCCTGACGCAGCATCGAGCGGAGAATCTCTTTGAACCCCAGCCCGATGTGCTCGCGCACCTGACACTGGTTGATGCCTTGGAAGTTATACTCGACCGGGTCTTCCGCGGTGATGATCTTGCGGTCGGGGCGGTTGAGTACGTCGAGCGCGGAGTACAGCGTCGTCGTCTTGCCGCTACCAGTGGGACCGGTCACGAGGAAGATGCCGTTGGGCCGACGGATGATCTTGTTGAAGACCGCGAGATTCTCGGCTTCAAAGCCCAGATTCGCCAGACCGATGCGCACGCTGTCAGGACGCAGAACACGCAGCACGATGCTCTCGCCGTGATACGCCGGGCAACTGCTCACACGGAAGTCGATGTTTACATCATCCACCGGCAGCTTGATGCGGCCGTCCTGCGGAATGCGCTTTTCAGCGATGTTGATGCCCGCCATCAGCTTCATGCGGCTCAGCAGGGCGTTCTGCATGCGCTTGGGCAGGTTGTCACGCTCCATGCACACGCCGTCGATGCGATACCGAAGCCGCACGCGATCAGCCATGGGCTCCACGTGAATATCGCTCGCCCGCATGCGCACCGCTTCCGCGATGAGACGATTGGCGAGCTTCACGATCGGCGCGTCGTCGTCGGTCACGTCGATGGACTTGTCGAGCGACTTGTCAACGCTCTTGTCGACGCTGCTGTCGATCGAGCCGGTCACCAGACTCTCGGTCGCCTTGAACGTGCGAGCGGTGCCGGCGGCGGAACCTTCGAGATACTTCCTGATGGCGCTCTTACTGCTGAGCTTTGGATCAACTTCCACGTTGAGGCGGAAGCGCAGCATGTCCATGAGCTGCAGATCAAGGGGGTCGTGAATGATGAGGCTGAGGCGACCACCGTTCTTGCCCATCGGAAGAATCATGTGCTTCTTCACGAGGTCATCGGGGATGAGCTTCACGTCGATACGATCAGTCGCCCCCGGAGCGGCGAGATCAACATACTCCCAGCCGAATTGCTTGGCGAGAGCCTTGGCGACCTGATCGTCCTTGACGAATCCGGATTCGACGAGCACCTCACCCAGGCGCTTGCCGGATTTCTTGGCTTCCGCGGTAGCCTTCTCGACTTGGTCTGGCGTGACTGCGCGCCACTCCACGAGAATTTCACCGAGCTTCTGGCGAGATCGTGCCATGCGTTGCTACCGCTCCATACAGAAGGAATGCGACCAACAGATTGCTGACAGACAATGCCACCACCGCCGCGCAAGGTCGCGCGACGTCGGGGTGGGATTATGGGGTCGCTCCCGCCCCGGAGCAACCGGAGCGAGCCACGAATCGCGCGCAAAGTGCGAATCGCCGAAACTTCTTCGCGCAACCAACGTTTGCGGTCGGGAGAAATCCCAAGACCCACATCAGCCATTTCCGACTGCTACGCTGCTTCGGTTGCCGAGTCTGAACACATTCCACACAGATCGCATGCCTCCCAGCCCCACCACTGCCAGCCAAACGCCTCTTGCCCGTTCGTCGCCAGCGCCGCGAGTGCTCATTACCGCGGGTCCGACGCATGAACCGATCGACGCGGTGCGGTTTATCGGCAATCGCTCGTCGGGCCGCATGGGGGCCGCGCTGGCTGATGGAGCCGCCGCGCTGGGGTGGGATGTGACGTTGCTGCTGGGTCCGGCCCCGGTGCAGCCCGCCGACACGCGCGTTCGTCTCGAGAAGTTTCGGACATGTGAAGACCTGCGCACGCTCTTGAACTCGCGAGTCCAGCAGGCGGACATTCTCATCATGGCGGCGGCGGTTGCCGACTATCGCCCAAAGGTTGATCCAAGCGCGTTCAATGGCAAGTTTCGACGCACCGACCAGAAACTGGTGCTGGAACTGGAACCCACGCCTGACCTGCTCGCGCAGGTTGGAGCGACACGTCGCGACAACCAGTTGCTCGTTGGATTCGCGCTCGAACCGCGCCAAGAGATGTTGGATGCGGCCAAGGCGAAGATCGTGCGCAAGCGCATCGACATGGTTGTCGCGAACCCGCTTGAAACGATGGACAGCGAATTCATCGAAGCGACGGTGCTGTACGCTGACAATCGTCCGCCTGACTCACTCGCGAAGGCCCCCAAGAAGGATGCCGCACCGTGGGTGCTGACGCTGATCGCACGAGAGTGGGCGAGGCGCTCATCCTTGCAAGTCGCCAAGGCGACGTGAAGCGTGCGCAGTCGCAGATCTTGTACCTCAAGACGGCTTGATGACGCGGCACTGCCAGCCGTCGTACTCGCCGCCTCGTTCTTCCGCGGCTTGTGACGCGGCGCTCGTCTGATCAAAAATCTCGTCAAGATCAAGCGACGACACCTGCGAGAACTCCACGTGCCATTCCCCGTCATGCTTGGCGGGACCGTCCATCAGCTCGAATCCTTCTTCACGCAGCCACTGGACGAAGTTCGCCGCGGCATCCTTGCTTGGAAACACCGCGAGATGCTCGATGGGACGGGGCGATGTCATGTCGTCACCAGCGTCTTCCAACTGGTCAATGACAGATTTGTCGGCGTTCCAACGCATTTCCTCTGGCGTGGGCCACACATCTTCCACAACGCGCTCCCATGCGGGATCTTCGTGCGTGTCTACTGACAGCTTCACGCCCGGGGCGGTGATCTTTGCGATCGCTTCGTTCGCACCACTGTCTGCGGCGGCGTAGAAGTACAACCGGCGTTGACCGCCGCCCATGAGGGTGCCAACACAAACCGCTTTACACGTGCGTTCGATCGCGTGGGTCGCCGCTTCATCAGCTTGCTTGACATGCTCAAAGACCTCGGGCGTCGGCAGGCCATTTTCCCGAGCCGTGAACGTGATGGTCACGATGAGGGCGATGGGCTTTGTTCGATCCGGACCATCCTGCGTCCAGTCGGTGCGGGCCAGAGCGAGATAGGGCTTGTCATCAATGACACGCTCAAAGGGCTGCCACGCTTCATCGTGCTCGGTGCTCATGTGCAAAAAGTAGGTTGAGCGATGAAGCGCATCATGAAAAAAAACCCCGACTCTTGCGAGCCGGGGCCTTGGTTTCGCTCGAGCGATTCAGTGTCACTTGGTAAGGGTGCAACTGAAACGTCGTTTCATCGATGCAACGTCATTACGGGCACGAACCGCCGGCCAGAACGTTGAAGAAGTCAATCACGTCCTGGTCTTCGGGGAACACGCCGTTGTTGTTGAAGTCGATGTCGTTGCAGAGCGGGCAGTCAGCGCCAGCGAGCACGTTGAAGAAGTCAACAACGTCTTGGTCTTCGGGGAAGACTTCGTTGTTGTTGAAGTCGATGTCATCGCAACCGGTCGGGCTGCACTCGAACGGCACGAGACCGGTCGTGAGCGACACGTTCAGGTTCAGGTTGTCGTTGGCAGCGTCAGGACGAACGTGGAAGCGGTCGTTCGTGGCCAACGTGTCGGCGCCGAAGAAGGCGACGATCGCGTAGTACGTGCCGGCAGGCAGCCCACCGTTCTGACCGGTGAACGGAGCCGCACCAGCCGCCGCGCCAGCCGGCGTGCGGGGGCCAGCGTTACCGAACGAGAGCTGCGGCTTGAAGTAGAGGCCAGCAGCGTTGCCATCGTCGTTTTCCGCGACGAGGGAACCGTTGCTGTTGAAGAGGAAGACCACTTGGTCTTCACCTTCGCTGGCATCGAAGTCAAGGTCCAGCCAGTCGGTCGCATCAGCGTCAGCCGCTTCGATGTTCTTGCAGGTCGTGAACTTCCAGACGCGATAGCCAGGGTCGCCCGGGAGGCCGGCCGTGCCGCTCGCACCAGGAGCCGAGATCGGATCGCCAGCGAAGCCGCCGATGGGCAGCAGCTCTTGGTCGACGAAGGGCGGAACGGCGGGATCGAGCGGGGCCGGACCGTTGGCGTTGGTGCGGAGGCGCACCTGCACGCTGCCGGTGACCGTCGCGCCCTGCTCAAGGCTCCAGCCGTCTTCAATGTCGTACACGAGCTGCGAAGCAGTCACGCCGAGATAGAAGGGGCCGTCAGCGGCGAGCAGTTCGCCGTCGACACCGTCGAAGTTGCGGATGACATCGCCACCGACGCCCACGCCGTTGGGAGCGCGGAGACCGATACCGAAGCTGAGCTGGCTCAGCAGGCCCGTGCCGTTGTCATCGTCAACACCAGCATCGCTGCCGAGGACCAGCAGGTCACCGTTGTTCTTATACAGAGCCATGACCGGATCAAAGGCCGGAGCCGCGGGGTTGCCGCTGATGCTGGCGGTGGGCTCCATGTCGATGTCGAGCCAGCTGCTGGCCGCGTCGGTCACGTCACCCGGAACGTTGAACACGAACCACGCCGCGCGGTCGCGGAAGTTGGCGCTCGCGCTGCCCGTGGCGATGACGTTCGACACGGTTTCGCCGTTGGCCAGCGTGCCCAGGTTCTGGTCAGTCGTCGGGCGGAAAGCTTCCTGAGCGGCCTGATCAACCTGACCACGCATCACGCTGAACAGACGCACGCCGAAGTTGTCCGCGGGCGTAGGAGGCGTCGCGGTAGCGGCGATGAAGATGCGGCGGTGTTCGCTCGCGTTGACCACGCGACCGGGGCTGGCCGTATCAACGCGGCTGCCACCTTCGAGGATGCCGTTGCCGTTCCAGTCGATGGCGATGCCTTCATCGGTCGCACCACGCAGGTTGCCCTGGTTGTTGAAGTAGCCCCAGAAGGTGAAGGGCTGGCGAGCCTGGAAGGACGGGGTGAACTGGGGGCCAGCAAGAATCTGCGTGCCCACGTTGCCCGCACCAGCGACCGACGCCGTCCAGGCGTAGGTCAGGAAGATGTTGCTGTCACCGGGAACCACGACGGGAACCGTCGGAGTGATGGTGAGGATGTACGCACCGTTCGCAGCGAGCGTGAACAGCTGCTGACCGATGTTCTCATTGCCGATGTTGAAGAAGGGCGTGCCCGTCGTCATCGGGTTGTTGAGCATGCTGCCCGTGTCGAACATCTGCGTCACCAAGTCGGCGTTGGTCGGGAAGCCGGCCAGCAGAGGAGTGGTGATGCGGCGGACGGGCACCGAGTACTGCGTGATGCTGCCGGGGGTGGCGGACCACAGGCTGTTGGCGAAGCTGATGTCTTCACCAGCGAAGCTCACACCAGCCCAAGCGCCGGCCGACAGAATGATGCTGGCGGCGCGCGTGTCACTGGGGAACGCGTCGTACACCGTCACCGTGCCGCGGGGAGCGAAGCTCGCCGAGCCGCCAGCGACCGGGACCATCTGGCCCTGGGCGTTGAGAACGAACTCCGGAATCTCTGAACGGTTGTTGATGACCACGTCACCTTCGGCCAACTGCGCGTAGGCAGCGACGGGGGCGACAGCGCCGGCGGTGAGGGCCAGCAAGAGGCTCTTCTTCATCTTCATCGATAAACTCCTCTCGAGCGAAGGGGGCAAGGTGCCCCGATACCTGACTTGCGCTTTGCAAGCCTTTTGGAAACACACACGAACACCGCTGACACACGCACGATCCGCACGTGAATGCATCACCGGTTACCAACGCCGATCGCCGACTGTCGTCAGCCATCGAACAGAAAAGACACGCCGACACGAAACTGTCGACGCCCCCACGTTGCTATCACCTCACAAGCCGGTTCCGCGCAAAGATGGCGAGAAGAAATTGTCGCCACCGCTTGTACAGCGTAACGATTTCTTCGCGTTATGCAATGCCATTTTCGTGATTCTGCCGGAAAAGCAATTGCATTCAAGCGAGGAAAAACTCCGGATTGTCGAAGCCAGAACAAGATGAATGTCCGTTGATCGGACGTTCCTTGCAGTCCGAGAAACGACCATTCATCGCGCCGTCTACATCGGCACGATCAACGCCCTTCCGCACGGCGAGCTGCCATCGCCTCAACAAAATCATCGAACAGATAACTTGAATCGTGCGGGCCCGGACTGGCTTCCGGGTGGTATTGGACCGAGAACACGGGTTTATCCTTGAGTCGGAACCCCGCGAGGGTCTGATCGTTCAAATGGATGTGCGTCGCGACCCCTCCAACCGGCTGGATGGATGCAGGATCGACGGCGAAGCCGTGGTTCTGACTGGTGATCTCGACGCGACCCGTTTGGGTGTTGAGGATCGGCTGGTTCGCGCCGCGGTGGCCGAACTTGAGCTTATAGGTCTTGCCGCCGGCGGCGAGCGCCAGAAGCTGGTGTCCGAGGCAGATGCCGAAGGTTGGCATCGTCTTGGGTTGACTGATGACTTCGCGGAGCGTGGCGATGGTCTTTTCGACAGCGGCGGGGTCGCCGGGGCCGTTGGAGATGAAGAGACCATCGATGTCGCCCCGCTGATACATCGCGAGGATGTCTTTGGCGGGGGTGTCATGGGGGACGACCGAGACGTCGCAGCCGCGCTCGGTGAGGTTACGGAGGATATTGGCCTTGGCGCCGCAATCGAGCGTGAGCACTTTGTACTTGCGTACGCCGGTGGGCGTCGCGGCGGGCTTCCAATCGCCCAGCGTTTCGTTCCAGGTCTGCTTGCTGGAGCAGCCAACAAGCGGCACCAGATTCTGGCCAGCCATGTTGGGGGCGGAACGGGCAAGTTCGACGAGTTGCTCGTCGGTCAGGTCGGTGCGATCGGTCAGCGCGCCGTTCATGCTGCCGGTGGTGCGGAGTTTCATCGTCAGGGCGCGGGTATCGATGCCGTGCAAGCCCAGCACGCCGGCTTTGGCAAGGTAATCGTGGAGCGACTCGGTGGCGCGGTAGTTGGAGTGCAGCCGGGCCAGTTCGCGCACGATGAAGCCGGCGACCTGGACCTTCTTGCTTTCGACGTCCTGCGGGTTCACGCCCGTGTTGCCAATGAGCGGGAAGGTCTGCGTGAGAATCTGGCCTGTGTACGACGGGTCGGTCAGGCTTTCCTGATAGCCGCACATCGCGGTGTTGAAGACCACCTCGGCCCGCGAAACCAGTTGTTTGCCGATGGCACCGAAGGCGTAGCCCGAAAAGACAGTACCGTCAGCAAGTGCGAGGCGGCCGGGAACGCGCGAAAGTTCGTGGTGCATCAAAGCGGATTCTAGCGGGATGTTCCGGGAATGGAAGCGCGGAGCGGCGAATACCTGCGATCCGCGAGCGAGGACAAACTTGATGAGCGTCACCTTCGTAAAGTCAGCCATGCTCGCGAACCTGCGCTATCGCATTTCCGCCGCAAGTTCAGTCGTCGCGTGTGCGCTCGCGATGCTGCTTGCAATTGTCGCCCCGGCACAAGTAGCGACCCGTGTCATCGCCGACAAGGCCGAGGTGAAAGCGGGCGACCGGCTGACGCTCGCGGTCGTCTGGGAGTTTGAGGATGGCTATCACATCCACACCAACGACCCCAAGCCGCCCAAGGAGTGGGACCTCAAGGCGATCCCCACGGTGATCGATATCGCGGCTTCGACCGGGTTTGTGGTCGGACCCGTGCAGTGGCCCAAAGCCAAGACGATTCAGGCCGACTTGACGGGCATGGGTGATCCCAAGCCTTATGACGTATTCGGCGGCGACAGCGTTGTCGCGTTCGTGCCGGTCGTGGTCGCGGCGGATGCGAAGGACCTGACCTTTAACCTCACGCTGCGGTATCAGGCATGCAACGACGAGATGTGCTTGCGCCCCGCTCGCGAACCGGTGACGCTGGTCGTGCCCGTTGCAGCCGAGAGCAAGCCAAGTGAAGACGCAACGGTCTTTGCGGCGTTTGATGCGAAGGTGTTTGATGGGGACTGGACCAAGGGGGGCGCGGCGACGGTGACGCCTCAGCCAAGCACGGATGCGAAGCCGCAGCCGTCGGAGCCGCCCGCAACGACACCTGATACGACCACGCCCGCTGCCACGACGACAGATCCGGGCACGACGGCCCCCACCGCAACGCAACGCACGTTCTTTGGCATTCCGATTCCGCAGGGCGGGGCTGTCGGCATTGTCGTCATTCTGCTGCTCGCGATTCTGGGTGGGTTCATTCTCAACCTCACGCCTTGCGTGCTTCCGGTCATTCCACTCAAGATCATCACGCTGAGTCAGCACGCCGGGTCGCATGGACGCACGCTGTTCCTGGGGCTCTGGATGGCGCTGGGTGTGGTGGCGTTCTGGGTGGGTATTGGCATTCCGGTGCTGCTGTTCAGCAGCTTTGGCGATCCGTCGCGCATCTTCTCCATCTGGTGGGTGACGGCAGGGCTGGGCATGCTGATCGCGCTGATGTCGCTGGGGCTCATGGGCATGTTCAGCCTGAACCTGCCGCAGGGGCTGTACATGATCAACCCCAAGGCCGACACGGCGTGGGGCAGCTTTGTGTTTGGCGTCATGACGGCGGTGCTGGGTTTGCCGTGCTTTGGGTTTGTGGCCGGTGCATTGCTTGGCGCAGCCGCGACGCTTCCCAAAATTGCAACACTCTCGATCTTCCTCGGGTTAGGCATCGGCATGGCATTGCCTTATCTGGTGCTGGCGATGTTCCCCAAGCTGGTTGATCGCATTCCGCGGACGGGCCCTGCGAGCGAACTGGTAAAGCAGGTGATGGGCCTGCTGATGCTGGCGGCGGCCGCGTATTTCATCGGCTCGGGATTGATCGCGCTGGTCGCAAGCAAGCCGTGGCTGGGCAAGCAGCTCCACATCTGGCTGGTCGCAGGCTTCGGCATCGCGGCCAGCGTGTGGCTGGTGGTGCGAACCGTCAAGATCACGCCCAGCACAGCCCGGCGCGCGCTCTTCACGCTCGTTGGTTTGTTCATCGCAGGCATGGGCGTGTGGTACGCCAGCGACGCGACCACCCGCGCCAAGAACACGTACATCGCACGCGCCGCCGCGATGGAAGCCGCAGGCGGCGGCAAACTGCTGACCGGCACATGGATCGATTACAACCCCGGTCTCTTCGAGCAGGCACGCAAAGAGAACAAGATCATCGTGATGGACTTCAC
Source organism: Phycisphaerae bacterium (assembly GCA_046316615.1). Classification (GTDB taxonomy): domain Bacteria; phylum Planctomycetota; class Phycisphaerae; order Phycisphaerales; family UBA1924; genus BJHL01. The sequence continues at coordinate 119,623 of JBKDAN010000040.1, forward strand.
GGCGGAGTGGTGCCTGATCTGCAAGACATATAAAGCGACGATTCTGGAGCGCGAACCCGTCAAAGGTGCGTTCAACGCTGATGATGTCGTGCTTTTCACCGTCGACCTGACGGCGGAAACCGCACCGGGCTGGAAGACGCTCAACGACTTTGGTGAGACGGGTATCCCGCTGCTGGTCATCTACACGCCTGGCAAAGACACGCCTTGGAAGTCAAACACATACACGTCCGATCTGGTCATGGCGGAGATCGCTGCCGCTCGCAACGCCGCGGCGACGCTGACGCAGACTGCACCTGCAACGCGAGGCACAACTGGCAAGCAAGGCGCGCAGGCAACGCCTGACAAGAACGGTTGGTACGAGTACTCGACTGCGGCCTTTGCACAAGCGCGGAGCGAACAGAAAGTTGTAGTGCTCGACTTTACCGCGGAGTGGGATATCAACTGCAAAGCGCTGTCCGCCGCCGTGCTGCGGCAAGACCCCGTCAAGCAAGCTCTCAATGAGCCGCATATTGCAAAGTTCTCGATCGACCTCACGGCGGATACCTCGCCGGGCTGGAAGAAGCTTGAGGAACTGGGTGAGACGGGCATTCCCCTCCTAGCCATTTACACGCCCGGTGAGGCAACTCCTTGGAAGTCCAACGCCTTCCGCTCCGACGACGTGCTCAAGGCCTTGGAAGCGGCGGGACAAGTAGTTGCGTCGGCCCGCTAACCGTGGGACAAAGACAAAAGTTGACACCGGGCGGGAGGGCGGCTAACTTTCCCTCCCGAACATGGCCGAAGGTCATGGACGGGGAAAGTGGATACGCGGGCGTAGCTCAGTGGTAGAGCGCTACCTTGCCAAGGTAGAAGTCGAGAGTTCAAATCTCTTCGCCCGCTTTGGAACGCACCCTCGATCGATGATCGAGGGTGTTTTCGTTTTGCCGTCGCCACGATGTCACGAGCCAAGGCCTCCACCGGTCCCCCCGGAAACGCGCACGAAAGCTTGCGATATCCCCGTCATGAATCATCCGTAACTTCGTGCGTCACGAACACTTTTGCAATAGATCGCGCCAACAATGGATTTTGGCGATTTGTCCGTTCCCCGGCGAGGGGCTGACTGCCTGACGGCTTTCGCGTCCGCGCTTTCATCGTGCTTTCCCGGCAAAGGATTCGACCCATGGCTGACCTGAAGAATCTCAAAGGCATTTCCGAAGCTGACCGCAAACTGCTTGAGCAGGCGGAAGAATGGCTTGGCGCAGAGCCCACCAAGATGGGGCCGATGAAGAATCTTTTCTGGGGCAAGGTCAAGGAAGATTACTACTTCCCGTATCCGTCGCAGGACGCTCGGGAGCAGGCCGAGTGCGACCAGTTGCTGGCGCGTCTTGATGAGTATTTGCGCAACGAGCATCCGTCGATTCAGATCGACCAGGATCAGGAAATTCCCCGCTGGGTCATCGACCGCCTCTTTGGTCTGGGCGTGCTGGGCATGACCATTCCCAAAGAGTTCGGCGGCTTGGGCATGGGCATTACGTCGTACAACCGCGTGCTTGAGCGCATCGGCCAGTCGTGCGGCAGCACGGCGGTGCTCGTGTCGGCCCACCAGAGCATCGGCTGCAAGGCCGTCATGCTTTTTGGCAACGCCGATCAGAAGGCCAAGTGGCTGCCTCACCTCGCGAAGGACTGGGTCAGCGCGTTCTGTTTGAGCGAACCCAACGTGGGCTGTGACGCGGGCGGTCAGGAAACCAACTTCACGATCTCCAGCGACGGCACGCACTACATCCTGAACGGCGAAAAGAAGTGGGCCACCAGCGGCGCGATCTCGGGCCTGTTCACCGTCATGGCTCGCGAAGTGCGGCCTGACGGCAAGGGCAAGATCAGCGCGCTGGTTTGCCACCCTGAGATGGAAGGCGTGGAGATCTTCAGCAAGAACCGCAGCAAGATGAGCATCCGCGGCACGTGGCAGGCGCGTATTCGCTTCCACAACGTGAAGGTGCCCAAGGCCAACCTGCTGGGTCAGGAAGGCCGCGGTCTGCAGATTGCTCTGAGCTGCCTCAACTATGGTCGCTGCACGCTGAGCGCCGGCATGCTGGGCGGCGCTCGCACCGCGATGGACCAGAGCATCAAGTGGAGTCAGACTCGCTATCAGTTCGGCAAGCCGCTGAGCGCGAACGAACTGGTGCGTCAGCGCATCGCTCGCATGGCGGCGTACACGTACGCGATGGATGCGGTGCTCTACATGACGACCGGCATGCTCGACCGCAAGGACGATGACATTCAGGTCGAAACGGCGGTCTGCAAGGTCATCAACAGCGAACTGGGCTGGCGCGTGGTCAACGACGCGGTGCAGATCATGGGCGGCGAAAGCTGCATGACCGAGAACGAAGTCGAACGCATCTTCCGCGATTCGCGCATCAACCTGATCGTTGAAGGCGCGAACGAAGTGATGCAGAGCTACGTCTTCGGTTACGGCGGCAAGCAGCTGGCTGAGATGATGCTGGGCATCAAGAACGCCCTGCTCAAGGATCCTGACGAAGGCCTGGGCTCGTTCGTGGGCAAGGCCATCAAGAACAGCCTGCGCCCCGCCATCATGAGCCGCGCGATTCCGCTGGGCCTGGAAGTCTTCCTGGGCATTCGGAAGAGCGCGACGCAGATGACCAAGGTGAGCGGCGAACTGAGCGAGCCGGCGGCTCGCGCGGCTCGCCTCGCGACCGAACTGACGTATCAGTTCAAGGTCATGAGCAAGAAGTTCGACGTGAAGATGCTCGAACGTCAGGCTGTGCAGGCTCGCCTCGCCAACGTCGCGATTCTGCTGCATGGCTGGCTGTGCACGCTCGCGAAGCTCGATCACGACATGCGCAAGCACGCCGGCAACGGCGCGGGCGACGCCGAGTATCAACGCGACAAGGCAGCCGCGATGCACTTCTTTGATCTGGCGGAAGTCGAGATTCATCAGAACTTCCGCGAGCTCTATGAGAACGCGGATGACACGATGCTCAAGGCCGCGGACGTTGCCCTCAAGCACAGCGACACGCTGCCCGCCGAGCACTTCGTCATTCCCGAGAAGACCCCCACTGCTCTTCGTGGCAAGGGCCGCAAGCCGGATCAGCGCGCGATCAAGCAGTTCCCGGGCGAGCCCTACCACGGCGCTCGCAGCGAGTGGCATGATCGCCAGCAGGTGAGCCAGAAGGCGTAAGTGACTGAGACAGATTGAGTGAACCCGGTGCACATGCACCGGGTTTTTTCATGCTTGCGTCAAGCCTTCACGACGCGCGCCTTGCAGCCGGTGACACGAGCGAGGGCATTGCGGCTGTCGACAACCAGGCCCGCATGAGCCCCGACCATGTTCCAGTCGATGGCTTTGTGATCGGTCACGACCACAATGCAGTCGGCCTGCGTCAAGGCCTGCGGCGTGAGGGCCACGCTCGCCAGCGAGATCTGGTACTTGCGCATGCTCGGGAACTCGGGCACGTGCGGATCGTGGTAGCTGACTTCGCAGCCGCGTGATTGCAGCAGTTCGATGATCTCGGCCGCTGGCGTTTCGCGAATGTCGTCCACGTCGGGCTTGTACGCAATACCCAGCACCAGCACGCGCGAGTCCCGCATGGGCTTGCGATCGTCGTTGAGTGCATGAGCAACGCGATCAACGACGTAGTGCGGCATGGCACTGTTGATCTCGCCCGCGAGCTCGATGAATCGCGTGGCGTGGCCGAATTCGCGGGCTTTCCACGTGAGGTAGTAGGGATCAATCGGAATGCAGTGGCCGCCCAGGCCCGGGCCCGGATTGAATCGCTGGAAGCCGAAGGGCTTGGTGGCTGCCGCGTCGAGCACTTGCCAGATGTCGATACCCATGCTGGCGAATACGGGCTTGAGCTCATTCACGAGCGCGATGTTCACGCTGCGGTAGATGTTCTCGACGAGCTTGGCCGCTTCGGCGACTTCGGCCGACGCTACGGGAATGACATGCTTGACGGCTCGCGAGTACATCGCAAAGCCTGCACGTGTGCTCGCATCGTCGATACCTCCCACAAGCCGGGGGATGGTGCTGGTATCGACGCCTTGGCGACCGGGATCTTCGCGCTCGGGGCTGAAGCAGAGCAGGTAGTCGCGTCCAAGGGCGAGGCCTGCGGCGTCGAGAATGGACTTGCAGACTTCACGCGTGGTGCCGGGGTAGGTTGTGCTTTCCAGACTGACGAGCACAGGCGTGGCGTGCTTTCGAGCGGCGAGCGTTGTCGCGATCATGCGTGTGGACGCTTCGACAAAGGAGAGATCGGGGTCTTTGTGATTGCCCAGCGGCGTGGGGACGCAGATGCAGATGGCGTCACAGCCAGCAAGATCTGACGATTGAGCGGTTGGCGTGAATCGTGCACTACCGGCCAACTCACGCACAAGCGCGTCGCCCAAGTGCTTGAGATACGCCTCACCCCGCCGCAGTTTCTCGACTTTCGTCACGTCGACATCGAAGCCAACGACACGAAAACCTGAGGCGTGCATCGCGCGGACCAGCGGCAACCCCACGTAGCCAAGGCCAACGACACCGATCGTGGCCTGCCCGGAGGAGAACTTCGCGAGGAGAGCATCAAGCATCGAGCAAGCGTATCAGCTATGCCCGCATTGTCGCACATATGCTGGGACCATGGCATCTACCGTCCCCGACCGCTCCCACATTGACACTGAAAAGCGCAACCCCCGCAGCCGCACGCTGCACAGCATGGGCGTCAGCGAGATCGTTGAGCTCATCAACAGCGAAGACCGACACGTGGTCCAGGCGCTCAAGCGAGCCCGGCCGCGACTGACGAAGTTCATTGAAGCGGCGGAACCAGGTTTTCTGGCGGGCGGTCGCCTTGTCTATGTGGGTGCGGGCACCAGTGGCAGGCTGGGCGTGCTGGACGCAAGCGAAGCTCCGCCGACGTTCTGCGTGCCGGCGACTCGGGTCGTGGGCATCATTGCAGGCGGCGACGGTGCACTCCGCAAGAGCAGTGAAGGCGCCGAAGACGACGCCAAAGGCAGTTGGGAACAGCTTGATGACCTGAAGCTGACGGCGGATGACACCGTCATCGCCGTCGCCGCTGGCGGCACAACGCCCTACGCGCAAGGTGCCCTGACGTACGCCAAGACCAAGTGCAAGAAGCAGCCACTGACCGCGCTGCTGTGCTGCACGACCATCGACAAGCCCGAGCATGCCGATCACCTGCTCATGCTGAAGACCGGTCCCGAAGTGCTGACGGGCAGTACGCGCATGAAGGCGGGCACGGCAACCAAGCTCGCGCTCAACACGATCTCGACAACGCTCATGGTTCGTGCGGGCAAGGTGTACGAGAACCTGATGGTTGACGTCAAGGCGACCAACGCGAAACTGCGTGACCGTGCGGCACGCATCATCTCAACGCTGACAAAGCTCGATCGCGAAGCAGCGCTCGAACTGCTCGATCGCTGCGACGGTGAAGTGAAGACGGCCATCGTAGTGAAACGACTGGAGCTCGAGCCCGCGGAAGCTCGCGAACGGCTCGATAATGCCCAAGGGCATCTGGGTCGCGTGCTGGAAGGTTGAGTGCAAAAATACACCGATCCGCCCTTCGCAGGCGGATCGGTGTTTCACGTGCGGTTGTGTTGCTGATGCCTGTGATCGGCATGGCGAGCTTTGCATCTGCGCTTAGGCCAGATCGGGGTAGAGCTTGGTCGTGACAGCGACCAGTTCCTTCACGTGGCTGATGGAGATGTCCATGTACTTCTGCTCTTCGGCATCGAGCTTGAAGCCGATGATCTTCTCGACGCCCTTGCTGCCCAGCACGCAAGGCACGCCGACAAAGTAACCCTTGCCCTTCTGGCCCGGGGCGACGCCGTATTCGTCTTCGCAGTAGCCGGCGCACGCGATGACGCGCTTCTTGTCGCGGACGATGGCTTCGACCATCTCAACGGTGCCTGCACTGGGGGCGTACCACGCGCTGGTGCCCATGAGCTTGACGATTTCGCCGCCGCCGACCTTGGCTCGATCGACGCAGGCGTTGATCTTCTCGGCGCTGAGCATTTCTTTGATCGGAATGCCGTTGACGCTGGTGCGGTTGGGCAGGGGCACCATGTCGTCGCCGTGGCCGCCCAGCAGCATGCCCTGAATGTCCTCGACGCTCACGCCCAGTTCCATGGCGAGGAAGGTCTTGTAGCGGGCGACGTCGAGCGCGCCGGCCTGGCCCATCACGCGGTGGGCGGGGAAGCCGCTGGCCTTCCACGCGACGTACACCATCGCGTCGAGCGGGTTGCTCACGACGATGATGATGGCGTTGGGGCTGCTCTTCTTCACTTGCTCAGCGACGCTCTTGACGATGCCGGCGTTGATCTGGACGAGGTCGTCGCGGCTCATGCCGGGCTTGCGGGGCAGACCTGCGGTAATGACGACAACATCGCTGTTGGCGGTGTCGGCGTAGTCGAAGGTGCCGGTGATCTTGCAGTCAAACTTCTCAACCGGGCCGCAACATGCCAGGTCGAGGGCTTTGCCCTTGGGCATGTGCAGTTCGGGCTTGTCCTTGATCTGAATGTCGACCAACACGACATCGCCCAGTTCCTTCATCGCGATGCTGCGAGCGCACTCGCCGCCGATGTTGCCTGCACCAATCACGCTGATCTTCGCACGACGCATCATGTCAAATGCTCCTGAGCCCGCCGCGCAGCGACGGGAGAAAACCAACCGACGCAAACCCGAATTTCTCACGAACAGCGGTGTTCATCGAGAGGCGCGAGGATAGGTTACCGCAGCGAAAACTGCAAACGCATGTTCAGAATGCAGGGAACCCCTTGCGGATAATGCCGAAATGTGATAGTGTGTTCTCAAACCCTGCTGGATAAGCACCAGCGGCAACAGCGCAGCGCGAACTCCCACTTCGCCCGCGAACACATCAGGCAGACAAGCGTGCCTGCACCCTGAGGAACAACTGCATCACCATGTGTCTCGGAGCCACAGCCCCGTGTACACGATTCGCGGAGAGATCGGGCAAGGGAATGGGAGTCAGCATGCGTTTGCGTTCACCCGTCGTGCACTTCTTCGCTCTCGGTATCGCTGTAGGTGCAGTGTCGACAAGTTCGCTCGGTGTCTCGCGACCGACAAGCCGGCCGCCCGCGCGTCAGATGTCGCAGCCGATCGTTCCAGCCGTGCGACCGACGCCAGCGCCGGTACCGCGCGAGCCTGTCACTTTCATCTCGATCGATCGCGTCCGGTATCAGGTGACATGCAAGGTTCAGCGATTGCGTAGTAACACCGCCGACGTCCGGCCCACAGCATTCGTCACCGTTCGCCTTCGGCGGGTGGACGGCCGCATCATCACGCAATTTCCGGCCCCGCAACTGACTCTCTCTCGCGACGGTATCGAAACTGTCATCGCTCTGGTGCGGAGCGAGAATGTGGCACCGTCGCCCGAAGTCGTGTTCAGCGGGACCGGCGATGAGGGCTGGCCATACGAATCTCGCTTGGAAGGGCGTCTGACCGTGCCGCAACGCCGCGGCATTTCCAGCGTGATCCTGCGCGGCGTGTCTCATACGACCATCGAATACGGCCAGCCACTGGGCTAAAGCGATCTCGCCACGTGTCGCCGGGCCACACGCTCTGCGATGACGTTTCGTCGATGAATCGGATTGGGGAAACGGAGTCAACATGCAGATGCGTTCACCTGTCGTGCAGTTCTTGACCCTTGGTGTCGCTATGGGCGCGGTCGCTACCACGTCGCTGGGCGTTTCGCGTCCGCCCACGCGCACTTCCCCTCGCCAGCCAGTGCCCGCGCCCGACACGTCAGTTCGTCCCACGCCGCGCCCGATCCCGCGTGCCTCTGACACCTTCATCACGATCGACCGCGTGCGGTATCGCGTCACCTGCACCGTCACTCGCTACATCGGTGGCATCGCCATGGAGGACGGCACGGTGCCTGACCTTGCCCACCAATAGTGGACACTCGCGGAGGCGGCTATAACGGCCGTCAGGAAGCGAGGTTCATCATGGGAAGGCGATCGTTCACGGCGGAGTTCAAGGAGCAGGCGGCGCGGCAGGTCATTCAGGGCGGGCGTT
>JBKDAN010000041.1:0-30997 GCA_046316615.1 Phycisphaerae bacterium
CGACATCGAGCGCCGCCGCGCCACGCGACGCCGGCCCCTTGAGCCGCGCGCTCGAGGCGTCCATCGAGGGGGCAAAGTCGCTGCATGTGGATTCGACGAACGGCTCGATCAAGATCGTGCGCGACGACTCCGCGAAGACGATGCAGGTGACGGCCGTGATCGACCCGGCCGGTGTCTGGATGGAGCGGAGCTTCGCGGAGGGAACGACGATCGATGTGGTCGAAGGGGAGACGACAATCACGACCTCCCGCGAAGGAGAGCAGCAGCGGCACTCCGTCGAGAAACTGAAGCGGTTGGACGACAGCACGCGGCTCTCTGCCGAGCAGCTCAAGCGGTTGATCGACAGCGCGAAGCTCGTCGCGGAGAAAGCCTCGAATGGACAGGTGACCGTGCGTGTCGAGCTTCCCGAGTCCGAAGGCTCGCGTCTGTTGCCTTCCGTCAACATCACGATCCGTACCGCGGCGCTCGCGAATGTGCATGCCGAGGCGATGAACGGCGCGATCGAGACGATCGGCGACCTCGGCAGTTTGCATGTGGAGACGCTGAACGGCGCGATCGATGTCTCCGGCATCGCGTCCGCGCTCCGTGCCGAGACGACGAATGGCGAAGTCCGGATCTCGCTCGCCGAGAACGCGGCCGCGTCGGTCGATGCGGAGTGCACGAACGGTCGCCTCGTGCTCGAGTTGCCCGCATCGTGGAACGGAGCGGTGAACGCCTCGACGACCATCGGTACGATGCTCGTGACGGACATCGATGGAACGACGACCCTCGGCCTGACGGGAGCAGACTTCAAGGGCAAGGTTGGCTCGGGCAAGGGTGCGGTCGCCACGCTTGACGTCACAGATGGTTTGATCGAGGTGCGCAAGCGCTGAGCATGCCGAACCGTCAGCTTCAACACGAAAGGAAACCTACTCATGAATCCCTCCATGTCACGTCGCTTGCGAAACCTGATGCGCGTTGTCTGCGCGATTCTCTGTCTCGGCCCAACCGCCGCGAGTTCCTCCATGGCCGGGCAGGTTCCGGACGACCGAATCCCCGTCCGCACTGCCGACGACCTGCCGCGCCACACCTACAAGGTGCAGGGCAAGTCCCTGGATATCCTGCGTGACCGGAAGACGATGGACCGCCTCGTCGACGCCCTGCTCGCCGACTCGCTCGCGGATCTGCGGAAGTACCGCATCGAGGATGCCGCCACGCTGATGGCGTACTACGACCGCATCGCGCTCGCTCACGACTACAAGGGCGACTTCACGCAGGCGATCGCCTTCGGCGACAAGGCGAAGGCGCTGATGACCAAGGAGGAAGAGAAGGCCATGAGCGGCATCACCCGCCAGGCGCGCATCGCGGCTCGTCTTGCCGCCGGAAACGACGAGGCAGCCTATCTCGCCCGATTCCGCGAGGAACTGCGCGCCATCGTCGCGAGCCTGCCCTTCGAACTCGTGAAGGACAAACTCATCGCCCGCCGGAATCAGGGCCGCACGCTCACCGTGGAGATGGTGGAAGGCAGCTTCACCGCCGGACTTGACCCGCTGCTTGAGGCGGCGAAGGGCGAAATCTCGGACGGCCTCGCCGAGCGGATCCTCGGCGCCTGGTTCACGCTGAACGTGCAGCTTCCGCTGGTGTCGATCATCGGCGAGGTCTGCGGCGAGCGTATCGACGCGAACGCCACGATGCAGGCTGCGGAGGATCGCTGGACCCCGCGGCTTGTCACGCTCGATGCATCGGCCAGGGCCACCCCCGTGGTGGTGGGCATCTGGGATTCCGGCGTGGATACCTCGCTCTATCCGAACAACCTGTGGACCAACCCGCACGAGCAGTCCAACGGCGTGGACGACGACGGCAACGGCTTCGTGGACGACCTGCACGGCATCGCGTTCGGGCTGGATCGCCGTCCTGCGGTCGGGCCGCTCTCCTCGATCGACGGCCTGCAAGGCGGGAACAAGGCGCAGCTGATGGAATTCATGATCGCGCAGGCGGACCGTGGGGCCGGCGTCCTGAACGATCGCGTCAAGGCCTACGAGGCGTTCCTGCGCGACCTGAAGGCGGAGGACCGGAGCGTCTTTGGTGACGACATGTCCCTGATCGACCAGTACGCGCACGGCACGCACGTGGCGGGTGTGGCGGTCGCCGGCAACCCGTTCGCCCGCATCGTGCATGTGAGCGAGCTGTGGCCGTGGAAGGAGATTCCTGACGATGCGCCGACCGTGGAGTTCGGCAAGCGCTGGGGTGACTCCGAAAGGCAGGCCGTGGCGTACCTGAAGCGCAGCGGTGCGCGCGTGGTGAACATGAGCTGGCGTGTGGCGCGCAGCGCGTTCGAGGAAGAGCTGGCGGCCAAGGGCGTGGGCGCCTCGCCTGCAGAGCGTGCCGAGATGGCCCGCAAGATCTTCGCGGAGATCCGCAGCGCGCTGGAGGAGGCGATTCGCGGCGCACCCGAGATCCTGTTCGTCGCCGGTTCCGGCAACGAGGACAACGACGTCGACTTCGCCGAGTATGTGCCGGCGGGCCTTCGGCTCCCGAACCTGATCACGGTGGGCGCCGTCAACGCGCAGGATCGCTTCACGAACTTCACATCCACCGGCAATGGCATCGAGCTGTATGCAAACGGCTACCGCATTCGCAGCCTGATTCCAGGTGGTCAGTCGGTCGACTTCAGCGGCACCTCGATGGCGGCGCCACAGGTGACGAACCTGGCCGCAAAGATCCTGGCCCTGCATCCTGAACTGACCCCTGCGCAGGTCGTGGCGGACATGCGCGAGCATGCCGAACTCGTGCCTGGGGAGGTGGGTCGCTTCATCATCAACCCCAAACGCACGATCGAAGCACTGCAGCGAGGGCCCTGAGGCGAAAGCGCCCGATCACTGCAAGCTCATCTCAGTGCTTGTCGTGAGCGTGGTGAATTCGGTCAGTCGATACGACCTCGCGATGTGCGGGCGGAGCAGCCGAATGCATGCGCGAGTTGACACAGACGGTGCCTCCATTCCATTCATGACCATGGCGCTGCATCGCCAAGTCCGAAGAACAGAAACCCATTCCAGTGCTTGCCCGTGATCGCCTTCGCGACCGCGCTCAGCGACTTGAACACTTGCCCGTCGTACTCAAATCCGTGCGGAAGCACGATCACACGGTACTCGTGCCCCTTGAACACGCGGGGAATGACGCTCCCGGCCGGCGGCACGCGCGGGTCTCGCTTGAGCGACAGCCTGCCCGAGAGCGTCCGCAACTGGCCGACCGGTTGGGGCTGGGCGGCCAGGGCGGCGTGCTCCGCCCCCCGTGGCGGCCGGACGCGAAGATCGGCATCGCGGACCAAATCGCGTGCTCGCTCCCGCGCCCGCTCCGAGAGGTCGCCCTCGGCCATCGCCTGGATCCGCCACGCGACACGGCGGAAGAGCCACTGCCGATTGCCGGACCGCGCCGGCTCGCCGAAGACCTCGGCGTACCGGGCCTGCAGTTGGCCCACCGTCATCCGTTCCAAGCTCGCGATCTGGTGCCTCATACTCATGCCGACTCTCCGCGTTTGAGCCCGTTTCGCCCGCGGCGTTCACCCGCGGGGAACCGAGCGGACACACTGAGGGCGGCATGCTGCGGGAGTTCAAGTCCATCGCCACGAGATTCCTTGGGCGCGGAGATGTCCGATGTGAGCGGCTCAGACGCGAGCCTCGCCAGGCCGGAACCCTCATAGGCCTGGATCAGGATTTGGGGGGCACGTCAAGTCGTGCCGGCCCACTGCCGGAGGGCCGTTAACCACCATCTACGCGAATGGAGCAAAATGTGGCGAACAACCCAAGAGTGACTGCAATCCCTGCAACCTGCAGTCGTTCGGCAGTTATCGTGATGCGATGGGTCTATCCGCCAAAGCCTGTCCCACGCTGCGTCGGTGGCGTCCGAGAGGAGAATGCCGTGCGAAGGAAGGCAAAGTGGGTTATTGCTGGAGTGCTGGTGGCAGCGGGCGTCTTGGTGAGTGGCCGCATCCTTGCCTCCCGACCGGCAAGAGCAGACCCGACGCAGAATCGGGTTGAGATCAAAGTCGAGGGCGACAAGCGTGTCATCGTTTCCAATGGCATCCCCGATCACGCCTCGGGCCTGTTTCCCAACGCTAACAATCCGTTCGCCATCCGGCCTCAGCGTCACCGATACACCGTATCTGCTTCGCCCACGCCAGCCGCGACACCGGTAGTCATGGGTTTCCGCGAGTTCGGGGTCGCTGTCAATGGCGTGCCGTTCGACCCCGCTGGGCCCTTCTTCCAGGGCAGCCAGGGGTCGGGCTGGGAGTTCGATCCGTTGATGCCATCGATCGGTGCGCACCTAGGAACGGATGAGCACAATGCGCACACCCAGCCGAGCGGCGCATACCACTATCACGCCATGCCGCGGGGGCTCTACGAGCGGCTGGTGCGTGAGGCTGGCGGGGAAGACAAACGAATGATCTTGGTCGGCTGGGCCGCCGATGGCTTCCCCATTTACGGCCCGTTTGCCCATGCGCAGGCCGAAGATCAGACCAGCCCGCTCCAGGAGATGCGATCGAGCTATCGACTGCGAGCCGGCGCGAGGCCGACGCCGCCCGGTGGAAGCTTCGACGGCTCGTTCATTCAAGACTTTGAATACGTGCCCGGACTTGGCGACCTGGATGAGTGCAACGGCCGCGTCGGGGTGACCCCTGAATTCCCTCAGGGAACCTTCTATTATGTCCTCTCACGCGAGTTTCCGGTGATCTCGCGGGTCTTTCGCGGTACGCCGGACGATAGCTTTCTTCATCCGGGCGGAGGTCCAGGCCCCGGCGAGGTGCCGCCTGGGCTCAAGGACTACCCGCTCGTAAGGCCACCTCGTAGATGAGCGGAGTTCGTCGCTGATGTGCGACTTCTCCGCTAGCAGGCCGTTGGAGTTCGCTCTCGCGGGGCTCTTCCGAGCCCTTCGATGCCAGGAGCTGCCCCTCGGCCCCGGGGGCGAAGGCGCGACAATCGGCCTGTTTGACCGCCTCTTGGGGTCTTTCGGCAGACTGTTTGACAGGGCTTCGCCGCCTGATCCTCGGACGCACAGCAAGCTCGAACTCGCCGCGCTCGTCCTCAGCCCCGTTCCGATTCTCGCTCACCACCGATCGGAACCCCGCGTCAAACCGGCGTGGGCGCTAACCGAGCGGGCCAGAGAATTTGAGAGGTTCAGCCGAGAGGGCGACGCGAACGCCTGGGGTTCTCGTCGCACCACGGTCGGGCCGACGCAAACCGAGAGCGCGGCGGCCAGCGCCACCCCGCGTTCGACCCTCCCTATCCACAACCCCCGCGAACAAATTCTCTAGCCGTGCCGGTGGGGCAGGTGGACAAATTCTCTGGTTAACACCCCGGTTTAACGGTCGCGCCGACGCTGCGTTGGCGAGGCCGCACCACGCCAAAAACGACGCTGGCGGCGTTCAGAGCAGCAAGGGGATTGGACAATAGACATGAATACTGGCAGTCTAAACCGCAGCTACGCGCACATGGCAATCAAGGCGGACGATGGCTCGCTCCGATGCGTTCAGACTCGCCTAACTACTTCCAGAACCTGTTGTCTGATCATCTCGACCACCAAGTGAGCCTTGATTTGCGACCCCTTTTCAGAAAAAAATAGCGACACTCATGTGTGCCTAGCGGTGTTCCGCTTTCGTGCACGAAAACGGGCGACTGCGTAAGCTAGATCGTCGTACGGGTTCGAGCGAAGTGATAGATTGACACCAATGTTATCTCGCACCCAAGCTCTTACCTCCGCTCGAAAGAGGCACGTCAATGTGCGTGAGTTGAAGTTATGGGGTATACGGAGTAGTTGAGATGATCTCCACTGCAAGAGAGCTTCTGTCAACTGCCATAACACTCCACGCTCGAAGTAAATGCTTAAGCTATCGATTAAAGGTTGTCGTCGATTGTGTTGGTGATAGTCTCGTCGCCAACCATTAATCGTCGGATACTCGACTGGCTGAATGAGATCAATAACAGATCGATAGGGAATATCAACACAAATATCCTCTAAGTCTCGAAATGCCAGTCGCCCAGTAGGACGGAAATCCTTCGTCATCTCAATCAACACATTCTGTGCGTGGGGCTCCATAGTTATCCCGCACAACGTTGCCAAATGCATCGAATCACGAGCAAACGGCTGCAGCAGGAACACTCTTAGCCAATCGACCACGTCGAGGGACGAGTTACGAACCGCCGTCACGAGTAGTGGTTCTCCGAAGCCGCGAGGATCGCTCGTAAGGGCAAAAAGAGGCACGTGTAGCGTGGGCTTTCCGATCGCACTCGGTGGAATTCCGCGTAAGAGCATTCCGCCCCGCGGAAGGCAGTGGGGTGCAACGCCGAGGTACTCGGGCCAGAAAACAGCCGTTGGTGGAATATCGCTCGCGCGAGCTAACATCTGCGTTAATCCGACGCACTTACATACTCTCTCAGATGGGATCGTGCGATGTACCTCACCGATAACGGCATCAAGACTCACCTTCACACAAAACGGCTTACTCTCCGATCCATCTTTCCATGCCAATAACGTGCGAGAACTCGCCGTTGGAGTTGCATAAAAAACCGAGTCAATACAGGGGGTCACGCCTCGCATCGTCAACAGCGGACGGTAGTATGACAATGATTGGGGATGAACTAGCAGAAGCACACTATCGTGAGTGGGCAAGAACAATTGTCGCAGACTCACTGGCAATGACGATGCCGTCCACACATGCACGTCACCTCGCTTGACTAATACCGCCTTCAACCGGAAAACAGAACCTGCTTCTGGCCTATACACGTGTGGGAGGTTGGATTCGTTTCTTACAAACACACGGGAGTCTTGTCGCGGGTTCGCGAGCTTCTGCTCAAAAAGTGCCAACTGTTCGATGATTGCTGGTCGTGCTTTGCGGTCGGCGCTTGTCACCTGTTGGGCACCTCTCAACAGCGAGCAAAACTGTCCAGGCCTGCCCGCACTGGCAAAGGCGCCAGGTTGGGGCACGTATCCGCAGTTGGTGCTCCATTTTCAATGTCACTTCTCCGTGATCTACCAGAGAAGATTTTGTCAAACGGATGATACGGCATCGATATCGGAGTTGCCACTGCGATGAACTCGAGTTGGTCAGAACCCATCTTCTTCCCCGAAAGTGATGTTCAAAACCGCAGCAGAGCAAGGGATTTCGGTGTTCGTCGCGGTCGAAACGACTAGCAGCTTTAGCGGACACGCGCGTCGCTGACTGTTCGACTTCTCATCCGCCATCGTCGCCCCCTTTGACTCGAGTACTCACTTTGTCGCATGAAGCACGGCTCTGCACCGTGCGATTATTCTTGGGGTGATAACAGCCATCCTACCAAAGGCATAACGCGACGCGCAATACGTGCGCGATCTTGTCCAGACATAGCTAGCACGAAGAAAATTCCGCGGGAAAGTGCTACGTCACAGTAAAGGATGGCGTACAAGGGTCAAACTCGTCTCGCTAGCACATCGAAAGGTCGCCGACCAGAATCTTCAGTTCTGCTTCTGTTTTCAAACTTCTGTCCATTCGCGAGTGTCCCGATGTAAGCAAGGCTCATATCCGCCTAAGGTCTCGGGGGTACCATATGGAAATCGCCCAAGATAGTTCAGCATCAGCTTATCCACCAGGGAACCCGACATTTGTGAAGGGATACGGGATTAATCTGGTGGACGACTGTGGCACCGAGTACATGGACGCGGTCGCAGGCACCTTTAATCACACTCTCGGCTATGGTCACATCAAGGTGACGGAAGCGGTATGTGAAGTCCTGAAGTCGGGGCTATGCCATCTTTCAAGCGCATTCGCACATCCAGAAGTGGAGGGTGCTCACGCCGACTTAGTCGCTATTGCCCCCCCCAATCTGGACCGATGCCACAGTAAAGGATCGACAGGAGGCAGTACCGCGATTGAGCAGGCAATCCGCACGGCATGGTGCGTTACACGTAAGACGAGCTTGATGACTTTTCGAAATAGTCACCACGGACAGACTCTCGCAACCACATCCGTGTCTGGGATGCCGTTTCGGAAGGACCGTATCAGGACCATTTCTCTGCCGGTGGTGCAGGTGCCAGCTCCAGATTGTTACCGATGCCCAGTGGGTAAGAGGCCTGAAACATGCAAACTTGAATGCGTAGAGACGGTTGAGCAAGCACTGGATCACCCGCCCGGTGGCGAAGGTGATTTTGCCGCGATGATCGCTGAGCCGATACTTGGAGCGGGGGGGGGGAATTGTCCCCCGTCGCGACTATTGGTCAGAATTGCACGCGCGGCTCAAGAAACGCGGTGTGCTGCTGGTATTCGACGAGGTGCAGACGTTTGGGCGAACCGGCCACTTCTTTGCGTCGCAGTTTTTTGGCGTAGAACCAGATATGATCGCTTTGGCAAAGGGCATCAGCGGTATTGGCGTTCCTGGCGCGGCTGCCGTTCTGCTTCCTTCAAAGTTCGCGATACTTAACTCCGGCGAACGATCGCTCACATGGGGCAGCTCAGTGCTCACTGCGGCTGCGATTCGAGCTACAATTCGGATAATGAGTTCGCCTGAGTTTTTCGCGAACGTCCGAGAGTCCTCCTCGGTTCTTGCCGAGCGTTTGTTGCGTTTGGAACACAAGTATTCGTGTATTGGAACCATTCGTGGCGTTGGACTGATGTCAGGACTCGAGATTGTTAGAAGCAAGGAGTCGCGTGAGCCAGATTCCGTACTGACGAACAAGATTATTACGTGTGCCATGAATCGAAAGTTGCTGCTTAGGAACAGTCTCTATGGACGCGGGTCCTTTGTCAAGATTCGTCCCCCTCTGATCATCACTCCCAATCAGATCGACGAATTGTGCGATCGCTTGGATGGTGCAATTTCTGACGCGATTGCGATGCATTGATTTTGGTTTGCATGGGTTATTCCTTGATCAGATGGGACGCGAATGCGGGAGACCATGATCGCTTGTTACTAAGATGGTGCCGGGCCAGCGGAAAGTGTTTCGTAATTGCAGGGAAAGTTGGAGGGCTTATGAGATCTAAAGGACGCGGGTTCACGGACGCTCGAGTTGATGCGGTTGTAAAGTTTGGTGGGAGTCTGCTGATGAAAGAAGAGTGGACCAAGCCAGCCATCCAAGGCATGGCGGAAGCTGCTCGGGCGGGAAGTCGGTTGGTTGTCATCCCAGGTGGCGGACCCACAGATAAAACAATCGAGGCGTTGGATAAACGACATCCATTCGCACCTAACACTCATCATCGCGCATGTGCGAGAGCCCAAGATCAAACGGGCCTAATGATTTCAGACCCGGCATTCGGTACTGATCTTGTTCCTTGCGAGAACCTCGAACAAGTGACAGCAGCACTCGACGAAGGCAAGGTGGCAGTTTTGCTGCCGTCTTCGATCATCTTCGCTATTGATCCGTTTGAGCGAACCTGGGAGATTACCTCGGATGGAATGTCGGCTTGGTTCGCGTGGTTGCTCGGTACGAAGCAACTGGTAATTCTCACGGACGTGGACGGCGTTTACCCGCCTCAGTCTGTTTTTGAGGGGCCACCGATTCCAAAGATCGCGGCTTCCCAACTCGACCTGTGGGGTCATACCGCCGTCGACGCATGCACGCCATCATTTCTCAAAAGACATGGGATCAGCTGTTGGGTCCTCCATGGTGGAAAACCTGGTCGGCTGGCTAGTGCGCTTGGTGGCCAGAAGACGGTGGGTACGTTGATACTTCCTGAGTAAACTAGATGATGAAGCACGATCTATCCGACCACGTAAGAGCGGGGAACGCGACGCTTGTCGTTTTCTCGCCCGATGCGGTCAAATCCAATCTGGTTCGGCCCGTTGAAGATGCATTGCGAGAGTCTGGTTGTAGTCCGGTCATTCGTGCCTGGATTGCACATAATGATTCGTCTATTGAACAATTTTACTCTGCCAGTATTCCTGCAAATGTACCGACGTGGCATCTCGTATCGAGGCTGTTTACGCTGGGTCCGTCACTCGCGACTTTGTGGAGCGGGGCTGACGCGGGTAGAAAAATATTAGCGATGAAGGGGCGGTCGCATCCGGCACTTGCGCAAGCTGGGACAGTTCGTCGACGCTTCTGGTGCGACAACCCGGTGACGAACCTCATTCATGTAAGCGATGATGCAGACGAAGTACTTCGCGAGATGGCAGTGCTTTGTAGCTTGGGAGCGGACCGATTCCGCGAGCCTCTCGTAGGTAATCGACTCGCACCGTTCAGTCAGTGGGGAGTTCCGGAACCGAACCATTCCGGAATTCTCGCCATTTGCCGTCTTGTTATTGCAGGCTCGGATGCCGTGGGTTCCGAGCTTCCTCCTCTCGCGATTCCAACGAACGGAGACGCTATGGAAACAGTGGTTTCGGCTATGCGATGGCTACGCGAAGCGTCGCTAGTTATGCCTGATAACGCGAAGCCTGCCATCATGCGGTATCTCGACGGTACTGCAACTCCGGATCACATTTCTCAAGCGCTCAACTCGATGGTTCCATTGACCTTGTGGGATGATTTGCTTGTGAGAGCAGCTGCGGTTGCGCGAAAAGGCTGGTGCGAACATGGCTCCGGGTGTTGAGTGTAGTGGATGGCGCGACGTTCTGTGCCAGTTGCCTACGTTGCTTGGGCACGAGGCTGAGTGGATGATCAGTGGCAGTTGTGCAATGGTCTGGCATGGGTTGACCATCGAGCCGAACGACATAGACGTATGGTGCATGCCGGATCACTTAAAGCACCTCGCTGATCGGTGCGGAGAGAGAGTCAGTCAACACCAGAAGGCGGCTCTGTCCCTCGAGTCGTTTGAGATCAACGTCAGCGGTTGGCGGGTCGAGATTGTCGGACGAGTCTACAAGGAGGGCGGAATTCTGATGTCGGTAGATCGTGACATGTTAATGGAGGCTCGCGGGCATCCACTAGTGGAAAGCGTGGAGGACCTTGTGGCTGAGCTGTTGGTGTTGGATAGAAGTTCTCCAAAATTCGACTTCCGCAGGGCGGTAACGCTCTCAAAAGCCCAAAGAGATGGGTTGCGAACGCAATACGTGCGAACTCGACTTCGCAGATTTGGCGTCACGCCGTCCGAGGTCGAGTACAAACTTGATTTGCTGCTCGCTCAGCTGGCCGCCCAGCCATGATTGGGATCAAAGGTATTGTGAACTGGGAGGAGATACGCTCGATGTTGAAGTTGCGCTCTTCCCGGAATCTTGAGCTCCCTATTCACAACCCCCGCGAACAAATTCTCTAGCCGTGGCGGTGGGGGAGGCGGACGGATTCTCTGGTTAACACCCGGGTTAGACGGTCATGCGGATAGTGTGTTGGCGAGCGCGCATCACGCCAAAAACGGCTCTGGCGCTGCGCCAGCGGTGTTCAGATACTCCAGCCGTCGAGTTTGAAGGGTGATTGATGCTCGGAAAGTGATTAACAGCCGAGCGTCTGGACCGCGAGATCGTGCGGAGTCGAGAATGTGGTCAGGGGTGCCAAGTGGTCAGCTCGACCCGAAGCCGTTAACAGGTGGGTTCGAGAGAATGGAGCGCACCAAAGCGCACGGTGCGAACGGTGTTCAAGTCGAGCGCGAACCCCGCACCTTTGGTTCAGACTACACGCCATACAGCAAACGCAACCTGGACATGTGATTGCCGTCTGACTGTTGACAACTACCAAGCAGTCCGGTGCGTGCTCACGGCACGCTCATGACCCACTCAAAATCCGGGCGATCTCTACATGCCCCTTCGCCTGCGCGAGCGCCAGGGCACTTCGCCCCTTGCGATCTGTCGCAGATGCGGAAGCTCCCGCATCCTTCAGCACCCGCACTACTGTGAGCTGGCCGTCGCGTGCCGCGTACATCAACGCCGTCATGCCCGACTCCTGCTGCACATCCAGTTGCACCCCGCGCGTGATCATCGCTCGCACCGCGTCGATCTGACCGCGCCGTGCGGCGAACATAAGTGCAGTCTGCTGATCGCGATCCCGCAGCTCCAGATTCGCTTTGCTCTGCGCCAACGTTAACGATGTGTTCGATCGTCCGTAGTGCGCAGCCATCATGAGCGCCGTGCGCCCGTCTTCGTCAATGATGTCGGGATCAGCCCCGTGCTGCAGCAGGAACCTCACCGCCTGGTCGTTGCCTGCGATCGCCGCCGTATGCAGCGGCGTGTAGCGGTTGCTGCGTTCGCGCGCGTTGATGTCGGCTCCGTTCGCCAGCGCCGCCTCCAGATCCTTTGCTGCGCCGGTGGTCGCCGCGAGAAACCACGGATTGCTCGCGATACTCACCGTCTTGCTCGCCGGCACCACGCCCATGCCTGGCTTTCCGCCAGACTGCGCGCACCCTGCAAGCCCAAGCCCGACAACCACGCCGACCACCGCACGCATCACTTGCCGCATGACAAACCTCCCAAGTAGTATACCGCCAACTGCGTTGCGTCGAACATGCCCGCGGCGCGGCGAGTACACTCACTTTCTGTGACTGCTCCGGCCTCACAAGTCGCGTCGACCGCCGACAGTCATCGTACTGTCCTTGTCGCCCCAAGCTACAACCACGCCCCCGCCCTCGCCGCGTTCCTTCCTTCCCTCGACGCGTGCGATCTGCCCTGCATAGCCATCGACGACGGCAGCACTGATCAGACATCTGCCGTACTCGCGGCATGGCGCGACCAGCAACCCTCCCGCCGCTGGCTTATCACGCACGATCGCAACCGCGGCAAGGCCGCCGCGCTGCTTGCAGCGTTCGAGCTTGCGTGCGAGAAGGGCTTCAAGTACGCGCTGACGATTGACACCGACGGCCAGCACGACGCCCGCGACATCGCAGGGCTGCTCGCCGCTTCCCGTCACGAACCGCATCTGCTCATCATCGGCGCGCGCAGCGTGCGCACACGCGGCTATCCGCTGCGCAGCCGCGTTGGCCGCGCAATCTCCAACGCGCTGGTCTGGCTCGCCTCAGGCCAACGCGTGCAAGACAGCCAATCTGGCATGCGTGTATATCCGCTAGACACGCTGGCGTGCGTGACGCCGCCGCGCGGCTGGGCTCCTCGATACGGATTTGAAACCGAAGTGCTCACCCGGCTGGGGCTGCAGGGCGTGGGCTGTCGCGAAACGCCGATCCGCTGCATCTACCAGTCGCGCGACACCGCAAGATCGCACTTCCGTGTCTTCGCGGATTCATGGCGGGCAATCACGATGCATGCGCGACTGCTCGCCGCGGCGCACGCCTGGGGGCATCCGGCGCACCAACATGGCGATACGCTGCTCGGCACGATTCCCCGGCGACTGCTGTGGTGGTTCGCGCCCATGCGGATCGTGCGCATGGCGCGAGGCGATGAGCGTGAACGCCGCGCCTTTGCGGCAAGCGTGGCGTGGGGCGCGTTCATGGCGATAGCACCGCTATATGGCGTGAAGACCGTTGTGTGCCTCTGGCTGTCCCGTAGGTTCGCGTTGCATCCGCTTGTCGTGATCGCAGTCTCGAGCATCTCATCGCCGCCGATGGGCTTTGTTATCGTCGCAGCATCCATCATGCTCGGACACATGCTGCTCGAGCGGACAGGGCCTGACGCAGAGCACTGGTCGACGCTGCTTACGACGATCCGCAGCGACATAGGCTCACTGCCTACTCGCGTGCAAGGCTTGTTTGTCGAGTGGCTGGTGGGCGGATTCATCGCTGCGATCATCGTGGGCCTGCTAACGTATGTGATCAGCCGCGTTGCGCTGCGCAGCTCTCGCAGGCAGGCGCTCACGAGCGCAACGCCGCCGTGCCCGCCGACATAAATTCCTCGGGCAACTGTTCCACAAGCCGGCAACGCTCGCGCCGCGGCACGAGCGGTACATGCTGCTGAGCCCAGATGCACGCATCAAAGAGCCGATGTCGCCAGCGCAGCGCGGACACAGGCTTGGGAAACACTTGTCCTGCGAGCACGGAGATTATGGCGCCGTGCATGTTCGCCGGCCCGGTGCCGTTCATGAACAGCTCGCGGAAGCTGTGACGGTAGTAACTGCGGATCAATCGCCAGAACGGCTTGCTGCTGGACTCGACGAAGTCGATGTGCCGCGTGCGAGCGTTCTGCATGCTGATATCGCCTCGCAAGGCCTGCGCGACAAGCCCTGCTCCATGATGCGCGCTCACCATCGCCAGCGTGACACCCGTCGAGAAAATCGGATCAAGAAAGCAGGCGGCGTCGCCCAACATAAAGTAGCCCGTGCCGGCGTACGGCCGGCAGCGATAGCTAAAGTCTGACAGCACTTCGTTCTCCGCGCTGCCGCGCGCGGCTCGCATGCGATCGCGAACAAGCGGGCAGCGTGCGATGGCCCACGCGAGTACGCGCCGGGCCGGCACACCGATGGTCTGCGTGAACCCAGGTCGCGTGACGAAGCCCACACTGGTTTTGTGATCATTGAGGGGAATGATCCAGAACCAGCCCTCTTCACACATCGCGATGCACGGGTGGCCGCGTTCTTCGCCTTCATGATGCCAGACACCATCAAAGTGCTGAAAATACGCTACCTTTTTCAATTCAGGCTCTTCGAAGCTGCGCCGCAGGCCCAGATGCCGCGCAACGACGGTGCCGTGGCCCGATGCGTCGAGCAGCACACGCCCTCGCACCGCGCCGGTCCGTGTGGTCACTTCAACGCCTTGATCGCTCAGCGCTAAGATCTCTTTAACCGGTTCCCCCTCGCGCACTTCCGCGCCCGCATCGCGTGCCAGATCGAGCAGAGCTTTGTCGAAGACGGATCGCTCGATGTTGAAGACCGGGAAGCCAGGCAGGAGCCCGTCGCGAAAGGTGAAACGCCGCGTCTGCAAATCGTTGCCGAAGCCAAACTCGGCACCGAACTTTGGCACGTGCGGCAATCTGCGAATCGCGTCTTCGATGCCCAGTTCGCGCAGCAGCGGCGTGTTGCGAGGGAGAATGGACTCGCCGATATGAAACCGCGGATGTAAGTCCTTCTCCAGCACTACCACGTGAAGCCCCATGCGGCGCAGCGTGAGAGCGGCGGTGCTGCCTGCCGGTCCGCCGCCGGCGATTATCGCGTCGTACTGCCTGCTCATGCCTGCCCCTCCTTACCGGGACGCTCGCGGTCCGCCCGAGTGACTCGTACGCCCACACAGGCCCCAAGCCAGTCGCCGCAGACGATACCTGTTGATTCACCGGATCGTTGCAGGCGGTGCTGCAACACGTCAGCGAGCACGAGCAAGGGCGTCGTTGCGAAGTGCTCGCCTATGAACGCGGCTTCGCGTGTTGCGATATCCACGCGGCAGCGACGGGCGGACAGCCGTTCGACGCGTTCGAGAAACGTGCCGGCGTCTGTGCCGGCGATGCACCGCGTGTTGACCTTCTGCATGACATCCGTCATCGCCTCGGTCATGCGGGCGGGCGGGCGCCAGGCCCAGTGCGACGCGTCGACCGTCGCCCAAGGCCGCACGTCGCGAGCGTGGGCATGCGCCGCACTCTCAAGCACGAAGGCGCACGCGCCGGCGAAACTGCGCAGCGGCGCGCCCAACGCGGCCTCGTATGCACGGTCGATAGCTGGATGAGCCTCTTCAGCGACGGCGACCAGCACGACATCGGACGCGCCCTCGCGAATGCGCAGAGCGCCCAGCGAGAGAGCGTCGAGTCCGCTAGTGCGCGACCCGATGATGGTCTGGCACGCGCCGCGCACGCCCAGCAGCGCGCTGACATGCGCAGCCGCGGCGTTGGGAACGCCTTCGGCGAAAAGCACGGGATTCGCGGCCATCACGCCTTCTTGCACGATCTGGCTGTAGTAGTCGAAGCAGTACCCCGGGCTGCCGTGCATGCTGGCGAGCAGCGCCGAAGCTCGCTCGAGGGCGTGGGCGGGAAGCGACGCGTCGGCGACCGCTCGCACCAGCGCTGCGACCGTGTACTTTGAGTACGCACTCAGCCGGCGAGCACGGCGACCGCTGAGCAACTCGCCCAGCGACGAATCATCGATGCTGACTCGCTCGCGCGTGTCCGCGGCACGCGCGTAAGGCCACCCACCAGCGGTCAGGGCTGCGATGCCCGTGATGCACACAACGCGCGACGGAGGTGATGGCCGCGACGCACGCGGGGGCTGTGGGGTCAGCACCACGCTCGTGTTCGCACCGCCGAATCCGAGCGATGAGTTGAGCGTGGCACTGATGCTTGCCGCGCGTGACGGACCAGTCGCGACACCGAGTCCCTCAAACTCGACGGCGTCAGCACCGACCTGTCGGCAGGTGAGCACGACACCTTCACGCATGGCCTCTGCGGCAAGCACGAGTTCGACAGCGCCCGCGCCGCCCAACGTGTGACCGAGATGACTCTTCAATCCCACCACGGGCACCGTGCCGCGTGCGTTGCCCAACACCGTGGCGAGCGCGGCGGCCTCCGAAGCATCGTTGTCGGGCGTTCCCGTTGCGTGCGCAACGGCGAGGCCGATTTCGCCGGGCACAACGCCCGCGCGTTGCATCGCCTCGTGCATCGCGCGGGCTGCGCCGTCGCCCGTGGGTAGCGGCTGCGTGAGATGATGCGCATCGGCGGACTCGCCCCAGCCCGCGACGTACGCTCGTACCGGAGCGCAACGCGCAATCGCGTCATTCGCTCGCTCGAGCACCACCACGGCATACCCCTCGCCCAGCTTCATCCCCTCGCGACCTCGCGCGAAGGGGCGCAGATCGCCACGCGCCACGAGGCGAAGTGAACTGAAGCCCGCCCACGCGTACTCGCTGATGGGGTCGTAGCCACCGGCGACGACCACATCGGCGTGGCCGCCGCGAAGCAACGTGGTGGCCAGCGCGATCGCTCCCAGACCCGATGAGCACGCTGAGCAAGTCGTGATCACGCCGCCCGCGAACTCCATACCTTCGGCTGCGCATGCGTTGGTGGCGTTGGCGAGAAAGTGCTCGAGTTCCGCCGGATCTCCGTTGCGCAAGAAGCGACCACCTGCGCGGATGCCATGCAGGGTGGTGCCAAGCATGAGCATGCGGCGGCGGCAATCTCCGGCGAGGGAAAGTCCGGCGGCGGTGAGAGCGTCTCGGATCGCCTGACGCAAATACGCCGCCTCGCGCGGAGCGTCGGAGCGTGTGTCGATGTCAACCGCTTGCGAACCAACCGATCCGGCGGGAAGTGACGCTTCCATGGCGGACATGGGGCGGAACTCGCAGGTGTGGTCTCGCACGGAGCGGAAACACTCAGCTGGGGTCGCGCCAGCGGAAGTAATGAGTCCGGCACCGGTGATGACAACATGCCCGGCTACGTCCACTCGCGGATATTCATGGTGTGCGGGTGAAAGTTGGTTCATGTGGCACCCGATGGAACCAGTCCGGCGGACGGATCATTCTCAAAGGCCCTGCGAAGCACCAACCATTGCTCAGGGTACCGCGCGATCACATCACTCAGGACGCGAGCGTAGGCAAGGGCGGCGGGATCGAGTGTTGCGCCGCGGGATCGCGGCACAGTACAGTCAATGGCGGGATACAGCTCGATCTGAAACCGGCGCGGCGCGGTGCGCACCGTGAAGACCGGCACGACGACGCTGCCCGTGAGGCGCGCCAGCTTGTACGCGCCGACGGGTACGCGGATTGAGCCATGCAGCAGAGGCACGAGCTGCGAAGGCTGTCCGGGCATGGCGCGATCGCCCTGCATGACGATCGCTTCACCCCGCACAAGGGCGTCGCGCAGGCTCATCCATGTGTCGAGTCCGCGGTCGATGGGGGCTTCGCGCACGCCCAGGCGTTCGCGCAGTGTGCGGCGCATGCGCTCAAAGCTCGCAACGGCGTCGTGCTTGTAGACGACCTGCACGCGCGGCTCCATGCGCACGAGGCGAGCCAGGCCAACCTCGAACGAACCCATATGCGCGGTCAGCAGGATCACGCCGCGACCGCGGACGCGCGCGTCGATGTACTCGCGCTCGCCAAGCGTCTGGGCGATGCAGGCGTTCAACTGGTCGGGTGACTGGCCACAGGCGTCGCCGACATCGACGACAAAGTCAAAGAAACTGCGCACGACGCCATGCTGATACGCGCGGATGCGCTGCGGCGCGGTGTCGCTTCCAAGAAGACCGAGTGCGTTGGCCTCGGTGTGGGCGCGCAGACCGGCGGAGACGGCGAGCGCCGCAGAAGCGCCGGGACCGGCGAGGTTTCTGGCCAGGCGCGGCGAGCGCTGCGCGAGCCAGAAGAGCGGCGCCAGGCCCTGCGGCGTGCCTTCGCTCTCAGGCGAGTGTACAGCGACCGGCGACGCCGGCGCATCGTGAAGCTGGAGTGACGTCGGCCCCGAACTCATTACGCCCACTATACCAGCAAAGCACGGGCGGATGGTGCCTATTCTGCTCGCGGATATGGGCGCTGTTTTCTACTCTGCATGTCGAACAGCCTGCCAGTTCGTGCGTGTGCAGTGCATCCGCCAGCAGGTTCACGGGGCCGAAGGCGTTCCCGCGAGCGGTCCGGCTCTTCTCGCCGTCACGCATATCAGTCATTTGGAGCCCATCGTCGTCTCCACGCAGCTTGGGCGGCAGGTGCGGTGGATGGCACGGCAGGAGTTCTATCAGCCGACTTGGGCGCGATTCCTGCTCGACAACGGCGGCGCGTTTCCCGTGGATCGATTCGGCTGGTCGCTGCCGGCGGTGCGCACCGCGGCGCGATTGCTGGATGATGGTCAGGTCGTTGGCGTGTTTCCGGAAGGTGGCGTGGCGCAAGGTGCACTTTCGGTCCTGCGCGGAGCACGGCTGAAACAAGGGGTATGTACGATCTCCTTTGCTACGCAGGTACCGATCATTCCGGTGGTGGTGCTGGGAACGCACGAACTCAACCACGTAGCGCCGTGGCTGCCCTTTCGACGGGCGCGGCTCTGGACGCGGTTTGGCGCGCCGGTGGCGCCATTGCCGCGCGGCACACAGCGGCGCGCGGCCCGGGAGGCGCAGGCGAAGCACCTTGAAGCGGCGTTTCGGGAAACATATATGTCACTGCGTCAGATGCACAATCTGTCGGACTCCATAGTGCCCTGAGCGAAACCCATGTCGGACGCGTTTTACACCTTCGTAAAGGGAATCGGCACACCGGCGTTCTGGGTGAGCTCGCGCCCGATCGTTACGGGGCTGCAACACATTCCGCCAAGCGGTCCATGCATCATCGCGGCGACGCATCAGTCGCCCTATGACGTGCCCTTGCTCATCCGACACTCGCCGCGTCATCTTGACTTTGTGAGCATCGTGGAAGTGTTTCGTCAGCCGCTGGTGGGCTGGCTGTATCACAATCTCAACGCGTTTCCGCTGGACCGGGCGAAGGCCGATCCGGCGACGGTGCGCGTCGTGCTTGACAGGCTAAGGCAGGGCCGGGTGATCGCGATGTTTCCGGAAGGTGGCTTTCGCCACGGCGCACGCTCCGTCGTTCACGGCGGCTCGATCAGGCCGGGCATCGCGCGCATCGCGGCGTTGGCACGGGCGCCGATTGTTCCGTGTGTGGTACTGAACTCGCTGCTGTACGCGCGGTTTCAGAGCTGGCTGCCTTTGCGGCAGACGCGATATGCGCTGGCGTTCAGCGCACCGATTCTGCCGGAGGCGGCCGACACAACGGGTGAACGTGTGGAAGCGCGGCTTGTCAGCGAACTGAGGGCGTTGCACGCGAGGCTGCTTGCACAGTCGGGCCTGACAGATCTCAATGCGCCGAGCGAGCCGCGGAACGAAGCATGAGCAGCGGCATGAGCACGCAGATAGCACCGATCATGGAACCCGCGATGCCAACTCCAGCGACGAGACCCAAGGATCGAATTGCTGGTGTCGCGGTGAAACACATCGAAGCGAAGCCGGTGATGGTGGTGGCGACAGCCAGGAGGACAGCATGGACCGTGGGCCGCAGATGCGTGACCAGATCACTGCGCGCGGCCCCGTGCGAACGGAAGACAGCGACAAGAAACACACCTGCGTCAACCGCGATGCCATCCAGCAGCGGGATTGCGACGCAGTTGATGGGATTGAGAGCGGTTTGCGTGATGGCCATGAAACTGACGATGGCGACCGCCGCGCACGCGAGCGGCACGAGCGCCAGCAGCACGTCGAGCGGATCGCGAAAGGCGGCAAGCAGCCACAGAAGCACGAGAGCGAGCGAGACGGCGATCGAGACGGGCAGCCCGGTGCGGGTCGCGGCTTCGAGCTCCATCGACACGGCGGGCAGACCCGCGAGCGTTGTCCCTGGGATGTCGGCCAAAGCGACGCGCAGGCGCGCAACTGTGGCGTCGCGTACTTCGCGATCGTGCAGAGGCGTGGCAAGCCGCACGAGCAGCACGGTTTCTCGCACAGTTACGGCCGTTGCGAGCTGTTCGGCGGGAAAGAGCCTCTCGGCGACGCTGGGATACCCAAGAATGTCGGCTACTCCCGGCGGGTGCGACGTGCCGAGCATGCGTGCGATTGCGTCGCAGTATCCCGCGTAGGCATCAAGGCGAAACGCGCTTGATTCGACGGCGCGATTAAAGTCGGCAACGAACGCCTCGGGACTAACGCGGTGCAGGACAAGTCGCACGGCGTCGCTCTGCGCTGGATCGGGCAGCAGTTGATGCACGCCCAGCACCGCTTCCACGCCGACCGCTTTGCAGTCTGGCGCAGCAAGACGTGCGGCGGCAGCATGCGCGGCCGTGATGAGAGCCTCGGAGGAATCTGCACGAACCTCAACGGGCACGATCTCGCCTTGGGAGCCGAAGCGTGCGATGATCTCGTTGGTGACGCGGAGCGGGGCGTTGGGCTGCGGATGGAGTTTGGTGAGGTCGGCTTCCAGCCGCGGCAGCAGGCCTTGCACGCCGCCAATGCACAGCAGCGCGGCGAGGAGAATGAGCGTTGAGTACATCCATGTGCGAGGTCGCTTTGCGACGACGTCGGCGACTGCGCCGAAGCGGGTGGGGCGATTGTCGGGGGACCGCGATCCGCGATCGCTAAGCGCCAGCAGCGCGGGCATGAGTACGAAGACGGCGACGAGTGCGCCGACGAGTCCGGCCGAGCCCATCATCGCGAAGTCGCGGAGCATCTTGATGTCGCTGGCCCAGAGGGAAGCGAAGCCGAAGATGCTGGTCATGCAGTTGGTGATGATGGGCAGGGCCATGTGCGAGGCGGACTCTTTGATTGCCTGGGGCACGTCGGCGCCTTGGGCGCGGCGCAGGTCGTAGTGGGACAGAAAGTGGATGCCATAATCGACGCCCAACCCTGCGAGCAGAGCCGACACGGCGGCGGCAAGTGGCGAGACGCTTGACGAAAAGATGGCGTAGAGACCGAAACCAGCGACCATGCCCGTGCCTGCAACTGCGCCGATGAGCAAGGCCGCGAACCAGCGTCGATAGAAGAGCACGAAGAGGGCGTAGAGCAGGGCGACGGAAACCAGCGTGCTGACGATGGAGTCGCGGCGAATGGTGCGAGAGGCAGTTGTGGCGATGGCCGCTGCACCGCCCATTTCCACGCGAAGCCCCGTAGCGCGAGCGGACTCACGCGTGGCGTCGATGGCGGTTTGTACGAGGTCGTGGAGCGTGCCCGACGCGTGAAGGTCGCCGGGCGGGGCACGGCCGCCGATTCGCAGGAGCACTGCGCGTCCATCAGTGGAAAACTCGGCCTCGGCTTGCGATCGCAATTGCACGGGCACGAGTTCAATCAGGCGCAGAGGATCGGTAAGGACACGATCGGAGAGTGCATTTCCGGCGGGACCGGGCGAAGCCATCATGGACTCGTTGCGCGCGAACTGCTGGGTCATGCGATCGGGCTGCACGCGGTCAATAAAGGCCTCGAGGCCGGCCTGATCAAGATAGAAGACCCCTGCGGGAAGCATGCGTTCGGCGGCGAAGCGCGCGAGTGCTGGATCGGGGCCCATTCGCACCCAGTCAACGGATCGGCTCTCGCGATCGGCGTCGTGAATCGCGCGGGTGAGCAACTGGGCGTGTCGCACGAGTGCGTCGTTGGCGGTCTGTGACGCCGGCGCGTCGGTGGCGATGAGCACCATGAGCGCGTCACCCGAGCGGTAGCGTGTGGTGACGCGATGCATGGCTCCCGCTGCCTGCGCGTTCATACCCAGCATGGCTTCGAGCGATGAATCGATGCGCATGCGCGAGAGTGAGAAGATTGACAGGACGAGCGCGATGGCGGCGAGGAGCAACACCGCGCGCCATCGTGCGGCGCAGCGGGCGGCAAGGCTGCCCAGCATGTGAGCGGCGCGGGCAGTCCATCCAACATCGCGGAGTGCGGTCATCGCACCAACCTCGCTCTCGCGGAGGGCGCGAGCGCGGCCTGGGGGAGTTGCACATTCAGTGCAAGGTCGGTGCAGCGGATGTGTACTGACCCTTGCGAGCTGTTCAGATCGATCGTCGTGGGCCAGAGCATGCCGTCGATGACGCGGTGGTCGCGCAGGCGGAGCTCGACCGCGTCGTCGATAGTGAATCGGCGCAGAGCGAGTGTCTCGCGATCGACTTCGCACGTGACCCCTCGTCCGTCGCGGAGCGTGCCGCGGAGCTGTAGAACAGAACTTGCGTGCTCCCACTGGGCGCGTTCGATGAACGTGGGGCCCAGCAGTTCGGACGCATCGGCGAGGGCGCGAGCGACCATTATGCCAGCATCGCTGTCGCCGCCCGCGTCGTAGACATATGCGGTGTCGTCATGAACCGCCGCGTCGAGGACGGCGCTTCCCATTTTCCAGGCGCGCACGCGGATCTGATCAGGGAAGCGAGCGGCCAGAGCGCCATCGAGGCGGACGGTGCGGCCTTGCCTGGTCAGCACGAGCTGGCAGGCGGCCTGCACGGTCTGGATGCGACGAGCTCTTTCGCGCAGCTCGGTGAGCGCGGCTTGTTCGTCGCTCCACGCGAAGGGCGTGGGGGGCTGGCCAATGATGGCCGTCTGCCGGGCCGCGCAGCTGGGGACGGAGCACGCGAAGAGACTCGCGATGCCGAAGAGCACGAGGGCGAGGCGTGTTCGTTTGGAATCAAGAAACGTGGGCACGTAGTATCTTCCCTGTCACGCTGCGAGGCAACGCGTCGACTCGCTCGAATGTTCGCGGAACCTTAGCGGCGGAGAGCCGCTCGCGCACGTACGCACGCAGCGCGTTCTCAGAGACGGGCGGAGCTTCGGCAGCTTGGACATACTGAGCCCGCAGGCGCTCGACGGTTTCGGAAGCATGCATGCCTGTGACAAGGCACGCGGCGACGCCTGGGTGCGAAGCGATCACTCGCTCCACCTCAATGGGATTGACCTTGAATCCCCCGACGTCAATCAAGAGTTTCCATCGCCCTGTGATTTCCAGCTCGCCGCTGCTGCGACGGCGGGCGACGTCGCCTGATCGCCAGTATCCGTCGCTGCTTCGCAGCGGGCCATCGGCATAGCGGCTTGCCATGGACGAGGCATGCACGAGCAGTTCGCCTTCTTCATCGATTGCACAGACGCGAGTGGGGTTGTCGCGGTCGACCACGACGAGCGACGCGTCGCCCACGCCCGAGCCGATGAGACAGATGGCGTCGGCGTCATCGTCGGGGCGGCCCAGCCGCACGCCGACGGTCCCCACTTCCGTCGCGCCGTACAACTGCCCGACGTGGACGCACCATCGCTCGCGTGTGAGTCTCCAGATGCGTTCGGGCAGCCATGATCCCGCCGTGACAACAGTGCGCGGCACATGAGACGTGTGTTCGAGTCGCAGGGCCTGTTCCAACTGAAACGGCACAGTGGGCCAGACGGATGGGCGTGAGGACAACGCCGCGGCGATGCTTGGTGGCGTGGCGCGCTCGAGCAGCACCATCGTCGCGCCACACATGAGTGATGCGCAAACGAGATCCACGCCGTAGGAGTGACAGATGGGCACGCTGACGAGGAGATGATCATCGCGGTGGAGACCCAGACCGGCTGCGGCGGCGAGGCCGTTGGCGCACAGGCTCGGCCAGTCTCGCAACGCCATACGCGGGCCGCCCGTGGTGCCTGACGAACTCAGCACGATGCCGCCGGCCTCGCGGGCGCTGGCTTCATCAGCTTCGCCCACATGCTCGACGCATGCCACGGCGCGTGCTTGGTGGGCGCAGGAGCGAGCTTCCATCGGCGTGGCGCCGGGATGCAGGCAGACCACGTGAAGACCGGCGGCGATGCAGGAAAGAAGCGTGAGCAGGGAGCCCACGTCTTGATGCATGCTGAGGCAGACTGTTGTTCCTGGCGGGAACTCGCCGGCGAGCCAGACGGCCTTACGCGTGCAGCGTTCGAGTGATTCACGCCACGTGAGTGACTGCGACAGTCGGCCGGATTCGTCGATGTACCGCACGAACTCGCCGCCCTGTCTTGCTCGCGTGGCGAGCAGGCTCAACGGATGCTCGCACTCGTCAGCCATCGTTCTCGCTCACATCGGATACCAGCAGTTCCACTTCGACCAGCAGTTCGGAGCGGCAGATGTCGGCGAGGAGAACTTCCTGCGTGGTGCGTCCGGCCATCGCGGCGTTGAGTTCGCGCCGCATGCAAGGGAGATCAGCGTCGCGCCGCACGTATGCTCGTGCATGCCTGACGCCCGCCCAGCCGAAGGCACCCCATTGTCTGGCGTTCTCGAACAACGCAGCGAAGTTCGTCATCGTCTCGCGCCACTGCTCGCGGGCGCTGCAGTCGTGGAGAGATTCCTCGCCGCAGACGCTGGCGGTGCCGCCGATGAGCAGGAAGTCGCCGTCGGGCAGGCTGGCGTGCGTGGCGCGGGCGAAGCACGGCGGACGGGGGCCGAAGCGTGAGGAGTAAGCGAAGGCGGGAATCTGGCGCGGGTTGTCAACGGGTTGACCGGCCACGCTGGAACCGAGCGCAAACATCTGCAAGGCATCGCCCGCGTGACCGACGCCTGTCGCAGTGGGCAGTGTGTGACGGAAGCGATCAGGCGAGCCGAACCAGTCGCAGAACGCGTCGAAGCGGCCCAGATTGAAAGCGCGGTATCTGTCAAGGCCCTGCTGCGTGGCTGCAGGCAGGCCTTCGAGCGAATCGTGAATGCCGGGGAGGAAGTTCCAGATGCGGATGGGATGCTCGGCGCCGCTCGATGCGAGCGCGCCGCGAATCCATGTCATCGCGGCGCGCGTGGTCTCCCGCAGGCGATGGGCATCAAGGCCGGTGCAGTCGATCTCCGCGCCCACGAGGGTCCAGCGGCGGGCGCGGTCGCGAAGTGTTTCGCCCGCGCCGACGAGC
This sequence comes from Phycisphaerae bacterium, assembly GCA_046316615.1. GTDB lineage: Bacteria > Planctomycetota > Phycisphaerae > Phycisphaerales > UBA1924 > BJHL01. The sequence continues at coordinate 25,069 of JBKDAN010000041.1, forward strand.
ACGTGTCCGTCGTCGACGCTGAAGCGTTCGACAAGGCGAGGCACTCGGAAGCGATCACTCACCCACGACGGCAGTGCGATCGTGCAAGTCTTTGCCGCACTCTGCTTCATCACCTGCGTCACCCTGCCCTCCCTACTGATAACTCGCGAAGCAGTCTCCACAGACTCCACAGCATACCGCAAATCAACGGGCCGGGGGGGCCTCTTGGCGAGATTCCGGCGACTGCGGGGCCGGCATCCCTTCCAAAGGCTTCGACTCGCGGGTGCCTTCGGGCAAATGAAGGGCGAGGTCAACATCCTTGACGCCCGTGTTGATACGAATCTGCGTGAACTCCACGGAAGTCTGCTCGCCGTCGGGATCGGTCATGACGATCTTGGTCACGCATGGGACGCTGGTGTCGATGGTGACCATGACGGTGGCGACGGCGTTCTTGAGTTCTTGCGAGCGGGGCGTGAGTAGAACCTGCAGCGTGGAGGCGCTGGCGGGCGGTTCGCTCGCGCGTGCGAACGTGAACAGCTCACGGAGCTCGTTCAGGCGCGGAAGAGGGCCGCCCGCTATGCCCTTGGCGTTGTGAACTGGGTAGATTTCGAGAAGTTTGTCGTCGGGGTAGAGGAGACGAATCTCGCCCGGGCCGACGCGCATGTCGGACTTGCGCGGCTGCTGCGTTCGCCAAAGCACCACGTCGCCACGTGCGATAACTTCGCCTGTCGAGACCATGGGCTGGCGAAGCATGGCGGAGGACTTGCGCTGTTCGAAGTTTGCGCGGAGGTCTTCGATGTTCGCGATGCGGTCATCGACGGCCTGCATTGCGGCGTCGAGCTGGGAGTCGGCGGGCGGCTGAGTCTGGGGGGATTCCGCGGCGGGTTTCTCGGGAGGTTGGGCGGCGGACTGTGCGGCGTGCAATTCGCACGTGGCGACAAGACCAGCGGCGAACAGACAGCAGGCGTGCGCGGGTTTCATGCGGCACCTCCCGCTCGCGCGAGCACAAGTGTGCCGGTGGCGACGGGAACCGCCGTGCCGTTTCGCTGCATGTGCGCGGCGACGTCGAACATGGCGAGGTCGGCCATCTGCTTGGTGAGGCGGGAGACCAAGGCGACAGATGCGGGCGGAATGACGGGCGCGAGCACCTTGACGTTCACGTGCGCGAGGCGGGCGGTGGCAGAGGACGCATGCGCGAGCCAGACAACGCCGCTGAGCTGGGCGAGTGACTCAGCGATGAGCACACCGGGGACGATTGGATCACCGGGGAAGTGGCCGCGAAAGAAGTCTTCGGAGCCGGTCACTCTCCACTCGCCTTCGCCAGTCACGCCAGGCGTGAGCGAGGTAAGAGCGGAGACGAATCGGAAGGGCGGGCGATGCGGCAGAGCCTGCAGCGCGTCGAGCGGATGGACGTTGTCATGGGAGGTGTTCATCCCTGCACCTTGGGCAGATGCTCGACGAAGGTGGCGAGGGTGTGGATAGTGGCGAACGCGGACTTGTCCATCGTGCCTTCGCGAATCTGCACGCCGAACTCTTTCTCGAGATTGGTAATGATGAGCAGCACGTCGAGTGAGTCGATTTCGTACTCGCCGCCGACCAGCTTCATGTCATCGGCGAGCGCGGCGGACGCGTCGATTTTCAGACTTTCGCGCACCACGCGCTTGACGCGTTCCAGTGTTCCCGCTGATGGCATCCACGAGCTCCCTGACACCTTTCCGCAAGACACTCACGCACGGTGCGTGTTGTGCCGCAATTCTAGCCCGGTGCGATCGTGGCCCGACCAGAAGCGGTCAAAAACAGGGACGGCGGTGACGGTCGTGATGATGGCCATGAGCACACCCACGGAGAACATGACAGGAGTGATAACGCCGGCCTCGAGACCGATGTTGAGGATGATCAGCTCCATCAACCCGCGCGCGTTCATCATGGCGCCGATAGCAACGCTGTCGCGCGGCGTGCTGCCTGTGCAACGGGCGGCGACGGCGCAGGCGATGAACTTGCCGGCGGTGGCGGCGGCGATAACGAGCGCCGTCACGCCCCAGAGCGACCAGGTGTTGATGAGCGTGATGCGGGTGTTGAGGCCGCTGTTGACAAAGAAGAAGGGCAGCATGATGACGGAGGCGCAGGGGAGCATCATGCGGATCAGTCCTTCGGCGACTGGGCCGCGGGGCACGGCCACGCCCATGATGAACGCACCGAAGACGGCGTAGATGCCGATCGCGTCGGTGGTGTACGCACCGAGGGCCAGCAGGATCATCACGCCCAGAAAAGCGTTGGGGGACACGCCCCATGGGCCGGGCTGGCCGGTGGGCTTGAGCCAGCGGGCCAGCATCGGCCTGAGCCCGGCGAGCACCACAGTGGCGTAGATTGCTGCGCCGACCGTGGCGGTGAGCACGAGCGTGACATCGCCGCGCATGATGGAGAGGACCAGCGCGAGCACGCACCATGCGAGGGCGTCATCGATGGCTCCTGCGGCGAGCAGGAGGGTGCCGACGCTGGAGCCGGCGAGGCCGCGCTCGGAGATGATGCGTGCGAGCATGGGGAAGGCCGTGATGGACAAGGCCGCGCCGAGAAAGAGCATGGCTTCGAGGGGCTGGACTGCCTGGCCGAAGAGATCGCCGCGCTCGTAGAGGTGCCAAGCGAGGGCGGCGCCGAGAGCGAAGGGCGTGACGACGCCGGCGAGCGAGATGGCGGCGGCGGCGCGGCGACGCTCGCGGAGCAGATCGAGACGGAACTCCATGCCGACGATGAACATGTATGCGGCCAGACCGACCTGAGCGAAGGTGTAAGTGACGGTGCGTGAGGGGCGTGGAAAGAGCCATGCGTAGCCGTCGGGCCATAGCTGGCCCAGGAGGGAGGGCCCCAAAAGGACACCGGCGATCATGTGTCCCACGACTTCCGGCTGTCCGAGCCAGCGGGCAGCTCGACCGACGCACCAGCACGCCGTGAGGACGGCGGCGAGCTGGAGGAAGAACATCATGGATATGTTGAAGTCACTCATGTCGGATCTCTGGGCGCGTCTGCCTATCTTTGCATCATGCAGCGCGGGGTGACATCATCGCAGCAAACGAGCTTGACCAACGCATCGGCATCGCAACCGATTGCGCCGCACCCGCACATGCAGCATCTGTATTCCTCCGACGAGCAGAAACAGCGATTTTTGAAGTCGATCTTTGACGACACTGCGGACGACTACGACCGCATCGAGCGTATCTTGTCGCTGGGCTCGGGTTCGTGGTATCGGCGGCAGGCTCTCAGCCGCGCCGGGGTGAAGCGAGGCAGCAAGGTGATTGACGTGGCGACGGGGACGGGACTGGTTGCGCGGCAGGCGCTGGCGCTTGTCGGGCCGGAGGGCACGGTGACGGGGGTTGATCCGAGTCCGGGGATGCTGCGACGCGCGGCGAGCCAGTTGCAGTATCCGATTCATCTGGGGCGAGCGGACGCGATTCCGCTGGACGCAAGTTCGGCTGACTTTGTAACCATGGGGTATGCGTTGCGGCATCTGGACGATCTGCCTGCGGCGTTTCGAGAGTTCCAACGCGTGCTCAAACCGGGCGGGCGCGTTTGCATTTTGGAGATCACCCGGCCGTCATCGCGCGTGGGGCAAGCGGTGCTGAGGGCGTATTTGAGCACCCTGGCGGCGACGGTGGGCACTTTCTCGAGGCTGATGCCGCGGACGCCGGAGCTATGGGCGTATTACTGGGAGACGATCGACCGCTGCGTTCCGCCCGCAACGATTTTGGCGGCACTGACTGCGGCAGGCTTCGTCGAGGCACAGCATTCGCGCACGCTGGGTATCTTCTCGGAGTATACCGGGCGGAGGTCGGCGCAGCAGAATTGACAGCGTGAGATTGTTAGGATGTCATGCCGTTCTTGACAGCATTCCTTGCGACGTGTAGGAACGCACACGTCTAAACGCACACGTATAGAGGTCTGACTGAATCACCGAAAGTCGTCAGTGCACCTCTCGGACTATCTCTTCGCACTGTAGATTCTTGTCCGTTTCACAATCGAGCGGCTGTACGTCCCATGACATTTCCCCCTGAACACACGCCACGCGAAACTCTAGCTTTTGGCGTGGATCAGGAGGATCAGGATCATGGCGAGGAAGCGTCACACGGCGGAAGAACTGACGAACAGCTGCGGCAGGCGGACGTGGAACTGGCGAAGGGCTCTTCGATCGCCGCAGTTTGCAGGCTGCTGGCGATCAGCGAGCAGACCTTCCATCGCTGGCGTAACCAGAGGGGGATAGGGGGTCATTTCCTTCCCACCTTTTGAGTCGGGACGGCTCGTTGCGTGTTTCACGAATCGCCGCAGATTTCAGGGGGGTATTTTCCCCCGCCAAAACTGCCCCGACAATCGGCAAAGTGGCCCGCATCCGCGATTCACCACGACAATCCGCGATGCACGGCTGCGAAGTGCGCGCGTATCGCGACGAAACTGGGTACGACAAACGCTACACGTGCGAGACATGTTGTCTCGTCGCGTGTTGTCGAAAGCTGTAGCGAGTTGCATCGCGATGGAGCGTCAACCGGCGTTGCACGCGTCCACACTACGTCGTAACGTCGCTCGCGGAACGGATGGCCTGCCATCTGGATGCCGCAAGACCGTTGCCCTTCGCGCGGATGTGCGCAGGTAGGGTTTGGGTGGCGGTGCGGGCGCAGCGTGCCCACACAGCACGCATCACGTCTGCGGCGCGTCCGCGCGTGGAGCACTCGTCGTAGTGGGGCTGCTGTCGCTCACCGGCGTGCTGACGACCGCGTCGTTGACCACGCGCTTGGGCTTGCTGGCGACCTCGCCTTCCAGCTGCTCGATGCGCTCGACCAAAGAGTCAATCTCCAAAGACTCCCTGCTGAACTTGAGCAACGCTGTCGCTGCCGCCACGCGCGCCTGCGGGTTGGCGTTCGCATCGGTCATCACTTTGGCCAACGAATGAACCGCCATACCCGCGTACTTCTGCGTGGTCGACATGGCCTGCGCAAAAGCCTCGCGCCGGGTACGGCGAAACGCAGCGGCGAAGGTCGGGTCTTCCAACCATCTATAAATACTTCGGGCATCCACACCGACCGTCTCGGCCGCACGGAGCACGGTGGGTTCGCTCATCAGCGCGAGGATCGCTTGCTCTTGTTTGGGCGAAAGGCCGTCGTGGGCTAGGGGTGTGCTCATCGCGTAACTCCTTGGGTTTCTTTCGTTCTCGCGACACGGGCCAACGTGGTGCAACCGGTGCGAAGCGGTGGGGGTGACGGGCGCGCGTGAGCCGCTGGTGGGCCAGCTCCTACGGGCACGTTGGACATGTTTTCCCCTTGGTTTCTGCTGTTGTTGCGCAAGGTCCGCGATGACGCGGGGTGGTGTTGAATTGTCATGGAATCTCGCTCACATTCCGCGCCCACGACTTGAATGCGGGCATGTGCCAGCCCGTCATGTGTCACGCGAAGTTGGCAACCACGCCAACCGCGACGGAGACCACGACGATGGCGAAGCGACCCACCAACCCCACGAAGCGAAGCACGACGAAGACCACGACCGACAAGCACGCGGCCCACCGCGAAGCTCTGCACGAGCAGGTCCGCCAGCTGCTCGACCTCGAAACGCTTGCCGACCGCAAACGCGATGCGCTCGACTTTCACGAAGTCAGCGTCAGCAGCATTCGCGAGATCATCGCCCTTGCCTTTGACGCTGGGCTCAACGCCGCGAGTGGCAAGCCCGCCCCGGTGATGAGCACAGACCCCGCCGCGATCATCGCAAGCCTGCACATCACGAAGCGCGATGGCCGAGCGACGGGGGGCACTTGGGTAAGCGGCACGATCGCAGGCCACAGTTTCGAGGCGCTTGTGTTCCCCGAGCACGCAGAAAGCGAGAGCTTCGAACTCGCCAACAGCCGCATTGGCAAGCTGCACGTCACCCACCAGATTACGAAGCGGACCGCCGCGAGCTTCGATCGCGGCTGGGA
>JBKDAN010000042.1:0-87260 GCA_046316615.1 Phycisphaerae bacterium
TTCGTGCCTTGGGGAATTCCAGCCCTGTTTCCCCCACCCTTTCCACCGCCCGCCACCGTCAAGATCGCTTCGCTGAGCCCCTCAAAAAACAGTCCGGCTCGTTCTACTCCCGACACCAATCGATCTTCCGCCGCAAGGTACCCCGTCGCGCCTGCCGCTATCTTGTTCGTGCCGGTAAGTTGACCTGCAATCGACACCGCATAATCCACTGCGTTCGACGAATAGGCACCGTGCGCCGCATTGTTCTTCTCAGCATTCACGCCCGCAATAACGGCATGCACCACACCTTCCGCTGCCCGTGTCACACCAGATGGGTCGGTGATGCTGGCCGCTAGGTTGTCGGTATATGCGTTCCCAAGGCCGACCGCCCACTCGACAGCCGTTCCCAAACCGACCCCCCCACCACCATTCGCAACACTCGTCCCCCAGTTCTCGCCCCACAACCCCATTGGGTCGTACATCGCAAACGGCTCGTTGCCGCAGTAGGCGTAGACGTTCATGCCGTCGATGAACATCGCGGGGTCGGGTTGGAGCCAGCGTTGGATAGCGGGGTCGTACGCGCGGTGGCGGACGTGGTAGATGCCCAGGTGCTTGTCGTACCAGTAGCCGCGGTAGAGGAAGCGGTAGTCGGTGATGTCGGTGGCGAAGACGCGGTACGTGCCGGCCATCGCTTGGCCGAAGGCGGTGAAATCGTCCGCGTTCACTTCGCCGTCGCGGTTGAAGTCGGGGTTGTCGCAGCGCTGGGTGGCTGTGTCGCAGACTGCGCCGCCGATGACTTGCCCGAGGGCGGCGAGGTCGCTGGCGTCTTCGTGCGTGTCGTTGTTGAAGTCGAGATCGAGGCGGGAGTAGATGTTCCCGTTCTCTGCGTAGATGCCCAGACCCGCCACGCCGATGTTGATGGGCTCGCCGAAGGCGGTGTAGGCGATGCGGGCGGGCCAGCGGCTGGGCGTGGTGTCGGTGGGACTGTCGAGCCGGGTGAGGTGATCGTCGTAGACGGCGACGACGTGGCCGCCGCGACCACACGATCAGAAGATTATGCGTGACCCATCGGGATACTCGCCCTTATACCCAACTATCGCGTGGCCGGTTTGAAAAAACGCGACAAGCGAAAACGCGTCGTCACGATCCACAAGATCTCGAAACATCAGCTCCTGTCCAGCGATCACCGTGTGATTCACAATTCGTTGAAGTAAATCTGGGTACCGTGCGATGTGGGGATATCGAGGAGTAACGCAGTTATCTCGAAAGGCCGCTGCATAAAACAACAGTTGTTGGCCCTGCTCGTTCCAGCGTCGCGTCACTGCAGTTGGGTCGACCTCACGCAATGCATCGCGTAAGCGGTTGCCAAAACCGATGAAGTAATTCACACTTTCATCGGCATCGCACGCCTGATTCGCGACCTCCCACGAGGTGACAACGTGGTAGTCTTCCATGCTCGAAATCCCGGCCTTTGCCAGCAGTGGAAGTTTGGCAAGCCATGCATAGTACTCATCAAGCCCTCGAAAATTCATGAACCAGACTCCGAACTCTTGCGCGGCGTGCAACGAGCGGGCACCCGGCGTGCCCTGTCACGTCAGCGCTGGTCTCGCGACACCGCGCGAGATTGCATCGAGCGCACCCGGGCTGTAGTACCCATCGGGCAGCTCAGGTCCTTTGATGCACTTGAGTCCCTTCTTCCAGCATCGCATGAGGCGTGCAGCAAATTGGGCGTACTCATCGATATCAAAGTTGACATGTCTTCCTCGAAAGTCGGCGGCAGTCCTGGAGTAAAGCCGATGGGGACGGATCACATTGCCGGATGAAGGGAAGATCCAAGCTTCGACCAGAGGTGAGTCAAACGGATTGATTGCACAATTGAGTCCCTTGGGCGTGTCATACGTCTCAGTGACGATGGCACCCACCCATTTCCTTTGCGTGAATCCAACTGCTGAGAGCATCTTGCCGCCTGCGGTTGCAACCCGATCTTGCACTTCGACGAGTCGTTGATCGCGAAAGCACACGATGACAGCATCGCACTCAGCCATCACCGCTGCGTCGTGCCGCGGGATTTCTTCCGGCGTCATGTAGTAGGTGAACTGCGTGCTCATGGGTCAGCTTCAGTTGAAGGCAGTGAGGGACTGATGTTGTGCGGATGGCGCGAGGTCCGTCTGCAAGCCCTGGCATCCTTGTCGGCAGCATTAGTCGTCTCGCGAGATTGCTAGCCGTTGTTTACCGGTGGTAAGCCGTCTTTGTACTTCGACAACTCATGAATCCAACCACCGTGCGTGCCGTATCCGACGTAGTCGCCGTGCCAGCCGTCCGATGCCTTCTTAAGGTTGATCTCAGTGCCGTCTTTGTCGATGTAGTGCATTTGAATGCGATCATCAGACCAAAGCCAACACAAAAGGCTGCCTACTGCCTCATCGACAGCAAGCATGCCGATCAGAGCCGTCGCTCGTTGGATTTCGGGCGATTGAGATGCCATCAGCCTCGACAGATCATCGTTGACGTCGATTCCGTGTGCTCGTTGTAGCAGCCAATAAATGGCGGCATCACGACATCGAACGACGTCAGATGCCATCAGATTCTGCGGATCGCTTGCGGGATCATTCACTGCTGGTCCTTCCTCGATTCCAGGGGATGCAAGTGGGCGTGAAGTTACGCTCCTTCGCCTGTTGCTCAGCTTTGTTTACAATGTACGCAGCTTCGTCCGCGGTCGCTCCCGCGCGGATGAGTGCCTCCTTCGCGATCCGTACATGCTCATCAAGCGTGTTGGGACGCCCCGATCTGGCTAGCTCGTCGTACAACTCGCGCTGAATCGGGGTAAGTCGTTCAATATGCTTGATCCCGAGCCGTTTCATAACTTCCTCGCTCAAACTAAGTGCGTGTGCGGGACTGTAATTTTGATCGCCATCAAATGCCTTCTTCGAGAGAATGTGATGGCCTTTGACATCTTCATACGCACCTACGACGGCCTCCAGCCCTTTCAGCCGGCCGGGCAGGTCATCGCCACCTTTGACAAGTGCGATGAGCCCCGCCATCGCGGAGCCAACGGACTCTCCGAGCTCGGTGATACCGCCCGCAATCTTGGCAGCTCCACCACCTGTGATGCCAGGCCCAGTCAAGTTGTTGGTAACGATTCCGTATCCCGATTCAGCCGTCGCTTGCATTCCTTCAGTCAGGAAGCGTTGATGAGATGCCGCACTCGCACGAGCCGCCTCGTCCCAACCGCGTTGTTCACGCGCCATCTCATAAGCGATAGCAGTCCGTTCCGCAACGCCTGCAGCGGCTTGGGATGGGATGTTCTGTCCTGATCCCATCGCGGGTAGCGACGCGCCCTTACCGCCAAGCTCATTACCGGCGCCATGCCACATCCCATTCCATGTCGCTGCGATGTCGGACCACAAGCTCAACCCCATCGGGTCATACATCGCAAACGGCTCGTTGCTGCAGTAGGCGTAGACGTTCATGCCGTCGATGAACATCGCGGGGTCGGGTTGGAGCCAGCGTTGGATCGTCGGGTCGTAGGCGCGGTGGCGGACGTGGTAGATGCCCAGGTGCTTGTCGTACCAGTAGCCGCGGTAGAGGAAGCGGTAGTCGGTGATGTCGGTGGCGAAGACGCGGTAGGTGCCAGCCATCGCGCTGGCGAAGGCGGTGATGTCGGCTTCGTTTACTTCGCCGTCGCGGTTGAAGTCGGGGTTGTCGCAGCGCTGGGTGGGTGTGTCGCAGATTGCGCCGCCGATGACTTGCGTGAGGGCGGCGAGGTCGTCGGGGGTTTCGTGCTTGTCGTTGTTGAAGTCGAGGTCAAGGCGTGAGTAGACGTTGCCATGCTCAGCGTAGATGCCAAGACCCGCCACGCCGATGTTGATGGGCTCGCCGAAGGCGGTGTAGGCGATGCGCGCGGGCCAGCGGCTGGGGGTGGTGTCGGTTGGACTGTCGAGCCGGGTGAGGTGATCGTCGTAGACGGCGACGACGTGGCCGCCGCGATTCTGGACGTAGACAAGGCGCCGGTCGAACTCGCCATCGAAGTCTTCGTCGATTTCGGCGTATGCCGGGCAGTCGAGCTTCATGCCGGGGCCGCCGCCTTCGCGGGCGCCCACGCCCGCGTCGGCGTAGACGATGCGCTCGCGGAGCTTGAACGCCTGATACTTGAAGTCCTGGCGGTAGACAGCGATCAGTCGCCACTGTTCGTCGTAGGCGTACCAGTCAACGTTTTCGTTCTCGAGGTCGCCGTCGGGTGATTCGATGTCATATGAGGCGGAACGCAAGCGGCCGAAGGAGTCGTACGTGAAGCGTGCGAAGAGGTCGCCGCGGATGTCTCCGGTTTCGGGATCACCGGGTGCGCGGCGATATGCGCCGCTGAGCCGGCCCATGAGGTCGTACTCATAGAGGTATGGGCCGCCTGTGTCGATGGTGTTGCCTGCCACGTCGTAGCGCAGCTTGTGGACGGACTGGTTGATGACGCCGCCGGGCAGACGCGTCTGCGTCGATTGGGTGTAGATGCGGTTGAGATCGTCGTGCACACGAAGCTGCACGCTGTCGCCCGCTCCGAGGGCGCAGGTAGCGTCGAACGGCGTCGAACAGTTTGCGGGCTTCTGCGGGCCGCGGCGATACGCGGTGATGTTGTCACGCTCATTTGTGCGCCAGCGCTCGTAGTGGCGGAAGTACGCGCCAGCCATCAAAGGTGGTGGCGCGTTGCCGAGGTTGGGTGCTTCGGTGATAGTGGTCGGACGGATACCCCGGTTCGCACCCTCCGCGCAAACCGGCGAAGTATCGGTTGATAGATCGCCCGGATATCCGTCGTCTTGAGGGATGTACTCGCGGAAGTCCTGATAGCGAAGCGGTGAACCATCACCGTCGCGGTCGTTCCAGGTCTTCTCGATTTCCTCCATCGGCGCATCAGGATCGCATGACATGCCGACGCAGACGTCGGTCCAGTCGCTGTCGGGCTCGTTGAATGGATTGAGTCCGCCCGCGTCTGACGGCAGCATGTCCTCATCGAACATCATGCCGACATCGAACAGGCGCTGGGTCACGTGGAGGTTTGGCGGACCGCCTGACCCATTGAAGAGTTCGATACGGTTTGTGCCAATGCCACTGACGCCGCCTGTGCCACATGTGTTGACGCGGAACTTGGGCAGCAAGAAGCCGGGATCATCGCCATCGGCGATGGTCATGCTGATGGGTCGGCCGGCGTTAAAGCTGCGTGATTGCGCGCTGCCGTAGTTGAACTGACGTACCAGACCGCCGCTGGACTGACTGGCTTCCAAGCGATAGTTATGCGTGCCAGCATTTGGGAGACGCCAAGACCACGAGTGTTGAGCATTGACAATCTTGTTTCCGCCGAAGTTACGGTGAGTATGCGACGTGCTGGTGAGCAGGCCAGCTGAGTTGTACTCGCCGGTCCACTCATCCAAGTTGACCCAGTCATCGCCGGTCGCGTTGGGGACCATGTAGCTTGTCGCTGCACGGCGTCCCATGCCGTCATAGACGTGGTGCCACACCATCGGTGTTTCGCGGAGGCGAGACTCCTCCCGTACGCTCGTTTGTGAACCGTGTACGACGAACTCCGAGATCGGGCGACCGACACCATCTCGCTGCGTGACGTGGAGCGTGTTGGCCTGGTTCGTCCAGCCTGTACGCTGGCCCAAAGCGTTCACGCGCTGCGTGTATTTCTCGGGCGGATAGCCGAAGATCGGCTCTGGATCCGGCAGGCGAACCCGCCCGTCGTCGGGTTCCTCTTCGAAGTCGAGCAGCATGCCGATGGGTGTTTCGTTGTCGATTGCCCCTGGCGTCCAGGGCTGACCATCAAACGGATTGGGCGGCTTGGGGGACCACAACGGCGGATTGTCAGGATACAGAATATCGATCTTCTGCCCGGGTGGCGCATCGACGCAGTTGTCGCCGAAGCACGACTCCTTGATTTCTTCGATGCGATCTTCTTCGTACGTGATGTCCTGCCATTTGTCAGGTTTGCACGACCTTGCCTCGATCTTACCTTCGGGACCAAACTGGTAGAACTCACTCTCGCCGACGCCGATGACGCGGCCTGCATCGTCGCGTTCGATGAAGGTCACATCGCCTGCAGGATTGACTGTTTGAGCGACATCACCGAACTCGTCAAGCACCATGAGGCTCTGGCGATACTGATCGCTTGCGGGTTCGGTATTGTCTGCATACGCGGATGCGCGCCGCACGGGGCGATACGTGGGTAGGCTCTCTCGCTGGAACGACGTGTACTCAATGGGAATCGTGCGGTTGGGCCGCGGCATGCCGAAGTCGATACTGGAGATCGGTCTGCCAAGCAAGTCGCGATACGTGCGCGTGTGACCTCCCAGGATGTTCCCTCCCGAGTTGTCTGCGCCGAGCATGAACCCGCCACCTTCGGTGGGCAGGAACTTCGGCAGCATGCCAACCTGTTCATTCCCACATCCTGCGATGACTTGGGAGCTTGCATCGACGTATCCGGTTGAAGGATCGACGTGGCGTTGACTTGCACCCGTGATACTGAATGCGTATGGGTCCACGGTGGCCGATCGCACCTGATCGAGATTGAGCGATGGCAGTTCGACCGAGGTCAACAGCTCGCATGCGCGGTTGTACACGTTGATGGTGTTCTGTTCGCCGCTGGTGGCGCGAATGCTGCCCTCGGGACCATACACGTAGCCCATGATCGCCGCGGGCAGGTCGCTCGCCAGACAGTTGACGCAGTTTGGAATCGCTCCCGTCACCTGATCGACGCGCCAAGTCGCACGCTCAAAGAGTCGGCCTCGGGAGTCGTATTTCTTTGTGATCAGCGCACGCCGAGCGGGAACGACTGCCGCATCGGGCTCAGGCACTGAGACACTGGCGCCAGGTGACCACTCGCTCAACTGTTCGACACCGGCCACCGCCTCGACTTGTCCCCAGTTGTTGCTTCTGACGAGCCAGTGCGGCGGTTCGGGGCGGCGGACGGCGCGGAGGTCACCCCATGTGTCGTAACCAAGTCGCGTGACGTGACTCACGCCGGGTTCGGGGTGCTCCACAATCGCCGTAAGGCGACCATCACCCCCTGAGAAGCCACCGTCATATTCGAATGAGCGCACCGTGTGCGACTGCATGAGACCATCGCGGTTTGCTTCGACGATCTGTGCGATCGTGCGACCGAACAAGTCCAGTGACTTTCGCCGTGTGGTGCCAGCAGGTGTTGTGCTTGCAACATTGCGACCGAAGGCGTCCCAAGCGAAGGTCCAGCGGTCGTAATTGGCACCGGGGCTCCCGAATCCGCTCGGTGTGATTGCTGCAGTCGACACATTGTGATACCGGCGAAGCTCGAGCGTGCGTGCCCCGTCTTCTGATCGCTCGACCAGATGGATGCCGCGAACTTTCGTCAGGACCGGCACACCGGCTGCGAGCACTTGCACCGGGCTCTGCGCGTTCGCGTCGATCCATTGCTGGGGCGGGGTCATGGATGACGCGATTCGACCGAGCAGCGCACCGGTACTCTGGAAGCTAGGTGAAACCTGTCCCCACGCTTCAGGCGCACCGTCGGCACCAAGTACGGCGACGGTCGCGGGACCGAAGAACTCCAGACCACTGCGGTGTGGATTGGTAATGACGACGGCACGTCCATCGGCGAGGGCGCCATACCACGTACCTGCGGTCAAGCCACGATACGAAGTGACTGCGAGCTCTCTGCCGAGGGAGTCGTATGTGCTTGATGTGACACGATGGAGCGCAGCCTGTGGTGCAGCGCTGCTGCTATAGCCGCTCGCGGCGATGATAGAGGCGACGAGAGGGCTGTCTGACTTGGCATCGTGAATATACGTTGACTCGCGGCCACTCACGCTGTCGAAGCGTGTGTAGTGCAGGCGTCCGCTTGCGGTACGCGTGAGCGTGTCGTCACCGCTCGCCGAGTTGAACGTCTCGACGGTCGTCTTGACGTTCGGATTCAGACCATTTTCCGTCGCCATGTCGACTTTGGGTGGCGTGTAATCGACTGTGCGCAGACGTACGGCACCCAAGGGAAGCCCGTCATGAAACGTGTATGCGTAGAGCTCGGCCTGGCCGGTCAGGGAGGATGGTGTAGTTGTGAACGACTTGAATCGTGTGAGTTTGGAAACAAGCACTCGCACCAGTTGAGCATCACCGAGAGTGATCCGGCCACTGGTTTGCTCTTCTTGCCAATACGTCAGGTGGAGATCCGCCCGCTGCTGGGCAAGCGGAGCCGCACCGAGCGTGCGCACGATCGATCTAGGAAAGCCGGCGAGCTCACCAGTCGCGATGCGTTCGATACGCGTGACGATTCCCACGTCGGGCCGATTGGCTCCGGAAACGGGGTCCTGCACATTCGAGGGCTCGTGAACACTGCTCACGCGTCCAAAGCTGTCACGCACGATCAGTCGCGCCCAAACTCGCGCGGTGCCTGGCTCACGAGAGATGACGCCCAACGACTGACCGAATTCGTCAAATACGTATTCATCACTTCGCAATGAACTGCCGCCGCCCGTGCCGGAGCTGCTGATTGTGACCGTCGTGCTCCAACGTGATCCGGCGTCGTAAACCGACGTTTGGATACCGGGCGATGCGGCGTACTGCATCGCGAGTTGACGCGAAGTCGCGCCGCCGCCCGTCGCAGTGGCGATACGTCCGTCACTCTGATGCGAAAGGCGCCACCATGCGTACGGAGCAAGCGACGCATCGCTTGCGGTATCGAACGAAAGACCGGCGGCGAGCATGCGCCGGAAGCCCTCGGGACGCACCTCCATCGACACGTGTCCCGCGGCGTAGCGATAGCCGGTTATGCGCGAGATCCAAGCGTGATCACTACCTTCTGAGGTACGCTCTCGCACCGTGACGGTCTTGAGCTCACCTGCGGCTCCGTGAGGTTCACTTGCGCCGTAGTATGCATAGGTCACGCTTGCAACAACGACTGTCGGAGCGTCTGCAATGGTCACGTCGATCTGTGTAAGTCGATCATTTGTGTACGAGTATGTGAATCGACGACCACCGCCATCGACTGCGTTCACGAGTCGCCCTGTTCCATCGAATCCTGCCGCAATCGCGTTGCTCGCGGACGATTCATGACCCGCGTAGGCCGTCGTGCCGTCAGGACCGACGATCTTCCACAGCTTCCCGCCGACATTCTCGACTTCGGGCGCGAAGTAGACGAACTGGTGAGCATCGGGCAATGTCCACACGAACAACGCGATTCCTTGGCTAATCGTCTCCGTCATGACGCCAGCGGCACCATTGACGCCTCGGTATGTTGAGGCGCCTGAAGAGCGTGCCAACGTGACATGTCTGTCGGCGCCCAAGAAAACGACGATTGCATCAGACCCCGCGCGTGCGAGAGACGGTTGACCTGACGACATCCATCGTGCGCCGACAACGCCGTTCAGGTCTCCAACCGCATCGTTATTCGATTCCCATGCGGAAGTCTGGGCATTCCATCGAGAACTCGGCGCAAGTGACCGAGCGACAGGCCATGCGGGTCCACGGGTCGGCAACAACAGATCCAGTTCAAGCGGGGCATATATTCCCCGCGCCAAGTCAATTCCGTCAAGGTCTCGACCGCCCCACACAGGCTCGTAGACCGAACCTCGCCACGCCTGCGCGTGGGGAGCTTCGAGCAATACGCCGCCATCCAATGACGTTGCATTTCCGAGCAGTCTGGCATCTGCGCCTGCGCTCGTCTCGCTGACGTTGGGTTGCACACCGTTCAGCAAGAGGGGTGACTGCGTCAACACTGCTTGCTGCGCGGGTGCAAATTCGGTAGCGAAGGAGAGCGCGCAAATGGCCGCTCCGAGTCGCATCGCGACTCGTGTGTGCAGACTCAACATGTAGAGATCCCCGTGTTTGAATGCTTCGTTCTGTCTACCAGACGATGGGGATGAGCATACAAAAATCACCCATCGCGTACAAGGGGGGAACACACATTTTTCTCGTGTTCGCTTCTAAGTCGATGGAAGACCATCACTAAAGAGCCAAAGTCGATCGATTGCGGTCTCAGTCGCGTCCACCGACTTGTGGGAGAGAGCCGATCCACACCACAAGTTTGTGCAGACGATCAATCGAGACGAACACGCGTGCGCTGAGTCACCGCAGATTGCTCCTTGGACGCGTGACTTCCGTGTATGAGTCTTGTTCAAGGCGGACTGGTGCGGACTCGACTGGCGGGACGTATCGGTATCGCGATGTGAACTTCGCGGATGCATCACGCTCTCCTATTGCGAGCGGAGAGTGTTCTCGACGAGCGGCGGATCCGCCGGATCAGTGGAAAGAAGTGTCGCTGATGCATGCCGCATCGGACGAGTGTGACCTTCGCGGCAGCTCAGCGACACCTCTGAACGACCAAGGCGTTCGCGTAGGTGGGCTTGGCGGATACTTGGGATTTGGTGGTTTACCCGGTGAGAGGCGATGGATGTTGTCCGGTGGTTCGCGCGGATGTTGCGCGATTCAGATGGTGGGAGCCGCGGTGTGTGGGTTGATCGCCAGATCTGCGCGATAACCGCGTGGCGTGACTTCACTCGTGATGTTTCTTGGACGATGCACCGATGTGTCGCGCTGTGGACGGCGCGGTCATGCAGAGTCAGATGAGTGAGTGGTTGTCAGTGAGTTGTTGTCATGGATAAAGCAAGTCTCATCGGCATCATCATCGGGGCAGTGTGTCTGGGCATCGCGTGTCACCACACCGCTCACGGCAACTGGATGATGTTCTATTCGATCGAAGGCGTGCTGCTGGTCATCGGTGGCTCGATTTCGGTTGTGTTCATGTCCATGCCGCTGGAGAAGGTCATGTGCCTTCCCGGCTATCTCAAGAAGTTCATGTTTGCGGGCGGCTTGCAGGCAAGCGAAGTGATCGGCATCATGAACACGCTGGCGGAAAAGGCCCGTCGTGACGGCATTCTCGCGCTCGAAAGTGAAACGGCGAACATCAAGGATCCATTCCTCGCGGCAGGCATGAAGATGGCCATTGACGGTGTTGATCCGGGGGCCATCGAAGGCGTGCTGCGCATGGAAGTGCTGGCGATGCAGGAGCGTCACAAAGCCGGGAAGAAGATCTTTGACCTTGTGAAGGTGTACGGGCCGGGCTGGGGACTGGTGGGAACGCTGATCGGACAGCTTGGTATGTTCGGCAAGCTCGCAAACGCCGACATCGGAGAGCTGGGCGCCGCGCTGCAGTTGGCGGTGGGTGCAACCTTGTACGGCGCGTTCCTTGCAAACGCGGTCTTCGGTCCGATGGGTGAAAAGATGGCGCTGAAGAGCTCGGATGAGATTCTCAGCCGCGAAATGATGATTCAGGGCATTCTCTCCATTCAAGCCGGCGACAACCCTCGCATCACTCTGGACAAGATGCTGGCGTTCATTCCGTCGCCCGCTCGTGCCAAGTTCCGCCAGGCCACGTAATGCAGAGAGGTAATTCGTCATGGCTGAAGAGCACAAAGAAGCACATGGTGGTGGCGGCGGCGAGCATGGCGGCGGTGACGCGCACGGCAAGGGCAGCCATGGCGGCGGCGGCCACGGCCCTGGCGGACACGGCGGCGGCGGCCACGGTGAAGAAGGCGCGCCCGAGTGGCTCATCTCCTTCGCCGACAACGTCGCTCTGCTGATGGGCTTCTTCGTGATTCTGCTCGCCATGAACATGGCCCCCAAGGGCGGCGGCTCGACGGAAGGTGAAGGCGCAGGCGCGCCGGCGGTGCAGTCGGATGAGATGCTCGATTTCATCATCAGCATCCGTGAAGGCTTCAACAACCCCGTGAACCCCAACAGCGGCAAGCCGGAAGAGGCCGCGCTCGCGAAGCGACTGCGTGAAAAGCAGGGCGGTTTGAGCAAGAGTGAAGGGCCCACGGGCAATCACCCCACGCAGCAGGCTCCGCGTCCGAGTGACTATGACCGCGTGACGGCGTTGATTTCGTTTGATCAAAAGTCCGCGCTGGTCAGTCCGTCGGCACGGCAGACGATCGCGGAAGTTTCGCAGAAGCAGAAGGACCAGCGCTTCATCATCGAAGTGCGCGGACACGCGGCTCCGTTTGAGACGATGCGTGATCCGGGCAGGGCGTATCAACTGAGCTACGAGCGTGCGATGGCTGTCGCGAAGGCTCTGGTGGAAACCGGCATGACCTGGCCCAGCATTCGCGTGGTCGCGTGCGGCGATGCGGATCGCGTGGTGGGCCGCACGTTTGACAAAGAGCAGGATCGCAACAACCAGCGCGTGGAGATCGTCGTCACCAACTATCCGTTGCCCGAGGATCCGTACAGCCAGGCTGAGTGAGTGGCGGGCTGACGATTAACGATGAAACTTGGCGCGGAGCAGATCAGCGACTTGGGGCGTGGGAGCTTCCCACAGACCCGTATCGACTGAAATGGTAAATCGCGCGCCCAGATGCGGCGACTCGAGTGTTGCAGAACCGTGCTCGGTCACTTCGCGCTCGATCATGCCGGGCAGGTCTGTCACGCGGGCGTGAACGGGCGTGAGGACGCCCACCTGCGAGAGCAGCAACTCGCGCTGCGCCAGTTCAGCCAGGGCGCCAGCCAGACGCACGGCACGGTCGCGCACGCTATCGCCCGGCACCTCACCCCAGTGCATGCTCATGACTCGTCCTCGCTGGCTGCGTCGGCGTCGGTGGTTGCGGGCAGCAGCAGGCGAGCACTTTGCGTGGGGTCCCACACATCGCGCGGGTGCTGGCCATCCACCGCCTGACGCATGCTGAGATACAGCACGCTGCCGGCGCAGAAAACAAAGCTGATGAGCACGCTGGGCGCGATCATCGCGGCGACCTTGGACCAGAAGCCCACGAGCAAGCCGGTGGTGCGGAGGCTTTGCGCCGGTTCCGCGAGGGCGGGTTCGCGGCCTGATATGGCCTGCGAGTGGAGCACGTCGCGTGCAGTGTCGCTGACCCAGAGCGTGGTGAGATAGCCGCTGGTGTTGAGCGCAAGCTGCGTGAGCACGGCGAACAACGCGAACAGCAGCAGACCGACAACGCCCATTGCGAGCATGGCGCAGAGCAAACGCAGAGGCTGCGCGAGCACGTACGCGAAAGCGCGCTGGCACGCTTCGAGGGCTTCGCCCCCTTCGCTCATGACACCTGAAACCAGCATGGGCAGGCTGACGATGACGAGCACGATCAGGCCCGTGCCGACGAATGCGATGAGCAGCGGGATGATGTAGAGTGCGCCCGCTGCGTACTGCGCGAAGCGCACATCAAGCAGCCAGCCGAAAAGGGGCACAAGTGCGAGCAGCACGCCAGCCAAGAGCAGCGGACCGAAGGTGACCATGGCGAGGCTGTGCCAGCGCGAGAGGGCCTGGCCCATGCTGCGCGACCAGGATTGACGCACGCCACTGGCGAACTCGACGCTTGCGCCGCGGGCGATGCAGCCGCCCAGCCAGCCCCAAAGAATGCACACGGGCAGCAGCATCGCAAGGCTGGCAAGCGGATGTGCGCGGACGAGGGCGATTGGTGTCGCGACCAGTGTGCGTGCGGCGGCGGGATAACGGTGGTCCTGCAACTGCTGCTGCATGAGATCGGCGCGGGCGGCGACAAGATCGCTGGGCGACTCACGCGGTACGGCAGACTCGACGGTCGATTGCGCCACGGACAGCAAGTCGGGCACGCGGATGATCGCGCCGAGCATGATGAGCAGGAAGAAGGCAGTGAGAACGCGCGAGGGCGCGATGGCCAGGCGACCCGCGACGAGCAGTCGCGACCACCATGTCCATGGCGAAGCCACGGGTAGCAAAGCAGGCGAAGAAACCAGCGCTGAAGGCGTTTGTGCCATCAGCGCAGTTTAGAAGGGTCGGCGGCGCATCGCGCACTCATGGCATGCGATCGAGCACAACGGCACGCATCAGCAGCTTTTGGCCCGTGCCCGGCTGACCTGCGCGCTCGTAGGTTGCGGTGGTGCGATGAATGTCTCGCCGGCGAGCGCGGGCGGGGAGCCAGGTGTCGGCGTCCTCGATAACGAGGTGGTGGAAGTAGGTTGTGACAACGCGGGCATCGACGATGACCGGGGTGAGGGTGAAGAGGTCTTTCTCGCGAATCTGTGCGCGGAGCGTGTCAACCTGTCTCAGCACACGAGGTGTCGTGCCTTCGAGCGTGAGGGTCTTGAGATTGCGCACGCCCTCCGGATCTTCTGCGCCAGTTGCAAGCACGGTGGTTTGGCCCATGCGCATCGGGTCGAAGGGACGATCGATCTGGACTTGCTTGAAGCCATCTGCGATGGCAGTGAGGATGTAGCGGTAATCGAGCTCGGTGGCGAACTCAAGGTCATTGGTCTCGAGAACGACCATGCCCACTGCGGTGATGGAGAAAGGAATCGGTTTGCCGACGAAGGTGGCGAGCGCGGGCTGCGGCGCGATGACGCGCTCGGGTTCGCCCACGGCGAGCTTTTCGAGCCAGATGCCGCTGGCTTTGTCAATGGTGAGCGTGCCGCGCCAGCCGAGCTGCGGGTCTTCCTTCTCGATCGTGGCAGTGATCTCGGCATCGACGCGGTAGGCGGTGATCTCGTCGATAGTCGCCAACTGGCTTTCCTGCTGGGTCATTTCTTCGACAAGCATCTTCGCGCGGAGCGGGGTGCCGACGGCGATCGGCAGTGAGACGTTGAGCGGCTCACCCTCGCCAGCCTGAGCACGCGCTTCGGCGCCGCCGGGCTGAAGAGCAAGGTCGAGATCGGCGATTTGTCGCTCCATGAAGCCGACGGCCTGATCGAAGTTTGTAGGTGAGTCGATGGCGAGCGGGTCAGTCTCGTATTCGGGCAGCACATCGTCCTGATCGGGGAAGACTGGCAGCGGCTCGGCAAGTTCACGAATGGTCCACTGCACCGTCTCGTGCATCGACGCGTTGATGAGGTCGGCGTCGGGTTTGTCTTTGGGGCGCCAGGTTGATGCGCCGTTCATGTCGATGGTCATCGCGGCTTCCTTGGGAAGGGGCGATGCATCGTCGGTGAGCTGCCACTGACTTTCGCCGGAACCACTGATGCTGAGCGACTTGGTGGCGACCTGCGCGTTGGCAAAGGTCAGGCTAACAGGATCGGCCTCGAAACCTTCCTGCGAGCTGGTCCACATCTGTTGGAACGTCGCGGTCTTGGGCATGTCCGCGAGTTGTGCGAGCACTTTGGCTTCGACAGTGCGCGTGACTGGCACGAGCACGCCATCGACAGCTTGAGTTTCATCCCATTTCCAACTGGTTTCATTGCCGATTGCTTCGGCGGGCATGGGCGGCAGGAGGGCGCGCAGCGCACGCTCAAGCTCGAGGCAGAGTGTGACTGCATCGCTGTCGGGATCTTCGCCCCATTCGAAGGTGAGCGAGTCAATCCAGCCTTCGCGATCCATGACGAGAATTCCGCGCACGCCCATGGTGCTGGGCACGATGCGGGCGAATGACGATTCGCCCTCGAGTGGCGGAGCGACGGAGGGCTGAGGGCGCGGCAGATCGCCCACGGCTTTCCTGTTGCCATCGAATGACGTGGCGTTGTCAACGGCTGCTTGCTCGAGTGTCAGGTAGTACGTGCGCTTGTCGCCATCGACCAATTCGGGGCGCGTTTCGAGGAGCAGCGCAACGTGCGATACGCGGCGGTAGGCGAACTTGCCGACGTCGTCGCCCGCTTCGTCCAACTGGCCCGTGTCGGTCGAGCGGGTGGCATCAATGGTGAGCAGGTAGCGCCATGGGCCCTTCTCGCCGCGTGGCATGTCGAGCACCATCTTGAGATCAGAGCCCGCGTCGAGCGTGACGATGCCTTCGGCTTGACGACCGAGATTGCGATCGATCGCATCACCCTGCGCGAGTGCATTGATGGCGGAACATGCGACGAGCGCCCACACGGAGACAAGAGACTTGAGCATGGGCAATCGTACACAAAGTCAAAAATCACATCCGGACACCTTTCGGTGTCCGGATATGCGGGGAAAGTGGGGGTTTGGTTTCCCTCACGGGAAGGATCGGACCACTCGACAATTCGTACTCTCAGTTCGCTGCTTGCACGGAGCGGCGGGGCGGGAAAGTCCCGTTCACTCGGGCGACCTGCGTGTGACTGGTTGAGCGAGCCAGGAGCAAAGCTCGCAAGACCTGTCAGTTGCCGGTCGTCACGTGTTCACAACGTGGTTGGTGGTGAGGTTGGCGAATTGTCGAGCGGTGGTTGGACGGGTGGTGTTTATTCCTCTTCGTGGTTCTCGCCGCCAGTCTGCTGCTGGGCGATGAGCTTGCGGAGGTAGTCGTTTTCGCGGCGGGTCGCTTCCAGATCGAAGACGAGGTACTTGATGGACAGACGCAGATAGTCCAGACTCTCCTGGAGATCAGCGACGGTTTTCTTCATGCGCTCATGACGAGCCTTGGTCTCTTCAGCCAGCGCGACCAGGGGCGCACGTTGATCCTCGGGCATCGCGGCGATCTGGTCGATGAGGTCACCCAACTTGCTCTGGAACTCTTGCTCGTTCATTGGCTTCCCTTTCAGCATCTTCTGTTGTCGCTCGCGTCGCTTACGTGCGTCGCGTTCGTGAAGGGAAGAGATGCAACGACATTGCCAGCTTCAGAAGCGGCGGCGTGCCAAAGTGTGCTGCTGATAAAAACGTCCCCCACTGCTCGCCGGCTGCGAATCGCGCGGCACCGCCGTGCCAGCGACTGCGAGGCACTCGTCAGAGGTGTGGTTTGTTGCGAAAACTCAACGCATCGTGTCGACGCGGCGCAGCGCGGCCTTGGCGCTGGGGCCTGCCGTCAACAGCACGCGCTGGACGCCAGCGGCGTCGGCCTTGCGGGCGACGGGCAGAAGCTTCTTCATGTGGTTATCGACCGCGATGCGGAACTTGTCGAGGTGCTGCTCGAGCTCGTGGCGGTTGAACATGGACATGGGGTCGCCCAGGCCTGTCTGGCTGGTGGCCCATTCGAGCACGCCCGCGGGCGAGTCCATCCACTTATATATCTTGAGCATGCTCTCCAGACGCTGCACGGGTGTGCGGAAGGGATCGATCGCGTCTTCGGGCACTTTCTGGAGGCTCTCTTCGGCGGCTCGGCGGCGCATTGATTTGTCGAGCGGGTCCATTGGCGAATCCCCCATGCTGTCGCGTGCTGCGACTTCGCGGCTGGCGTTGATGAGCTGGCGGCTCATGCTGTCTTCGGCGGGCTTGAGCTCCGCGAAAGCAGTTGAGATGGTTTTGAGGCCGGCCCGCGCGAAACGAATGGTGAGCCGCTGACAGGGCTTGCCCTCGTGCAACTGCCCTTCGGCCGAGACGATATCGCCCGGACCCCATTCAGGCTTGCCGGTGTGGATGACGCTCTCGCCCTTCGCAAATGTGCGTGCTTGCATAGGGCAAGGCGACCAAAGACCGTCCGGCGGACACCCGGACCCACGTGTGACTGGCAGCCCGGGCCGACGGTTTCACCGGACGGCGGCGGGCAGGTTGCCTATCATGGAGGCCTTGCACCGCAAGCATAGGCCCCCCGCTTTCGCAAGTGGGAAGCCTTTGTTAGAAACGACTTGCGTGCGGCTCAGATGGGCCGGCAGGGGCCTGAGGTATCACGACGCCATGATCGAAGCACTCAAGAGCGATGAAATTGTCAACAAGATGGGCGGCCGGTTCAAGCTGTGCGCCCTTGTGCAGCGCCGCTTGGAGCAACTGATCGACGGAGCCCGCCCGCTGGTGGCGCGCGATGGTCGCAGCGACCTCGAAGTCGTGATCGATGAGATCATGCAGGACAAGATCACGCTGGAGTGGGACCCCTCCAAGCTGGATCAGAAGTCTGACGCGAACAACGGCGCGCTGCTGTAAGCGTTCCTGCGCACGCAAAGACAGGCCAGCATTCAGGCTGGCCAGCATTCAGACACGGTGAGCACATAGGCGGATGAGGGAAGTGCCCTTGTGCGCTTTGCTGTTCATTTGTCGTGCGATGCCAGCGGGAAGCGGGCTAAATTGTGGGCATGAGTGTTGATCTGTCTGAGCTGGCTCCGAGTGTGAAGGGACGCAGGATTGTCATCGGCGTGACGGGCGGCATCGCGGCGTACAAGACGTGCACGGTGGTGAGCCGGCTGGCGCAGGCGGGCGCGCAGGTGACGGTGCTGATGACGGAGAATGCGACGAAGTTTGTGACGCCCCTGACGTTTCAGGCGCTGAGCGCCAATCCGGTGTACACCAGCGCGTGGGAGCATGTGGAAAGCAAGGATCCGCAGCATGTGTCGCTGGCGCGCGACGCGGCGCTGGTGCTGATTGCACCATGCACGATGGATTGCATGGCCAAGCTGGCACACGGCATGACAGATGACATCGTGGCACTGGTGCTGAGCGCGACGGATCGTCGCAAGACGCCAGTGCTGCTTGCACCCAGCATGAATGACGCGATGTGGAACCAGCCCAGCACGCAGCGAAACTTGCAGACGCTGATCGCTGATGGGTTTGAGATGGTCGGCCCTGGCGAAGGTTGGCAGGCGTGCCGCACGAATGGCACGGGGCGGATGAGTGAGCCGGAAGTGTTGCTCGAGGCGGTGCGGACGCGGCTGCTGAAGTAGATCGCTGTCGCTTTTCCAGAGGCTGGATCCTGCGGTACTCAGTCGTCGGCCGAGATGCTCTTGGGCCCGCCTTTGCCCGCGACCCGCTCCATGTAGCCCTTGCCCTTGCGCTCGTACTTGGTGAAGCCCATGCGCTCCAGGTTCGCGTTGCTGAGTTGGCTCTTGCCCTTCATGTCGCTCCACTTGCCCGCAATGTTTGGCGCGACCACCGCGCGCCGACACGGCTTGCCCGTGCCCGGCTGCGTGGTCAACGCGTCTTCCTTCATCGACTGCACGACTTCGAACGTCTCACCGGTGGGCTGGCCTTTTTTGTCGAGGATTTCGTAGACGTACGTGGGCATACGGAAGGGTAGGGACGGGGCGAAGTACCGGAGTGCCGAAGAGACGAAGTACCGAAGGAAAGCCAAGAAGCAAACGTGCCCTTCCTGCGATGTTTCGTCTTTCTGGTACTTCGTCTCTCCAACTACGGCTTTCGCACATTGCCACTTGGATCGCGGTACTTCCCAGCTTCGCCCCTACCATCAAATACATGTCCAAAGATCGCGAGTCTCTTCAAGTCAAGTCCGAGCGAGCTATTGTCGCGGCTGTCAGATTGCCCGATTCCACGTTTGATCCGCGTGATCCATTTGGTGAACTGCGAGCGCTGGCGGAGCAAGCCGGGGCGGTGGTCGTGGGTGAGGTTTCGCAGCGTCTGGAGAAGCCCGTGCCCGGCACGTACATGGGCAAGGGCAAGGTGGATGAACTCAAGGCGATGTGCGATGAGCTGGGGGCTTCGACGATCATCTTCGATCATGATCTGTCGCCCCGGCAGATCGGCGCGATCGAAAAGGTGACGCTTCGCAAGGTGATTGATCGCAGTGAGCTGATTCTGGACATCTTCGCGAATCGTGCAGCGACGACGGAAGCCAAGTTGCAGGTGGAACTCGCGCAGCTGGAGTACACCTATCCGCGACTGAAAGCGATGTGGAACCACCTGGAGCGCATCAGCGGCGGCGTGGGCAGCCGTGGACCGGGTGAAATGCAGCTCGAAATCGACCGGCGACTGGTAAGTGATCGCAAGGTCGCGCTGCGTCGCGAGCTGGAAGGCATTCAGGCGCGACGCCGGCGGGAGGTCTACGCCCGCAAGCAAGAGCACTTCACTGTTGGGTTGGTTGGCTATACCAACGCGGGCAAGAGCACGCTGTTCAACACGCTCACGGCGGGCGGCGCGTATGCGGATGACCGCTTGTTCGCGACGCTGACAACGCGCACGCGCGAATGGAAGCTCTCCACCAGCGAGGGCCAGCAGGCACTGAGCGTGATGCTGTCGGACACGGTCGGCTTTGTGCGTGATATTCCCACGCACCTGGTTGCGAGCTTCAAGGCGACGCTCGAAGAAGCCACGCACGCGGATGTGCTGCTCATCATGCTCGACGTCAGCGATCCGGCGGCGGAAATTCAGTACAACACCGTGCAGCGCGTGCTGGATGAACTGATGGAAGAAGTGGCCAAGAGCCAGCACGAGGAAGACCGCACGTGGGAGGCGCCCAAGCGCATTCTGCTGCTGAACAAGGTGGACAAGCTACGCGACAATCGCGAGTTGCTGGTGTGGCAGAGCCGCGTGCCCAGCGCGATTCCGATTTGTGCATTGCCCCAGGAAGGCGCCAAGGCGCCGCTCGGCCAGCGTGAACTGACGGAACTGATTCGTGCCGCCGCACAAGGCGGCGTGGAAACGCTGGATGTGACCGTGCCTTTGTCTGACGCGAAGACCATCAACATGATCGAGCGGCAGGCGGAAGTGATCAGCCGCGAGTACAGCATGGAGGCCAAGCCCCCCACTGTCACGCTGCGAGCGCGGATCGGCAAGCGGCAATTGGCGGCAATCCGCAGCGCGGGCGCACGCATCGAGGCTGCAACGACCGATGGCAAACAGATCAAGCTGCCTGCGCATCGGCGCAATCCCGATGAAGTGCCGACGTGGGGCCAGTGAGCAAGCCTACAGGCTCGCGAGACTGCGCAGCACTTTGTCAAGCTCGGCAGGCACGGGCATCACGCTGAGCCGCGCACTTTTCACAAGAGCGAAGTCGGCGAAGCGCTTGTCGGCCTTGATGGCTGCAAGCGTGACGGGCGTTTTCGCGAGCTTGAGAGGCGCGAGTTCCACGACCGGCGCTTTGATTTCGCCATTGCCGTTGAGGCCAGGTTCGGCGGGGTCGGCATACGCGCCCTTCGTGACTTTGGCCAGACCGACGATCGCTTTCTCGTCACCCGTGTGATAGATGAAAGCGGTGTCACCTGGCTTCATGGCGCGAAGAAAGCCACGGGCCTGCGGGTTCGCGACGCCTGTCCAGACGCAGGACTTCTCGCGGACGAGATCTGCGTAGGAGTACTCGCTGGGTTCGGTCTTGAGGAGGTAGGTGGGCATGGCAGTGCTAAGAAGTTATGCGAAATGAAAACAGGACAGGCACATGGGCCTGTCCTGCATGATTGGCTGGTGTTGTTCTGCACGATGCGGGTTAGGCCGGGTCCTTCGGAGCCGCGTCCTTCTTCTCACCCTTCTTGCAGCAGGCTTCAGCCTTGTCGCACGCGGTCGCGTCGCAATCCTTCTTCTCGCTCACTGCGCCGGCAGCGATGACTTCACCTTCGCTGCAGGACTTCTCGCTGTGGCAGCAGCCGTGTGCATCCTTGCCTTCCGCGCTGACGGCAGCGGCGGCGACGACTTCCGTCTTGTGGCTTTCGTGGCCGCAGCCGAGAGCGCAGTTGTGTTCTTCTTCAGCACTCACCTGGGTGGTGACGGCGGGCGAAGCACAGGTGCCCAGCGGGCAGCCAGTGGTGATGAGGTTGTAGCCACCAACGCCCACGCCCAGAAGGCCTGCGACGACGGCGGTAATGCTGGCGATGCTCGTGAGCTTCATGCGTTCTCTCCTACGGCGTGTGCCGGGGTGTGTGGCGAAACGATCGACATGCTGTACGTGAACGAGAGACGAACGTGTTCACACATCGGCATGTTTGGGACCAATTGTACCAAAGAGCGGGGCAATTGACAACAGATTTGCACTTCATTTTCGGACGGGCGAGATTGTGGTTGGCCCACGACTTCCCGGGTATTCGGTGTTTCTTAGGCATGCGATTGGCGGGAAGCGTGTGATCGGTTTGTTCTTTCCGGACGCTCGTTTAGTCGCGCGTTTCTCGCGCCGATAGAGCGGATATCCGGCGACGCGTCGTTCGTCGCCTGATGCAGCAACATCGCGTCCGCGCCGCTGATCACGGTGCGGCAGGAGATAGGTCGCCATGGCCAGCGAACGCCGGAAAGCCACGCCGCTCAACCAGTCCGAAGACCAGGCGCAGACGCCCGCAAACACGCCCGTCAGCGGCGAGCAGGATGACATGCTGCGCATGCTGGGTGAATTTGAAACGGGCCTGGGTTCTCTCAAACAGTTGTTCATCCAGCGTCAGGCGTTGCAGAGCCAGCTCAAAGCGCGCGAGGATGAGCTTGCGCAGCGCGACAATCAGCTTGCATCCAAGACGCGTGAACTCGAGACGTTGATGCGCCAGTTTGAAGCGCAGGCGCATGAGCTGGATGCATCGCGCGCGAACTTGCAGCAGCGCGAGGACGAACTGAGCAAGCAGCGCAGCGACATTGAGCACGCTGCGAAGGCGACGCAGCAGGAGCGCGAGCGCGACAAGGCGGCGGCGCAGGCAGCGGCGGCGGAACTGAACAAGCAACGTGATGCGCTGGCGCAGCAGTCTCAGGAATTGAGCCGGCACGCCAGTGAGCTGGATCGGCGTACGCAGGAACTTGCGGCGCAGGGGCAACAGCTTGACTCCCGCGCGAAGGAACTGAACGCGCAGGCGAAGGCTGTGGAAGCCGAGCGGATGCAGATTGACAGCCTGCGGACGGACCTGGCGCAGCGCGAGCAGCAGCTTGCGGCGGCGCAGCGGGAGTTTGGCGATGCCAACTCGCGGCTTGCCGAGATGGAGCAGACGCTGGCGCGCGAGCGTGAGCGGCATGCGCAGGCCTCGCGGCAACTGAGTGAAGACCATACGGCCGCGCTCAAGCAGCTTGACGCGCAGCTGCAAGACGCGGTGGCGAGCGCCAAGCAGTGGCAGCGCGAGACGCAGGACTGGCAGTCGCAGGCGCAGCAGCAGTCGCAGCGCGCCACGACGCTGGAGCAGCAGCTTTCAGAAACGGGGAAGAACGCCCAGCACCACGAGCGCAAGGCGGAGGAACTTTCGCAGGAGCTTGCAGCGAGCCGGCAGCAGGCGGCGGAGTTTGAGAAGCAGGCGCAGTACCAGCAACATGTGGCGAGCGATGCGAGCGAGAAGTTCGCTCGTGTGGCGCGGCGCTTTGATGAAGTGACGGTCGAACTGAAGGACGCTCGTGAGCGTCTGGCGGCAACGACCAGCAAGCTGGAGCTCAAGTCGACGAATGCGGCGACGCTTGAAACTCGCGTGCAGGAGAAGTCGCGCGAAGTCGAGCAGCTTTCACGGCTGCTCGACGAGGTTCGTGCGCACAATGCATCGCAGACGCAGGCCCTGACTGAGCACGCCGGCACGATGGAGAAGCAGGCTGCTTCGATCGCGGCGCTGGAGCAGGAACTGCAGGGCGTGCGCAGCGGCGCGGGCACGCTGGAGCAGAAGCTGCATGCGGCGACACAGGAGCTGGCGCAGCTCAAGGAGAAGTTCTCGGCAGCGGCGAAGGACGCCGCAAGTTCGGCCAAGTCGGCTTCGCAGCTGCGCGAGCAGAACAAGCAGCTCGAGGACCAGGTCGGCAACCTGTGGCAGATGATCAGCCAGGAGCAGGCCAGCGCGGCGGACGCGGCGACGAAGTGGAAGACGGAACTCGAAGCCAAGCGCAAGCAGTATGACGAATCGCAGGCGCAGCTGGACGCGCGTGGCCGTGAACTGGCGAACGCGACGCGTGAAGTGGAGCGGCTGAAGAACGAAGCGGTGACCTTCGCGCGTGAGCGTGAAGAGATGAGCGCTCGCTACGCGAAGGAGCGCGAGCAGCTTGTCGCCGACCTGCAGGCGCGGCTGTCGGAAGAACGCCTGACCTGGGAAAAGGCCAGCAAGGTGACGCTGGACGCAGCGGTCGCTGAGGCGCGCAGCCAGAGCCAACTGAGCGTGAACGAACAGGTGAGCGAACTGACGCAGCAGCTTGATCGCGAGCGTGCGGAGAAGCAGCACTGGGTCACGAATCTGCGTGACGTGGTGGATGAATACGAGCAGCTCTGGTGCATCGAGCGCGGCGAAGCGGCGCGGCTGCACGAAGTCGCGACGCGCCTCCAGAGCGAGACGGGCGAAGCGGATCATGTCGTCGCGACGCTGCGATCCAAGCTGCGTGAAGAAGTGGAACATCGCAAGAGCACGCGCGAGCAGATTGAGGACATGTCGACACGGCTCGAAGAAGCCGCGGCGCGCGTGGCCCAGCTTGAAAATGAACTGGCCCGCGCAGCCCGCATGCCTCGCAACGAAAGCGGTGAAGATGCGCCGCGGCTGCATCTCGCCCCGGCGACGAGCGGCTGGCGCAGCGCGGAATCAGTGGCACGGCGCGATGAACGCATTCGGCTGATGCGCCGACTGGTGCGTGATCAGGCCGACAAAGTGCGTAAGGGCAGCGAAGCTCTGCGGCGCCGCTACGAGCAGACCGAACAGGTGCTCAAGCAGCGAGCGGAACTTGCGAGCGCACGGCAGCGGATCATTGACGCTGAGCAGCGGTTGCAGAGCTCGAAGGCCAAGACCAAGTCGAGCGTGCTGACGCTGAGCGCGGTCGCGACCGTGGCGATTCTGGGCGGGCTGTCATGGGCGCTGGCTCAGCAGGTCGCACCGGCCCGATTCATGGCGACCAGCATGATCTCGGCGGACGGTCGCGGACGCGAACTCAACGCCAAGGAACTGGCGGAGTGGAAGACGTATCACGAGAAGGTGCTGAACGATCCTCGCTTCCATCAAATGGCGAGCGAGCGGTACGGACGCGTGGGCATGGCTGAACTGGCCAGCCCCGCAGCGGTCAAGCAACTGATTGATACGCGATTGAACGCCGACCAGCGCAATCCGGGCGAGATGGTGCTGACGCTGACGGGCTACGGCTCGACGCGCACCGAGCGAGAGCTCGATGTGCTGACGGTTGCGTTCACGAGCCAGGCCAACGCGGCGCAGACCGCTCGCGTGGATGGCAGTGTGACGAAGATCGCGCAGGCTTCCAAGACCGGCGATGAACCGCTCGACAACACGCGGCTGTACTGGGCGCTGGCGATGCTGGGCACCGGCCTTGTCGTGTGCTTCGGTACAGCGCTGCTCTTGTGGAAGAAGCTGGCGGGCGCCAAGACGAAGTTCGAGCACGACACGCAAGTGGCGCAGTTGCTCGACGACGCCAAGTGGGGCACGCCCGAGTTCATCAAGGACACCGAAGTGCCCAAGGAACAGCGACGCAAGGCGGCATGAGTTGGCACGATGAGTAAATGAACGAACGAGGGGCCGCTTGATGCGGCCCCTTTTCATTCGTCTGTGTCCACACACGAAAAAGCCCTTGCAGGTGCACGGGCTTCTCTTCTCTCGTCGGTTGTTGAAAGCGAGGCGACTCAGGCGGTGGCGATGAGCAGCACGCGGTCGGCCTTCGCAGGGGTGTTGATCTTGGCGACGACGAGGGCGACGCGGGTGCCGGTGCCCAGTTTGGCGACTTCGCGGGCCTGCGTCTGCACGCCGCCGTCAAAGGTGGCGAGTTCGCGCACGACGTTGTTGTTGGCATCGAGCTCGACAAGGCGGTAGTTTTCGTTCTCGCGAGCGGGGAGCTTGGCGGCGAAGGCGCGGCCGTGTTCCCAGTCGGGGTGCGAGACAATGGCGACTTCACCTTCAAAGCCAGCCTCGTTGGCGGTGAAGTGCACCCGGCGCGTGGCGGGGTCGAAGATCGCATCAGCGAACTCGGAACCAAAGCCAGTGACCCATTCGCCAAGAGCTTGGTTGTTGCTATTGCCGGTGGCGACGACCTTGTTGCTCTGCACGACGTAGAGGAATGAACCGGTGAGCACCACACATGCCGTAAGCAGCCCCAGCGACGCGGCACGCCAGATGGAGCCGCTGCGGCGGTGGCTGGTATTGACGAGTTCGAAGTGCGCGTCGGCTTGGGCGATTTCCGCATCGACGATCGCACCGTTCACAGCGTCGAGCACGCGGTCACGCAGGCCAGCGTCGGGCTGCACGTTGGGCAGCAGTTCGCCGCCGCCGCTCCAGCGAGCTTGCTCGGCGATGACATGGCGACGGACGGACTCGGGCGCGGCGGCCAAAGCCTTGTCGAAGGCTTGATGGTCGTCCTGATCAAGCAGGCCGAGCGCGGCGAGGTTGGCATTTTCGAGCAATTCACGCAAAGTCATACCGTAATCTCCTCACCGGTCCTCTCACGAAGTCGGACCAGTGCCCTGCTGAGCGCGCTCTTGATAGTGCCAAGAGGCGTGTTCAGTTCCTCCCCGATCTGTCGCAGCGTTTGTCCGCCCAGGTAAGCCCGTTTGACGACGGTCTTCTGAAGTTCGGGCAACGCATCAATCCGTTTCATCAAACCAACGAGACGATCATCCTGATCCATGCGCGAGGTCGTCTGTGCGGCCTCGGGCGCGGCTGTGGAGAGCGGATGGTCGAGACTGGTAGCCTTGAGGCGAGCGCGATTGCGCCGCAGCTTGTCTACCAAGTGACGCCGGCTGATGAGCATGACCCATGTGACCAGCGCCGCTTTGTCCTGATCGAACCGACCTGCCGTCCTCCACAGACGGATGAAAACTTCCTGCACCGCGTCTTCGGCTTCCGTCTTGGACGGGAGCGTTTGGACGGCCATGCGGTAAACCAACGAACCAAAGCGGTCGTAGAGCTCTGCGATTGCAGCCTCGTCGTTTGCCGCCACGCGCTGCATGAGCGCCATGTCGGCTCGCACTGGTTCAGATTGGTTCCGGCCTGCCCCCATGAATGGGCATCCTTCATTCTCTGTTCGGCGACGGGTTGTGCACACGATTCCACGATCGCGGGCATACCTGACTGAAACCGAAACGAGCTGCAGAAAGCTCACGAGCCTGTACGCAAGGTGCATCCAACAGGTTGCTTGCGGCATCGAAAAATGCGGTTGCATGGAGAGGATGTGGGCGTAGTTGCAACAACGCATAAGTACGTGTTGTGTAAGGGTGTTGCAATTCTTGAAATCTTGCTTGTGCCCTTGTGAAAATCTGATAGACTGTGCCCAGTCCGGGGAGGGCACTGGTGGGTGGTTGGTGCGCCCAGCAGAAGTATCGCAGAACAGGAACCGCAGCGATGCAACCTCGTGGTGACATCTCCAATCGTCGAGCGCGTGCAGGGTTCACGTTGCTTGATGTCATTGTGAGCATCGCGGTGATCGCGCTGCTCATCTCGATTCTGCTGCCCTCTTTGCACAAAGCCAACGAGAGCGCCCGCCGGGTGGCGTGCCAGAGCAACATCCGCCAGATTGGCATCGGCGTGCTGACGTACGCGGATGACTACGCGGGCCACATTCCGATCAGCGCGTTTCTGCGCTCGGGTGATGTGAAGCAGCCGCAGCAGATGATCACGTTGCGACTGGGTGATGAACAGCGCAACTGGCTGAACACCGAAGCAACGTGGGACGGCCTGGGCATGCTGCACAGCAACCAGTATCTGACCTCCCCCGGCGTGTACTACTGCCCCAGCCACCGCGGCGAAAATCGCTTCGCGAACGTCGCGGATACCTGGAACTCGGACGAAGGCGAGATCATCGGCAACTATCACTACCGCGGCGAAGGGCCGGCGGGCGTTGATCGTCGCACGGGTCAGCCCATCGGCTTCACGGGCCTGCTCGCGCAAATTGATCCTCAGCAGACCAGTCTGATTGCTGACGGCATGCGTGTGCGGGCGGACTTCAACCACCAGGTTGGTGCGAACTTCTTCCGGGCCGACCTCAGCGTGCTGTGGTTTGCTGATCCGGGACGCCGACTGCTCGCCGCACTGCCCACGAGTCTGAACGACGCAAACTCGGCCACGGTGCAGAATGCATGGGCCTGGTATGACCGCTCGACTGGCATTCCGAACGTGGTGCCCGGCGATGACACGTCGCGCTGAGTGACACCAGTTGTGTGACACCATGGCTTGCGGGCTCGTTTGCATCCGAGCCGCCCCACTGCCCCCTTTCTACACCGCTGATCGCAGCGTTCAACGCTGATTTCTCACATTTTCGGCATCGTGAGCCTGTTGACGAAACGGGCGACAGCACGGGGCATCTGAACGGCCATGCTGACACCTGACCTGCTTCGTGCGAGCTTTGAAAAGGGCCTTGGATACGACCAGTACGTGGCAAGCGGCTCGCTTGACCAGCAACAGTCGTGGCGAGCCTTTGGCGCGAAGGTGGCGTTGACTACGGCACAGCAGGAGCTGCTTGCGGGGATGACCCGCCGACTGAACATCTTGGTCATCTCGGGCACGTGGTGCGGCGACTGCGTGCAGCAGGTCCCGATGCTTGATGCGATTGCGCGGGCCAATCCCAAGACGCTGCAACTGCGGCTGGTAGACCGTGACGAACACAAGGGGCTGTCCGACGCGGTGAAGATCTGCGGCGGCAACCGCGTGCCGACGGTGTTGTTTCTGAACGAGGACTACGAGTTTCTGGGCCTGTATGGCGACAAGTCGCTGTCACGCCTGCGGGCGCAGGCTCAGAAGGCGTTGGGGGCGGCGTGCATGTTGCCCGGAGCCAGCGTTGCGAGCGACGAGCTGTCGGCGACGTTGCAGGATTGGGTCAGCGAGGTGGAACGCGCCCACCTGATTGCAAGGCTGAGCCCGCGACTGCGGCAGCGGCACGGGGACTGAGGCCCGTACCACACTTATCGGCGGGTGCCGGTGGGAAGTGAGGCAAAATTTGCGGGTTGAAGCAACGTAAGCCCTTGACACTGCGAAAGATTCCGCGGATCGTATGAACTGTCAGAGGAGTCGAGAGAGAGACGCCCCCTGACAACTCGGTTGCCGGCATGGCCCGGCACTTCGCGCGTGTGTACTCGCGAAGCTGTCTCTGCACCCGCGTTAACACGTGAAACGCGTGCGTGGAGACGTTGTATTCATGTTGCCCCGCCGAAAGGCGCGGCGAGGAGAGATAGAAATGCAGAAGGCTCTTTTGAATGTGGCGATGATCGCCATCGTCGCCGGTTCGGCCAACGCCGCGGTGGTGTACAGCCGCACGGCCCCCAACGTACCGTCGAGTGCTTTCAACCCCGGCCCTTGGCTCGGTAGCGCCGACGACGGCCTGCCCGCCAGCACGCAGCAGATGATCACTTGGGACGACGTGGGCGTCGACCCCGCCGTGATGGGCTCGAACACCGTGCTCGAAGTCACCCGCATCACCTTCGGCATCCGCCGCGCGGCTGGCGCTCCGGCATCGTCGCTCAATGTGTACGCCACGCAGTGGAACCCGGCCGCGTTGAGCCTGGATGAACTGCTGGGTGCTGCTGTGCCCCCGGCGACCGACTTCCTGGCTGGCACGATCAACATGCCCGCTCGCGTCGGCACGGGCTTCCTCACGGAAGAGTTCTCGCTGGGCAATGGCGTCACCCCCCTCTTCAACGTCGGCCTGATCTACGGCCTCTACAGCAACACCAACGTCGGCGGCTTCAGCATCGGTCTGCAGTTCGGCGGCACGTTCGCTCAAACCGGCGCTCGCTGGGTGATTCCGACCGCCGCAGGCCAGACCGTGGGCACGGCGGCCGATTCGTTCTGGCTGACGGATCCTCAGCAAGTTGGTGTCGCCGCTGCTGACCTGGGCGCCTTCGGCGGCTTTGGTCTTGGCGCAAACAACAACTCGTTCTACATGATCGTGGAAGGCAACGCGATTCCCACCCCCGGCGCTCTCGCGATCGCTGGCCTTGGTGGTCTGCTGGCCGCGCGTCGTCGCCGCTAAGCATGGTTTCTCTGTTCTTCAAGGACGAATTCGCAACCTCGCTCCTTCGCACGCCCCGAGCCTCGCGCTCGGGGCGTGTGTTTTTTTGGGGCGCGCTGCACGCATCACGCGACGAGTGCGTCGCTGATGCTCGCGGGCGTCATGCCGGCCATGGGGTAGTGCAGGCACATCGCTTCGCCCAAGTGCTGGGGCTGGGCGAGGACGAACTGCACCTGGTGCCCCACTTTCCAGCCGGTGAAGCGCAGGGCGCGGACCAGATGCTCCTGTGTGGTGCAGGCGAGGAGCATGGGGTTGCCGTAGCGATCGGTGCGCAGTTCAAGCGGCAGCAACTTGAACTGCCACGCTTGCCGACGATTGAGCACGTCGATGGCGCGAGACTGCACGGGGTAGGTGCGCGGATCAATGGTGGGCGCGAACGACGCGAACTGCTCGGCCCAGGCGCGTTCGACGGCGTTGGGCGAGACGCCGAACATTTCTTCTGCGATGACGCCGAAGGGGCCGCCGCGGGTTTTCTGCGCCTCGAGCACAAGATCGCGCTGTTGGCTGGTGAGAACGTTGTGCTTGACGAGAAGATCGCCTAGGTGAAGATGTTGCATGTTCCGCGCACTCCATGTGCCGGCGGTCGTTTCAGCGACCTTCGGCGAGAGGTGGCATCGGCGTGAACGGCGTGCGAGTGGGCAGCAGGTGTGATGTTCGTGCGTGCTGGCGATGGTTGGAAGCGGCGTGGAGCGCGTGGTGAAGAGCTGCGTGCGATGCGAACTGCACGCGGCGTGCGGGAGGAATGTGGACGCTGGGCGAGAAATTCCGGCAAAGAGACTTGCACGAGCGGGGGACGAATGGGAGGGGCTGCAAGTGCATGCAGGGGCGGATGCTGCGCGGCGGGCGGATTTCTGGGGCGTGCAAATCCGCAGGTGGTTCCAAGTCGCGTGACACCGATTTCTCAGACCCGGCGAATACTTGCATAGACAGGTCCGGTAGTTGTTACTCTTGGCTTTCCAGTTCGGGGCGGTTCATCGGAGTACGCATGGCAGGTTCCAAGGTCATCGTGATTGGCGGCGGGTTGGCGGGTCTGGCGAGTGCGGTCGAACTTTCGACGCTGGGCGCACAGGTCACGCTCATTGAGCGCAACCAGCACCTGGGCGGGAAGATGAACGTGCTGACGGAAGAGACGGCCAAGGGCCGCTTCACGTTTGACATGGGGCCGACGATCATCACGCTGCCGCAGGTGCTGCGTGGCATTGTGCGGCGCAGCGGGCGAAAGGTTGAGGACTACATCAACCTCATCAATCTCGATCCGCAGTGGCGCTGCATGTATGAAGATGGCAAGGTCATCGATCTGCGGCTGAAGGTCGCGGACATGCAGAAGGAACTGGAAGCAAAGTTCCCCGGCACTGATGCCGCGAGCGGGTACAAGGCGTTTGTGGATTACAGCCGGCGCATGATGCGGCTGTCGGAGAAGGTCTTCTACTACCGCGACCTTGGCGGCGTGGCGGACATGATGAAGAAGCCGCCCAGCGAGCCGGGACTGCTGGGCGATGTGATGGCGATGCGGATGTACAGCACCGTGTCGGGCACGATTGAGAAGTACGTGACAGAGCCGCATGTGCGGCAGATGTGCGAACACTTCCTGCAGTATGTGGGGTCGTCGCCTTTCCTCGCGCCGGCGATTCTCTCGCTGATCGCGGCGGCACAGGTGGATCACGGCTGCTGGTATGCGATGAGCCCCGATGGCCAGTATGGTGGCACGCGCTGCGTGGCTCGCACGCTGGAACGCATCGCACGCGAGAACAACATCAACATCATCACGGGCGTGGGTGTCAAGAAGCTCGAAACGGCGGGCGATGTCGTCACCGGCGTGATTCTGGATGACGGCCGCAGCCTGACGGCGGATGCCATCGTGAGCAACTGCGACGTGCAGCGCACGTATCGAGACTTGCTTGCAACGCCTCGTGCGCACCGCGAACAGAAGGCCATCGCGGCGGACTACACGCCTGCGTGCAGCGGCGTGGTGTTCTACCTGGGGCTTGATCGTCAGTACGACCACTTCAAGCACCATGACTTCCTGTTCAGCAAGAACAGTCATGACGAGTTCAATGACATCTACACCAAGGGCATTCCGGCGCGCGATCCCACGCTGTACCTTGCGGTGCCCAGCCGAACCGACCCGACGCAGGCACCGAAGGGGTGCGAGTCGCTCTACATCCTGATTCACACGCCTTACATGCGGCCCGGCCAGCAGTGGGAAGGACCCGGCGGGCTGCTTGAGCAGTATCGTCCGGTGGTGATGGACAAGATGAAGCGCATGGGCTGCCCTGATATCGAGCAGCACATCGTGGTGGAGAAGCATCTGACGCCGCAGAGCATTGATCGCATGTACAACGCTGAAGGCGGCGCGATCTACGGGCTTGCGAGCCACGGCAAACTCAAGGGCGGCTTCAAGCCCAAGAACCGCAGCCGGGTGTTCAAGAACATGTACCTCGCTGGTGGCAGCGCGAACCCCGGACCCGGCGTGCCCATGGTGCTGATGAGCGGCGTGACGGCGGCTCGCTGTGTGGGCGTGGATGTCGGCCTCACGAGCCAGCAGACGGTGGAGATGGGGCAGGGCATCGAGGTGTGATGCAAGTTGGAAGCACATGATGAAAAACCCCGCGAGTGATCGCGGGGTTTTTGCTTTACACGTCAGTCAATCGATGCAACTGCTGCGCTCAGCGGTCTACCAAAGATGCATCAGCACTCGGCACCAGCAAGAACGTTGAAGAAGTCGATGATGTCTTGATCTTCCGGGAAGACTCCGTTGTTGTTGAAATCGATGTCGCTACAGGTGTTACCCGCGCTGCACGGCCCGCCAGCGAGCACGATAAAGAAGTCGATGACGTCCTGGTCCTCGGGGAAGACGTCGTTGTTGTTGAAGTCGATGGAATCGCAACCGGGTGCGATGGGGCCGAACTGCAGGTGATCCACCTCGATGCCCGAGCCAGCGCCGCCGCCGGTCTGCCACATGCGAACGCGTTGGATGCCGCCCGCGAACTCGACGCCGTAGAAGCGGTCTTCGTCGGTTTGGCCACTGTACGAGGTGTTGTCATGATCTCCCGAGCGCTCACCAAGCCGGGTGCCGTCGGGCGCAAACGCTTCGAAGCGAATTGTGTCGTTGCCGTCGGTCCACACCAAGCCAACACGCTGCGGATAAGGCGGCGAGAACGTGAAGGTCACGCCGATACTGCCGCTACCAAACGCCGAGCGTCCACTGGTTCCCGAGCCATCGATGGTGCCACTGTCGCAATCGACACTGTCGGTGATGCTACCGGGATTGACTATGCTCGCGTTCGTCGTCACGCCGGCAACCAGTGAACCGTCCTCGAACGTTTCGAGCGTGAATCCCGGTGCGGCGGTGTTCCATGGACTGTCGCTCGCACACAGGTACGGCGTGGGGCCGAAGAAGGTCTGTGCGAGTGACGACGAAGTAAAGGAAGCGAGTACCGCGATGGATATTGCTCGGAACAACATGGCGAATCTCCGGTGAGCCGCATGGGCACTTGTGACTATGCGTGGAAGGGGCGGTGAGGAGACACGAAATCTCGAAGTTTGTGGCATGTGTGGCGGAAAGAAAAGCCCCGCGATTGCTCGCGGGGCGTTGTGGGTGTCACGTGTGATTGCTCGACTTGGGAACTCTGCCGCCCCGGAGGGGCGGACCACCGTCATTACTTCTTCTTCGTGTTCTCACCCATCAGCGCTGCTTGAGCAGCGGCGAGGCGAGCGATCGGCACGCGGAAGGGCGAGCAGCTCACGTAGTCCATGCCGACCTTGTGGCAGAAGTGGACGCTCTTGGGATCGCCGCCGTGTTCGCCGCAGATGCCGACCTTGAGGTCAGGGCGGGTCTTGCGGCCCTTGGTGACGCCGATGTCGATGAGCAGGCCCACGCCTTCGGTGTCGAGGGTCTGGAAGGGGTCGGCGGGGAGGATTTCCTTGCCCAGGTAGTCAGGCAGGAAGGTGCCCACGTCGTCACGCGAGTAACCGAAGGTCATCTGCGTGAGGTCGTTGGTGCCGAAGCTGAAGAAGTCGGCCTTGGTCGCGATCTCGTCGGCGGTGATAGCCGCGCGGGGGATTTCGATCATGGTGCCGATCTTGATGTCGAGGCGGGGCTTGTAGTCTTCCGCATCCTTGACGGCGGCGATGGTCTTCTCGACCTGCTCGCGCAGGTACGTGAGTTCCTTGATGGTGCCCACCAGCGGAATCATGATCTCAGGCAGAGCCTTGATGTTGCTGCGCAGGCAGTCGATCGTCGCTTCAACGATTGCACGAACCTGCATGTCGAGGATTTCGGGATACGTGACGCAAAGACGACAGCCGCGGTGGCCCAGCATCGGGTTGGCCTCGTGCAGAGCGGCGACGCGCTGCTTGACCTTCGCGACGGGGATGCCCATGAGGTGAGCGAGTTCACTCTGCTGCTTGTCTTCGTGCGGCACGAACTCGTGCAGCGGCGGGTCAATCAGGCGGATGGTGACAGGCAGGCCCTTCATGGCCTTGAAGAGGCCGATGAAGTCATCGCGCTGGTAGGGGAGCAGCTTGTCGAGGGCCTTGATGCGGTCTTCGCGGGTTTCGCTCAGAATCATCTGACGCATCGCCTTGATGCGGTCGCCTTCGAAGAACATGTGCTCGGTGCGGCAGAGGCCAATGCCTTCGGCGCCGAAGTCACGAGCGCGCTGCGCGTCTTCGGGCGTGTCGGCGTTGGTGCGCACGCCGATGGTGCGGTACTTGTCGGCCCACTTCATGACCTGCAGGAAGTCGCCGCCCAGCTTGGGTTCCATGGTGGGCACGCTGCCCGCCATGACTTCACCGCTGGTGCCGTCGATACTGATGACGTCTTCGCGCGTGAACTTCTTGCCCTTGACGATGAGCACGCCCTTGGCGGTATCGATTTCAAGTTCGCCCGCACCGACGACGCAGCACTTGCCCCAGCCGCAGGCGACAACCGCCGCGTGGCTGGTGCGGCCGCCCGTGCTGGTCAGAATGCCGGCAGCGCTGTGCATGCCTTCGACGTCTTCGGGGCTGGTTTCCTTGCGGACCAGAATGACCTTCTCGCCCTTGCCGGCGCGCTCGACGGCTTCGTGAGCCGTGAAGGCGAGCTTGCCCACCGCAGCGCCGGGGCTGGCCGGGATGCCGCGGGTGAGCACTTCAACGCTCTTCTTCTTGGCAGCGTCGAAGCTGGGGAGCAGGAGCTGGGTGAGATCGCTGGCGGGAATGCGCAGGATGGCGGTCTTCTCGTCGATCAGCTTCTCACGCACCATGTCGCAGGCGATGCGAACAGCAGCGGTGCCGTTGCGCTTGCCGTTACGAGTCTGCAGCATGTAGAGCTTGCCACGCTCGATGGTGAACTCGATGTCCTGCATGTCCTTGTAGTGCTTCTCGAGCTTGTTCTTGATCTCGATGAGCTGCTTGTAGACATCCTTGTTCCACTTGGGCATCTGATCGACGGGCAGCGGGGTGCGAATGCCGGCGACGACGTCTTCGCCCTGTGCGTCGATCAGGTATTCGCCGTAGAAGGCGTTCTCGCCCGTGGCGGGGTTACGCGTGAAGGCGACGCCCGTGCCGCTGTCCTGGCCCATGTTGCCGTACACCATGGTCTGGACATTGACGGCGGTGCCGTTGAGGCCCTGGATGCCTTGGATGCGGCGGTAGCTGATGGCGCGTTCGCCGTTCCAGCTCTTGAACACGGCTTCGATGGCGAGTTCGAGCTGCTTGAAGGGGTTCTGCGGGAAGACTTCGCCCACGTACTTCTGGTACACGGTCTTGTAGGCTTCGCAGAGTTCGATCATGCCTTGCTCGGGCACATCGGTGTCGGCGGTCACGTTGTACTTGTGCTTGATCTTGTTGAACGCGTCTTCGAAGTGGTGGTGATCCACACCCATGACGACGTCGCCGAACATGTTGATGAGGCGGCGGTACGCGTCGTACGCAAAGCGGGCGTTCTTGGTGCTGTTGGCCAGACCCACAACTGCGAGGTCGGTGAGACCAAGGTTGAGGATGGTGTCCATCATGCCAGGCATGCTGACGGCAGCGCCGCTGCGCACGCTCACGAGCAGCGGGTTGTGGTTGTCGCCGAACTTCTTGCCGGTTTCCTTCTCGAGGTTGTTGATGTTGCGCTGCACCTCGTTCATGAGGCCGTGGGGCAGGCGCTGGCCGTTGCGGTAATACGCGGCGCAGGTGTCGGTGGTGATGGTGAGACCGGGGGGCACGGGCAGGCCGATGCTGGTCATGTCGGCGAGGTTGGCGCCCTTACCGCCTAGGAGGACCTTCATGTCGGCGGTGCCTTCGGTCTTGATCTTGCCGAAGTAAAAGACCATCTTGCCGGGCTTGTTGCGCATGGAGGGGCCGCCGGGCGGGATGTCGATCTTGCCATTGAGCTTGCTCTTGGGAGCGTCGGCGGATTTACCTTTGGCCTTCAGAGTCTTGGGCATCGCGGAACCTTTGTGAACGTGGCGGGCGTGGGACGCGGCGGAAATTCCGCGCCTTGCCTGCCGCTGTGCTGTGCGTACCTTCCCGCGTCGGAGCGTTCACCTGCCGATTTTTGCGTCAGGTTGCGCCGCTCGCGAACGCTGTCCTTTCCGAGAAAACGTCGCGAAATCGCGGGGGCAGAGTTTAGGTGCGAAGCGAGCCGAAATCTTCGCGTGCGCCGCGAGCAAACGCATGTCTTCCTGTTGCACGCACACCAACACCCGTATTCTTCGATTCTTTCAAACAATTGGCACCACACGCTTTACGCCAACTCCCCCCTGACCTCGCGCCAGCAGTCTCCCCGGCGGATCTGCTGGCCCGGTGGCCTCAGGACCAGCCGCTGGCGGCACTTTGGTCGGCCGGCGACCCTGCGCGATCGCGCTGGACGCTGATGGGCCGCGTGAGCATGGCGATGATTCCGCGAGTTGCGTCGCCAGATCAACTCATGGGGCTGCTCGCGTCGCACCCCAGTCTGTCGCAGCCGCTGCAAAGCGGCGGCACACGCGAAGAAAACACGCCGCCCTTCGCTGCGGGATGGCTGTACAGCCTGAGCTACGAGCTTGGCGCGATCTTTGAGCCCGCGGCCCGGCACAACGGGGTGATGCGGAAGCCGACGTGGCCCTTGATGGTTTCGCAGCGGGTTGACGATGCGTACATCTTCGATCACGCACGCAACGTGTGGTGGGCGATTGGAAAGCCGCCTGCTCCTGAGCCCGTGGCGAACGACGAGCGGTTCGCACTGGGTGCGCTGGCGAGCGACATGGAGCAGGCGGGCTACATGCAGCGCGTACAGCGCGTGCTCGAGTACATTCGCGCGGGTGATGTGTACCAGGTGAATCTGGCGCACCGCATGCGGGCGAGCTTCGCCGGTTCGCATCGCGGGCTCTTTGCGAAGATGATGCAAGCGGCGCAGCCTTGGATGGGCGCGTACATGGAGTTTGAAGATGGCGACGTGCCTTGCGCGCTGGCGAGCGCGAGCCCGGAGCTTTTTATCGATTACGACCCTGCAACGCGGCGTGTGACAACACGGCCCATGAAGGGCACACGCCAGGCTGATGCGGATGCAACGCAGGCGTTTGCTCATGACTTACGTGACAGCGTGAAGGATCAGGCGGAATTGACGATGATCGTGGATCTCATGCGCAATGACCTAGGACGCGTGAGCGAACTGGGCAGCGTGCGCGTGGAAACGCCCCGCACGATTGAATCGCATGGGTCAAAGTCGGCGGGTGTGCTGCAAGCAACGGCGACGGTCTCGGCTCGCGCGATAGATGGGCTCACGTGGCTGGAGCTGCTGCGAGCGATCTTTCCGGGCGGCAGTGTGACGGGTGCCCCCAAGATTCGCGCCATGCAGATCATCGACGAACTCGAACTTGGACCCCGCGGGCCTTACTGCGGCGCAATCGGGTACATCAGCGACTGCGGACACGCGGCGTTCAACATCGCGATTCGTACGGCGGCGGTGCGCGGCGACGAACTGACGTACAGCGTGGGAGCTGGCCTGGTCGCAGACAGTGATCCGCTCGCGGAGTGGCAGGAGACGCTGGTCAAGTCGGCGGTGCTGCTCGCAGCGGCGAAGGCGTGAGTGCGGACTCGCAAACCGGGGCGGCCGGCTCCAAACACTCCTTTCCAAAAACACAACCGCCGAGCAAGTGCTCGGCGGCCTCAACATCAACACAGCAATGCGGTCGAGAGGACTTGAACCTCCAAGGGTGTGACCCCACTAGAACCTGAATCTAGCGCGTCTGCCAATTTCGCCACGACCGCGTGGGTGGAGAGTATAGGCGGGGAGGGCGAAAACGAAAAGGGCAAAGCGATAAAGCGATAAATCCAAGCCCGCCCCGCGTGCGCCCATTTTCGCTTTATCGCTTTTCGCTTTATCGCTTTATGTCATCGCTTGACGTCACGCGAACGTGACGACCCCGCCCCACATCAGGCCCAGCAGAACGATGGCCAGCACGATGCGGTACCAGCCGAAGATGCTGAGGCCGTGCTTGGTCAGAAAGCCCACCAGCCACTTCACAGCGATGAAGGCGCTCACGGCGGCGACAAGCATGCCGACGACCACCGGCAGCACGCCCAGCACCTCGAACATGTTGGGCTCGCCGGTCTGGTGGCTGTGCCACAGGTTCTT
This sequence comes from Phycisphaerae bacterium, assembly GCA_046316615.1. Classification (GTDB taxonomy): domain Bacteria; phylum Planctomycetota; class Phycisphaerae; order Phycisphaerales; family UBA1924; genus BJHL01. Next base: position 37,971 of record JBKDAN010000042.1, read on the forward strand.
GAACAGCTTGTACGCACTCGCGGCAGTCAGAGTCATCGCGCCCAGCAAAAAGCTGAACTCCGCAGCGGGCTTGGGCTTCAGGCCCGCGATTACGCCGCCTGTGATGGTCATCATGCTGCGGCTGGTGCCGGGCCACATCGCGACGATCTGAAACAGCCCGACGGTGAGGGCCTGCAAGGGCGTCATGTCGAAGACGCTGTCAGTCAGCCGCGAGCGATGCACGGGCATGCTGAAGCGACCTTTGCGCCACTGCTCGAGAAAGAGCATGAAGATGCCGCCCGCAAAGAGCGCGAAGATGACCGGACCCGCGTGGAAGAGTTTGGCTTCGATCCAGTCGTCGAGCAGGAACCCCACCACTGCTGCCGGGAGGAACGCGATGATCAGATTCACGCCCAGCGCAAAGCCGGCGTTGTCCGCGCCCAGGAATCCGCGCAGGATCCGCAGCACGGTGGGCCAGTAGAGGCCGACAACCGCGAGAATCGCGCCGCCCTGGACGATGACGTTGAAGGCGTCAACCGCCATCTTGCGTTCGGGCGGCGTGTCGAGGCCCATCAGGCCGCTCGCGATGATGAGGTGGCCCGTACTGGAGACAGGCAGGTATTCCGTGATGCCTTCGACCAACCCCAGCACGACGGCTTGCCAGATTTCGAGATGTGCGGGAGTTGCCATAAGTCACCAAGACAGGCTCATCGCAGAGTGCCGGCGAGCGCAGAGAGGTTGAGGGACGAGACACTGAAAGTCACAGACACGCCGACAGTATCGGCCGGTGCCCGAACACATGCGCACTCTTCACGCACTATCTTCTCATGCCTTGCCTTCGTTGCGTCCGTGCGTTGATTCGTCTTTCCCATGCCCATCGCCCTCGCCCATCTTGCCGACGACCCCCGCGCCGCGGTTTACGCGAATTTGAAAGACGCACAGTTGCGGTCGCGTGAGTATCTGGGTGAGCACTCGCTGTTCATCGCGGAGAGCGAACTCGTGGTGCGGTCGCTGCTGACGTCGCGGTATACGGTGCATTCGGTGCTGTGCACAGAACAGGCCCTCGAAACGCTCGCATCGGGCCTGCCCGCAAACCCGAACTTTCCAGTCTTCACGGTGTCGCGCGAACTCATGCACGCGATTGTCGGGTTTCCGTTTCATCGCGGCGTACTGGCGGCAGGACACCGGCTGCCCGAGCCGTCGCTTGCCGACGTTCTTGCCAACGCCACCAGCCTGACCATCCTCGAAGGGGTCAACAACCACGACAACGTGGGCGGCATCTTTCGGAATGTCGCCGCGCTGGGGGGTGAGCGACCCGCGCTCGTCATGGGCCCCGGATGCTGTGATCCGCTCTATCGCAAGGCGATTCGCGTGAGCATCGGACATGTGCTGCACGTGCCGTTTACGAAGGTGGACGAGCACGGGTGGCCAGATGCCCTCGGGACAATCCGGGAGGCAGGGTTCACGATCGCGGCACTCACCCCCGCCGGCGCGACCGATCTCCAACTGATCCAACCACCTGCCAAACCAGCCCTTTTGCTGGGAGCCGAGGGGCCCGGCCTGACCGAGCAAGCCATGAGCCATGCCACGCTGCGGGTCCGCATTCCGATGCGTCCGGATATGGACTCCCTCAACGTCATGGTCGCAGGTGCGGTCGCCATGAGCCACCTGTGCCGCCCCCCAACGCACTGAACCATTGGCGGACTTGAGCGTCATACCTTTCGCGGCTGGGTTCTCCAGCACGCGGACCGTCCTTCGGGGAATCTTCGCCTATGAACACGCACATTCGTCTGCTTGCCGCCAGTCTCCTGCTTGCCGCCGGCGCACCTGCCATCGCGGCGGACACCCTTGAAGCTCCGCAGATCACGCGTGAAGGCGAAGGCCCACGCCGCACCGCTCTCAACCAGCGCGAGCGCAAGGCGTTCCCGGCGGATGCGTGGACCAAGCTCAGCGAATGGACCAACGGCCCGGCCCTGACCTCCACCACCACCGAGGGCAAAGTGGTGCTCATCGTCACGTGGACGGATTACCTGCCCACCGCCAAGCGAGCGGTTGCGGCGGCGTCGCGGCTGGCTGAACGCTTCGGCAAAGACGGCCTGATCGTCGTGATGGTGCACGACTCGAAGGAATGGGCAACCGCGAACAAGCCCAAAGCTGCGACGGAAGCCGGCTCGTTGCTCGTCGCCCACGACGCGACGGGCGAGTTCCGCAAGGCGCTCGACGTGGACCAGGACCCTGACTTCTATCTGATTGACCGCGCCGGACAGCTTCGCTTCGCGGATATCACCTCGGAAGCGGTGGAAGCGGGCGTGAGCATGCTGCTGGCCGAAAAGGCCGACGCAGCAGCGGGCGTGAACGATCGCATCAAGCAAGAGAATGAAGCAACTCGCAAGGCTGCACAGCGCGCCGCAGCGGCGAACGCCCGGGCGGACCTGGTGCAGATTCCTGAACTGCCCTTCCCCAAGCCCAGCGAGGCGGAGTACAACAAGACCAAGTGGCCAGATCGTCCTCGCGATGAAAACCAGCGCGATGACCCGAAGGCAATGGTGGCATTGGGCGAAGTGAAGTTGCCGGAAACCGGCTGGTTCCCGCGCAAGCCGAACCTTGATGGCAAGGTCGTCTTCGCGTACACCTGGCACCCGGGTGTGGACATCAGCTACACGGAACTGGCGGACTTCATTGACACGATGCAGCGTCAGTACGCTCGCGACGTGGTTTTCGTCGGCGTCGTAACGATGTATGACAGCCTCACCGGCATGACACTGACCAAGGACGACAAGGATCCCGAAAAGGTCAAGGAACGTGTTGCCAAGTTCCTCGAAATCCGCAACTACGACCACTTCATCGCGCTGGGGCTCGAAAACGACATTCACGGAGCGGCTCTGTCGTCGGCGGGCGGATCCTCGGGCACATCCATCGTGCCGGGCATCGTGATTCTCAGCAGCGACGGCAAGACTCGTTACGCGACCTTCCCGCCCGACAAGCGGAACATCTTCTATCGCGCCGCGCTCGATGCGATCGTGGAAGCCGACCCAGGCGTGCGGGCTCGCCGCAAGGTTGAGGCCGAGTGGCTGAAGGCTCAGAAGGAAAAGAACGGCGGCGAGTAAGCCGCGGTTCATCACCAACGTGCACGAACACGCCCACAAAGTTGATTCGTCAGCGCCCGCACCCGCGGGCGTTTTTTCTCCGTCCGCGCAGGGGTCGCCGCTGTTTCATGTCGTGCTGCATGAGCCGGAAATTCCAAACAACACGGGCAACATCGGTCGCACATGCGTGGCGACGGGGTGCGGGCTGCACCTGATCGAACCACTGGGATTTGACACAAGTGAAAAAGCATGTCGACGCGCGGGCCTGGACTACTGGCCTCGCCTGGGCGTCAAGCATCACGCCAACTGGGATGCGTACCTGACGAACGCGCAGCCGCCGCGACTGTGGTTCTTCAGCACCAAGGGATCGCGCAGCTACTTCGACGTCTCATTCGCGCCGGGCGATCACCTTGTATTCGGCAAAGAAACCAAGGGTCTGCCGCGTGACCTGCTTGATCGCTACGCCGATCGCGTGCTTGTCATGCCCATGGTGCCCGCGGAGCGCAGCCTGAATCTGGCGACGGCGGTCTGCGCCGTGGTGTACGAGGGCGTGCGACAAGCGATCGCGCGGGGCGATCGCTCGCTGGATGCTTCGCACCGGCTTCAGACGCCTTGAGCGACGTTGATCACGCCTTCGGACGCACCGCCCACACGTTGCGCCCTGCGTCGCGAATGACGCGCTCGGCGGTGGAACCCAGCAACATGTCATGAATGTTGCTCGCACCGCGCGTGCCCAGCACGATCAGGTCGGCGCCCATCAGCTTCGCAAACTCGGCGATGCCCTTCCCGTGCTTATCAGCGGCGAACGCGTGATACGTGGGCTTGGCCCAGTTTGCCTCCGGCTGCAGACCCTGCTCGCAGAAAGCTCGCACGCGATCAGTCAGCGCCGCGGCGTACGCGGTGCGGAACGCATCCGTGGCTTCGGGCGAACCGGACTTGGGCTTGATCTTGTTCCAGGGCGCGCTGAAGACATACGCGACGTGCACCTTCGCGCCGTCAACAGCAGCGACGCGCAGAGCCTGCTCCACCGCTCGCTTGCTGGTCTCAGAGAAGTCGACGCACGCAAGGACGGTCTCGAACTTCTTGGGGCCATATGCATCTTCGACCAGCAGCACATCACACGGGCTGCGACGCGCGCAGCTTGCAGCAACCGTCCCCGCGCCACTCTCCGTGCCGGAGCCGCGCGTACCGACGACCAGAAGCTGCGCGTTCTCCTGCTTGCAGTAGTAGCTCATGGCGGCGACGGGACTGTTGATCTCGATGTGCATGGGCACATCGGGCGAGCCGGCCTGCTCGCCGAAGCTCTTCCACAGCAGTTTGGCTTCATCGATGAGCGATGCTGTCACCTGCACTTGGAACGCCGAGAGTTCATCCGACAGCGAGACAGCGGCGATGGTCTCGATAACGTGAATCGCCTTGACGGGCACTCGCATCTGGCTTGCGAGGCGAACAGCCTGGGCGAGTGCCACCCGTGACGACGGGCTGAAGTCAATGCCGACAACGATGGGACGGATCGTGCTCATGGAGAGTCTCCTTCTGCGACCATGTCGCTAGCAAAGGATATACAAGTCCTTTACTCCGGACAAGGAGAGTGCCATGTAAAACCTTGGGGCGTTGGCCCGGTAAGCACGTGGCTTTGCGCTCGCTCCCGAAGGTGCGGCGTATGCGGCCTGCACCGACAGACCTGCCGCTGTTACGGCATGTTGCTTGCATCCCCCACCGATTCCGGTCGATACCTCCGATGTAGAGAACCCTGTGGGAGGAGTCGTATGAAAGCGCGTGGCTTTACCCTCATCGAATTGCTGGTCGTCATCGTCGTGCTCGGCATTCTCGCGGCGATCATCGTGCCGCAGGCCGGCAGTGCGCGTGTTGACGCGCGCAACGGCGCACGCGAAACCGACATGCGCAACGTGGGCAAAGCCCTCGAGATGTACAACGGCGACTTCGGTGTCTACCCCATCAGCCCCGGCTGGTCGGGCGACGCACCGGCATACGGCGGCAAGGGCTACGAAGGCCCCAACGCGTACATCCCCAATCTCAGCCCGACGTACATGAAAGTGCTGCCCCGCGACCCCAACCCCAGCTATCCGCGTAGCGACTACGGCTATCTGTATCGCACCGACGGCACGGGCATGGAGTTCAAGCTGCTCGCGCACCGCACGCCCGAAGCATTCAGCCCCGACCATCCGATGTATGACCCTGCCCGCCCGACCTTCGCCTGGGCGATCTACAGCCCGGGTGGCCGCGACTATTGAACGGGTGACGACATGAAGTGAATGAAATGAAAACGCCCCGGCGCAGATGCGCCGGGGCGTGTTGTTTACATCCAACTCACTTACGCCTTGCGACGCTTGGCAGCGAAGAAGAGCAGCGCGGGAACGCCAATCAGCAGGCTGATGCCAGCCTTCTGCCACAGCGGAGCATCACCAACCACTGCGGGCGACGCGGTGATCTGGACCTGCTGCTTGCTCATGCTGTCAAGGCGTGCAGCCAGCTCATCGATCTGCTGCTGCTGCGCGGCGATCTTCTCGTCGCGAGCCTTCAGCTCACCTTCGAGCTTGCTGTTGAGGCCTTGGATGGCGGCGAGAGCGACGCCGTCAGCGTTCACACCGTGGATGACGGTGTCCTTGTCGCCAAGACCGAAGTTGGCGTAGAAGTCTTGCGCCATCGGGCCCATGTACCACGTGCTGTCATCGTTCTTGTAGTGCCAGCGCGTGACAGGCATGGAAACGAGTTTCGCGAGCACTTCACGCGAGTCGATCGCCGTGAAGTCCTTCTTGCTGTTGCGGTCCGAGGGCTGGAACAAGGCACCCGACGAGTTGAAGCCCGATGCGCCCGAGTTGGACCAAACGATCAAGCCGTCGCTGCCACTCGTGGGCGAGCCTTGGGCTGAGCGATTCTCGATGAAGACGGAGCCCAGTGCAAAGATCGAACGACCCGAGCCTGCCGCAGTGCTCGCATACACACCCACGCCGCCACCAGTGTTGGTGTTCTCACCACGCACGCCGAAGCCCGTGGACCCACTTGAGCGACCACGGACACCGACGTTGCCTTGGCCATAGACACCAGTAGCATCGGCGCTGGTGCCAGCCGAGGTGCCAATCACACCGACGTTCCAGTTGCTATTTTGGGTCGAGGAGTTGTGGCCCCAGACACCGATAGCACCACCAGAACCAACCTGACCGAGGACGCCGACGTTACCAGCGCCGGTTGCACCGCCAAGCGCACCAATAGTGAAGTTGGACGCTGCGCCGACTTCCGTTGGCACCGTTGAGTTGTTCGGCAGAGTACCCGAGATACCGCCGCCAGCAAGGCCTCGGACGCCTGTCGACCGAACCGTTGCGCTGGAACTTGTGCCTGATGAGTTGAAGCTGTAGGTAGTGACGCCGGACGCGGCACTGGACAGCGTATTGCCAGCTGTAAGCGTGCCGCCCGCGCCAGCACTTGCTGCAAGCGTGGTCCAGAATGTGGGCGAAAGATCAGGAGAGTTGTTCGTGTTCGACGCCTGCAAACTACGCCACGAAGAACCTTGGAACAACACTGCGTCGTTGACGCCATAGGTGACCAGAGCACTCCAAGAGCCCTGCCAATTCACGTTGTTCTGACCAGCGGGACCTGCGGGACCCTGAGCACCAGCCGGGCCCTGCGGACCAGCCGGACCCATCGGACCCTCGGGGCCCGTGTTGCCAATCGGACCAGCCGGGCCCTGAGCACCCGTCAGACCCGTCGGTCCGATGGGGCCTTGGATGCCTTGGGCACCTTGCGCGCCCTGAGGACCTTGCGGGCCTTGTTGTCCAGTTGTCAGAAGCGTCATTGAAACGCTGGTGAAGTTACCCTCGACGGTGCTCACATTCGAACGCAAAACTTGCACTTCGATGTAGTCACCAGCCGCGAGTCCCAAGATGACGCTGCCGTTCACCGGCATGATGTTGCTTGATGCCTGTGAGCCGAAAAACTCGCGTTCAACGAGTGTCCCGTTGCGCCTGATCCTGACGCGACTATCAAAGACGTTGCCGCCGCTGAACAGAACGTCGGTGTTGATCAAGTACGAACCGGTTGTGGTCGCGGTTAGCCGAGACGGGGACGAACCGTTCCAGATGGGCGCGAGTCCCGTGTTGTGCGAGGCATTGTTAAAGCTCAACGTGGTCCAGGTGTTAGCCGAGAGCGGCGTCGAGTTGATGCTGACTTGGGCCGAGAGTTCGGGACCCGCCGTTCCAGGTGTGCCTTGCGGGCCAACCGGACCGATGGGGCCTTGGATGCCTTGCAGACCCTGAGCGCCCTGCGCGCCTTGCTGGGCCAACAGGCTCCACGAGGCCGGGCTCACGTCCGGCGTCGCGTTGGTGTTGGCGGCGATGGCGATGTAAGCCGAGCCGTTGAAGAAGACAGCATCATCGATGTCATAGCTGGCCGCGTTGGTCCACGTGCCTTCCCACTGCAGACCCTTGGCGCCTTGCGGGCCAGCGGGGCCTTGAGCGCCCTGTGCACCAGGAGCGCCGGCGGGGCCCGTCAGACCGATCAGACCCTGAGGACCTTGAGGACCAGCGGGACCCATCGCGCCGTCAGCGCCAGCGGGACCAGTCAGACCGATCGGACCCTGAGGGCCTTGCGGACCAGCGGGGCCCATCGGGCCATCAGCGCCAGCAGGACCAGTCAGACCGATCGGACCCTGCGGGCCTTGAGGACCAGCGGCACCCGTCGCGCCATCAGCGCCAGCGGGACCGGTCAGACCGATCGGACCCTGAGGGCCTTGCGGACCAGCGGGGCCCATCGGGCCATCTGCGCCAGCAGGACCAGTCAGACCGATCGGCCCCTGAGGGCCTTGCGGACCAGCGGGGCCCATCGGGCCATCAGCGCCAGCGGGACCAGTCAGACCGATCGGACCTTGCGGACCAGCAGGACCAGCAGGACCAGCAGGACCTTCCGGCCCAGTTGCGCCTTGAGCGCCAGCAGGACCTGTCAGACCGATGGGACCTTGCGGACCGGCAGGGCCAGCAGGACCAGCGGGACCGCTGCCGGGGAGGAGCGTGGAGGTTGCGGGCATGGTCTGGCCGGGCAGCGTGTAGGTGAGCTGCGAGTAGAAGACCGGGCCAGTGCCGCTGTCGTTGACGACATTGCCAGCGACGAGGGTGTTGAAGCCGCTGTCACCGACGAGGACGGTGCCACTGCCAGTGGCCTCGACAGCGGGCTGGTTGCCCGAGCTGATGGAGCCGTTGGTGAGGCTGAAGTTGGCGTCACCAGCGACGACGACGCGACCGGTCTGCTCACCCGAGGTGATGTTGACGCGGGTCGTGTTGCCGCCTGCACCGCTGTTGACATTGACGCTCACGCCCAAGGGGCTGGCGTTGATGTTGCTCCAGTTGGTGGCGTTGACGATGCCTTCGGCGACATCGAGCACCGCGGCGCCGCCGCCGTTGCTGGCGATGACGTTGCGGCCGGTGATTTCGCTGCGGCGAGTCGCCCAGGCGCCGGTGTTCGTCATCGAGACGGCGGGCTGGTTAGCCGGGGCGGTCAGACGCACGTTGTAGAGGAAGAGCTTCTGGCCTTCGGTGCCCGTGAAGTCGATAGCGGGGCCCGAAACGCCGTTGATGTTGACACCCGTCCAGCTCGACAGGTTGCCATCTTCACCCACGCCGTTCACGGGGATGTTGACGGTCAGCGTGCCGTTGAGGTTGGCGGCAAAGCCCGACTCGCTCTGAGCCGAGACAACGTGAATGCCCTGAGCGATCGCGACGTTTTCGGTGTAGCTGCCGGGAAGAACAGTGATGCTCTTCTGGTTGTTTGCACTCGCACCATCGAGCACGGCAGCGTTAATGGCAGCCTGAATGCTCGAGAAGTAAGGCGAGGTGCCGCCGGGCTTGACGACGTAGTCGGCAGCGTTGATGCCTGCGGGACCTTGCGGACCGGCGGGGCCTTGCAGGCCTTGAGCGCCCGTTGCGCCAGTCAGGCCGATGGGGCCCTGTGCGCCGGTTTCACCTTGGATGCCCTGAGGACCAGCAGGACCTTGCGGACCAACTTCACCCTGCAAGCCTTGAGCGCCCGTTGCGCCGGTCAGGCCAATCGGGCCTTGAGGGCCGACAGGACCTTGCGGACCGGTGGGGCCGCTGCCAGGAAGCAGAATCGCGCTGGCGGGCATGGTCTGGCCGGGCAGCGTGTACGTGAGCTGGGTGTAGAAGACGTTACCGACGCCGTTGGTGCTGACAACGTTGCCAGCGACCGTGGTGTTGAAGCCGGTGTCAGCAAGCAGAATGTCGCCGGTGGTGTTGTCAATAACAGCGGGCTGGTTGCCGGAACGGATCTGGCTGTTGCCGATGCTGAAGGCCGAAGAGCCCGATGCGCTGATCTGACCGAAGACGTCAGATGCGCTGATGAACATGTTGCCGCCAACCAGAGCGATGGCGGGCGTCGTCGGCGCGGTGGGCCAGAAGGTGCCACCCGTGCCTTGCAGCGTGCCCGCGCTGATGGTGACGGGAACGCCCGTGCCACCGGCAACGCTGCGGAAGTTGACGTTGTTGATGACGACATCGCTGCCCGAGCCGGTGTTGCTCATATTGAGCGCGCTGGCGGTGCCTTGGGCATATGCGACGCTGTCGCTCAGGTAGAGCTGCTGGAACGACGTGCCGTTGAAGTTGATGGCAGGGCCGGTGGGCGCGTTGATGTCGATGGCCTGCACCGAGACGACGCCGCCGGTGTTGAACGTAACGCTACCGGTGATCTGCGTGGCGAAGCTCTTGCCTGCAACAGCGCTCTGGAGGTGAACGCCGCCGACGAGCGCGACGTTCTCGGTGTAGTTGCCCGGACGGACCAGCACCGTCGTGGGGCTGCTGGGGCCGAAGCCATCCGCCACGGCGGCGTTGATGGCGGCTTGAATGCTCGTGTGCGTGCCTTGGCCGCTTGCATCAACGATGTATCGAGCGGCGTTCAGACCGGTGGGACCTTGCGGGCCGGCAGGGCCCTGAGCGCCTGCAGGACCAGCGACGCCCTGGGGGCCTTGCAAACCGGCCGCACCAGCGGGACCGACGGGCCCCTGCGGGCCGGCAGGGCCAGTGACGCCTTGGGGACCGACAGGACCAACGGGACCGACCGGGCCCACGGGACCCTGCGGACCAGCGGGGCCGGGGTTGCCGTTCAGCGCGAAAGCGGCGTACGGCGCACTGGTGATGCGCTGACGCGTGGCGAGCACGGAGTACGGATTGGGGCTGCCTGCGGGAGTGCGGACGCGAATTTCGAGCCAGCGCTGCTGGCCCGTGAAGGCGGCGGCGCCGAAGTTCAGTTCAACCGCGAAGCGCGAGTTGGCGACGTTGACGCCATTGGCCTGCAACGTGGGACCGACCTGACCCGGACCGGTCGGCACACTGAAGAGGCGGAACTCGAAGTCAGCGGGTCCATCGAAGGCCTGACCATTGAGACGCAACTGGCCTTGATACGTGAAGGCCGCATCCTGCGCCTGAGCGCGAGCGTTGGCGACGGTCCAAGGCGTCATCGAGCCCAGAGCCATCGCGAGGAAGAACGATGCGAGACGTCCGCGAGTCATGTTCAATCTCCAACTCGTCGCAGATCGCGACGAAAACCAAGAAAGTCGGTGTGTGAGGAATCAAACTCGGTGAGCAGCGACACCCAGCCTGTGCGAAACACGCAGGCCCACTGATCACGAGTGATGAAGCGATTCAGGCGCAGCTACCGCCGGCGAGCACGTTGAAGTAATCGACAACGTCCTGGTCTTCGGGGAAGACGCCGTTGTTGTTGAAGTCGATATCGGAGCACGGCGTTTGCGTGCCGCCAACCCAGAAGCCACCAATGACGGAGTAGCCGTCAACGGAAAGCAGCTCGTCGCTGGCGTCGGGCTGACCGATGGTGCCTTCGAGCTCGAAAAGCCCCTGGAATGTGAGAACGGACGAGTAGCCGCCGCCGCCGTCGATGGTGTACCAATCGACGACAAAAGGCTGTGCCAAGCCCACTGTTGCAGTCATGGCGACAGTCAAGGTCGCGACAATTCCGCGCATAGTCAACTCCCTCTCAACGGGGACGCCCGGTTCGTGAGCTGAATATACGAGAATTGCGCGAAGCGTCAAGATCGTGGAGGGGGAACACGAAGAAAAACACACAAAATGTGAAGTCACCTAAAGCGTGTATTCAAGATATTCGTCGCAGCAATGAATCGCCCGACACGCATTTACCGGTCCACCTCAGCGCGGCGGTGACAAATGAAAACCGCCGCGAGAGGGCTCGCGGCGGTGGATCGTGAAAGTGCCCAGGACAGGACTTGAACCTGCATGCCGGTGAAGGCTCTACCACCTCAAGGTAGTGCGTCTGCCAATTTCGCCACCTGGGCTCGTGGTACTTGGATGTTGCGGGCGACGCGGAGATTCCGAATCGACCGGGAGGGAAGTATACGTCGGCAGGGCGGCGTGCTTCCACTGTCAATCGCGGGATGGAAAATGGGAGCATTTTCAGCCGGGAGCCTTCAAGACCCCCGCGTCCGGCAGTTGCAGCGGGAAAGATTCGAGGTGTGGCTCGCCATGACGCGTTGCATACGCGCCGCGAGACACATCGAACCTGCTGCCATGTCCCCCACTGCCACGACCATCACCATGACTTCCTCCGCTGCATCGTCTGCTCAACTTGTCGCGTTCTACGAAGCTGTCGCCACGAAGGCGAAAGCTGCGAGCGTGTTTGGTGAGATCAGCGTCTCACCCGCGATGCTGAAGTGCGACGCAGCCGCGAGCGCTGATCCTGCGTTCTACTCCCTCAGCGTGGACGCCGGCAAGATGTGGGTGAATCTCAAGACGCCCGCGCGGTACTTGAGTCAGAGCATCGAGCAGGATCTGGTGCACACGGGCGACAAGATTCCTGAACTGCTGCACGAAGAGCTCGTCGAACTCGGCTATCCCGACCTGCTCCCCGGCGGCCCCGCGCTGGGCTTTGAGCACTTCCGCGATGAGCAGAAGCTGTACACGTTCCGCACGGCGACGCCGATTGATGTGAACAAGCTGCAAGACGCGAAGAGCGTGGAACTGGGAACGATGCTGTTGCTCGCGTATGAGGCAACGTTTCGGCGGCTGGGGGATATGGAAGCGGGTGACGACGAGTAAGCGCGAGGGGAGGGGTCATGCCGCGTGTGCGCATTTGGTGCTTGGCTGCGTGGGAAGCACGTTTTCTCGATCTTGAAGATCCGAGGATTGCCATCACGCGTCAGGCGCTGACGAGCCGCATTGTCTTTCTCCGCGGGAACTGGCGCGGTCGGTTGGCTGCCACAAGACCGCCTAAGGATCCGCTGGACGGCAAGACGCTTGAGTGGTTGGTGATTGCACACCATGCCACGCTCGTGGGCAACGATCTGTCGTCCGTGATCGCTTCCACTGGTCAGTACGAGCTTGACGACGCCGAGTATGACACGGTTGAGAGCGCCTTGCGATTCGTGCTCGGTCGAATCGTGCGAGATGACGGATATGCCGCACTTAACGAATTCGGAGAGCTGCTGGCTGGCGATCTGTCTGTGATTGGATCGGATTTTGACTGGATCATCACGCAGAGCGTGACCTGAAGGTAAGAGTTCCGATCCACGTGCGAACGGCTCAGTGTTCGACATCACGCCGCAGGCTCAAGCCCAATACTTGGCGATGCTGCGAACTCTGCTTGCTTTGGCTGCACTTGCGATTTCCACCGGCTCTGTTGTTGCACAAGGCACGCGCGCGGACTACGAGCGAGCGGCGGGCATCTCTCGCGAGCTCGCGGGCAAGGTTGTCCACGCGGTGGATGATGTCGCGTGGATTGACGGCGGCGGGCTGTGGTACGCGGTGCGGGACGCAGATACTCGCACGCGGTATGTGACGCTTGATCGAGCCGAAGGCACGCCGCGTGACTTGTTTGATCATGCGGCCCTCGCGAAGGCGATTGCCAGCGCGACCGGGCGCGAACGGGTAGACAGCGAGCGATTGCCGCTTGCACGATTGCTGGTGACGCACGACCGCGTGGATGCGATGCTGCGTGAGAGTGGTGCGGTGCTGCGGCAGGATCGCGCGAGCGGCGCGTGGACGACGGTGACGCTGAGCGACTTGGCGGCTGAATCACACGCGTTCCTCTGGCATGAATCCGGCGAGCGCGCGAAGGGCGCGTCGAGCGGCATGGTGTTTGTGAACAACACCAGTGACGTGCTTCGCCTGTGGTGGCTGAGCGGCGACGAGCGCGCGCCCTATGGCGAGGTTGGAGCCGGCAAGACGCGGAGCCAACACACCTTTGGCGGTCATCGCTGGCAAGTGACGAAGGGTGACAACGGCGTTGTGTTTGAAGGCGCGGCACTGGATGAGCAGACGATCGTCGTGCTGCCGCGGGAGAAACGCGAGAGCGAGCGACCGACGCGTGCGAGCGACGAATCCGAGCCGCGTGTGCGTGCGATGATTCGCGAAGGCAACGTGGTGCTGATCGATGGCGAGCGCGAATCGCGCGTGACGGATGTGCAGGATCGCTCGCAAGGGTGGTACAGCGGGCCCATTGAGTGGTCGCCAGATCGCACGCGGTTCGTCGCCCGCTTTGTGACGCCCTCGCAGAATCGCATCGTGCACATTGTCGAGTCTTCGCCCGCGGACCAGGTCCAGCCGAAGTTGATCTCGTTTCAATACGACAAGCCGGGTGATGTGGTTGAGGCGTGGAAGCCTCGCCTGTTTGATGCGGAGACGGGAAGCGAGATCGCGATCGATGATGCGCTGTTTCACGTGCCGCCCGCGATTGATTCGCTTGCGTGGTCGGCGGATTCGTCGTTCTTTTCGTTCGTGTACATGGAGCGCGGGAACAAGGTGATGCGGCTGGTGCGCGTGACGCGAGATGGCAAAGCGAGCACGATTGTCGAGGAGACGCCGAGCACGTTTGTCGATGTCGTCAACGCGAAGTACTTTCATCGCCTGGGCGCGAGCGGGCAGGCGCTGTGGATGTCCGAGCGCGATGGCTGGCGGCACGTGTACTTGCTTGACGAACGCCGCGAGTCGACCGAGAGCATCGTGCGGCAACTGACAAAAGGCCCGTGGGTCGTGCGCGGTGTCGAGCAAGTGGACGAAGCAGCGCGGGAACTGGTGATCCGTGTGAGCGGCGTGTATCCGCAGCAGGATCCGTATTACATCCACTACGCCCGTGTGAAGCTGGATGATGCCAGCATGACGCTCCTGACAGATGGTGACGGCACGCACGAAGTCGAGTTTTCGCCTGATGGCACACTGCTGCTGGATCGATACTCACGCGTGAACATGCCGACGGTGACACAGGTGCGCGATGCACGCACAGGAAGGCTTGTCGCGGAACTGGGTAAGGGCGATGCGAGCGCACTGGTGGAGGCGGGGTGGAGCATGCCCGAGCCGTTTGCAGCGAAGGGTCGCGACGGCGTGACGGACATTCACGGCTTCATCATCAGGCCCACAAAGTTCGACGCGAGTCGCACATATCCGGTGATTGAGTTCATCTACGCAGGGCCGCACGGATCACACGTGCCCAAAGCGTTCAGCGCGGACCTTGGCTTTCGGCAGGAGATGGCGGAACTTGGCTTCATTATCGTGCAGATCGACGGCATGGGCACCGCCCATCGCAGCAAGGCGTTTCATGATGTGTGCTTCAAGAACTTGAAGGACGCAGGGCTGCCTGATCGCATCGCGTGGATGCGGGCTGCCGCGGCGAAGTATCCGCAGATGGACATCTCGCGCGTGGGCATCGTCGGCGGATCGGCAGGCGGACAGAACGCGATGGGCGCGCTGCTGCATCATGGTGATTTCTACCAAGTCGCGGTCGCGGACTGCGGCTGTCACGACAACCGTGTGGACAAGCGATGGTGGAATGAAGCATGGATGGGCTATCCCGTGGACGAGAGTTACGCCGAGTCGTCCAACGTGACGCATGCGCACAAACTTCAGGGCAAGTTGCTGCTCATCGTGGGCGAGGTTGATCGCAACGTTGATCCAGCATCAACCATGCAGGTGGTCAATGCGCTCATCAAGGCTGACAAGGACTTTGACTTGCTCGTGATGCCCGGCGTGGGGCACGGCGCTGCGGGCACAAACTACGGGCAGCGGCGCACGATGGACTTCTTTGTGCGGCACTTGCTGGGCGTGGAGCCGCGACGCGACGCGAACGCTGAATAAGTCTTCATCGTGTAAAGTTCACAAGAGCTCGTTTCGTCAACATTCTTTCGCATCAGGCCCGATATCATGCCCCGCTTCGCCGCTTCGCTCGGCGTGGTTGGAGGGTTTTCGATGCGCGTGCTCATGCTTGGTTGGGAGTTTCCGCCTTTCATCGCCGGCGGTCTTGGCATCGCCTGCTATGGATTGACGAAAGCCCTCGATAAGCAGGGGCATTCGGTCATCTTCGTGCTGCCCAAGCCCGTCGATCGGTCCAAGAGCAGTCACGTGAAGATGCTCTCGCCCATGAGTGTGGCGGGCGTCGCGGCCCAAGGCGGGCTGCCGCTGCGCGATCTCGCGGCGCTGAGCGGCCCGGGCGGCACCGGGCTCTATCAGTTTCAGCATGCCGTCTTTCATGGCGTGCCGGCGAGTTTCAGCAACCCGTATCCGGGCAGCAACGTGCAGCGCACGCAGGGTGTAGGAGCGACCAAGGAAAAGCTGCCCGCAATGGACAGCGATTGCGCGCTCGACATTGACGCATCGCTGATTGGCGCAGTCGACAGTGCGGGCGAGCCGCTCACACCTCCGCCCCAGCCAGCCCAGCAACTCAAGAGCGGCACAGAGCGCGGCTTCATCGGCACAGGCGGCGGCGCAGGCGTCGGTTATGGCAACGATCTCGTGGGCGATGCCGAGCGCTACGCGCGGCTGTGCGTCGCTCTCACGCGTCGTGAAGACTTTGACATCATCCACGCGCACGACTGGCTGACGTTCCCCGCCGCGATCGCCGTCGCGAAGGTGACGGGCAAGCCGCTCATCGTGCAGATTCACAGCACCGAGTTTGATCGCTCGGGCAGCAACGTCAATCAGCGCGTGTACGACATCGAGCGCGCGGGCATGCACGCCGCGGACAAAGTCGTGTGCGTGAGCCAACTCACCGCCAACATCTGCGAACGCCGCTACGGTGTGCCCGCCAACAAGCTAGGTGTCGTGTACAACGGCCTCGACAAAGACGCGCACCAGCCCGCACAAGGCGCGCACATCGAGACCGATGACAAGATCGTGCTCTTCCTGGGTCGCATTACGATGCAGAAGGGCCCCGAGTACTTCATCGCCGCCGCCAAGCGCGTGCTGGAGAAAGTGCCCGATGCCAAGTTCGTCCTTGCAGGCAGCGGCGACATGGCCCTGCGCATGATCGATCTCGCCGCGAGCATGGGCATCGGCGGCAAGGTGCTCTTCACCGGCTTCCTGCGCGGCGGCGACATCGAGCGCGTCTTCAAGATGGCCGACTGCTACGTCATGCCCAGCGTGAGCGAGCCTTTCGGCATCGCCGCACTCGAAGCCATCAGCCACGATGTGCCCGTCATTCTCAGCAAGACCAGCGGCGCCAGCGAAGTGCTGCAGCACGTGCTGAAGGTCGACTTCTGGGACATCGACGAGATGGCCAACAAGATCGTCTCGGTCCTGCGCCATCCTTCGCTGAGCCAAACCCTGCGCGACCACGGCCGCATGGAACTGCACCGCCTCACGTGGGACCAAGCCGCGACCAACTGCGTGAAGGTGTACGAAGGCGTGATCGCCGAACGCACGACGCGCGCAGCAACGGCATAAACACCCAGCTTCATCTCACGGGCATGCGTCACCGGCAAGAACACCCAGAAACGCGACGACGTCAGCGTCCTCGGGATAGACGCCATTGTTGTTGAAGTCGATATCGCCGCAGACCTGCGTACTGCACGCGCCGCCAGCGAAGACGGTGAAGAAGTCGAGCGTGTCCTGCGCTTCGGGGAATGCGCCGTTGCGGTTGAAATCGATGGAGTCGCACGGGCACGTCGCGGGGAACGAGCCGCGCAGCAGATGGCGGGCGTAGAAGTCCGTCCGTTCAATGGGCGTGAGCGTGCCGATGTAGAACTCGCCGTTGGGACGCATAGCCATAGCTTTGGTCCACGAGCGAATGCCCAGCGCCGTCCACGTGCTTCCATCCCAGCGGAAGACCGACTCGGAGTTCGTCGACCCAGCACCGCTTGCGATGATCGTGCCATCAGGACCTTCCGCGAGCCTGTACGGCACGATGGCCCGCAGCCGCCCCACTGGTGTCCACGCCGATCCGCTGACGCGATACACATTCGACTCAGTCAAGGATACGGGAAAGTCCCCACCAACGAGTATGTCGCCATCAGCAAGTAGATGCAGCGAATATACCGCAAAGGCTACTCCGGGCAGTCCGGGCAGTGTCATGGACTGCCACGCGCCGTTCACAAGACGATACAAGCCAGACTGCATTCTACCGGCCAGCACGTTTCCGTCTCTGTCAATGCCCAGATTTCGAATGCCGTCGAAGCCCGGTGACAATGCTGGTGTCAGAGTCCACTGAGTACCATCCCATATCGCTACACGCGTTGCGCTACCACAGATCGCAAGGCGCCCATCCGGCAGGAGTTGAACATCCGCAGGTATGCCCACGCCAGGATTGACCCCGAGAGATGACCACGTTGATCCATTCCAGCGTGCTATGTTCGGAAGATTGACCGGACCACCCGCGCGACCAGTAAACGAGCCGATCGCGATGATGTCCCCGTTTGGCAGCTTTTCCAACCCGCGAACCTCGCCATTGAGTCCTCCATCCATCGCATGCCAGCGGGTACCGTCCCAGCGCGCCACATAAAAGACCGGAACTTCGCCTGCGTAGATGAACTCGCCACCCACGATCACATGGCCGTTATTGTCAAAGACGATGTCACGCACGATGCCCAGCGGACCACCCGTACTGAAAAGACGCTCCATCACGCCACCACGCACGCGCATCATGCGATCAACAGCAAATGTCGGTCGCGTCGCGCTTGATGTGGTCGGCACTGGGTAACCGCCCGTTATGAAGTAGTCATCTGGCCCAATGACAGACACACTATTGGTGCTACCCACCCCCGGCAGAGAAAATGTCCCGCTTGTCGTTGCAGAGATCCCGTCCCATCGGCGAGCTTGGTTAGACGCGGTGATGAGATACTCGCCGTTTGGCAACGCAAACAGATTCTGGCTTGGAAAGATACTTACGACTGGGCTGATCCACGCGCCATTCCACTGCCGCACCTGCGACGCAATCGAACTGGATGCCATGAAGCCGCCGTTGGGCAGCGGCACGAGCGCGCGTGGCGCCCACGAAAGCCCGCCGGTCACACCGGCCCATGAGGTCGTACCGGGCAGCAGTCGCGCGACACGAGAGATCGCAAAGATGCCCGAATTCGTAAACTCTCCGGCGATCACAACTGTCCCGTCGCTGAGCAGCGTTGCGGCGAGTACATCTGCGTTGACACCAGAACCGATCTGCGTCCACGCCGATCCATCCCACTGAGCCGTCCGCAGAATGGGGGTTGTGTCATTCTGCGTGAACGCGCCGACAGCCACCAGCCTGCCGTCAGGCCGCACAACCACACGATTCACTGCGCCGTTGAACGCCCCGCCCAGTCGAACCCAGCCGCTTGACGTCAACTTGTAAACTCCCGTCCCGGTAGAGTTCGCCACCACCCCGAGTTCATTGGTTGGAGTGATGAACAACTGCACGACACGGGAAGGGGGCGCGCCCATATCCGTCCACGTATTGTCGGCCGGGTTCCACGCTGCCACACTTCCGATCGGCGTCGTGCCAACCGCACCGACTACACCCGCAACGACGATCACACGCGGCAGGGGTCCATCAGGTCCGTCCGGGTCCCACGCCACACTCGACAACACCACATCTGTCGCACCGAGTGCGCCGAACTCCGGTATCCAGTTGGGGCCACAAGCACCTTGCGCGAGCGCTCGATTAGCGATGATACTGAGCAGAAGCACAATACGGACAAAGAACTTCATGGAATCCCCTTGCAAACTCAACGACTCAGAGTCGCGGTACAACGTGTGAAGATAGCAGATCCCGCGGAACTTGCAACACATGGCGTTCCGTGCAGACGCGTTTTTTTCGATCGTTCTCGGTCTCTTAACAAGCTACTAAAGCGTTCGCTCAAACGCCAACTCATCCTTCAGCACACTCGCCAACCGCTCATACTCATCCAGCGAGTTGTACACCTGCGCACTGATGCGGCAGATGCGCATCGTGAGGCCCGGCACGCCCCACACAGGAACCTGAACCTTGTGCGTGTGCAGCAGGCGGTCCTGCATGGCATCGTGATACTTGGTCGCGCGGGCCATCACGCGGGCGTGCCTCGCATCATCATGCGCGGGCAGAATCATCGAGACGATGCTCCCCAGCATTGCATCCGGCGCGGGCGGCGAAATGCCCAGCGCGTTGCACACCACACCACGGCCTTGTATCGCGAGCTCATGGTTGTGCTTCATCACCGCAGGCCACCCGCCCGGCAGCATTGCTCGCATCGTCGCAATCGCATCGGGAATGGCGTAAATCGCCGTGTAATCCTGCGTGCCAACGTAATCAAACTCCGTAAGAAATTGCGCTCGCCCCGGCTTGGGCTTCTCGGCGTTGTTCGAAAGCGCAAGTGGCCGGAACCCATCGCGCCGCGATGCATCAACATACAGAAACGCCGAGCCCTTGGGCGAACAGATCCACTTGTGACAGTTGGCGGTGTAGTACGTCGGACGCATCGTGCCAAGGTTCACCGGTACCATACCCGGCGCGTGCGCGCCGTCAATGAGCGTCGCGATGCCGCGTGCATGCAGCATCGGCACAAGCTTCTCAACCGGCAGCACCAGCCCCGTCGGACTCGTGATATGGCTGAGCATCGCAAGCTTCGTCTTGCTCGTCACGCTCGCCATGATGGCGTCGATCACCTGCTGTTCGCTCGCGACAGGAAACGGCAGCTTGGCGACAACAACACTCGCTCCGTGAGCCGCCGCGGCCCGGCGCGCCGAGTTCTGGCACGCCGGATACTCGTGGCTGGTGATCAGCACTTCATCACCCGCCGCCAGCCGATGATTCGCGAAGACTGTCGCAACCGCGATGCTCGCGTTGGGCACCAGTGCGAACGCGTCCCACTCGCACGACAGAAACGCCGCGAGCGCCCGGCGAGTCGCGTCCATCGCGCCTTCATGGTCTTCCACGAAAAACTTGACCGGATCCGCCTCAAGCCGATCGCGCCAAGCGCGCTGTGCCTCTTGCACGAGCACGGGCGTCGCGCCAAACGAGCCATGATTCAAGAACGTAAGACCAGGCTGCAGCCGCCAATGGCGAGAGAGTTCAGAAGGCATGCGGGAGAATAGTGCCCGAGTGCGAAGCGGCGCAGAACGACATGCGCTCAGAGAGCGCTCAGGCACGCAACAGCCACGTTCATTCCTCGCGCTTGCTCTTCTGCTGGTTCTTCAACTGGTTCGCAATCAGCACCTGCGCCGCCGTACGACCGGTGAACTCCAGCTCACGCGCTTCCATCAGCAAGGGGTCAGGACGAACCTTGTCGCTGGCCCAGTTGGTACGGGCAGGAGCGCCCGGCAACTCACGCATCCACGCGGGCGTCGCCCGGCGAGGCGTCACGAGCGGGCCAGCAGTCAGCAGGCCTTCATCCACCGTGCCCGCAGGGAAACCAGCAACGCCCGAGTCGTCAGCACGCACCGACACAATGGGCGTAAAGGGCCGCTGCACGACAGGACTCAGCGTCGTGGGCGTGCTTTGGCTGCGCGTGTGCAGCAGCATCGCGCCGCCCAAAGCCAGCATCAGCACAGGAGCAGCGACAAGCAAGCCGCGCGACAGCGCGAAAGTCGGGCGCACCGGCTGCGGCTGCGTGCGTTCCAGACGCATCGCAATCGCGCGACGCAGACCTTCGGGCGCAGCTTCCATCGGCGCGGCGTCACGATTACGAAGCAGCGCATGCACCACGGCTTCTTCACGCGCCACGCTGCCGACCTTGCGGTCATCCAGCACGCGCGTGCTGCGCCAGGAGGAAATCAGTTGCAACAGCTTCATCACGCGCGACCTCCCGCAGCTTGCATCGCCGCGATGTCTTCATCCGCGCTGATGTTCACTTCAATCACGGGCATCCAGCCTTCGCTGCTTGCGCCCTTCGCCAAGGTCTGACGAGCGCGGAACAGACTCACGCGCACACCCACCTGGCTCTTGCCCATTACCTTCGCGATCTCACCGATCGACATGTCTTCCGCATATCGCAGCCACAAAGCAGTCTGCTGATCAGGCGACAGCGTCCGCTCCGCCAGAGCCCACAGCTTGCGGCCAAGCCGGCGATCATCCGCCGTCTCCAAGCCATCAACGCCTTGCGCCGCGGGACGATCAAACGACTCCCACACCTGCTCGCGTGACATCTTGCGGTGCTTGCTCACCGCAAGCCGCGAAGCGATGGTGTACAGCCACGTCGAAAACTTCCAGCTCGGGTCGTAACTGCCAATGCGTTCCCACGCCCGCGCGAACGCTTCCTGCGTCAGCTCTTCCGCATCGCTGCGGCAACGCGTGCGACGCAGCAGGAAGTTGAACAGCCGCGTTTCAAAACGCGTCACCAGTTCACCAAAGCACGACATGGCAGCACCCGTGCCGGACTGGGCGCGCACGGCCAGTTCTTCAGGGCTTTGCTGACTGAGGGGAGGCATCGGACTCGCGAGCGTGGCCATGCTGGGGGGCATAGGTGTCCCTTGGGAAGTCGCTCTATTGTTCGCAGGCTGACAGGCCGGCGTTACAGGCGGTAAATCCATTACTGACAGCAATTTGCAGTTGCGAGGTAACGTTTCCGGACGCAAGTGCGGTTCTCCGATCGACTGGTGGTGCGACGGATGTGCCAGTGGAAGGTCGTCGGCTCGTTCCTGGTAGTAGCAGCAAAGTCGGGAAGGCGCGGTGCGGCGGATGCTGACTTGGCCGTGATGGGCTGCAAGGCCAAACGCCGCGCATCGTGACACGTCGCGACGCCGCCCTGGACCCCAAGCGCGTGTTGTGATGAGCGAGTGACAGCGTCACGTTCAAATCGAACGTGCGCTCGGTTGCGAGACCATCGCGCGAAGCCGCGTGATGCTGACGAGCGTCACGCAGTCGCGAACTCCAACGACGACAGAGTTCATGGATTCGCACGCATGGCGCGATCCTGCGCAAGTCAATGGGAAGGCCGCTTCATCGATGTGTGTGTTGACTTCTGTCGAACGATGTCACACCTCGCCACAGGATCTGCACTCGATCGATCACTGCGTGATGTTTGCTCGCGACGCGCTTCCATGATGATGCGTTGAAGACGATCTCATGAAGCACGCTAGTGCGTCGCGTCCGCGCGTCTTTGTCCGCAAAGAGCATCGCGTGAAAAAATGCACACGCGCTGCATGAAGATCGAAAATTGTCATGACAAAACTCGCGCTTGTGGCAATAACGCGCGAATCGCGAGCGTTGCACTCCCGCATGCGTCGCAACTTCGCGCCGCAAAGCACAACAAGGAGACGGGTATGGCGACCAAGCGTTTGAATACGACGGCGGCGGTTATGGCATTGGTCGCGGGCACTTGCGTTTCGGCTCCCGCGCTGGCGGTGGTGAAGTCCTGGATTGCGCCCGTGAGCGGAAACGCAAGCGTGGGAGCGAACTGGTTCCCCGCAGGCGTGCCGCTCATCACGGATCAGTGGGTGATCACGGTGCCAGGCACGTACACAGTCACGCTGGACGCTGCGGCACCTGACGCGTCGGATTCGTTCGCGGTGGTCGCCGATGGCACCATCACGATCAACAACCAGGGTGCCACGCACGTGACGTCGCGGCTTCGCGCTGGAAGTCCTGCGCCGGGCCAAGCCACCGCGATCTTTACGGGCAATGCGTTTCAAGCGGCGGAAGTGTTCGTGGCCTCGCTCACTCCCGACATCAATGGCATCATGACCTTTGACGGCGCGGACGTGACACTCGAAGACAACGGACTGATTCGCGTGTCGGACAACGTGAACTGCACCGGCACGCTGCGACTTCGCAACGGCGCGGTGATGACGGACGCGAGCAACCCGCCCGGCGTTGATACCGACACGGGCGAGATTGTCGTCGGCGCAGACGGTTCCATCAACGTGAACGATGCTCAGATCGTGCTGGCAGACTGGGACGTGGACATGTCGGCGGGCGGCAACCTGACGCTGAGCAACAACGCAATGGTGGAAGTTGATGGACTGACGCTGGGCGCTACCAGCGTTGTCAGCGGGTCGGGCACGCTCGATGTCGGAGGCCTGACCGCTGTTTCGGGAGCTCGTGTGGAGAACGTGGGCGATCTCACGCTTGATCTGCCGCTGGTGGCGACCGTGCCGAGCACGCTGCGCGTGAACACGGGCGTGATGACGCTGCCTCAAACCGCAGTGCTGCGCAACGGATTTCCGCTGGCATCGACCATCCAGATGAACGGCGGCGCGCTGGTGGCGGAGAGCTTCCCGTTGTTTCCGACTGGAACGATCGACAACTTCGCAGCCGGGTCGATCATCGGCTTTGGCATCATCGACGCGAACATTGACAACGACGGCGTGATCCAACCCGGGGGCGTTGGCCTTGTGCTCGCCGGCGAACTCTTCAACGACACGGGCACGATCAACGGCACCGCTCTCGCGTTTCCCGCCACCGGCTCTTTTCGCGGCACGGGCAACGTCAACGCTGGCGTCAACTTCGGACCAGGCTCGACCATGACACTCACAGGCGACACGCAGTTCGGCACATTTGGCGCCGTTGCCGCGGCGGGCGTGACGTTCCAGGGCGAAGCACTCATCAACGGCCACGCCGCCTTCTTCCGCGATGCGGGCATCATCGACATCGATGGCATCGTGCGCCTTGCGGGCGGCTCGCTGCGCGTTGACAACGGCGCGATCGTCACCGCCACGGCGGAACTGCATGGTCCGGGCGCTGTGGTGGGCAATTACAGCGTGAGCGGTCTGCTCAACACCGACGGGCCGATCATCATGCCAGTCGGCAGCCTCCAACTCAACGCGCCAGCCGACACCC
The DNA here is from genome assembly GCA_046316615.1 of Phycisphaerae bacterium. Classification (GTDB taxonomy): domain Bacteria; phylum Planctomycetota; class Phycisphaerae; order Phycisphaerales; family UBA1924; genus BJHL01. The sequence continues at coordinate 62,021 of JBKDAN010000042.1, forward strand.
GGCTGGTGATGCGTGGCAAGACGGCTGGCGACTTCGGTACCGTGCGCGTCACCGCGCCAGGCACGGCGACGGTCAATGGTGCACTGGAGATCGTTCTGCGCGACTCGTTTGACTACGTGACGGGCGATGAGTTCGTGCTGATCGACGCGCCGGCCGGACGCGCGGGTACCTTCTCCTCCATCACCTACACCAATCCGCGCAACGGTGCCCTCTTCAACCTGCTTTACAACGCCACTTCGGTGCGCCTGCGCGTCCTGCGAGGCGGATGCGACTCCATCGACTTCAACAACAACGGCGTCTTCCCCGAGGATCAGGACGTCATCGACTTCTTCGATGTTCTCGCAGGCGGCTCACCCGCCACGTGCGACCCCGTGCTAGGGTGCGGCAGCATCGACTTCAACAACAACGACGTCTTCCCCGAGGATCAAGACGTTATCGACTTCTTCGTCGTGCTTGCCGGCGGCGCGTGCTCGTGATTCGCTCGCCGCGCGGGCGTACCTTGCGGACGCGTGACAGAACCCCGTAACACCCCTTCGGCGAACCCCGCGTGCTGGCAGCCTACCCGCTGTCCGGCGTGCGGGGTTTCGCCGCTTCAACTGGTGTGGGTCCACAGCCACGAGCAGACGGCGTGCTGCGGGCTTGTCATCGGACCGTGCTGCCAGCCGCAAGCAGCGCTCGACCACAGCGCCGACGACGACAACCACCCCGGCTGAATCGGCATAACACCGCGACCGTGATCGGACGTGAACTGCGCGCGCCGGGCGCGTTATCACACCGGCAGCCTGTCAATCTGCGTCTTCCATTCCGGTCGTGCGAGCCTGCACAAACCGGCATGCGCGGCACCAACGCGCTTTGGTGGCACAATGGTCATCCGTGTGGTATCAAGGAGGGACAGTCCAACGTCGATAGAGAGGTTCAGCCATGCGTTTCGCGAGGAATCAAGACATCAACTTCGAGCAACTCGGCGAATCCAAAGGCGCCGAGAAGCGCCGTCACGGTCGCGTGATCTGTGATGGCGTCCAGTGCTCCATCGGTGAAGTGCTCGACCTCAGCGCCTCGGGCATGCGCGTCAAGACGCGCTTCAAGATGCCCGAAGCCGGCGAAGTCTTCGTCGTCACCCTCGACACCATCGAAGGCCCCCTCGCCGTCCTCAGCCGCATCCGCTGGGTCCGCCGCTGCGGCATGTTCACCCGCGAAGTCGGCCTCGAGTTCTTTGACCCAGGCCCCAAGAGCAAACAGGTCCTGCAAGAGCTCGCAGGTCGCGCGGCGTACAACGACAGCTTCAAGGCCGCGAGCTAACGACGACTGGCACTCATCCAAAGCGACGCGGCAAACACTATTCAGGCGTTATCGCGGAGATTCCTTGCGAAACGTTCGCAGATGGCATTCTGCTCAACGATCACGTACGGATCTTCCGCATGCACACGTTCCACGATTTCGCCTGGTTCTTCGCCGATAGCTATGACTTGGGCCAGATCCGTCGCCTTCGCATCGAGTCGAACACACTGGCACCGTGGTTCAGCTTCTTCACCTCACTTGCCAGCCATGGCGGTTCGTGCGAACTGATGACAACCGCTGGCCGCGAGTCGCGTCTGGTGTATCCCCGACAACTGATGACCATGACGCACATACCTCGCGAGATGATGCTGCTTTGCGAAGGTTGCTGCGGCAGTCTCGGGTTTCGCGCCTTGATCTTTTGTGATGATCGTGGCGAACTCTCATTCGACGCGTGCAATGTCGATGACACGACGTGGTCATCGTTTCTCGACCTGCTGGACTGGATCGCGCGGGAAACGCAACACGACGTACTCGTCGTCGACGAATACCACGACGATGTCGACCCACTGGAACTCACTTGGCTGCGCTACTCCCGACACTTGCGAACGCTCAGCGTCGAGGGTGATCCGAATCGGGATTTCGAGTAGTACCCCAAGGTCTCCCTGCTTTCGGCAGACCGGGGCGTTACCTACACTCCACGCAACGCACGGGGCGCGAATCTCCCGATTCGCTGAGATGCACCCGTTGAACCTGATCCGGTTCGGACCGGCGGAGGGAATGCGAGCAAAGCGACTGTGTGCGGCCCCATTCACGCCGCCTCCGACCTTTGCCCTCCTTCCCAACCCATCCGAATCGCTGCTGGAGTTGGTGACAACCGCGCCCCGCGCGAGGAGCTAGGCCATGACGACGTTTGCTGGATCGATCAACAACCGCGCCGACGACAAGCACACTGCAAACGGGCACGAGCGACATGGCCACCCCGCCGCCCCGGACGCCCGCCCCACCATCAAGCACGCCGTCCCCCTCGCCGGCGCAGCCAACCCCGGCAACACCGCCAGCGTCACCACGCCCGGCTCCTTCGCCCTCAAAGCCGACATTGGCGGCCCGCTCATGTTCGCCAGCCCCGACACCCCCGGCATGCCCAAGGCCAGCAGCAAAACCGCGTGGGACTTCCTGCCCGCCGGTTGGAGCGTCGTTGATCTGGGCGCAGTGAACATCGACACAAGCGACGTCGCCTTCACCAAGCAAACCAACCCGCACGACACCGCCCTCAACACCAGCTTCGGCGGCGGCAAGTTCATCTCGCCGCGCGAGTTCACGCCGTACATCGCCGGCAACGTCTCGCGCGACTGGCTCGGCTGCGTCACCACGTCGCACAAGCACGTGGGAGCAATCGCCGCCCCCGCCCAGACGGGCAGCAAGCAAGGCTGCACCAACTGTCTGGGCGAAACCCACGAATTCGTCGAGTTCAATCTCGCCACAGGCCGCCGCGTGCGCGTCATCTATCCCAAGGGCTTCCAGCCGCGCACGCAGCTCGAACACGCCCGCCTCGGCATCATCACGCCCCAGATGCAGCGCGTCGCCCAGCGCGAGCCGCACCTCTCGCCCGCGCAAGTGCGCGATGAAATCGGCGCAGGCCGCATGGTCATCCCCGCCAACATCAACCACCTCTCGCACAGCCTCGACAGCATGTGCATCGGCCGCGCCAGCAAAACCAAAGTCAACGCCAACATGGGCGCCAGCCCCATCAGCAGCGGTACGCACGAAGAAGTCGAAAAGCTCAAGTGGGCCGAAAAGCACGGCGCCGACACCGTGATGGATTTGTCCACCGGCGGCAACCTCGACGAATGCCGCGCGGCGATTTTGCAGAACTCCTGCGTGCCCATCGGCACCGTGCCCATCTACTCGATGATCATCGGCAAGAAGATCGAGCAGCTCGATTGGCCCACCATCGAAGCCAGCTTGCACCACCAGGCCCAGCAAGGCGTCGACTACTTCACGATTCACGCGGGCGTGCGCAAGGCCCACCTCAAGTACGTCAAGAACCGCCTCATCGGCATCGTCTCACGCGGCGGCAGCCTCCTCGCCAAGTGGATGCTCGTCCACAACGACGAAAACATCATGTACACGCGCTGGGACGACATCTGCCAGATCCTCCGCGAGTACGACGTCACCTTCAGCATCGGCGACGGCCTGCGTCCCGGCGGCATGGCCGACGCAACCGACGACGCGCAGCTCAGCGAACTCGAAACCCTCGGCGAACTCACCGAACGCGCCTGGCGTTTCGGCGTGCAAGTCATGATCGAAGGCCCGGGCCACGTTCCCTTCGATCAGATCGAGTACAACGCCAAAATCCAGCGCAAGCTCTGCCACGGCGCACCCTTCTACGTGCTCGGCCCGCTCGTCACCGACATGTTCCCCGGCTACGACCACATCACCAGTTGCATCGGCGCCACCAGCATGGCCTACCACGGCGCCGCGATGCTCTGCTACGTCACGCCGAAAGAACACCTGGGCCTGCCCAAGAAGGACGACGTCAAGCAAGGCTGCATCGCCTACAAGATCGCCGCCCACGCCGCCGACGTCGCGCTGGGCATTCCCGGCACGCGCGACCGCGACGATGAACTGACCAAAGCCCGCGCCGCCCTCAACTGGGAAAAGCACTTCGAACTCTCCTTCGACCCCGACACCGCCCGTGCCTACCACGACGAAGACCTCGACGTCGACACCGACTTCTGCGCCATGTGCGGCCACGACTGGTGCAGCGTCCGCATCAGCAAAGAAATTCAAGAGTTCGCCAGCGGCAAGGCCGAAGGCTTCGAACGCATGGGCGGAGCCGACGGCACCAAGCCCGGCGCACCGAAGAAGTCGCTCCCCCTCACCGCCGAGCAACAAGCCATCCTCGAAAAGCGCGGCGTCCTGAGCCCCGACGAGATTCACAAGCTCGCCGCCAAGACAAAGAAGGCCGTCGCCACCGCCAGCGAACGCGCAGCTCAGGAAGCCGCCGACGCCTCCAAACTCAGTTGCCACAGCGACTACGTTGACGCCGATACCGCCCAACGCCTGCAAGAAGAAAAGCTCGGCAAGGGCGTGCTGGTGCAGCTCGACGTGCGCCCTGCACTCGGAATCGCGAAGGAAGACCGTGTGGTGTAAGTGAGCCGATCGCATCGCGATGGAGCCTCGGATCGCTCGTAAGGCTCTTGTGAAAGAAGGGGGCTTGTGCGTGACAACATCTTCGCGCTGTATCTACGGCACGCTGCTTGAAGCCGACAAGGTTCATCCGGTCTTGGACATTTCGCACTGGTCCAAGATTCTCGCGGACATGCCCGCTGATCGGCGCAGCTTGAATCTGTGCGGTATTCCTTTGCACGTCCTGCGTGTGCAAGAGGCGGATGCATCCGGACAGTCAATCAACTGGGTGCCGTTTGACGCGTTCGCATGGTCACGTCAATGTGCGAATGACCTTCCATACACAACCCGGCTGGGCGGCAAACCGTTCCGCGCCAAAGACGCTGCGTGGCCCAAAGGGCCGAACGGGTATCCGCTGGCTTTCCTTGGACAGATCTGCTTCCGCGATTCACTCGACATTCTGCGATGCCCACTCCCCGGAGATGTCGCATGCATCTACGGTGATTGGGACGGCTGCTACAACAGCGGAAGCGTCACGCTCGACAACACGTTTCGCGGCGTGATCGAATGGGCCAATGCCGACGACCCGGCATGCCGCGAGGAACTTTACCCTCCGTCAAACACGACGCTGCCCTACGTCTATTACGGAGTCCGCTGCCGCACCAAGCAAGCTCCAGATAACGACAAGCTCTCGATAAGTTGCACCGGCATTGGCCACTACAACCTCATGCCGCAGTACATACAACGCGACATCGATCTTGTCGCTGCGATCGACTCGTTTCATCCAGGAGCGGCCGACGCATGGGCGTGGTGTGATTCCACTCCGCCGCCGCGACACATCAAGGCCGACGGAACCTACGGGTACTGTCTCACCGACGGCTTGGCCTTCAACATCGGCGACGCTGGTGCCATCTTCATCGCGCGACAAGCGGACGGCACGTTCTACGTCTCCGAATCATCGTACTGAGACCGAACAGGTGCATCTCGCTCATCTTGGTCGCTCTTGCTCATCCTCACCCACGCAAGATGTGCCTGCGGAAACGACCGAGTCGGCTGAAACATCTGCGATGCGGTTCCTCAACCCTGCTGCGCCCTCATCCACCCAGCGTGATCATCATCCTGCGTCACGACATCCAGAGGAGGAAGTTCACGAGCCATGGCAAAGACACGAAATCGAGCCCTAGCAGTGCTACAGAAGTTATGGGTTGCCGCCAGACAAGAACGCCCAAGTGACTTGCATCGTCGGCTTCTTCGTGAACTCCAGACACGCCCCGCACGTGATCGCATGACGCCCAACGAGGCTTGGAAGCTGTTTCAACACCATGCTCGTCATCGATCATTTTGCTCCTGCGGTTGGCTCACGAGCTACGGCCATTATGGCGAAGACATTTTCACGTTCTCGCTCGTGCGCCAGTTCGACACGCTTGAAACGTGGAACGACGAGTGCATGCAACTGCTGTTGGAGCTGAAGCACCCCGTCACTCCACAGTTCCAAGCACTGAAAAGCTGGAACCACTGGTCCTCCGATTACCCAGACCTGCCTCAGTACTTTCGCGCCGTAGAAGCCAACCCGGGAGTGCAGCTCGTACTTGCAAACGATGCCCCCTGGGAGTACGAGCTCCGCCTGGAAGAAACCTGATACCAGTCACGGCCTTACCCCTCCCGCGCCCTCACCCACCCACACAGCGCAATCAACACCGTGCTCAGCGCACCCGTGCTCGTATTCACAGGCGTTGACTCAAACGCTCCCACGATCACCATCCCCAGCAGCGCAATCGCCGGCGCCGCCGCGTAGCTGCCTAGGTGCTGCCGCAGCACGGGCACCCCATGTACCGTTCGCGGCCGCAAACCACCCCAAATAGCACAAACAAGCCCCGCATACAGCAACACCGCGCCCACCAGCCCCTGCGTCGCCGCAGTGTGCAAAAACGTGTTGTGCGCAGTCTTGAGCTTCTCCAGCCGATGCGGCGCAATCGTGATCGCCTTCTCCGTCGCGTACCGCTGCACATGCGCATGAAACCCGCCCGGCCCCACGCCCGCCACCGGATGCTTCGCAATCGCATCAACTGCCGCCTTCGCCGCAAGCACGCGCCCACCCATGTCAGAATCAAGATCGTCGCGCGTCAGCACATCGCGCACTTCCGTCACCAGCAGCGACACCCGCGACCGCGTCTGCGGCACAAGAAAGATCGCCCCAACAACCACCGCAACCACACCAACCAACACCGCAAACTGTCGCAGCACACCACCGCGGCCCAACACCGTCGCCCCATCAGCCCCATCCCGCAACCGCGCATCACCGCGCGCGAATGAGTCCGTCATCGCCGCAACCACCCCCAGCACCAGCACCGCACCCACCAGCCCCGCCGCCGCCACCCACGCCCCGCGCGTCCCCGTCGCCAGCAGCGCAACGACCGTCGCGCCGCTCGCCACAATCGCAATCACGCGCACACGCCCCCGCCCAAACAGCGCCGGCCCAAGATGCAACCCCAGACACGCCACCAGCATCGCCCCGCCAATCGCCGGCTGGTGCCACCATCCACTGATTCGCGCCGCCGGATCCGGCGCAGGCGGATGCGACCACACCAGTCGATCAATCCCAAAGCGATAGCCAAAGAACTCACCCAACTGCGCCAACTGCGCAAGCACAAATCCCACCGCCAGCCCCACCACCAGCAACCGGCGATTGTCCATCACCGCCCACAGCACAACAAACGCGTACGCCCACCGCTGAAACGACATCTCATGCAGCGCATCCGCTGACCACCCGCTCCGCGCCGTCAGCACCCACCCCCACACGCACCACAACCCGAGAAAGATCACCGCAGGCTGCCGCAGCGCATCCCACAACCCGCGCCACACAAACGGCAGCCGCGCCAAAAAGCACACACCAACCGCGATCGCCCCCAGCTCCACCGTCGCCATGGGCCCCACCACCAACGCGCACCACAGCACACCCAGCCAGAGGTGAAACGGATACCCAAACGTGCCCAAGTAATGGAAGAACTGGCTGTCGTGCCGCCACTGCACGCGGCCCGCAGGCAACCACCAAGGAAACGCCTTGCCCGGCTGCACGCCAACTGCGGGCGAGCGTCCACGCGGTTCGTCAGGAGGTTGTGCGGTGTGCGTTGTCACCGGATCGTCACGATTCCTCGCAGTTTTGGCACGATCGCCCCGCTGCGGTGTCGAAGGAAAGAAGGCACACGCAGGTTAGCAGAAGCGTGGGCCTGCGGAATTGGTGCGAGGAGAACCGCACGATTGGTGAACGCGAGCGAGCCGATTCCGTATATTTGTCTGTCGGGGCGGGGGTTATCCCACGTCCGCAAGGGAGTTGTCCATGCTGCATGTCCGCCAAGTTGTCGCCGCCGCGAGTCGTCGCCTCTGGATCAACGACTTCCTGCAATGCTGGTGCATTGCCGCCGCGTGGACGCTGGGCGCGCTCTTCATCACGCGCGTGGTAGAGCGCGTCTTCGGACTCGCCCAGCACTTTGACAATCGCTGGACGTGGATCTTCATCGGCGCTGGTTCACTCGCGACACTCATCGCACTCATCTGGAGCGGCGTGCGTCGCAAGAAGACGCTGGCCGTCGCGCAAGAAGTCGACGAACGCGCCAACCTGCGCGAAAGTCTCTCCACCGCGCTCTACATGGAGAAGCAAGCGCAGCAGACCAACGACCCCTGGGCCCGCGCAATGCTCGAAGACGCCGAAGCCGCCGCCAAGCGCGTGCTCGTCCCGCAGGTCGTGCCGATTCAATCGCCACGCTCATGGGCCGCACCGTTCCTCGCGCTGCTGGGCGTGGTCGTGGCGTGGTTCGCGCTGCCTTCGTTCGACATCTGGGGCAAAGAAGAGCAGTACGCCCAGAAGAAGCAGAACGAAGCCCAGGTCGTCGCCGTGAAGGCCGAACTCAACGAGACCAAAGACAAGATCAAGGAAGCGCTCGCTCGCACGAATCCGCAGCTTGTCGACGAACCCGCCACGCCCGAAGCCAAAGAGCAGAAGGCCCTCGAAACCGACCCCGAAGCCATCAAGCGCGCTGCTCTGCGTGAACTGACCGACCTCACGCAGAAGATGCAGGAAGCGCAGATGTCAGAGAAGGCTCTGCAGAGCGAAGCCCTGCGCGAAACCATGCAGCAGCTGCGCCAACCCGGCCCCGGCCCGCTCGACGAAATGAGCAAGGCCCTCAGCAAGGGCGAGTTCGCTGACGCCAAGGAAGCTCTCCAGCAACTCCAGAACAAACTCGCTGAAGGCAAACTCAGCGACGAACAGAAGACCCAGCTCAAGCAGCAGATGCAGAACATGGCCCAGCAGCTCGAAAAGCTCGCCAAGGACCAGCAGCAGCTCGTCAAGGAACTCCAGAAGCAGGGCCTCGACAAGAAGACCGCCGAAGACCTCGCCAAGAAGGCCGGCGATCCCTCGCAGCTCAAGGAAGCCCTCGAGAAGATGCCGGGCCTCAATCAGGAACAGAAGAACGACCTGACCAAAATGGCCCAGGCCCAGCAGCAGGCCAGCCAGCAATGCCAGAACATGAGCCAAAGCATGAGCAAGGCCGCCGAAGGCATGAGCCAGAACGGCATGAGCCAAGAAGGCCAAGAAGGCATGCAGGACATGCAGCAGCAGATGTCAGAATCAGAGATGATGCAGTCCGACATGGAGAACCTCGAAGCCGCCATGAAGGAAGCCAAAGAGCAGATGTCCAAGCTCGGCAACGACATGGCCAAGAACCAAAAGGGTCAGGGCCAAGGCCAAGGTGAAGGCGAGGGTGACGGCGAAGGCCAGTGCGAAGGTGGCGGCAAGCTCGGCCAGTGGCGCCAAGGCGATAGCAGCAACCAAGGTCAAGGCAGTGGCGGCCCCGGCAAAGGCAACGGCGACAGCCCCGACGCCGTCGCCGCCGACTTCACGCTCGAACGCAAGAAGTCCAAGGTCAACACAGGCAAAGGCCCGGTCATCGGCAGCCGCCTCGTCTACGGCGACCAAATCCGCGGCGAAAGCGTCGCTGAATTCGGCGAAGCCGTCGCCAGCGCCGAAGACACCGCCGCCGAAGGCATCGACTCCATGCGCGTCCCCCGCGAAATGGAAGCCGCCGTCAAGAACTACTTCGGCACCCTCAAGAAGAAAGCCGACAACGCCAAGACCGGCGCCCCCACAGCCCCCGCGCAACCCGCCAAGGACGCCGAGAAGAAGTAAGCAAACCCTCGGCCATACTAGTTCGCAGGCCAGCAACCACGCCGACAAACCACAACGCAAGCCAACAAGTTATCGCCAAGCGCACGTGCATTCGCCTTCAGCGGCGGAGCCGCGCTCGCCTGTTGCCAGACGCGCCAGCGTCTGGTCACGCCCAAAGAACCAACCTCGCCCCGGCAGGGGCGAGCGTGAACAGGCGCTCGCCCCCTGCCGCCGCAATCTGATCTCAAGCTACTTTGCAGCCAACCCCGCAGCGTCTCCGTTCGCCATTCCCTCGTACCCTCCCACATTGCTCCCCCTCATCTCCATCTCGATGGGTGATCCCACGGGCATCGGACCGGAAGTGGTCATCAAAGCGCTGGCAGATGCCACCCTGCGCGCATCAGCCCGCTGGGTCGTCTGTGGCAATCTCGCTCCATTGACGTTGGCCCAACGGGCCGCGAACGTGAAGGTGCCGCTGCGTTTGGCGACCTTGCACGATGCACCACCCACGGATGGCGAGGTCGTGCTGTTAGACGAGGACCGCTGGCGTGAGTTTGTCGCGTTCAGCACGCTTGAAGTAAGCGGCGCCGCCTCCCTCGCCTACGTTCACCGCGCCATCACCCTCGCGCGCGACACAACACTCCCGCAAGCCTGGCGCGCCGCTGCCATCGCCACCGCCCCCATCAGCAAAGAAGCCTGGTTCGCCGCCGGCGAAACGCGCTACCCCGGTCACACCGAACTCTTCGCCGAGAGTTTCGGCGCCAGCAACTACGCCATGATGTTCGCCGCCCAGCCGCAGGGCGATAAGCCGGGCATCCACTGCGTCCTCACCACCGCGCACATGCCGCTGCGCGAAGTCGCGTCAACTCTCACCACCCAGCGCATCCTCGATGTCATCACCCTCGGACACCACGCCATGCTGCGACTGGGCAACGCTCGCCCCCGCATCGGTGTCTGCGGCCTCAACCCCCACGCCGGCGAGCACGGCATCCTGGGCCACGAAGACGACGCCATCATCAAGCCCGCCGTCGACACCGCCCGCGCCGCAGGCATCAAAGTCTCCGGCCCCCTCTCTGCCGACACCATCTTCCAAGGCGCACTGGCTTACGAAGCCAAACCACCACTCAACTTCGATCTCATCGTCGCGATGTATCACGACCAGGGCCTGATCCCGGTCAAACTGCTCGCATGGGATCGCGCCGTCAACATGACGGTCGGCCTGATGCACGATGGCAAGCCCATCCTCCGCACCAGCCCCGACCACGGCACCGCCTTCAACATCGCAGGCAAAGGCTTCGCCGATGCAGGCAGCATGGCCGCAGCGTTGCGCATGGCCGTGCAGTCAGCCACTGCTTCGCGTTGATTGCAACACAAACTGCACGCCGCGCATCAACGCACGCTTACTGCACATCAAGAAACGCCAGATGCAACTGCGCATGCTTGCGATGCAGCGTCAGCCAGTCATCGCGCGTCATCGCGCCAAACACCGGATGCTTCTCAGGCAAGGGCTGGTTCTGCAGTCGCGCGAACGCCTTCCGCAGCCGCTCAATGCCCACTTCCAGTTCGCAAGGCTCATCGCCGTACGTGCCGGTCTTCGTGCTCGGCAGCCGATACCCACGCGCGATCGGGCCGTAGATCACGCTCTTCTTCATGAGCGGTCCGAACCACCGGATGTAGAACGGCAGCTTGGACTCTGAATCGTTGTCAATCGCCTCAATCCACCACGCCAGATGCCCAAACACCGTCCCCGGCGTCCAGTTACCCAGTTGCTTGATGCGTCCCTCGCGCGCCGCCTGCGCCAGTCGCTCCGCTTCACGCAGCGCATCATCCAACGAAGCAAAGTTCAGCGTCCGAATCGCGACCTTCTTGGTGTCAACCACAACACACCCTCATCTTTCTCATGCTGATCGCCGCGAGCGTCAGCGCAGATCATCATCCAGCATGCCATGCAACTGCTTCAGTTCCTCGGCCTTGCTCGCATGCATCACCAGCGTCGCTTCCGGCGTGTGTACCACGATGATGTCCTGCACACCCAGCAACGCAACCGTGTGTCCTTCGCTCGCCACGCTCAGCGTGTTACGACAGTTAAGCTGCACCGTCTTGCCCGTGCCCGCCGCGCGGTTGCCCTGCTTGTCGGCGTTCACCGTCTCCGCAAAGCTGGGCCAGCTTCCCACATCCAGCCACTGCAAGTCCATCTGCACCGTGCACACGCTGAATCGCGCGTCGTTCTTGCCGGCCTTCTCCGCCTTCTGCGCTTCACGCGTCACCGGCTCCATCACCGCGTAGTCCACGCTGATCTTGGGAAGCTTGGGATAGACCTCTTCCAGCACACCTTTGAACTTCTTCGTGCCCCAGGCTTTCTGAATCTCCATCAGGCCTTCGTAGCTCTCCGGCTTGAACTGCTTGAGCGCATCCAGAAACGTCTGCGCCTTCCACACAAACATCCCGCTGTTCCACGCGTAATCGCCGCTCTCAACATACACCTCAGCGCGAGCGCGATCCGGCTTCTCGACAAACCGCGCAACGTGATACGCCTCTTCCTTCACCCCATCAATCGCCGCGCGCTTGCCCTGCTTCGCATCGCGCACAGGCGTGCCGCGCTCCACATATCCGAACCCAGTCGCCGGATACGTCGGCTTGATGCTGAACGTCACAAATCGCCGCGGATCGTTCTCCACCAGCCGGAAGCCCAGATCCATGCGCTCACGAAACGTGTCCATCGGCTCAATCACATGATCCGCCGTCAACACTGCGAACGTCGCGTCTTCATCTTCCTTCGCGAGAATCGCAGCCGCGAAGCCCACAGCGTTCACCGTGTCGCGTGCTGCAGGCTCACCCAGAATCTGATCCTTGCCATACTCAGGCAGCAGCTTGCTCACCGCATCGCGATATGCCTCAGCGGTGCAGATGTAGCGATGCTCGGGCTTGATGAGCCCATCGAGCCGCGCGTCGGCAAGTTCAAGCAAAGCGCGCGGCTTCTTGTCACCAGGCCGCGAAATGAACCGCAGCAACTGCTTGGGTTCACCTTTTCGACTCATGGGCCACAGCCGCGTGCCCGCTCCGCCCGCCATGATCATCGCATAACGCATGCGAAACGATAGTCCAGCACTCGAACTTTCCCCTGCTCCCGACAACCTCGGGTTTCCACAATCTGAGAAAAGGTGCACCCAACCCACCATTACTCCATTTTTTTTGACTCTGGTAGTCTGACACTGCACGTGCATTGTGCCGTGCAATATGAAAGCAAGGGGCAGTATGCTGAACTTGAATGGATGGCGCATGGCGATCGTGATGTGTGCAAGCGTGACTGCCTCCGGGATTGGCAGTGCTGCCTGTCAGTACTGCCATCCGGACGAGCGAGGGCTGTGTGAAACGACATCAGCCACATGCGGGAGCAATGAGGTGTCTACTGGTGATTCTGGCACGTTTCCAGCCAATCACCACACGCACCCGAATCAGCGTTGGGTCAAAGCCAAGTGCATGAGAAGCACAAACGTCACGCCAGGCGGCGGAGGTGGCGGCGGCGAAGCCTGACTTGCAACACCGGCACCGGTGAAAACCGGTGCTGATACTTTGCATTCCGGGCGCCCGGACGATTTGGCGTTACGTGGTTAATTTGCTAAACTGCGTGTCGAGACTGGAGGGGTACATGCAACAGTCTGCAAGGACATGGATCGTTGGCACCATCTGTCTCACTTTGGCGGCATGGGTGCTAGTTGTGGTGTTAAGGTGGTTTGGGCCTGCTCCACAGAGCATTATCGAGTCGCCCGCTCCAGCGACCGAACCAGCTGTCATTGATGCGCGGGCTATCGGCTTGCTCAACATGACTGAGCCGCAGCAGAGCATTGTCGCTGCAAGGATCGACGCGTCCATGCGAGGTGTCGTTCCGCTGCCCCAAGAGTTGGCTCGTGCGGTCACTCAGCGCCTTGAGGTCCTGCGCAAGGGTGACTGGGACAGTTTCACGCAGTATGTCCATTCCGCATCGATTTTCGGCCCAAAGGCAGATTTGAGTCTTCGCGATCGCGCCGCTTGGGATCGCGACATGATGTATTGGTCAAGTGCGATGCTTTACCCCGACCGAACGCAGGCGTTCGTCGTAAGCCGCGGGGAAGTGGTTGTGTGGTCGCGAACAAGCGGCAGCATCGCCACACGTGACGACAACGGACTTTACTCCAGTCTTAGCAAGACCACTGCGCCTGAGATCGTCGTCTCGGTGGAGGTACCCGCACTTGTGCTCGACACGATACCGATGGACAAGCACGTGCAGGCGGCACTAGTGATGGACTTCGCATTTGTAAAAGGACGCTGGGTCCCCCTTCGGACCGGAGTGTGGTTCCCACCGAACTATCCCAATCCTGGAATTCCGCCATGGCTCTGACTACGTCGCGATCAAGATCATGTCGAGCATTCACGCTAGTTGAAGCACTTGTCGTGATCGCGATCATCATGTTGCTCATTGGTTTGGCTATTCCCTCCCTCGCCCAAGCGCGAGCGTCAGCGCGACAGACAAAAGCAGCCGTGCAGCTGAGTCAGACGGCGGTGACGTTCGCGAGCTACGCGAGCACATATCGCGATGCGTTTCCGTTTCATCAGCCGGGCGAATGGATGCAGATCGAGCCGCCGGACGATGTTGCAGAACCGACTATGCGCGACAGCGCGCCATTCGGCATTCGGTACTCTTGGCCTGTGGTGTTCCATACCGTCGCGCCGTGGCGTGAGCACTATCAATCTTGGCTGAATCCCGGCACCGATTTTTCTGCAAGTAGCCCTTGGCGAGCAAGTGATGGCTCGAATGTCTGGCCAAGTTACTTCATGTCCAGCGCACTCGCTGGCGATCCGTCAACTTGGCTACCCACTGGCGGCGATCCCGGTCCTCGAGCAATGCGTGTCACTGACGTGTCATTTACCTCAAGCAAAGCACAGTTGGTTGAAGTCATCCGTCCGTATCTACCTCCTCGCGAGCAAAGCAACGTCACGATTCGACTAGTTGCCGCCGTAGATGGTTCCGTCAAGCTGCGCAACGACGCTGACGCGCGCCAGGCATCGCTCAATCGCGTGACGGGAACGCGAGTGATCTACTTCGACACTACTGACGGCATTCGCGGCGCGGATTGGTGAACTGCAGATTGGCCGTTCTCCACGATGACCCCGGCAGAACCCGGCCCGCTCCAACCGCCCTGCGACTTCGCCCCCTCACCACACATACCAAACAATTTCCACAAATTATACCAAACATCGTCTTGACAAAACACTTTCCTACCTGTTCAATATCCGTCAGGTATGGAAAACGTCCCCCTCCCACAACTCCGCAACCTCACCGACATCGGCCCCACCTCCAATCTCCCCCTCCGCGGCCGAGGCAGCGGCGTCAATCCGCCCAACCGATTCGAAAAACTCGGCTTCGCCGCCGATGGCGACTACGTCGACGCCGCAGCCCGCGACGACGACGACTTCCTCAAGCCCCGCTCCGTCGCGACCGCCATCCTCGAAGACACCTCCCGCACCATCCTCAACCACGTCGACTCGCCCGACCTCGGATTCGGATGGACCGTCAACCCCTACCGCGGCTGCGAACACGGCTGCGTGTATTGCTACGCGCGCCCGGGCCACGAATACCTCGGCATGTCCAGCGGCATCGACTTCGAAACCAAAATCCTCGCCAAGCATGATGCCCCGCAACTGCTCCAACGCGCACTCTCCAAAAACTCCTGGCAAGGCGAGCCCATCGTCTTCGCCGGCGTGACAGACGTCTACCAGCCCATTGAAGCCGACCTCGAAATCACCCGCAAGTGCCTCGAAGTCTGCCTCGCATTCCGCCAGCCAGTCTCCATCATCACCAAGAACAAACTCATCCTGCGCGACACCGACATCATCGCCGAAATGGCAAAGATGAACCTGATTCACGCCGCCATCAGCCTCACGACGCTCGACAACAAACTCGCAAGCGCAATGGAGCCGCGCGCCAGCAGCCCGCGCTCACGGCTCGACACCATTCGCGCACTCGCCAAACTCGGCGTGCCCACAACCGTCATGACCGCCCCGATCATCCCCGGCCTCAACGACCACGAATTGCCCGCCCTCCTGCGAGAAGCCTCGCACGCCGGCGCAACCTGCGCCGGCTACGTGCTGCTGCGCCTGCCGCACCAGATCAAAGAGATCTTCCTCGACTGGCTGCGTCGCAACTTCCCGCAGCGCGCCGCAAAGGTCGAAGCTCTCATCCGCGACACCCGCGAAGGCGAGCTCTACAACGCAACCTTCTTCGAGCGCGCACGCGGCACCGGCGCTTTCGCAGACCAAATCAACGCAACGTTCCGCACGTTTGCACGCAAGTACAAACTCGCCAACCGTCTGCCACCCCACGAGCGCGGACTCTTCCGCGTCCCACACGAGATTGCGGAACGAGGACAGTTGTCATTGTTTTGACATCCTAAGGCCCAAATCTCGCCCACAGACGTAAGTATTTACATGCCGCCGTATCTGTGATACCCACTTTGCGTTTTCTCAACACACTGCCCTGAAAGCACTAACGGCGTATCCGAAGAAAATATAACCTACTCATGGGGTAACCCATCTGATTTCATGGTATATTGCTCGCATCCCAGTTCTGTGGGCGGGATAAAGGATGTGACATGGCTGGCTTGCTCCAGCGAGAGTTGAACAAAAAGAACGGCTTCGACCTCCCTGAACAAGAGGTCTTCCTGAGTCTCCTGCGAACTACAAGTTTGCTCGAGAACATCGCCGAGCGGTTCTTCCGTGAGCACGGGCTGTCTATCGCCACATACAACGTGCTTCGCATCTTGCGATCAGCAGGCAAGGACGGCAAGACGTGTTCTCAGATCGGTGAGGACATGGTCGCTCGTGTTCCCGACGTCACGCGCTTGGTGGATCGCCTGGAAGAAGCCGGCTTCGTCAAGCGATCGCGCGAACGCGACGACCGCCGCGTCGTGCGCGTCACGCTCATGACCGAAGGTCTCGAGCTTGTCGATCGCCTCGATGCGCCCGTGCTCGAACTGCACCGCCAGCAGCTCGGCCACATGAGCAAGGCCGAACTCATGGAGCTCACGCGACTGCTCGAGCATGCGCGCGATCCGATGAACGCCGACTCACCCGAGTGACACGCCTCAGTCACTTGCATTTCTTGCACGCAAAGCAGCGGCACGACTCCGGAGTATCAACAATGCGCCGGAGGTTCTCATGCCCAGCGTTGTCATCGTCTACCACTCCGGTTACGGCCACACCAAAGTCGTCGCCGAACACGTCCACCGCGGCGTCGCCAGCGTCGCAGGTGTCACCGCGCACATCGTGAGCGTCGACGAACTCCCCGCGCCCGGCGCCGATCGCTCCCTCGGTGGCCAGTGGCCCCTCCTCACCTAGGCCGACTGCATCGTCTTCGGCGCGCCGACCTACATGGGCGGCCCTAGCGCCAAATTCAAAGAATTCGCCGACCGCACCAGCGGCCTCTGGTTCAAGCAGCAGTGGAAAGACAAGCTCGCCGCCGGCTTCAGCAACAGCGGCAATCTCAGCGGCGACAAACTCAGCACGCTGCAATACATGAGCCTGCTCGCCTCGCAGCACGGCATGATCTGGATCAGTCTGGGCATGCTCCCCGGCAACCCGCACGACGCCAACACCCCCAACCGTGTCGGCAGCAACCTGGGCCTCATGTCCCAAAGCGACCAAGCCTCGCCCGACGTCACCCCAGGCCCCGGCGACCGCGAAACCGCCCGCCTCTTCGGCATCCGCATCGGCGAACTCACCAAACGCTTCAAGTCCTAAGCCACCGCACCGCAACCCACCAGCTACTTCTTCTTCTCCCCAACCGCCTTGCCGCCAATGGTGAGTGATGTCTTCGTGCCCGGCTTCTTTTTGCCCAAGAGCCCCGCAGGCACCACACGGCGCAGCAAGTACACCAACGCCACCAGAGCGATGGCAGTCACAACCCAAAATTGCCAGTCGTGCACGGGCATTGCGTCAGCGTAGGTTCCGCGCTCAATGGCTTCGACAGGATTCGAACCTGCACCACGGCGCTCATGAGACGCCTGCCCTGCCAGTTGGGCGACGAAGCCTCGCTCTCTCCACAATGACCCGGGTGGGAGTCGAACCCACAACATGCCGACTCTGAATCGGCCGCCTCTGCCAGTTGGGCTACCAGATCGCAACATAAACCCACGAACCAATGACGTCCGCGGGATTCGAACCCGCACCATCCGGACCCTCAGCCCGGCGCCTCTACCAGTTGGGCTACGACGTCAACCAAACGATCTCGGCGGGACTTGAACCCGCATTCCCGGATCGACAATCCGGAGTCTTCACCACTTAGACGACGAGACCACCACAGCATGTCAATGTAATATCCATTGACATACTTACATTCATTCCATGTGGCATCCCCGCCGCCATGCGACTATCGCAACACGGCAACGCACGCCACGGAATCCAAACAGGCACCCGACAAGCAACCGCCAAAGCAGTCGCATCACGAAGGACCAATCGCCGCGACAACATCACAGCATCAGGACCTCTCGATTGTCGGTGGATGCGATCACGAATCAGATCGCGGTTTCAACAAGGCCGGCGGCAGCGCAAACAGCACGTCTGACTTCCGCAAAGCACGCACGGCACACATGGCACCGCAGCACTTCGCAAGGCAGACCATCTTGTGAGCAACAAGATCAAGCGACAGGAGACTTCAGAGCCCAGCCCTCATCAGCCACGCGGGAGTCAGCACCACACAGGTGCACCCACGGCCGATCGAGCGGTCGCTCGCCAGTTCCGACGCCCGTGCCGTGCGACTTACATCCGCACGGCCCAGGTATCTCGAAACTCGCGAAGCACCAGGCCCAGCCCAAAGCCGACTGGCATGAAGCCCGGTAGCATGAAGCCCGGTAGCATGACGGGCGACAGCATCACGCCGCCGTCCATCCGCCGCAGCGAAAAGCCGCTGCAATCTCGCATGTTCTCGCACATTCGCGAGCACATGTCTCCCGAGAGCACGCTGCCAAGACGGTTCGCAAAACCGTCCAGATGATCAAACCGAAGTCGATCACCCGTCTTGTCAGCCACGCCCATCCGTCGCCCGCACCGTTCACCGTCTTGCGACATCTTGCAGAGGTCAGCACCAGCACGACGAATATCGCCCGCCAGTTCCGCCCCACGCTCAGCCGCCGCCGGCCAGGTTGGGAAAGTGGCGCTCAGGCGGATCTCTCCGCCGCGCGACCACCGATTCGACAGATCCGCTCGCACCTCTGCCAACAGAGGCAGTCGGCGCACACGTCCCACAACCCTTGCCTCCGCCGCAACCCGGCCGCGACTCACGCTCCTACCCGACGCAGGACCCAACGCAGGACGCGATGCACGACTGGCCGCAACGTGGCACGCCGCAACCCGATCGGCGCGATTGCCAGCCAGCACGCCGCTTCTCGCGGTCACGCCGGCTTGCTCGCCGTTTTTCAAGATGGATGCGGGGCTGAATTGCATGGGAACACTCTCGATCAACCAGAGTATCGGCCACGAACCGATGTTTGTCAAGTCAATTTCCAGAAATTGTTTTGCTGTTGCTCTCTTGTTATATCACAACCTGCTTCCTTACTCATTCTCTCCCGATCACTCCCCAGTCACCGCATGCCTCCCAAACTCACCCTGTCCACCCCGGTACCCTCCATCATGCTCACGCGGATGCTCGCTCTCGCTGCTTGCTTGGCTGTTTCGCTTACTGCGCTCGCCCAGCAAACCCCCGTCGCCATCACCAACGCCCGCATCTTGACCCTCGCGGGCGACCAAGGCCTTGGCGAACTCCAGCAAGGCACGCTCATCGTCCACAACGGCAAGATCTCCGCCGTCGGCAGCAACATCCCCATCCCCGACGGCGCAACCCGCATCGACGCCCAAGGCAAGACCATCATCCCCGGACTCGTCGACACCCACAGCCACATCGGCGGCGTGGGCGGCGCAGACCAATCCGCCACCATCCAGCCCGATGTCCGCGTCTTCGACTCCCTCAATCCCCTCGACTCCGGCTTCCGCCGCGCCATCGCAGGTGGTCAGACCACCCTCAACATCATGCCCGGCTCAGGACACCTCCTGAGCGGCCAAACCATCTACGTCAAACTTCGCGGCGGCAAAACCATCGAAGGCCTCTTCATCCGCCCGCCCCAAGGCTCCAACTTGCCCGACCCCATGGGCGGCATCAAAATGGCCAACGGCACCAACATGCTCGGCGCACCGCCCTTCAGCGGCACCCGCGGCAAAAGCGCCGCCATGGTCCGCGAACGCTACATCAAAGCGCAGGAATACCGCCAGAAAATCATCGACGCCGCCGGCGATTCCAAGAAGCTCCCCGAGCGCGACCTCGGCCTCGAAGCCCTCGTCGAAGTGCTCGAAGGTCGCCGCATCGTCCACCACCACACCCACCGCACCGACGACATCATGACCGTCCTCCGCCTCCAAAAGGAGTTCGGTTTCCGCGTCGTCCTCCACCACGTCAGCGAAGCCTGGAAACTCCCGCAGGAACTCGCCGCCGCTCAGCGCGACACCAACGGCAAACTCCTCGGCTGCTCCATCATCCTCGTCGATTCACCCGGCGGCAAGCTCGAAGCTCTCCACCTCGACATGAAGACCGGCGCAATCCTGGAGCAGGCCGGCGTCCGCACCTGCATCCATAGTGACGACTGGATCAACGACTGCCGCCACTTCCTCCGCAGCGGCGCACTCGCCGTCCGCTTCGGCATGAGCGAAGCCGCCGCCCTCCGCGCTCTCACCATCGAAGGCGCCCGCATGATGGACCTGGGTGATCGCGTCGGTTCGCTCGAAGCCGGCAAAGACGCCGACTTCGTCATCCTCTCAGGCACCCCCTTCAGCACCTACACCAAAGTCGAGCAAGCCTGGGTCGAAGGCGCCAAAGTCTTCGACATCACCAATCCCGACGACGCCCTCTTCGCCACCGGCGGCTTCGGCGCAGGCCGAGATCAAGAACCCTACATGTGCTGTGCTCCAAACGGCGGCTTCACCTTCGGCGGCAAACAGTGGCAGTAACGCAACCGGTGGCCCGCCCGTCCCGGGCGGGCGCATGCCAACCGCGCACAAGTTCACCGCACATCTCGCGCCAGCACCACAACAGGCAGCACATCAGGCACCCACTGCCGCGCCCCATCTCCCACACGCCAGAACTCAACCGACGCGGGCACGCCCGCGTCACTCACGTAAAACGAAACCAGCACCGGCGCACCATCCGCGTCGCTGTACTGCATCTCCGCCGCAAACACACCGCGCGTTGCTTCCACGCCATCAACGCACATCGCAAAACTCCCCCACCCGCCATCATCCAGATCTCGCGCAAGCACCCGCTCCACCGCAAACCCGGAAACGATGCTCGCCGAGCACGCCTCCACAAACGCACGCAGCACACGACGTTCATCATGCGTCAACTGCCGATACCGTGGCGGCGTTTCGCTCATACGTGCCCCGCTTCCACAACTGCTCAGCAGCAATCACCGCCACAACCAGTATCCTCGTGCCTCGACGGACCTTGTTCGCGCGATCGATGCGTGCTGTCAACACGCAAACCGTCCCCGTCGAACGCGCCGCGTGACAAGATACAGCGCTGGGATCATCATTCCAAGCATGCCGGGTTGTGGAATACTTGTGGCGATCCGGAGACCAACGAATGTTAACTGCGCGTCCGGACTCACGTTCCCGAACATGAAAACTTCGTCACTTGCAGCATCCGAATCCCAGCGCGAACCTTCAATTATCCGCAGCATCCTCCCTTGAACGGTGTAGATGCCTTCAGTAAGTTCCCCAGTCCCCCCCGCCGCATCTAGCAATCCCCACGGCGTTTGCGAAGTCGGATACGACCCAAGTGGCACCCGCGCCCCCGGAAAGTTCGGCCCCGACCAATCCGAGTTCGCCTGATTCGCCGCGCTGCCGTTGGGAAATCCAACCGGCGGCCCATACACCGGCAACGCATCCGACCCCAGCGGACCTTGCCACCACCCACCCAGCGAACCGTCGAGATTCGGCTTGAGCGGGTCGTAATGCACCGCCTTCAACCACTCATCCCAACTCGGAATCCAATATCGCGCACCCGGACTGCGAGAGGCTTGATCCGTGAACGTCGGAAAATCGCTCAGGCTAAACGTGCTTACGTCATAAGCACCGCTCAAAAACGCTGACGCGTCCGTGCTCTTGTTGTTATGCAACCAGTTGCAATAGATGGCCGCCACACGCCATGAAACCGCTACGCCGCGCATCGCCGCGTTGGGCACACTGGGGTTTACCACCCACCGCCGCCCCGGCCCGGCATACGACGAATCACGAATCGCCCCCCACTGCGAAGGCACCAAAAACCGCGTGCCCTCTGGAATCGGCAGTGGATCAGGCCTCGCGAACGCCGCGTTATAAAACTCCACCCACTGCGCCGTCGTCACCTCAAACCGCCCGATCGAGTACTCATACCCCACCGACCCACGCCCGGTGACACCAATGTTAAATGGGTCCACCCCGCCATACGCCGGGTTATTGACCGCCCCAATCCGCGAAAACTCCGCCCCGCTCAGCGGGTCCGTGAAAAACTGCGTCTGCGAACTCGCCTCGCTGTTCACCAGCACAAGGCCGCCGATCCACGCGACAACACACGCAACCACGCGCTTCATATCTCCACCATGCCACCAATTCTGCAGATTGCCAGCAATCTCGCCAGAATTTCCCCCCAACTCACGTGCCGCCCCGCCACTGCCCCACCCGCAACGCGAGTTTCCGATCGCGCCTCGCCGATACTCCATCGTGAGCCGCCCCGCTCCCATCCCGCCCCACGTGGGCTCCTGCCTCAAGCGTGCCCTCGCCGCGCACGATGCCGCCGATCCTGCCAGCGCGCTCGAAGCCTTAACCGCCGGCGCACTCGCCGACATCCAGCAGCACCAGCAGCAGTTCTTAGGCGACATCCGCGCCTGCGCCCTCTTCGCCGACTTCACCCGCGATCTGCTCGCTCCGTGGGCCGCATCCCTCCCACCCTTCATCGCCCCTTCCGCGCCAGGCAATCCACCACGCATCGCCTACTGCATGCCCAGCCTCGCGCAAGGCAACGCCGCCAGCGCCAATCTACTGCGCCTCATCCGTCACCACATCACGAGCAAACGCATCACGCCTCACGTCGTCTTGTGCGAAGAGCACACGCGCCGCGATCCAGCAACCCAGTTCCTCCAATTGCCCGACGCACCAAGCACACGAACGGGCGCGCACATGCTCGCAGAGCTGCGCGCGTTGTGCCCCGTCACCATCCTGCCCACAACCCTCTCGCATCTCGCCGCGGCACAAAATGCAATCACGCCCCTGCGAGAGGCCCGCTTCGACGCCGCGCTCTTCGTCGCCAGCCCCGCCTGCGCCATCCAAACCGCCCTCGCCTTCGCTCGCATCGCGCCGCTGCAAATCTGCCTCAACATTGGCGTGCCCCTGCTCAGCCAAGGCATCGACGCCGTCATCTACAACAACCCGCCCAAAGCCCAGCGCGATCACGCCGTGCTGACAGCTCGCAACATCGCGATGCACAGTGTCGAAACTTCTGGTGGCGACGCCGCATCCGCCGCCGCTGTGCCCGCGACGCCGCGCAGCAAACTCGCGCTGCCAGCACACGCGCCCGTGCTTGCGTGCGTCAGCAATCGCCTCACTGATCGCCTCCTCGCAGGCACCTTCGCCCACGACTTGTCCGCGTTTCTCCAGCAACATCCAGATGTGTGGTTCGTCGGCATCGGTCCAAGTGATCAAAGCAAACTGCAAGCCCCGCTCGCCCCCGTCATCCATCGCTGCATCTTCACCGGCCCCGTCGCCGATCCGCGCACACATCTCAAATCGTGCGACATCCTCCTCAACGAATACCCCGAAGGCGGCGGCAACTCCGTCATCGAAGCCATGGGCGCAGGCATCCCCGTCGTCGCCTTGCGCGCAGGAGAGCGCCACGCCGAATGCATCGGCGCCCACCTCGTCGGCCCCGATGCCATTCCCACCAATGATCGCGCCGCCTACTGGCAACTCGTCACACACTGGTTGCAAAACCCCCACGCCCGCTTGCAAGCCGCCGCCCGCCAGCGCGATCGCGCCGTGACCTGCCTCGACTACGCCCCCATCTGCGCCGCCTACGAGCAAAGCATCCTCAACCTCCTCGCGCGCTAACGGGTGGCCCGCCCCTCCAGAGCGGGCGCATGTCAAAACCACCCTCCCAAAAAATCTGCCAGATTTCCGCCGAAAATCTGCCGCCAGCAGCCACAAGCACTTGCGCCCAAAACACAACCACCAGCGCGCGCACAACCGCGCTTTTGACCCCTCTATACGGAGGCACGTTTTTTCCGCGCCGCAAGAAAGGGGTCCACATGTCTCGCCCATCCCAACTCACCGACGCCCACCTCGACTGCCTCGATCAAGCAGACATCCCGCGCGTCCTCCGCTACTTCGAACTGAGCCGCGACCTCTACGCCCTCGCCAGAGAGCTCCGCTTCACCGCCTTCGAAATCGAACGCTGGTCCGCTCAACCCGAAATCGCCATGTGCCTCAGCATCCAACCAGACGCCCCTACGCCTCACTCTCCCCCGCCTCATGCCTTGATGCCCAATGCCTTGATGCCTGCTCCGGTTTCACAACCAAATCACCCCACCGCGCCCGCTCCCGCCACCACGAATGCCGAATCACGAATGCCGAATGCCGCGCCTCCCCCACCGAATGCCGCCCCCCCACAACTCCCACCAAATCCCTTCACCCCCGACCAGCGAAACCCTCCCCATGCCCCAACCCCGTTGGATGACCCTCTGCCTGCGCCTCGCCGGAATCTACAACGTCCTCTGGGGTGCGTGGGCCGTCCTCCTGCCCAACACCTTCTGGGACTGGCTGGGCATGGAACGTCCCAATTACATCTTCCTCTGGCAGTGCATCGGCATGATCGTGGGCGTCTACGGCGTGGGCTACTGGGTCGCCGCCAAAGACGTCGCGCGGCACTGGCCCATCATCCTCGTCGGATTTCTCGGCAAGATCTTCGGCCCCATCGGCTTCATCGACGCCCACTTCATTCGCGATCTGGTCCCGCTGAAATTCGGCGTGACCCTGCTCACCAACGACCTCATCTGGTGGGTCCCCTTCGCGCTCATGCTGCGCCACGCCTTCCTCGTGAACACGCGCCGCGACACCGACGACCGCATGCGCTCCGCCAAGCAACCACAAACCCAGCCCGCATCACTGCGCGACACGCTGGCGAAAACGCAAACCAGCGATGGTGTCAGCCTGCTCACACTCAGCGAGCGCAGCCCGGTCCTCGTCGTCTTCTTGCGTCACTTTGGCTGCACCTTCTGCCGCGAAGCCCTCGCCGACTTATCCGCCAATGCCTCGCGCCTCACCGGCACACGCATCGCTCTCGTGCACATGGTCAGCGACCAGGAAGCCCAGCGCAACATCGCCCGCTACAACCTCGATGCAGCCCGCATCAGCGATCCGCAGAAACAGCTCTACAGCGCGTTCGAACTCGCCCGCGGCGACCTGCGCCAACTCTTTGGCCCGCGCGTCTTCCTGCGCTTCCTGCAAGCCTGGCGACATGGTGTCGGCGGCCTCGCTGGCGATGGCTTCCAACTCGGCGGCGCATTCCTCATCCGCAATGGCGCGATCATCCACGCCTATCGCCACGACGATGCCGCC